>NZ_JBGTYM010000003.1:0-398607 GCF_044142105.1 Neotabrizicola paludis
TCCTCGCAAACACCCTAACCGCCGCATGCCGCGCAAACCACCTCCCAGAACCAGAAGGCCTCACAGCATAAAGGAAGAATGTCCGAGCCCTTCGGTCCCTCGCCGCGCGAGGGACCCTGAGGGTTCGGGGCAGGTTGGCATCTGGAAGGATCGGCCGCCCCCTCGCCTTCGCAGCGGGCGGCCTTTGTCAGGCTTAAGACCTGCCGCCAGGGCTTTTCAGCAGGTGATCGGCAAGCAAGCCGATGAAAGCAACCGCCAGGCCAAGAACCAGCCCTTTCCCGACATCGGTCGAGGACAGCGCGCGTTGCATTTCCTGGCCGAGATCCTGGGTGCCGATGAACGCCGCGATGATCACCATGAACAGCGCGAACATGACGGACTGGTTCGCGCCGACGCGCAGAACCGGGACCGCCAAGGGCGCTTTCACATGGAGGAGAAGCTGCGCGGGGCTGGCCCCGGACATCTGGGCGGCTTCGACAATCTCGGGCGGCACGCCGCGAAGGCCCTCGATCGTGTAGCGCACGATCGGCACGGAGGCGACGACAATGACCGCGGCCACGACCGCAACGTCGTTCACACCGAAGAGCATGATCACCGGGATCAGGTAGATGAAGCTGGGAAAGGTCTGCACGGTGTCACAGGCCAGCAGGAAACGGCGGGCGCGGGCCTCGTTCGCGGCCCCGATCAGCCCCAGAGGCACGCCGATCAGAAAGGCCAGCAGGACGGAAAACACAACGGTATAGACCGTGATCATCGCGCGATCCCACCAGCCGGACAGGGCGATGGGCAGCACGAAGGCGAGGCAGACAAGCGCCGAGCGCCATCCGCCATGCCACCAGCCGATCCCCGCCAGGGCCAGCAGGACGGCCGAGGTCGGCAACCAGAGAAAGGCGCTGCGCAGGGGAATGAGAACCCATCCGATCAGGAAGGCGCGCAGCGCGTCGGCTGCCGGGTCGACAAGATCGATCAGCCAGCCGACGATCGCATCGAGCGGGGCCGCAAGGCTGAGTGCTTGGTTGCGCTCGACCTGGATGAAATAGGGGGAGAACCACGCCACGACGAAGCCCAGCCCTGTCAGCGCAAGCCAGATCGCCAGAATGCGATGGCGGGCGTACCATGACGTGCCCTCGACATGTTCCGGCTGTTTCACAGCCCAGGCCTTGGACATTCGGTCCAGCAGGACGGCGAGAAGAACAATGGTGATGCCGATCTCGATCGACAGGCCGATCTTGAGCGCCTGGAGAAGTTGAAGCAGCTTTTGTCCAAGCCCCGGCATCCCGATGAAACTGGCCAGAACGACCATCGCCAGGCTTTGCATGATCACCTGGTTGACGCCGATCAGAAGCTGCGTGCGCGCGGCGGGCAGTCGGACACGGGTCATCAGTTGAAGCCGGCTGGCGCCACTCATCTTGCCGCTCTCGATGATCTCGGGCGAGACGCTGCGCAGACCGAGCAATGTCAAGCGGATCATCGGCGGCACGGAAAAGATCACCGTCACGATGGCCCCTGCCTTGGGGCCAACGCCAATGAAGACGACGACCGGAATCATATAGGCGAAATGTGGCAGCGATTGCGCGATGTTCAGGATCGGATTGAGGATCCGCTCGGCCATCCGGTAGCGCCAGGCCAAGATGCCCAGAGCCATTCCCAGCAGCACCGAAAGGGGCGCTGCGACAACGATCACCGACAGCGTTTCCATGGCCCATTTCCACTGGCCCATGACCGCGATCCAGGTGAAGGTTCCGCCAGCCAGAGCGGCCAGACCCCAGCCGGAGAGAGCGTAGCCGAGGACGGCGGCCGTTGAGGCAACGACGATCCAGGGGATCGGTCCGATATTGGGCCAGCGCGATTTGCCGTAAAGCAGGTTGCCCGTCACATCGAGGCAGAAGGCGACGGCATCCGAAAAGGCCCGAGTGATCGTCATCAGCCCCAGTTCGTCTCTGGCGAAGGAAAAGGCCGCGTTGATCCAGTCGGCGAAGGGCAGGATCAAGGTCTCGGGAAACCGGATCATCGCATCGGGCAGAAATGGCCTGAACGCCACCAGAACCAGAGCCGCAAACAGCAGGACTTGCGAAACCCGCCGGCCATCCAGGGCCGGGCTTCGGTGAGAGACGATATTCACTGTCATGTCGACGGCCCCAGCAGAAGATCGAGCGCGGCTCCGCGATCCAGCAACCCGGTGATGCGGCCCTGCTCGGACAGCGGGATCAGGCTTCGGTCGTCGGCAAGAATCCGGCGGGCCAGAATATGCAGCGTCTCGGCCGCGGGCAGCGCTTCGCCTTCTACGGCGCGGCCGGCTACCGGCGTGGCAAGAACACCTGCCCGGATCACCCGGGTCCGGTCGATCGCCTCGGTGAACTTGGCCACATAGGGCGTGGCGGGCGACAAGACGATACGTTCGGGCGTGTCGATCTGCTCGACCGCGCCGTCCTTCATGATCGCGATGCGATCGGCCAGCCGCAGGGCTTCGTCGAAATCATGGGTGATGAAGACGATCGTCTTGGCGAGCATTTCTTTCAGACGCAGGAACTCGTCCTGCATCTCGCGGCGGATCAGCGGATCCAGGGCGCTGAACGGCTCGTCGAGGAACCAGATGTCCGGCTCGACCGCCAGGCTGCGCGCGATCCCGACGCGCTGTTGCTGCCCGCCCGAAAGCTCCTTTGGGAAATAGCCCTCGCGCCCTTTCAGGCCGACCAGCGCAAGCATGTCTTTCGCCCGCGCCAGACGCGAGGACCGGTCCTGGCCCCGCATCTCAAGCGGGAAGGCGACATTCTCCAACGCGGTGCGATGCGGCAGCAGGCCAAAGCTCTGGAACACCATCCCCATCTTTTCGCGGCGCAGGGCCAGCAATTCGCCTTCCGAAAGCGTACCGATGTCTCGCCCCTCGACAACCACTGCGCCTGCCGTGACGTCGAGCAGCCGCGCGAGGCAACGGATCAGTGTCGACTTGCCTGATCCCGACAGCCCCATGACCACCAGCATTTCGCCGCGTCGCACATCCAGTGACACATTCCGAACCGCTGCGATGTGGCCGGTCGCGCGCAGCGCTTCGGGTGTTGTCGATGGCGTCAGTTTGGCCGCCAGCTGATCGGACTGGGGGCCGAAAACCTTCCAGACATTGCGGCACGAAATCACGGGGTCATGTGTGGTCACGAACGGGCTCCGATGGCTGGGGCAGCCCGGGCGCAGGCCCGGGCGGCAAAGGGCGTGGCCTCCGCTCGCGCGGGGCATCAGGGCTCATTCGGTCCAGGGCTTCCAGACAGCTTCGTTTTGCGAAAGCCACTCTGTCGCGGCATCCTCGGGCTCCATCCCGTCGACATCGACAAGTTTGGCCATCTCGGCGATCTGGGCATTGGTGAAGGACACTTTCTGCAAGACGGCATAGGCGGCCGGCCATTTGTCCTTCATCCCGTCCCAGGCAGCGATCTTCAGATAGCCATCGGCCGGGTTGCCGCAGTCAAAGGTCTTGTCCGGGATCGGCCCCTTGGCTGGATCGGTGTCGCACCCTTCTTCCCAGGCCGGAAACTCGACGAACTCGCCCGGCCAGACGGCTTCGGCGAAATTCGGCGTCCAGTTGAACAGAACGATCGGTGTCTTCGATTTCTCGGCCGCGGCGATCTCGGCCCAAAGCGCGGCGGCGGATCCTGCATTCACCACCACGAAGTTCATGCCCAGGGCATCGACCTTTTCCTGATCATGCTTGAGCCAGTCGACGGGACCACCCAGGAAACGGCCCTTGTCCCCGGTTTCCGGAGTGGCGAAGAGGGCAGCGCAGTCGTTCAGCGCCTTCCAGTCCGGCAGCCCGGGGCAGGCCTCTTTCGTCCAGGCCGGATACCACCAGTCTTCCCGAGTGATCGCGCTATGCGTGGCAACATCCTCAATTCCACCCTTGTCGAGCGCGGCCCGGAACGACTTGCCGAAGGCGCCTTCCCAGACTTCGACTTCCAGCGTCGCGTCGCCCAGCCGGATCGCCTCATACACGGCCTGACTGTCGGTCGAGACATATTCGACGGCATTGCCCATGCCTTGGAACATCTGCCCGACCACGTTGGACATGACGATCTGGCTGGACCAGTTGTGAATCGGGATGATGATCGGATCGGATGAATCCTCGGCCAGCGCGGGCGAGGTCAGCGCGATGGCCGCTGTAGCAAGCAGCAGTCTGGTCATTCTGTGCATGTGTTTCGATCCCTGTTGTGGTCGCGCGCGACGCGGCGGCGAGATTTTCCCGGAAAGTCGATTGCTTTCCTGACAGGAAGGTTATGGACGGGATGTGAATGAGTCAGACCCTTGGCGTAAACGAACTGGAAAAAGTTGTTACAGAATATTAATAGAATGGGATCGCACTGGGGATCTGCGCACCAGATGACTTTTGCCGCCCATATCGTCGTGATCGAGGACGACCCCGTCACACGCGCCGCGCTGAGCGGCTATCTGGAAGGGTTTGGTTATCGCATCACCGCCTGCGCCGGGGCCGAAGCCGCGGAGAGAGTGCTGGGCCAGGAAAATCCCGACCTGCTGATCGTGGATATCAATCTTTCCGGCAAGGATGGGCTTGAGATCACGCGCGAACAGCGCGCGCGATCCGAAATCGGGATTATCCTTCTTTCCGGGCGCACCGACGACGTCGACCGCATCGTCGGGCTGGAACTGGGCGCGGACGACTATGTATGCAAGCCATTCAACCGGCGCGAGCTGCTGGCAAGGGTCAAGAACCTCCTCCGCCGCACTGCGGCAATGCGGCAGTTTTCCCGCCGGGTGGTTCATTTTGCGGGCTTCACCTTTGATACGGCAGCCCGGCATGTCACGCGAGATGACGGCGTCGGAGTGCAGCTCACCCGCGCGGAATACGAACTGCTGCGCACCTTCGTCCTGAACCCTGGCATCGTCCTGTCGCGGGACAGGCTTCAGGCCGGCATCACAAACCGCCATGGTTTCTCGGGGTCGCGGACGGTGGATGTGATGATCAAGCGGCTGCGCGCGAAATTTGGCGACGATCCGAAATTGCCGCGCATCTTCGGCACCTCGCACGGCGAGGGATATGTCTTTACTGCGCCGCTGTCCTGAGCCCCGCTTCCTCATCCAGGATACGCAACGAGCGTAGGAGTTCACGTTCCGCTGCTGCGGCTGCCGCCCTGAGCGACGCGACGACGCCGGGTCCCGGCGCCGTCTTGTGCGGAGAAAGACTGGCAAGGACAGCCGATAGTTCGGGCAGATCGAAATTGCCCACGGCGCCTTTGAGGTGGTGCGCGCGCCGGTCGACCTCATCGCTGGCGCCCGCGGCGATGGCCTGGGCCAGCGCCTCCACATCTGGCGCAAGACGATCCAGCATGAGCCGGATCAAGTTCCGCGTCGTTTCCGGGCCAAGGTCTTTCAACGTCTCCCGCACCGATGCCGCAACGCGCGTTCCGCATAGGGCCTCCAGAGCGGCGGCAAGGTCTTCTGGCGTGATCGGCTTGGACACGACGTCATCCATGCCGGCCATTCGGCAGGCCGCGATATCGCGTGGCTGGACATGGGCAGATATCCCGATGACAGGAAGCCGTTCCAGCCCGGGGAAAGCCCGAAGCCTGTGGGTCGTTTCGATGCCGGATATGCCAGGCAGGTTGACATCCATCAGGACCGCGTCGAAGCGGGTGGACCCCAGCAGATCCAGCGCGGCCTCGCCCGTCGCCGCGATCACAGTGCGATGACCCAGCGCCGACAGGTATCCGATGGCCACGTCCTGGTTCACCGGATGGTCTTCCACCACAAGAACATTCAAAGAGGGCATGTCGACAGCAGGGGCTGGCTTGGGCAACAGGAGAGCGGCCCCCAGCGCGACAGGCAGGGTCAGAATGAAATGGGCCCCCTGCCCCCGCTGGCTTTCCACGGTCAAAGTTCCCCCCATCAACCCCGCCAGGCGGCGAGAGATCGTCAAACCCAGACCGGTCCCGCCATGCGTCCGCGCGGTCTGCGAATCCTCTTGCTGAAAAGCGTCGAATATCCGCTCAAGAGCGTCTGGCTCGATCCCCCGCCCGGTATCGCTGACGGTAAAGCGCAAAAGCGGTACGCCCTCCGACTGGTCATGCCGCGCGACCAGAATGCGCACCTCGCCGCTTTCTGTGAACTTCACCGCATTCGAGACCAGGTTGAACAAGATCTGCCGCAGCTTGCCCAGATCCGCCTCCAGCGGGGGCAGTGGCGGCCTTGGCAGTTCGGCCTCCAGTCGCAGGCCTTTTTCTTCGGCGATCGGCGTCATCAGCGCGATGATATCGGCCATCGCTTCGCGCAGGTCGAAAACCGTGGTCTCGACCGAGGTCTGGCCCTGCTCAAGTTTGGAATGGTCGAGAATGCTGTTAAGCAGGCTCATCAAGCCCTTTCCCGACGCAAGGGCAGCATCGAGCCGCGCGATCTGCTCTTTCCGCAACCCCTTGCGCGGCAGGTTGCGCAGCATTCCCAGAAAACCGTTCATCGGCGTGCGGATTTCGTGGCTCATCATCGCCAGAAATTCCGACTTGGCCCGATCGGCCGTTTCTGCACGGTTGCGCGCGGCATCATGGGCGGCCACTTCACCGCGCAGCGCCTCGGTCCGCTCGTCGACCAGTGCTTGCAAATCGCTGCGATGACGACGCAGCTCCTCCACGTTCCGCTCGCGCTCGGCAGCCAGTTGGAGCTTTGCGATAGCCTGCTGGCGAAAGACCTCGACCGCGCCTTCCATCTCGGCGATTTCGTCCGTGCCAGATGCAAGGATCGGCTTGCCCAGATCGCCTTTGGCAAGGCCCGTCATCCGCGCGGACAGGCTGTCCAGCCTGCGAATAAGGTTGCCGCGGACATAGAACAGCAAAACCGCCAGAGACATGGCCAGCGCGATAAGGGCCGAAAACGCGTAAAGCCTTTGAGTGGCGCGGATGGCCTGCGCCGAGGACTGTCCGGCCGCGACGGCCTTGGCCTCGATCTGGTCTGCCAGAGCCGACGCCGCCGCCTCAAGATCAAGCGCCGAGACTCTCAATTTGGTTTCGGCCAAAGCGATGCGATCCGAGACCGCCAGCTCCTGTGCAGCGGTTTCGAACAGGCCGCCCGTTTCCGGGGGCAAAGCCTGGGCGGCACCGACCACCCGCAGAATCACGCGGACCCGTTCGGCCTGCCGGGGATCCTGGACCACGTTCAGGCGGCGCGTGATAATACGTCCACGCTTTTCCAGCTCATCGTGGAGGGTTTGCAGGTCGGCCTGGGACTGCACTCCGGCGACCCGGTTCAACAGCAGCCCGATCTCGGAAGCATGTGAGCGAAGCTCGAACATCAAGCCCATCTGGAAAAGATCAACCTCGATCAGCTTGTCGAGCGTGTCCAGGCGCGACGGCGCCGCTGTGTCACCGGTAAGCTCCATATCATATAGGCTAGAGATCACCGCCGAGGCCCCCATTTCGGCATTGGCAACCAGGGTGTCGGCGATTTCAGTCAGTTCCGCCGCCGCTGCTGCGCCAGCTGCCAATTGCGCATCGCGTCGGGTCTTCAGGCTGATCCGCTGGCGGACCAGCAGGTCGATTGCAGTCAGCGTTTGCCGCAGCTTCGTCTCGGCCGCCAGCGCATCGTCCAGCGCGGCACCGGGTTGTTCCGCCTGCAACAGCAGACGGTCTCGCAGCGCATTGGCTTGGGCGAAAAGAAAATCGGCCCGTTCCGCCCGGCGCGCCTCGTCGGTTACTGCGGCCAGTTCCGGCGCCACCGCAACGACACGGCTGGTCTCCTCGGCGACGCCCCGCACTTCGGAAATCGCCGGGATCGCTTCGGTCACCACGCGCGACTGGTTCGCAGCGACTTCTTGCAGCTCAAACCAGCCCAGCAACCCCATAGCCGCAGGAAAGCCCGCGATCAGTGCGATCGCGAAGAGCAACCTGCCGCCAAGGCTCGACTTGAAGCCGAATTTCCGCAAGCTTGGCCTCCAGAAGTCACATACGGCAGATCCGGCTCGCTCCGAATCCGCCACGCAGGTGAAATGATGCGCGAATACCTGACCGCCGCAATGCTCTTGGTTCTTGTTGCGGGCCAGGCCAGAGCCGAGTCTTGGCAGCTCGAAGCCCGCAGCATCCCTTTCGATGACAGCAGTCCGGCGACGCCGATCACGTATAGGGCACTGGATCGCGCGAGCCAGCCCTGGCGGTTCTGCATTCTCTACCCGCATATGAAGGATGCCTATTGGCTGTCGGTCAATTACGGAATGGTGGAAGAAGCCCGCCGCCTGGGTGTGGGTTTCGACGTGTTCGAGGCTGGCGGTTATCCCAACCTCGCGCGCCAGCTCGATCAGCTCCGGGGCTGCGCAAGCGATGAATTCGACGCGGTGATCCTGGGCACGGTCTCATATGCCGGGCTAACGGCTGAGGTCGAAAAGATCGCCCGATTGAAACCTGTGATTGCTGCTGTGAACGATATCGACCAACGCGGCATAACGGCAAAGGCCAGCGTGCCCTGGGCGGAAATGGGGGCGGCGGCAGGTCGCTTCCTGGCGGAACGCCATCCGAAAGGAAGCCCTACGGTGCACGTCGCCTGGTTTCCGGGGCCGGACGGCGCGGGGTGGGTCGATTTCATCCAGGCCGGGTTTCACGCGGCCCTGTCGCAAAGCTCGGCCGAAATCGTGATGACCCGCTTCGGCGATACCGGAACCGAAGAGCAGGTACTGCTGGTTGAAGAGACCCTGGAGGCGATGCCCGATATTGACTACCTGGTCGGCAGCGGTCCGATGGCCGAAGCTGCCGTGCCGATCCTGCGTGCTCGAGATCTGGTCGGCGATGTGTCGATCGTCTCGACCTATCTCAGCCATGCGGTCTATCGCGGTGTCCTGCGCGGACGCATCCTGGCGGCACCGACGGATTCGCCCGTGCTTCAGGGTCGACTTGCACTGGAAATGGCGGTGCGCGCGGTCGAGGGCAAGCTTGCGGTCCGGGATGCCGGCCCGGCAATTTCCGTCGTGACCCCAGCCACGTCCCGCAACTTCGTGATCGGCAACTCGTTGGCCCCAGCCAGCTTCGTGGCTGTCTTCAGTCTTGCGGCAGAGCGCGGCGATGCAACGGATCAACCCTGACCGGCACGGCGCTGTTCGGGCGTTCGGAAGGTCTGGCCGGGTGCGCCACCGGCCAGACCGAGCGCGTATCAATTGTCGGGAAAGATCCCCGGCGAGGTCGGCGCGCCATCATCGAATTTCGACAGGTAGTCAACGATCATCGGCCGGTTGACGCTGAACCCCTTGTAGGTCGCCAGTTCCTCGGGCAGGTCGCGCAGCACGCGATGCAGGCGACGGCCCCATTTCGGCACGGTCACGATGTCTTCAAGCGAACACAGATAGCAGCGGATCGGGAAGACTATGGCGTTCGACCGCGGCAGCCGCCACAGCGTCTGCAGTTCGACGCGCAGAAACTGCTTCTCGCCCACCGTTTCTGGCGTCAGTGTCCGCTTTTCCGGGCCCCATTTGTGGTAGTTCTCTGGGCTGGTGTCCAGCCGCGGATTGACCGTCATCGTCCAGTTCAACCGCCGCACCGGTGCGCCCTGCTGCAAATTCAGAAGGAATTTCAGCGCGCGCTGGAACACGCCCATCTCGGCCGCCTTCGGCACAGGCGCGTGCCATTCGAAAAAGTTCATACCGATGTCGAAATCCAGCGACCAGTCGGCCTGGCTGGTGATCATCCCGGCATCCAGCCACAGGTTGCCATCGCGCTGGTCCAGAAGCGCATGATCGCCCTGGGTCTGGCGGGTGATGTATTCCATCGGACCGCAAGGCAGGGTCGTGGCATCAAGGAAAGTAAACTTCTGGTCGATCCCCAGGGGTTTGTTGATCCAGTGCCAGCGGTCGCCGTCGCGGGTCAGGCTGAACAGGTCGGGGTAATCCTCGGCCTTGCAGGTCATCACCAATTCCAGGAAATCCCAGCCCGCCAGTTCCATATGCGGCAGCGATTGGCAGCGCAGCGGGTCTTCCTTCAGCGTGATCTCGCGATCGCGCATCTCGGCGATGTAATGTTCGTCCACATCGAAGCGGTGCTGGAAGACCGATCCCGCCTGGCCGCGACGATGCGGCTCGATATTGACGGAATACATGTAGCTGTCCTGATCGAAGGGAAAAGGAAAGCGCCGCACTGCTTCGGGCGAATTGCGGAAAGTATAGTCGTCGCGGAAGGTCTCGTCGTTGAACCGGATGGTCATGGCACCCCCTATCGGTCAAGGATCAGCTCGTCGCCCTGAAAGCGCGAGACGCAGGGCATGATCCGCGTCTGTGAGGCTTTCTCGGCGTCAGACAGCCAGTGGTCGTGATGGTGGATCTGCCCCTTACAGGAAAGGACGGCGGTTTCGCATTGCCCACAGGCACCGCCACGGCACAGCCAGGGCGGATCGACCTCGGCGGCTTCCAGCGCCTCGAGCAGGCTCTGATGCGGCCCGACCGTGATGGTCTTGCCGCTCCGGGCCAGCTTCGCCTCAAAGGCGGCGCCGGGCGGCGGGGCAAGGAAAGCCTCGGAATGAAGGGCGCCCTTCGGCCAGCCCAGCCGGGCGGCAACTGTTTCCACCGCGCGGATCATGCCCGCCGGGCCGCAGGTATAGACATGCGTCCCCAGAGGTTGGCAGGACAGGATGCTGTCCAGATCGACCTGCCGCGTCTCGTCCGAGATGTGGAAATGGATCTGCGGCAGGTCGGGCAACAGTTTCAGCCCGGCCGCATCTTCGCGGCTGCGCGCGGCGTAATGCAGCTCGAACGGCAGCTGCAGGCGCATCAACTGGCGCAATTGCGCCAGGAAGGGCGTGATGCCAATGCCGCCCGCGATCAGCAGTTGCTTGCGCGCCCGCAGATCCAGCGAGAACAGGTTGACCGGAGCGCCGATCCGCAGCTGGTCGCCGACGGCGACGCGGGAATGCATGAAACGCGAACCACCCCGCCCAGCATCATCACGCCGCACGGCGATTTCATAGCCCGACCCGTCCATCGGATCGGAGATCAAGGAATAGGCATTGCGGCGCAGGATGCCGTCATCAGGCATTTCCACCACCACATGGGCCCCGCCCGAAAACAACGGCAGAATGCCGCCGTCCGGGCATTCAAAGCGGAAGCGGGTGATCAGGGATGATAGAGGCGTGACTTCAGCCACGCGCAGAAGGCGGGCGGTCATGGCCGGATCTCCTGGGTGTCGGGAATTTCGCCCGGCGTCTCGGCATCGACGCAGACGCCCTGAAAGGCCGCCAGACGGCGTGAGTAGTGATCGCGGACGAAAAGCGTCAGCCCGCAATGCGAACAGGTGAAGGGGTCGGTCGTCACATTCTCGGTCACGCCCTTGCAATGGACGCATTGCATCCGCCGCGCGATCGAGCCGCGATGTTCGCATTGCACGGCATCAAGGGGCAGACCGGCGGCCAGAGCCTCGGCCAGGGCCTGACCGATCAGCCCTTCGGTCCCGGCCAGATAGACGGCAGTTCCCATATGGGCGTCGACCAGCGCCTTGCGCAACCGCGGCAGGGCGGTGGCGAAGCTTGGGGCCTGATAGAACTGCGCCGGGCGCAGCGCCTGAAGGCGGGCAGAGTGGTCCGATCCGGCGGGAACATAGATCAGATGGGCTCGGGCCATCACGGCCGGGTCGCGCGCCGCCAGATCGGCCAGCGCCAGCGCCCCTTCGGCATCGGCAAGCATGAGAGACGGCGTGGACCCCTGCGAGACCAGTCCGGCATAGACCGGACGGCTGGGGATCGAAGGCGAGAACGGGGTCGAGGGCATCGGGTCGGCCTTTGTGTCGGTTTGGGTCCGGGCGGACCGTTTGGAAAGGATTCCGCCCGGACCGGGGCCTCAGCCCTTGGCGGTGCGGATCTTCTTGTCCGGGTCCAGGAAGGGCATGGGCGAGGTCACGGCGGCAATCTCGCCATGCTCGGCACAATGCACCTTCAGCTTGGTGCCCGCATTGGCGCAATCGACCGGCAGGCGGGCGATGGCCACCGTCCAGTTGTTCAGCGGCGAATGCATGGCCTGGGTCACGACGCCCACCTGCTTGCCATCGCGGAAGACCGGCGCGCCATTGCCCGGCGCCTTGTCGCCTTCCAGCTTCAGGCCCCAGATCTTGAAGCGTTCCTTGCCCTTCAGCCGGTAATGTTCTTCGGCGCCACGGAAGCCGGTCTTGCCCGGCGAGACGGTGAAATCGAGGCCCAGTTCCCACAGCGTATCACCGCAGGGCTGATCGTCGAACGGGTACATCTCGGAATTGTCATAGGGAAAGAACAGCAGGTAGCTTTCCGTCCGCAGAAGGTCGAGCGTGGTGAAGCGGCAGGGGATGATGCCCATCTCCTTGCCCTCAGCCAGAATACGGTCCCAGACCATCCCGGCATCCTGGCCGCGCACGAACAGTTCATAGCCGCGCTCGCCGGTATAGCCGGTGCGGGTGATCATTGCCGGCACGCCGAACAGCGAGGTCTGCATGATGCCGAAGTAGTTCAGGTCGCGGATGCCCGGCACATGCTTGGCCAGATAGTCCACCGCCAGAGGTCCTTGCAGCGACAGGTCATGCAGGTTGTCGTCGAAGCGGATCGAGACGTCGCGGCCTTCGGCGGCCATGGTCAGCTGCTCGAAGCCCTGGCCCGAGCCATGAACGACCATGAACGCGTTCGGCCCGGTGCGGTAGATGACGCAATCGTCCACGAACTTGCCGCCGTCATTCAGCATGCAGGCATAGACTGCGCGGCCCGGCATCAGCTTTTCGACATTGCGCGTGGTGGCGCGGTCGATCACATGGCTGGCCCCGGCGCCGGTGATGTGCACCTTCTTCAGCCCCGAGACATCCATCAGCCCGGCCTTGGTGCGGATCGCCTTGTACTCTTCCACCGGATCGGCGTCATAGGACCAGGCGGTACCCATGCCCGACCAGTCTTCCAGCGCCGAACCCAGCGCTCGGTGGCGATCGGCCAGCGCCGAAAATCTCCATGATGCGGTCATTCGCTCTCTCCCATTAGATATGTCTTGCCCCCGCCGCGTGCCGTTGCCCGCGGCGGGGAAGGTCGTGTTATTCCGGCAGCTGGAAGAACCAGTTGGCCCAGAGAACCACCGCAGCCCCGGCGATCAGCGCCAGATAGGGCAGGAAACCGGCCCGGCGCGGACCAAGGTCGCCATGATCGGACAGACCCAGATCTTCCATCGCCTCGCGCGGGAAATGTCCCTTGTCCTGAACATAGTGGCGGTACCAGAACACCGGCAGGATGAAGGAGGCGAAGATCAGCCCCGACCACAGCGCGTTGGAATAGCCCCAGACCTTGGCGCCGGCGCCCAGAAACAGGGCGTTGACGAAGGCCAGAAGCGTGTTAAGGCCGATCAGGAAGGTCGGCGCCTTCCAAGGGCGCGGCAGGTGCGGGCTGTCGATGCGGTGGATCCAGCCGGCATTCAGGTTCAGGAAGTTGAACAGGATATAGCCGACATTCGAGATGGCGAGGACGTAGAAATACCCGGTCGCATCCGAGGCCAGGGCCAGAAGGATGACGTTGAAGCCCAGGTCAGTCCACATCGCCCCGGTCGGCGCGCCGTGGTCGTTCACATGGGTCAGGTATTTCGGCAGCCAGCCGTCACGGGCACCCTGATACAGCGTGCGCGACGACCCGGCCATCGCCGTCATGATCGCCAGGAACAGCGCCATGATCATCAGGATCACGAAGAGATGCGCGACCAGCGGCCCCGCCCCTACCATGAAGCCCAGAGCCTCGCCCACGCCGGTGCCGTCGACGATGCCCGTCGCCAGCATGCCCTCTTGCCCCAGGAAACCCTGGAAGGCGAAGGGGATGACAAAGAAGAAGACCATGCAAAGCAGGCCCGAGAAGAAGATAGCCCGGAACGTATCTGTCTTTGGGTTCTTGAATTCGGCCGTGTAGCAGACCGCGGTTTCAAACCCGTAGGTCGACCAAGCCGCGATGTAGAGCGCGCCCAGGATCAGCGTCCAGCCACCGATATCCCAGGCCCCGTCGACGCCCGAATAGGCCGCGGTGGGCGGCACGATGGCCGAGACGTTCATCCAGTTGATCGAGCCGTTGAGGATGGGCATCAGGCCTGCCAGCAACAGCGGCACAAGCACGATCATCGCCATGAACTTCTGCGACTTGGCAGTCGAGGCGATCCCACGGTGCTGGATCGCAAAGATGATCAGCATCAGGATGACGCCAATCACGAAGGTCGAGTTGAAATGCAGCGTGCCAAGGCCGGGGACGGTGATACCGAAGGCTTCCCAGACGCGGAAGGCCGGGGTCAGGGCGGAAACGCCATCGGCGGCGGCAACGGCCTGGATCGCGGCTTCGGGCGAGACACCCGGATTGGCGGCGACATAGTCGACGACCGCCGGGGTTGCGGCGGTGTAATTCGCAAGGTTCGCGGTGATCCAGTCCAGCACCGGCTGACTGTCAGCCAAGGGGATTGGGAAAAGCGCGTTCAGGATATAGCCCGCCGCGATGGCGCAGCCCAAGGACAGAACCGGCGACCAGGCGAACCAGTTGCACCAGACCGAGAGCGGCGCGATGATCTTGGAATAGCGCAGCCAGGCCGTTGCCCCATAGACCGAGGTACCGCCCGACTTGTTGCCGAACATCCCGGCCATTTCGGCATAGGTGAAGCTTTGCAGAAAGCCCATCACCATCGAGACCATCCAGACGACGAAAGCCGCCTTGCCGGCGACACCCGCGATGCCTCCGATCGAGAACAAGACCAGGGGCGGCACACCCGCCGCCACCCAGAAGGCCCCGCGCCAGTCGAGCGCGCGTTTCAACGCCCCTTGGCTTGGGGTCCCTGCCCCTGCGGACGCCGAAGAGGCGCCCGTACTCATGCTGTTTTCCACGTGGTGAACTCCCTGTTCGCTGTGGTTTGGGGTCTTTTGCCCCCGTTTGCTCGGCGCCGTTTGCGGCGCTCAGGTATTGCCCCGGGGGCTTTCGCCCCCGAGGATGCAGCCCTTCAGGACCGCGGACGTTCCTTCTTCGGGTCGTAATAGGGGAAGGGCACCACACGGGCAGCGATGCGCTTGATCTGCCCGTCAAGCTGCCCGACCTCGATTGCGGTGCCGGGCTCGGCATGGGCGACATCCACCCGCGCCAGAGCGATCAACTGGCCGGTGCGGGGCGAGCGCATCGCCGAGCAGATCTCGCCCACTTGCGCACGCCCGATCCGCAGGCAATCGCCATGGCTGACGGGATCCTGACCCTCGATCTCCAGCCCGACGAATTTGCGCGACGGGTGATCCTTACGGCGCTGAAGGGCCTCGCGGCCAACGAAATCGGCCGTTTTCGATTTCAGCGGGACGGTAAAGCCGATGCCCGCCTCGAAAGGATCGGTCTGGTCGCTGAAGTCATAGCCGGCGAAGACAAGCCCCGCCTCGATCCGGCACAGATCAAGCCCGGCAAGACCCATCGGACGGATGCCCAGCGGTTGTCCCGCCTCCCACACCGCCTTGAACACCGTTGCGCCATCGCGGGGATGGCAGAAGATTTCATAGCCCAGCTCGCCAGTATAGCCGGTGCGCGACACGACAACCGGAACGCCCTGCGCCCCGCCGATGCGGGCGACGGTGAAGCGGAACCATTCAAGTTCGGTCACCGCCGGCTGGTGTGGCGGCGTCCATATGATCTGTGTCAGCAGCTCACGCGATTTCGGCCCCTGGACAGCCAGGTTGTGCATCTGATCGGTGGAAGAGCGCACGAGCACGTTGAGGCCAAGTCGCGCGGCCTCTTCGCGCATCCAGACGCCGCCCTCGTCCGAGCCGCCGATCCAGCGGAAATTCTGCGGACCAAGACGGAAGAGAGTGCCGTCATCGATCATGCCGCCATGGGGGTAGCACATGGCGGAATAGACGACCTGGCCATGCCCCAGCTTGGTCACGTCGCGCGTCAGAACCCAGTTCATCAGCGCTTCGGAATCCGGGCCCGTCACCTCGAACTTGCGGAGGGCCGAAAGATCCATCGCCACCACGCCTTCGCGCGCGGCCCAGTAGCTTTCGACCGGGTCGCAACCCGGGAAGGAATTCGGCAGCCAGAAGCCTTTGTATTCGATAAAATCCCGCGTCATCGCCGCGAAATCTTGGTGGAAACCGGTTTCTCTTGTCATGATAGGCTCTGCGTCCAGGGTGGCCCGCCAGGCCGAGGCGCGCCGGAAGGTCTCGGTCGCGGCATAGCTGCGGACATGAATGTCGGTGAGGTGCCAGCCATTGGCGGCGGTGGTGTCGTCGGGACAGGCCGACGAGACGCAGACCAGATCGGTCATCGCGCGCAGCAGGACATAGTCGCCCGGGCGTGACCAGGGCTCATCCGCCACCATCACGCCATGGGCGTCGATGCCCGTGTTGAAGAAGAAGTTCGCCGCCATCCAGCCCGCGCGCGGGGCGATGCCATAGGGCGCCAGAGCATGGTTGAAGTTGTCCGAGCAATTGGCATGACCCGGATAGCCGATGTCATCGTAATATTTCGCCGTGCAGGCCATGGCGAAAGCGTCATGCCGCCCGCAGGTGTCCTGCACCACCTCGACCAGCGGCGTCATGTCCTGGTCAAAGTACTTCGCGTGCAGGCCGGGCATCGGATAGGCGTGGCCCATCAGGCTGCGGGTGGTGGTGACGTCCAGCGGATTGAAGATCCCGCGATCGACCTTACGGGCATCGAAACACTGGAAATCGGTGCATTGGCGGCCGTCGACATCCAGAATCTGGATATACTCGCCCGCCCGCACCACGTAGGCGCCCGCCGTGGCCGATTTCACCCGCAGATCAAGGATCGGGTCGGCCAGCGGCTCGGGCAGGGCAAAGCCCGCGCGGGCCTGAACGGCGGCGCGGGTGATGGTCACGCCCAAAGGCGTGGCGGTATCCTGTTGCTCAGCATCCATCCTGCCGCCGGGGGCCGCCACGATCAGCCAGCCCTCGCCGCGCGCCGCAAAGGAAGCCGCCTCGCCCGGCCGCGAGGTCGCGCCGAAAAGGCCGATCGCGCGTGCGCCGTCCAACGCGATGCCCAGCCGCTCGAGCCGCAGGCGCAGCAGGCGCAGCGAGGGGTCGGCGCCGGCAAGCAGCGCGCGCAGGCCATCGGCAGACACATCATCCTGCCAGCCCAGAAGACCAGCGTCCAACCGCCCGTCAGGATGGGCCGCCAGAACCTCGGCACGCTGGCCGCCTTCGCTGTTGGTCACCTCGACCCGGTCGCCCGGTCGGATCTGGACAGCCAAAGCGCCCGCGCCGGGCACCTGATGGCGCTCGACCCGAGGGCCGTCGGCAAAAACCATCGGGCGACGCGCCCGGGATGCAGCTGGCGGCCCGGGACGGAACAGCGTCTCATGGATGGAAAGCGTCATCTGCGCCTCCTGAATGTGAAAAGAGGGGGGCCATCGGCCCCCCAAAGGACCCCGTGACAAGGGGGGGAGGGTCTCAGTTCGCGAGATAGGCGGCCATGCTGTCGTCCAGCGCGTCTTTCCAGGGCGTGTGATGTGCGGGCGCCATAGTGCCGGTCATGACCGAGCGATAGCTGTGGTTGCGGAAGGCCATGATGTCCTTCGCCTTGTGCTTCTTCCATTCATAGAAGGCCTCGCAGGCGCCATCCACGTCGAAGCTGGGATAATCAGTTTCGGCGATCAGTTCCTTGACGTAGTCGCCCTGGTATTTGATCGCGTATTTGGTGTCGTCCGAAGCTTCTTCCCGCGCCTCGCGCTCGGCCACGTCGGCCATCAGCACCTGCTTGTCGGCAGGAACCTCAAGGCGGCCAAGGATCACGTCGCGCACCCACCAAGCCTGGGCATCAAACATATTGAAGGTGAACCACTGGTCCTGCATGCCCAAGTAGAACATCTTGGGGTTGTGGACGTAGACCACCCCCTTGTAGAGATCCGCAGTCGCCAGCCGGTTCTTCGTCTTCAGCCGCAGGTCATCGGGCAGGAAGGGGAAGAAATGCTTGTAGCCGGTGCACAGGATGATTGCGTCGATACGCTTTGACG
This sequence comes from Neotabrizicola paludis, assembly GCF_044142105.1. Taxonomy (NCBI): domain Bacteria; kingdom Pseudomonadati; phylum Pseudomonadota; class Alphaproteobacteria; order Rhodobacterales; family Paracoccaceae; genus Neotabrizicola; species Neotabrizicola paludis. Next base: position 17,930 of record NZ_JBGTYM010000003.1, read on the forward strand.
TACCGTCCTTGAAGAAGGCCGTCTTGCCCTCGACCCGCACCAGCGCCTGCTTTTCTTCCCAGTTTGCCGGCCAGTTGAAGCCCATGGGCGCCGAACGGTAGCAAGAGGTGATGCTCTTCGCGCCGTATTTCCAGCACTGCGACCCGATATCCTCGGCCGAGTAGGACGAACCCACGACCAGCACGTCGAGACCTTCGAATTCACGCGCGTCGCGGAAGTCGTGGGCATGAACGATGCGCCCGTAGAACTGGTCGAAACCGGGATATTCCGGCACGTTCGGCGACGAGAAATGCCCCGAAGCCACGATCACATGGTCGAACCGTTCCTTGTAGGTGTGGTCCTTGGCCGCGTCATGCACGGTGACGGTGAAATCGCCCGCCTCGGAATCGTATTCGACCCAGCGCACCACCGAGTTGAACCGGATCCAACCGCGCACGCCTGCCTTCTCGACCCGGCCCTCGATGTAATCGACCATCACGGCGCGCGGCGGGTAGCTGGCGATCTGCTTGCCGAAATGCTCCTCAAAGGAATAGTCGGCGAACTCCAGTCCCTCTTTCGGACCATTGGTCCAGAGGTAGCGATACATCGAGCAATGTACCGGCTCGCCATTCTCGTCCACGCCCGTGCGCCAGGTGTAGTTCCACAGCCCGCCCCAGTTGGCCTGCTTTTCGAAACACACGACTTCGGGGATCTCGGCGCCCTTCTGGGCGGCCGACTGGAATGCCCGCAGTTGGGCAAGACCAGAGGGGCCAGCACCGATGATGGCCACGCGCTTCTTCATCACTTCACTCCCTGTTGTTCCGGCATGAACCTGTCTGTTCAACTGGTTCCTTCGGTATGGACCAAGTAAGCCAAACCATCTGCCCACTGGTCAACACAATTTCCTCTGCGGAATATGCGGAACGTGATTTTTTTTGGCGTCGCCTTGCCAGAATTATGAATTATAGATGAATTTATGCGCAGCCCCTCCTTCGCCCAGCAGCTTGCCGTATCGGGGTCTCTGCCCAGATTGGGGGCAAGGAACCGGTCAACCCTGCGAATCGGCTTCCTGACACCCCTGTCGGGCGATGAGGAATACTGGGGTCGGCCCGGTCTTAACGGTGCCCGCATCTGGGCCGACGGGCTGAACGAGCATGGCGGGTTGATGGTCGCTGGGCAGCGGCACCGGGTCGAGATCCTTGCCCATGACAGCGCCTCGGTCGATGTGCGCGAGGCGGCACGCGACCTTGTCGACCGGCAGCGGGTCAAGATGATCCTGACGCTGGGCGGCGACAGCTTTGCCCCTGCCCTGCCCTGGCTGATGGCGCGGCGCGTTCTGGTCGCGACGCTTCTGCCATCGGACCTCTCGCCCGACACGCCCTATATGATTGCCCCCGCCGAAGTGCATCCGCTGTTCAATGTCACGGGCGTCGACTGGCTGGCACGGACCCGGCCCGAGCTGCGCCGGGTCGCGTTGTGCAGCCAGACCGACAGCCTTGGCCTGCCCTCACTGGCCGTTTACCGGGCGGCCTTCGAGGCTGCGGGCCGCGGCGTCACGCGCGAGATCCGCTATGGTGCCGGCCACAGCGACCCAGCAGCGATCGTCGCGGCGATGCTGGCCGACGATCCGCAGATGCTGTGCTGGTGTTCCTCGGCCACCCCGATGATCCAGTCGCTGACGGAGGAGGCGTTCAAGCAGGGCTTTCGCGGCCAGATCCTGGCCTGCACGGCCGACGACTATCCGCGGATGATCGCCCGCACCTCGACCGAGTTCATGGAAGGCTACACCTTCCAGTTCCCCGATTTCGACGACCCTGCGCTGGCCGACACGGCCTTTTTCTTCAACCGCCCGAAAAGCTTCTACGACAGCTACAATACCCGGTTTCCCGGCGAATGGACAGCGGTTAGCTGGGAATATGCCTCGATCCTGGACCTGTGGCACAATGCGGTAGAGCGAGCAGAGACCACCGACCCGGTGACCGTCCTGGCCGCGATGAAGCGCGAGCAGCAGATGGAACATGCCTTCGGCCCTGCCCGGTGGTGGGGCACCGAAGTCTTTGGCATCGACAATGCGCTGGTCGGGGATTGGCCGGTGGTCACGATTCAGAGCGGCAAGGCACGCGTGGCAGGGTTCGGTTCGGTCCTGAACTGGCTGACGCGGCACGGGCCGCTGTTGCAGCGCCACATGGCCGATCTGGGCCAGATGTGGCATCAGCGCGTGGCGGCGCGGATCAATCTTCCTGCATAAGAAGCTTCTGGTCCTCGACCAGCGCAAGCTTCATGAACTCGGTGGCTTCCTCGATGTCGCGCGCGGCGATGGCATTGAACAGCGCATTATAGGCCCGCTGATAGGCGGCAATGCGGCTGGGCGTCAGATGCCGCCGATACATCGATGCCCGGAACGATTGGCGCCGCGCGTCGATCACCAGATTGTAGCAGGCGATCAGCAAGGGGTTGCCGGTTCCCGCGGCAATCTGGCGGTGGAACTCTTCTTCCAGCCGCACGAAAGCCGCGGCATCGGTCATCACACCTTCCATGCGCGACAGGGTTTCGCCCAGGGCCTCGATGGCACGAGGCGGCATCGAGATGATGGCAAGGCGCACCATCTCGGGCTCGATGATCCCGCGCACCACCTGCAACTGCAAAGGCCCCGTCTCGGACGCTACCGGGGCAAGAGAGACGCTTTTGCCATGCGGGTCATATGTCACGAAAGAACCAGACCCCGCCCGGCGGCGGATCAGGCCGCGCTCTTCCAGCCCCTCAAGCGCATCGCGCACGGTGTTGCGCGCGACACCCAGGTCCTGGGCAAGCTGGCGTTCAGAGGGCAGACGTTCGTCCAGCCCGTATTCCTGACTGACGATCCGGTTTGTCAGGGTGTCGATCACATATTGGACTGTAGAGCCAACCGCAGCCGGGGAATCCAGCGTCGGAAGGCTTCGGGCAGGCGGCATCGACACGACTTTCACTCCGGCCCGTTTCTGAACGGCGCGAAGATAAACTGTATCGCCTCCCGGACGCCAGCCCCGGACTGCTCCCAGATTTCACGGCCGATCCGGCTGCTCTGGCGTGCCGGGGTGGCGCATGCGGGCGGCGGGAAAGCTCGGCGCGGGTTGGATCAGACGGTACGACTTCCTGCGCTGCGCGATGGGTCTGCGAGATCGAAGCAGCACATCGCAGCGCAACGGACCGGGCACCAGCGACCGCATTCAAACCCGGCGTGGTGAAGCATTCCAGCAAACAGTTTTCGCGGCCCAGGCCGCGTGCCATGCTGCGCAGGGCTTCAAACCTCTGGGCAGCAAAAGGCACGGATACATGGGCAGGATCGGGATCGTCGGCGCGACGGGCTGGCTGGGTCAGGCGCTGGGGCTGAACCTGCTGCGACGGGGCGTTCTGCCCGCAAGCGATTTGGTGCTTCTGCGCCGGTCGGGCGAGGGCACCGCCTATTCGGCCTTTCCCGGTGTTGTCTGGGCAAGCGATGCATCAGAACTTTGTGGCCTTTGCGACACTCTGGTGCTTTCGGTCCGCCCGAATGACTTTCCAATACCCGGCCTGACACCGCGCAACCATCTGCTGATCTCTTTCATGGCCGCCTGGTCGCTGGACGCGTTGCAGGATCTTGCGCCCGACGCGCGCGTGGTGCGGGCCATGCCGAACAGCGGCGCCCCGACCGGGATGTCCTATACCCCTTGGGTCGCCGGCATGAGGGTTACGGCGAATGATCGGGCACTCACAGCCCGGCTGCTGGGTGCCATGGGCCAGGAAGAGGCGCTGGAAAGCGAGGACCAGCTTCACTATCTTTCGGCCCTGTCCGGTTCGGGTGCTGCCTACCCGGCATTGATGGCGCGCGCGATGCTGGCAGATGCCATCGCCTTTGGTCTGTCGCCAGAGATTGCCCGCAGGGCCGTCGAGTCGGTGATCTGCGGGTCCGGCGAAATTCTGCGCGAAAACCTTGCGAGCCTGGACGATCTACTCGCAACCTACATGTCCTACAAGGGCATCACGGCTGCGGGTCTTTCGGCGGCGCAGGAGGCAGGTTTCGAAACGGCAGTGCATGCCGCCCTGGCGGCCGCCTTTGCCAAGGCCCGGACGATGCGGCCCTAAAGCCCGTCGATCAGGATATCGAGCGCGCGTTTCAGCGCATCGCGGGATTGCGCGAGCGACCCGATTGCCCGGCCCAGCTCGGCCGCGGGAACGGCGGCCATTTCCTGAACCCGGACGATCCACAGGCCGCCCGCAAATTCGACTTGCGGGGTCAAGCCTGGAAAGGCCGCATAGCGCCCGGCTTCGCGCAGCGGCGCGACCACGCGTGAAGCCTCGATCCCGATCAGATCGGTCTGAAGATCCACGACAAGCTGGCCGCCCTTCAGGCGGAAGACGTCAAACTGGGCCATCAAAAGCTGCGGAAGCGCGCCAGGGCCAGGCCTTCTTCGGCGACTTCGCTGGCATAGGCCTCCAGCGCGGCCCGGTTTTCCTCGCGCCAACGGCGGTTCCGCTCAACCTTGGTTGCCGCGAGAATTGCCGTCTCGGCCAGCCGCGACATGTTCAGCCCCAAAGAGCGCGCCGTCTCGGCGACTTCGGCGTCCAATGTCAGGTTCACCTTGATCCGGCCCATGATGTATACTCCTGTCTCGAGAGTATAAATCACATCTCGGCTCGCCAGGCGAGTCCCGATGGGAACCGACGCGGTAGAAGCCAAGCAGGGCCGAGGTCAATACAGGCCGGCGACGCGCGCCCGAAGGGTGACAAGCGCAAGCACGGCATCAAGGGTGGGTGTGGGCGTGCCCGTCACCCGGCCAAGTTCCTGAACGGCCCGCACCAGCGCGTCAATCTCCATCGGGCGGCCCGCCTCAAGGTCCTGCAGCATCGAGGTCCGATGCGCCCCCACCGCCGCTCCGCCATCGATGCGGCGTTCGACGTCGATGGGGAAAACGACACCCAGCTTTTCCGCGAGCGTCTGGGCCTCAAGCATCATGTTGCGGGCGACGGCCCGCGTGCCGGGATCGGTGCACAACACGTCAAGCGTGGCATGGGTCAGGGCCGAGATCGGGTTGAATGACAGATTGCCCCATAGCTTGACCCAGATTTCGTCGCGCAGCTTGGGCCGCACCGGAGCCTTGAGGCCCGCCGCCTGCAGCGCCTGCGACAGCGCGACCGCCCGGTCGGATTTGGATCCGTCGGGTTCGCCCAGGGAAAAGCGGTTACCTTCGACCAGGCGGATCACGCCGGGGCTGGAAACCTCGGCCGCGGGATAGACGACGCAGCCCAGCACCCGATCGGGGCCGAAGCCGTTCCATTGCACATCGCCTGGATCGACCGATTGCAGCCGGGTGCCTTCCCATGGACCCCCGATCTTGTGGAAATACCACCATGGCACGCCGTTGACGCCACTGACGATCGTGGTGCGTGGCCCGATCAACGGCTGCATCGCGCCCACCACAGCTGGCACGGAATGGGCCTTGAGCGTGACGACCACATAATCCTGCGGCCCGAGTTCGGCAGGGTCCGCCGTCGCCCGGAGCTGCACTACAAGAGGCTCTGCCCCCTCTTCCATCAGGGTCAGACCCTGCGCCTGTATCGCCTGAAGATGCGGGCCGCGCGCGACGACCGAGACATCTGCGCCAGCCTGCGCCAGCCGCACCGCCAGATAGCCGCCAATCGCGCCTGCGCCGAAGATACAGATCCGCATGTGCTGCCCTATCCCGGTTCGCCCAGACCCAGTTTCTGCGCAAGGCCGATGCGCTGCAACTTGCCCGTCGCGCCCTTGGGGATCTCTTCCAGAATCACCACCCGGCGCGGAACCTTGAAATCAGCCATGCGGGAGGTGCAGAAGTCGCGAATCTCCCGCTCGGTGGCGGACTGCCCCTCGCGCAGAACAACAGCCGCCGCGACCTCTTCGCCCAGTTTCGGATGTGGCATGGCAAAGGCAACAACCTGCTGCACTGCCGGATGGTCAAGCAGCACGCCGTCCACCTCGAGCGGCGAGATCTTCTCGCCGCCGCGGTTGATGATCTCTTTCAGCCGCCCGGTCAGGCGCAGGTAGCCTTCGGCATCCAGCGCGCCCTGATCGCCGGTGCGGAACCAGCGCAGACCGTCCTCCATGAAGAAGTTCTTGGCATTGGCCTCGGGATTGCCCTCATAACCAGGCGTCACATTCGGACCCGAAATCACCACTTCGCCCGTGCCGTCGATCAGGCGGTTCTCCACCTCATGCGCGATGCGCAGAAGCGGCCCCGCCGCCACACCGACGGAACCGGGCCTTTGCGCGCCCGAGGCCAGCGGATTGCAGGCCATCTGATGCGCCGCTTCGGTCATGCCATAGGCCTCGATGACGGGGGCAACGAAGGTCTCCTGCAATTCCAGCATCACCTGCGCGGGAAGCGATGCCGATGACGAGCGCAGGAAGCGCAGGGGATTGGCCCTGATGGTGTCGCGGTTGCGGGCGGCGCGGGCAAGGATTGCCTGATGCATGGTGGGTACGGCCGTATACCAGCTTGGCCGCGCCTCCTGCATCCAGCCAAAAAACTTCAGCGCATCGAAACCCGGGGCGCAGAAGACCGATGCCCCTGCGGAAAGCGAAGCGGAAACCGCTGCGATCAAGCCGTGGATATGGAAAAGAGGCATGACATTCAGGCAGCGATCCTGCGGCGAAAGCGCCAGCGACTCCGCCACATTGCGCGCAGACGCCGCAAGGTTCGATTGCAAGAGGGGCACGATCTTCGGGCGCGAGGTCGTGCCCGAAGTATGCAGTATCAGCGCCGTATGCTCTGGCCCTGGCGTCTCGGCCGGGGCGGGGGCCATTGCCGGCCCGGTCAGCGAGAACGTGCCAGCCGGGCCGCTACCGCCATGCAACCGCAGGACCGTGATGCCAAGAGGCGCGGCAGCCTCAAGCGCCGCGCCCTCATAGCCTTCGGGCACGACGATGGCGCGGGCCTTGAGATCCTCGAGATAAAAGCGGAACTCTTCCAGCCGATAGCTCGGGTTCAGCGGCGCCGTTACCGCCGCCTGGGCGATGGTCACGAAGGCCGCTGCCATTTCCGGCCCGTTCGGCAAGACGATTGCCACCCTGTCGCCCGCGCCGACGCCAAAGCACCGCAACTGGACCCAAACGCTGTCGGCCAGCGCCCGCAGCGCGCCGTAATCCATCCACTCGCGCCCCGGTGCCCCGATAGCGGGCGCCCGATCTGGCCAATCCGCCAGAAGCGCGGCAAGAGTCTGGGTCATGTCTTTTCTCCGTCTCGGGCCAGCCTAGCGCGAGGCGGCATAGTAGGAAATCTTGCGTTCCATCCAGGCAAGCACTTCGGACAGGGCGAAGGCCAGTCCAAACAGGACCAGCAGCACAGCCCAGAATTCCGCCATAAGGAATTTCGAGGAGTAAAGCTCGAACAACGCGCCAAAGCCAACGATGGAAATCAGAAGCTGGCCGATGATCACGCCCTTCACCGCCCGGACCACCCCGATCCGCACCCCGCCCAGGATCTCGGGCAGGGCCGCCCAGAAATAGACCTTGGAGAAGGCATCCCAGGACGAGGCGCCAAAGCTGCGTGCCATTTCGACCAGCGACCGATTGATCTGCATCACCCCGGCGCGGGCGTTCAGGATGATGATCCAGATCGCGAAAAGCGAGGTCGTTATGATCACCGTCTTGGTGCCGAAGCCGAAGAGAACCATCAGGACGGGCACCAGCGCGGTGAGGGGCGCCGAAAGGAAGATGTTGACCCAGGGCAGCAGCAGCTCGTCCAGGATGCGGCTCTTGCCCATAAGGATGCCCACGGGAACCCCGATCACAACCGCGAAGAACACGCCGGCGCAGAAAGCATAGCCCGTTGTCCACAGCGCGTTGAGAAAGGCTTTTGTCGGCAGAAGGCCAATCAGGGTGACGACCACTTCCGAGAAGGGTGGAATGAAGAAGGTCAACTCCAGCTGACCCACGATCTCCCACAGCAGCGCCCAGAGGATCAGCGAAGACAGCGCGGGCAAGCGATAGCCGAAGAGGGTCATGGCCTACTCCACGTAGCTGCGCAGCGAGGCCCAGATCCGGTCGACGATATCCAGATATTCCGGGTCACGGCGGATGTTCTCGATCCCCTTGTCCCGAAAACTTGACGGGCGGATGACCTCGGACACCCGGCTGGGGCGCGGCAGCAGAATGGCGATCTGGTCCGAGACATAGACCGCCTCTTCGATGGAATGGGTCACGAAGATGAAGGTCTTCTTCTCGTTCGCGACAAGTTGCAGCAGATCCTCCTGGAACTTGCGTCGGGTCTGTTCGTCCACCGCCGAGAAAGGCTCGTCCAGCAGCAGGACGGGCGCATCGACCGACAGGGCGCGCGCAAGACCCACGCGCTGACGCATCCCGCCCGAGAGTTGGTGCGGGAATTTCTTCTCGAACCCCGCAAGGCCGACTTCGCGAATGTATTTCTCGGCAACCGCCTCGCGCTGCGATTTCGGCACGCCGCGCAATTCCAGACCGAAGGCCACGTTGCGGATCACGCTGGCCCAGGGCATCAGCGCGAAATCCTGGAAGACGAAGGCGCGGTCCGGGCCGGGGCCGGTGACGGCGCGGTTATTCACCTCGATCTCGCCCGAACTCGCCGGGATCAACCCCGCGATGATCTTGAGAAGCGTGGTCTTGCCGCAGCCCGAGGGGCCCAGCAGCGAGGTCAGCTCGCCGCGCGGAAAGTCCAGCGACAGGTCCTTGAGCGCCTGCACATCGCCATACTTCTTCGAGACGTTGCGGACGGAGACGGCGATCTCGCCGGACGGAACGGGGTGGGGCGCAGCCGGCTTAATCTGAGACATATCCACGGTTGTTCCCTTCGAACAGAATATTTTCCAGTTTCTCCAGCAGGTTGAGGAACACGACCGCCAGAAGGATGATCGAGAAGATCGCGGCATACATGCTGGGATAATCGGCGATGGACCGGCTGTAGGTGATGATGTCGCCCACGCCGGTCGGGGTGATCTTCAGTTCCGACAGGATCGCGCCGATGAAACCTGCCGAGACGCCCAGCCGCAGACCCGAGAAGATCATCGGCGAGGCGGCGGGCAAGATCACCTTGATCAGCACGTCCCGGTCGCGCGCCATGAACGACCGCGCCATCTCGCGCAGGGAGGCGGGGGTGTTGCGCACGGCAGCGGCGGTGTTCAACACAATGACCGGCATGGCCATGATACAGACGACGAAGACCTTGGACGTGATCCCGATGCCATAGACCATCACAAGAATCGGGATCAGCGCCGCAAGCGGCGCCGCCTGCATCACGATGAAGATGGGCGAGAAGGCCCATTCCGACCGCAGGCTGAGGCCCGTCCAAAGACCGAACCCAATGCCGACCACGGCCGAGATCGACAGGCCCAGCACGAGAGGTTTCAGGGTTTCGGCATAGGCTATGAAGATCGTGCCATCGAAGGTCATCCGCGCCAGGGCGGCCATGGAATCCAGGAACGTCGGGAAAGCGTAGCTTACGGGGACACGCCCCGCGATCTCCCAGGTGCCGAAGACGATCAGCGCCGACAGAAGTTTCAGGATAAGCGAGCGGTGCATTGCAGGTCCTTGGCCAGAAGGTCAGGGATCGGGCCGCCAGCGGCAGGGATGCCGGCGGCCCGCAAGGGTCACTTCATCGCGGCATCAAGCGGCGCGAAGTACCAAAAATCGTCCGGGTTCAGCGTCGCCGGGTCGCCGTCAAGCTGCCCCGCCAGCGCATACCATTCCAGATCCGCCTTGGCCGCCTCGCGCCCGCCACCATTCGGATCGTAGAGACCCCCGGCCACCGCTTCGGTGTAGAACCCGTCCAGTTCCGCAAGAACCTCGGGCGGAAGCTGGCCGATCGGTCCGTCAGGATTGGTTTCTTTGCTGATGATGGTCGGGTCCTTGGCCATGTCCGTCCAGGTCGAATGCAGAGCCTTGACCAGCGTGTTCACGGCCTCTTCATTCTCCTTGATCCAGTCGAGATTGGCGAAAAGCGCCTCGTCGCTGGCCTTGACCTCGAACATGGGCAGGATGTTGAAGCGATCCGGCGCCTCGGCGACGATCTTGTTGGCATTCGACAGGTCGAGGATCGTGGCAACCCCCTGCCCTGCCAACATTGCCGCCACGCGGTTGCCCGAGCCCGGCACATACGAGCGCTCGCCGAACTTGATGCCCTCGCGGTCCTCGATGACATTTGCGATGGAATCGGTGCCGCCGCCGCGCGAATGCAGCATGATCGGCACACCGTCGAGCTGTTTCAGCTCGGTATATTCCTTGGTGGCAACCGGAAAGAACACCAGTTTCGAGACCTGGAAAATGATCCGCACCGGCGCTTTCGAGCGTTGCATCGCGGCGTAGGGCGTGCCGAAGGCGATATCCATATCCCCGCTCAGCACCGCCTGGATGGCCAGTTCCTCTTCGGCAAATGCCGTCCATTCGTAGTCAAGTCCCGCCGCCTTGGCGCGGTCCAGCGCCACGAAGAAGGCGGCCATTTCGTCCGAAGGCGGCTCGGCCAGCGCGATGCGGATGGTTTCGGCCTGCGCCGCACCGATCAGAAGCCCCGTTGCCAGGGCAGCCCCGGCCAGTCTTGCAAGGAATGTCGTCATGGTTCTCCTCCCTGAGAATCCGTTTCTTGTCTTCCTTTTCCGGTCGGGCCTCCTCTCCCGACCCGAGGCATTTCCCGCGCCGTGTCAGACCTCGCTGAAAAGACGGCGCGCGACCGAGCCAAGATGACGCCGCATCGCCTCGTAGGCGGCGCCCGCGTCGCGGCTGGAAATCGCTGCGGCGATGGCATCGTGTTCGGCAAAACTGGAATGATCTGGAGAGGGCCGCGGACTCTCGCGGGTCACGCTGCCCCAGGCGACGGCGCGACGCACCTCGTTCAACTGGTTGAACAGCGCCAGAAGCAGCAGATTGTCGCTGGCCTCGGCCACGGCCCGGTGAAAAAGGTCGTCCTGAACTTCGTATTCCGCCCAGGACTCGGCCGCCTTGGCCCGCGCAATGGCCACCTGCATCTTCTGCAAGGTCTCGCCGGAGGCGTTCACCGCCGCCTCGCGCGCAATCGCCGGTTCGATCGCCAGGCGTGCGCGCATCATGCGGAACGGCGTCAACTGGCGGCCCAGTTCCACGGCCGCAAGACTGGGCGCCTGCGCAGGCGCCCCATCGGTCAGGAACGTGCCCTTACCGACATGTCGCCAGATCAGGCCTTCGCGTTCCAGCGCGTCCAAGGCGCGCCGCAGCGTGGCGCGCGACAGACCCAAGGCCTCACTCATCTGCCGCTCGGCTGGCAGGCGACTGCCCTTCACATGGCCGCCCTCAGCAATGAAAACCCGCAGCTTTTCCACTGGATCCTGGGCCTCGGCACCCGCGTCGCGCATCAACCATGTCTCCACAATTGGTCAACCAATATGGCTTCAGAATCGAGGCTATCGGGCTTTATTGGCGCGATCAATCATTAATTGGTATGCCAAAGACGGGAATCTGACATTTAATCGGGATTGATTTGGTAAATTGGTCGCGCTACCGTCCGACGGCATCCCTATCGTCCAGAGGCAGATATGACCGATTTCGTAATCCCCGCGCCGCCCACCCCGTCGATCCCGGTCGCTGGCGGCGGCGCGTTCCCCGTGCGCCGCGTCTATTGCATCGGCCGCAACTATGCTGCCCACGCGGTCGAGATGGGTCATGACCCGGACCGCGAACCGCCCTTCTTCTTCCAGAAGAACCCCGACAACCTCTATGCGAGCGACACGTTTCCCTATCCGGCGCATACCTCGGATGTGCATCACGAGGTCGAGCTTCTGGTCGCGCTCAAATCCGGCGGGACGAACATCCCGGTCGACAAGGCGCTTGATCATGTCTGGGGCTATGGCGTGGCGCTGGACATGACGCGCCGCGACCTGCAGGGCGAAGCGAAGAAGCTCGGCCGCCCCTGGGAAATCGGCAAGGCGTTCGAGCTGTCGGGTCCGGTCGGCCCGGTGCATCCCGTGGCCAAGATCGGCCATCCCGATGCGGGCCGGGTCGAGCTGAAAGTGAACGGCGACGTGCGCCAGGAAGGCGACATGAACCAGATGATCTGGAAGGTGCCGGAAATGATCTCCTACCTGTCGGAATATTTCGAACTGCAGGCGGGCGACGTTATCCTGTCGGGCACGCCTTCGGGCGTGGGCGCCGTGCAGCGCGGCGATACGATGGAAGCATCGATCGACGGGCTTGGAACCCTCTTGGTCAAGGTGGTCTGACGCTTTAATGCAGGCTAAAGGGGGGTTGCGACGCTATCGCTCGGTGCGTCGCGGCCCCTTGTTGTGCAAATAAGCGCCAGAAACCGGGAAAAGGCAGATAAGACATGACCGATCAAGCGACCCCAGACATCATCGTGACCAAGGTCGACGAGGCACCGCAATTGGCCTCGGCCTCGCTTCTGCCGATCATCACCGCTTTCGCCAAGCCAGCCGGCGTGTCCATCGGCACCCGCGACATTTCGCTCGCAGGGCGCATCATCGCTGCCTTCCCAGAGAAGCTGACCCCCGCGCAGCGCCAGGAAGACGACCTTGAAATGCTGGGCAAGCTCGTCACCACGCCCGACGCGAACGTGATCAAGCTGCCGAACATCTCGGCCTCGGTGCCGCAGCTTGTGGCCGCGATCAAGGAATTGCAGAGCCAGGGATATAACCTTCCCGATTACCCCGAAGACCCGCAATCCGATGCGGAAAAGGAAGCCCGGAAACGCTATGACGGCATCAAGGGTTCGGCCGTGAACCCGGTGCTGCGCGAGGGCAACTCGGACCGTCGCGCCGCCGTGGCGGTGAAGAACTACGCCAAGGCCAACCCGCATTCGATGGGCGCCTGGGCCAAGGACAGCAAGACCCGCGTCGCGACCATGGGAAGCGGCGATTTCCGCTCGAACGAGAAATCGGTGACGCTGACGGCGGCGCAGGCCGGGGCGGCAAAGATCGAGCTGACGGCCAAGGAAGGCACGGCCACGGTGCTGAAATCGGGCGTGAACTATCCGGCAGGCGCGGTTGTGGATGCGACCTTCATGTCGGCCAAGGCGTTGAAAGCATTTCTGGAGAAGGAAATCGCCGCGGCCAAGACAGAGGGGGTCCTGTTCTCGCTGCACCTCAAGGCGACGATGATGAAGGTCTCGGACCCGATCATCTTTGGCCATGCCGTGAAGGCCTTTCTTGCGCCGATCTTCGACAAGCACGGCGCGGCGCTGGCCGCGGCAGGCGTGAACCCCAATTCGGGCCTTGGCACGCTGCTGGAACAGGTCGCCGCCCTGCCCAACCATGCCGAGATCGAAGCGGATATCGCCAAGGTCATGGCGGATCGCCCGGCGATGTATATGGTCAATTCCGACAAGGGCATCACCAACCTGCATGTGCCCTCGGACGTGATCGTCGATGCCTCGATGCCCGCCCTGATCCGCGCCGGCGGCAAGGGCTGGGGGCCGGATGGCAAGGCCGCCGACACGAATTGCGTGATCCCCGACAGCTCTTACGCGCCGGTCTATGACGAGACGGTGCGCTATTTCAAGGAAACCGGCGCGCTGGATCCGCGCACGTCCGGGACGGTGCAGAATATCGGCCTGATGGCGCAGAAAGCCGAAGAATACGGCAGCCACCCGACCACGTTCGAGATCCCCGCCGATGGTACGGTGCGGCTGATCGCCGCCAATGGCGATGTTCTGCATGAGCATGTTGTCGAAAAGGGTGACATCTGGCGCGCGGCGTCGGCCCGCAAGGCACCGATCGAGGATTGGGTCAAGCTTGCGATCGACCGCCAGAAGGCCGAAGGTTGCCAGGCCATCTTCTGGCTCGATGCAGACCGCCCGCATGACGCCCAGCTGATCGCCTATGTGAAGCCCCTGCTGGCCGCCGCCGGGGTGGCCGACAAGTTCCAGATCCTATCGCCCGCCAAAGCCACCCGCCTGACGCTTGAGACGATCCGCCAGGGCGAGAATTCGATCGCCATCACCGGCAACGTGCTGCGCGATTATCTGACCGACCTGTTCCCGATCCTGGAGCTGGGCACCTCGGCCAAGATGCTGTCCATCGTCAAGCTGATGAATGGCGGCGGGCTGTTCGAGACAGGCGCTGGCGGTTCGGCACCGAAGCATGTGCAGCAGCTGGTCGAAGAAAACCACCTGCGCTGGGATTCTCTCGGCGAATTCTGCGCGCTGGGGGAAAGCCTGAAGTTCCTGGCCGATGCCAAGGGCAACGCAAAGGCGCGGGTCCTGGGCAAGGCCGTGGACGTGGCAACGCAGGGCGTTCTTGACCATGACAAGTCGCCGCGCGGCAAGGCCGGGCAGACCGACAACCGTGACAGCCACTATTACTTTGCGCTGTATTGGGCGCAGGCCCTGGCGGCGCAGACCGAAGACGCGGCCCTCGCCGCCCATTTTGCGCCGATCGCGAAAGCCCTGGCCGAGAATGAGGCGAAGATAACCTCGGAGCTGGCCGCGACGCAGGGCAGCCCGGCCGATCTGGGCGGCTACTATCACACCGATGCGGCCAAGACCGCAGCCGTCATGCGCCCTTCGGCAACGCTGGTCAGCATCATCGGCTGATGTGACTTTCGTGGAAGCCCGGGCTCCGGGCTTCCACAATTGCAGAGATGGGCAAGGCCGACGCGAGACGTCACGCATGAGGGTGCAGCGTGCCGATGGGCGCGCATGACGTCCTGACAAGCGAGGGCGGCCAGCCCCTTCTACTGCTATCGCTTGGTGCTGCGGTTGGCATCACCTGTCGCAGCCGGGCGAGAAACAGAGCGCGGGGCTTGGCGTCGCGGCCAAAGCCGGGAAAGATTGGCGCGCCCTGGCTGAGGTTTCCATGCTCGCCCTTTTCTTGCACATTGCCGTCACCTTGTTGGTCACCGCGCATATCCTTTTGCGTCGGCACCGCCAGCCCGAGACAAGGGCTGCCTGGCTGCTGATCGTTCTGGTCCTGCCTTATGTCGGCGCGCTGGCCTATCTGCTGGTCGGCCAGTCGAATATCGGCAAGGCGCGGGCGCGGATCATGCGGAAAGTGATCTCCGGTCTGCCCTCGCCGCCAAACCGGCCGGCGGATCCCCGGCTTCTCGCTCAGGACGCGCGGGCGCTGGTAAGGGTCGGGCAATCGATTTCGGGTTACCCGGCGGTGGGCGGCAACCGTGCCTTGCTGATGGCGGGAAGCGATGCGGTCATCGCCGCCATGGTGGCCGATATCGACGCGGCGCGAGAGCAGGTCCATCTGTCTTTCTATATCTGGCTTGACGACGGCAATGGCCGCGCGATGGCCAATGCCCTGATCCGCGCAGCCCGGCGGGGGGTGACCTGTCGGGCGCTGGTGGATGACCTGGGATCGCGGCACCTGACGCGTTCGGCGCTGTGGAAAGACATGGCGGCAGCCGGGGTGAAGCTGCGCAGGGCCTTGCCGGTCGGCAACCCGATCCTGCGCATGTTGAGCGGGCGGATCGATCTGCGCAACCATCGCAAGCTTCTGGTGGTCGACACCGCCGTTGCCTATTGCGGCAGCCAGAACTGCGCCGACCCGGCTTTCCTGCCAAAGGCACGCTTCGCGCCCTGGGTCGATGTGATGATGCGCTTTGAAGGGCCGGTCGTCTGGCAGAGCCAGCATCTCTTCGCAAGCGATTGGATGGGTAATGGCGGCGACGATATCTCGGGTCTTCTTCATCAGCCCGTGCCGGAGCAGGACGGGGGGTTCGTGGCGCAGGTGGTGGCAACCGGACCGACCTATCGGGCCGCCGCCATGCCCGAGCTTTTCGCGAGCCTGATCTATGCGGCGCAGCACGATCTTTTCATCACCACGCCCTATTATGTGCCAACCCAGATGATCCAGGCGGCGATCTGTGCGGCGGCGACGCGGGGCGTCGCCGTCACGCTGATCCTGCCCGCCCGGAACGATGATTTTGCCGTGGGTGCCGCCAGTCGCAGCCATTACGAAAGCCTGCTTGAGGCCGGGGTGCGGCTGTGCGAGTTCCAGCCGGGGCTGCTGCACGCCAAGACCCTGACGCTGGATGGCGATCTGGCGCTGATAGGCTCGGCCAATATGGACCGGCGCAGTTTCGAGCTGAATTACGAGAATAACATCCTGATCTCGGACCGGAGCGTCACGGCAGAGCTGCGCGCCCGGCAAGAAGAATGGTTGCGCCAGTCTCGCCCGGTGACGCTGGAGGAGGTGGGCAACTGGGGCATCGGGCGGCGGCTGACCTATAATACGCTCGCCATCCTGGGCCCGCTTCTTTAGCGCCGGGATCGACCGGCCCGCCCAATCGGCGGGCCGCACCAGCGTGACTTGCGGCGGATCAGGCCGCCAGGCGTTCTGCCAGCCGCGTCATCAGCCGGTCCGTTTCGGCCGCGTCCATCGCCGACATCTTCGGCCCAGGCGCGCGGGTTGCCGCGCTGGCGATGGCCCCGCGCCGCATCAGCACATATTTCCGAACCGCCAGCCCGAAGCCCGGCTGCTGCTCATGACGCAGGATCGGGATATAGCGGTCGAAGAGATCCTCCGCCTCGTCCACCCGGCCAGCGCGATGCAGCGCGACAGTCTGCACCAGCGCCTCGGGATAGGCGAAACCGGTCATCGCGCCATCGGCGCCGCGCTGCAATTCCTGCGGAAGATACAGCCCGCCATTGCCCGTCAGGATCGACAGGCGCGCCACGCCAGGCGCCGTCTCGTGCTGGCGAAGCTGGCTGATCTTAGTCAGACCGGGCCAATCCTCGTGCTTGAGCATGACGATCTGCGCCCTTTCCTGCGACAGACGGCGAATCAGAGATGAGGAAACCGGCAGGCCGGTGGCCAAGGGGAAGTCCTGGAAACAGACCGGCACCTGCGGGCCAAGGGCATCACAAACGGCGTGGAAATAGGCCTCGATCCGGTCTTCCCGCGAGGGGCCCGCATTCGGCGCGACCATCACCCCGGCAGCCCCCTTGTCCATCGCATAGCGCGCGAGATCAGCCAGATTCGCCATCCCGGCATCGGAGACGCCCACCACCACCGGCAAGTCGCCCGTGCGCGACATCACCGTATCGATGACCGTCCGACGTTCCTCGGCCGTCATCTTATTGGCCTCGCCCATCATGCCAAGGATGGTCAGGCCGGTCACACCATGGCCGATATAGAAGTCGACCAGACGCCGCAGGCTGTCACTGTCAAGCGCGCCATCCTGCGCAAAGGGCGTGGCGGCGATGATATAGACGCCGCTCGTGTCACGGGTGATCAACTGGGACATGACCCCTCTCCTCAGATGGCCGCCGCACGGCGGGTTTCGATGTAATAGCGGCGCAGGTCGCGGGTCAGCGCGCCGGGCTGGCCGTCGCCAATGGTCGCGCCGTCGATCGCGACGACCGGCACCACGAAATTGGTTGCCGAGGTGATGAAGGCTTCGCGTGCGGCCTTGGCCTCATCAGGGGTAAAGGCGCGTTCCTCGACCCGCAGCCCATGCTCGGCGGCCAGCGCCAGAATCGACGCGCGTGTGACGCCGGGCAGCAGGGCGTGCGAGAGGTCCCGCGTCACGAGCACGCCCTCCTGCGTAACAATATGCGAGGTGGCGGCGCTGGCTTCGGTGACAAAGCCATCCTCGACCAGCCAGGCATCGTCGGCCCCATCAGCTCTCGCCTCCATCTTCGCCATGCAGGGATAGAGAAGCTGAACGGTCTTGATGTCGCGACGTCCCCAGCGCAGATCGGGCAGAAGGGCGACGCTGATCCCCACATTGGCCGCCGCGTTTTCCAGAACGTTCTTGGCCTGGGTGAACATCAGAAGTGTTGGCGGTGTGCCTGCCGGCGGGTAGACGAAATCACGGTCCGCCGCGCCACGGGTCAGTTGCAGATAGATCATGCCCTGATCCATGCCATTGCGCGCCACGATCTCGCGATGGGCGGCCAGAAGACCGGCCTCGTCCAGCGGCAGGGTCAGACCCAGCTCGCGGGCCGAGCGCTGAAGCCTTGCGGCGTGACCCGCATAATCCACCAGCTTGCCATCCAGCACGCAGGTCACTTCATAGATGCCATCGGCCATCAGGAAGCCGCGGTCGAAGACCGAGACTTTCGCCTCGGTCTCGGGCAGCCAGTCGCCATTCAGATAGACAATCCGGGTCATTTCATCCGTCTCGGGTGGGGTCAGGGTCTTGCAAAGGGGGCGATGGTGACGCCATTCGCCTCAAGCGCGCCGCGCAGGCGGCGGGCAATGTCGACGGCACCCTTGGTGTCGCCATGGATGCAAAGCGTGTCGGGCGTCACGGCGAGTTTCTTGCCGCCAGTGGTGGGGATCTGGCCGCTCACGACCATCTCGAGCACCTGGTCAAGGCTTTGCGCCGGATCGTGGATCACGGCGCCGGGCTGGCTGCGCGGCGTCAGCTCGCCCTGATCGGTATAGCTGCGATCAGCATAGATCTCGCAGGCGATTCGCAGACCGGCCTTCTCGGCGGCGCGATAGGTTTCAGAATAGGGCAGGGTCACGAAGACAAGGCCCGGGTCGACAGCACGGATCGCGCGGACGCAGAGCGCCGCCAGATCGGGGTCGACCGCCGCCATGTTGCCCAAAGCTCCATGGGTCTTCACATGGGTCATCGGATGGCCCTCCAGCGCGGCCATGCCCTGCATCGCGACGATCTGGAAAATCAACTGGGTTTCAAGGTCTTCGGGCCGCTCGCCCGAAATCCGCCGACGCCCGAAACCGTAAAGGTCGGCAAAGGACGGGTGAGCGCCCACCGCAACACCCCTGGCCTTGGCCATGCGGATCGTCCGGCGCATCACGACCGGGTCGCCCGCATGAAAGCCGCAAGCGATGTTTGCCGTGGTGACAAGGTCCAGCATGGCCTCGTCATCGCCGATGACATAGGCGCCGAAGCTTTCGCCCATGTCACAGTTGAGGTCGATCGTCCGGGTCATCACGCCTCCTGTTGTGCCTGTCTTGTCGGCAATTTCGCGCGTCTCAGCCTTTTTTGTAACTGTTTCGCAGCACCCGATTGACAGGGCGATGCGCGGGCCTTCATAAGTGGGATACTGTTGGTATACCGAAATCGCAACCAAATTCTGACCAACCAACCCGCGAAAGGGAAAACATGAAACAGGGAAATCTCTTCACTTTCGGCACCGCCCTCGCGCTTTCGCTGGCCGCCACCATGGCATCGGCTGAAACGCAGTGGGACATGTCGATCGTTTGGCCGGAAGGCAACTTCCATACTCAGAACGCCATGGCTTTTGCTGAAGCCGTGAAAGAAGTGACGGACGGCGAGGTGGTGATCACGGTCCATTCCGGCGGTGCGCTTGGCATCAAGGGGCCGGAAGGCATGGCCGCCGTTCGCGACGGTCTGGTGCCGATCGCCGAGATCTTGCTGAACCAGCAAGTCGGCGAAGCGCCCATCCTTGGCATTGAAACCCTGCCTTTCCTTGCGCCCTCGCTGGCTGACGTGGCCCTGCTGCACAAGTTCTACCGTCCGAAGCTGGACGAGGTGGCGGCCGGGATGAACCAGAAGGTTCTTTACATGGTGCCCTGGCCCGGCCAGGCGGTCTTCTCGCCGAACCAGATCAACACGCTTGCCGACCTCAACGGCCTGACGATTCGGGTTGTCGATTCGAACGGCAACGATTTCTTCGCCGCGCTTGGCGCAACGCCGATCCAGATGCCCTGGGGCGAAGTCGTGCCGTCATTGGCCGCTGGCACGATCAAGGGCGTGACGACCTCGTCCTCCTCCGGTGTCGACGGCTCGTTCTGGGAATTCACCCCCCATATGAACACGTTCAACTGGCAGGCCTCGTCGAACATCATGTCGGTGAATCTGGACGCCTGGAATGCCCTGCCCCAGGAAACTCGCGACAAGATCGAGGAAACCGCCGCCGCGATGGAAGCCCAGTTCTGGATGAACAGCAGGGCCGAAGACGAGAAGAAGATCGCGACCCTGCGCGAACACGGCATGACCATCACTGCGCCCTCGCCCGAACTGAAGGCCGCACTTCTGGAGAAGGCCCGTCCGCTCTGGGAGGACTTCAAGACCCGCGTCCCCGAAGCAGCGCCGATCATCGACTCCTATCTTTCGATGCGCGACTGACACCGTCTGTCCTGCATAGCGGCGGGCCTCTTGGCCATGCCGCCATGCAGGGCCTCGCCGGCCCTTGAACGGGCCCAACTTCCCTCATCGGACGGCAGGTTTCCATGTCACCTTCCTCTACCCGATTCAACCGCACCCTTGCCGCGATCGACGGCCTGACGGGGATCGGCGGTTTTCTTGGTGCGCTTTCGCTTCTGGGCATTCTCGCGCTGATCACGGCCGAGTTGATCTCGCGCAACCTCTTTGCCTATTCGCTGCATTTCTCTTGGGATCTTGCAGGTTATCTGATGGGGGCCTGCTTCCTGCTGGCCAGCGCCAGCGCGATGAAAGGCGGCAGTCATGTTCGCGTCACCGCCCTGGTCGAAGCTCTGCCCCGGGCCCTGGGCCGTTCGCTCGATCTGTTCGCCTGCCTCGTCGGCCTTGCGATCTGCGCCTATCTGGCCTGGGCGTTTATCGAGATGGCCTGGCAGTCTGGCCAGCGCGGGTCCACCGCGGCCACATCCTTCCGCGTGCCGCTGGTCTACCCGCAAGGCGCGCTTGCCCTGGGTTCCATCATCCTGACATTGCAATGCCTGGCCCAAACCTTGCGCCAGCTTCGCGGTGAGCCGATGGCCACCGGCCCGGGCCTGGAATAAGGGGCCGCGCATGGGAAAGATCATCGCAACCCTTCTTGGCCTGATGACCCTGCTGTTGGGGTCCGGTCTGTGGATCGGCCTTGGCCTCATCGCGATCGGCGCGGGGCTTGTCACCCTGTTCCGGCCATCTATGCCGGGCCTCAAGCTGCTTGCGCAGCAGGCCTATAATGTTGTCGTCTCGCCAGAGCTTCTGGCGCTGCCGCTGTTCATCCTGATGGCCGAGATCCTGTTCCGCACCAGGATTTCCGAGGCGCTGTTTGCCGGGCTGTCGCCCTGGCTGCGCCGCGTGCCGGGACGGCTGAGCCATCTGACCGTGCTGGGCTGCACGCTTTTTGCGTCGGTCTGCGGCTCCTCTGCGGCGACCACCGCCACCGTGGGCCGCATCGCCGCGAAAGAGCTGATCGACCGCGGTTACAACCGCGATCTGGTCACCGGATCGCTGGCAGGCGCGGGAACGCTGGGCTTCCTGATCCCGCCTTCGACGATCATGATCATCTACGGAGTTATGGCCGAGACCTCGATCCTGCAGCTTTTCATCGCGGGGATCGTGCCCGGCCTGCTTTTGGCGGCGGCCTATATGGGCTATCTGGCGACGCGCGCCTGGCTGGACCCCAGCGTGGTGGGCGCAGCACCTCCGCCGACCACCTTCCGCGAAAAGATGCGCGCCCTGCGCGATCTCGGTCCGCTTCTGTTGCTGATCGGCGGGGTCATCGGCTCGATGTATGGCGGCATTGCCTCGCCGACCGAGGCGGCAACCGTGGGCGTCGTCTTCTCCATGATCATCGGTTTTTCGCAGCGCACCCTGACCCTGCAAGGCGTCTTCACCGCAGCAAGGCAGGCCGCCGAAAGCTGCGCGATGATCGGGCTGATCATGATCGGCGCCGCCTTCCTGTCTACCGTGCTTGGCTATCTGGGCGTGCCGCGCGCCATTGCCGGCACGATCCAGGGCTGGGGCATGTCGCCGCTGACGCTGATCTTCGTCCTTCTGGTGTTCTATGTGCTTCTCGGCACGGTCATGGAAGGACTGGGCATTATCGTGATGACCCTGCCGATCACCCTGCCGCTGGCCGAAGCCGCCGGATACGACAAGATCTGGTTCGGCATCTTCCTGGTGATCGTGGTCGAGATGGCGCAGATCACCCCGCCCGTCGGCTTCAATCTGACCGTGATACAGAGGCTGACCGGCGACAGCATGGCGCGCATCACCCGTGCAACCATGCCCTTCTTCTTCATCATGGCGGCCTTCGTCATGGTGATCGCCGTCTTCCCGCAGATTATCAGCTTCCTGCCCCAGCTTCTGCGCGGCTAAACAGTCTGGACCGGCGGCCGCTCGCTGACCGCCGGTTCTTCCCCTCCTGGAACTAAGCCCTTGATGTCGAACCCGATGCCCCCAACTCTTCTGCCCTGCGGCGATTGCGCGCTGGTCTTGCAGCTTGGCGAGACGGTGGATGCCGCCGTCAACGCCCGCATCATCGCGCTGGCTGCCGCATTGGAAACCGCAGTCGAAAACGGCGCCATGGCGGGTGTGCTGGACATCGTGCCGACCTACCGCTCGCTTCTTGTCCGGTATGATCCCGAGACCATTCGTGGCGCCGCGCTTGGCCAGCGCCTTTTTGACCTGGTCGCGCATCCGGTGGCGGATGGAAATATCGGGCGCCTCTGGCGCGTGCCCTGTCTCTATGGCGGTACCGTGGGCCAAGACCTGGACGAGCTGGCCGAGATGAAGGGCCTCACGCGTGACGAGCTGATCGCCATCCATTCCGGCACCGATTATCGCGTCTACATGATCGGTTTCGCGCCGGGTTTTGCCTATCTGGGCGGCCAGCCCGAGATCCTGCACACCCCCCGCCTGCCCAAACCGCGCCAGAACATCGCGCGCGGGGCCATCGGCATCGGCGGCCAGCAGGGCAATATCAACTCCGTCGCCGGCCCGTCGGGCTGGCGTTTTCTGGGCTGGACCCCGATACGGTCATTCGACCCGGCGCGGGCCGAACCCTTCCTGTTCCGCGCGGGCGACCACATCCGGTTCCAGCCGATCAGCGAGGCGGAAGCGCAGGCCCTCGACGCCCGCAGCGCAGCGGGCGAGATGATCATCGCGCCGGAGGTTTTGGCATGAGCCTCGAAATCCTCTCCGCCGGCCCGATGCTGTCGGTGCAGGATGCCGGACGCTTCGGATTGCGGCATATGGGCGTCTCGCCCGCCGGGCCGATCGACCGCGCCGCCATGGCGCTGGCCAATGTCCTGGTCGGCAACGACCCTTCTGCCGCGGCGTTGGAGTTCGCGGGACCGGCCGGAAGCTTCCGCTGCACCAGACCTTTGCGCTTTGCCGTGGCCGGCGCCGATTGCCCGATCCGCATCGACAAGCGCGTGGTCCATGCCGGAGAAAGCCACCGCCTGAATCCTGGCGAGACGTTGACCATCGGTCTGCCCGAAGGCGTGACCTGGGCCTATTTTGCCCTGTCTGGAGGCATCGCGATCGAACCCGTTCTGGGCTCGCGGGCCACACATCTGCGTTCGGGCTTGGGCGGAGTCGAAGGGCGTGCCCTGCGCGCGGGCGATGTGCTGCCCTTGGGCGAGGATCTGCCCGACGCCCCCTGCCTGCGTCCCGCCAGCCGCCTCACGGGCGCACATCCCTTTGCCGAGACCGGGCCGATCCGCCTGATCCTTGGCCCGCAGGACAGCGCATTCGCACCGGATGTGATTGCCCGCCTTACCGAATGCGCGTTCATCATCACCCCGCAGCGCGACCGTATGGGCATGGTTCTGGGCACCACCACCCTGCCCGCGATCTCCGGGCATGACATCGTCTCTGACGGAACCGTGCCCGGTTCGGTCCAGGTGCCCGGCTCGGGGATGCCGCTCATCCTTCTGGCCGAAAGCCAGACCACCGGAGGCTATCCGAAGATCGCAACCGTGGCTTCGGTCGACCTTGCCCGCTTGGCGCAACAGCCGGTCGGGGCCGAGATCCGCTTTGCCCTGATCAGCGCGCAACAGGGCGAGGAGCTGTGGATCGACCGGCAATCCCGCCTGCGCCGCATCCTTTCCGCCCTTGTCCCCAAGGCAGAAGGCGTGCTGAGATCGGATTACCTTCTGTCTTGCGACCTTGTCGGCGGCATCTTCGACCCCGATGAAGTGACGCGCCCGGTCCTGCCCGCAATGACTCGCATCCCGACGGAGCAACCTGGATGACCGACAGCGCCGCCCCGCCTGCCAGCACCGCCCCGCGCGCCCTTGCCGAAGAGGCGCATCGCCGCATCATCTCGATGATCTTCGAAGGCGTGATGAAATCTGGCGATCTGCTTCAAGAGGCCGCCCTGGGCGAGCGGTTTCGTATGTCCCGGACCCCCGTGCGCGAAGCGATCAAGCGGTTGGAAAGCGAAGGACTGGCCGTGGTCGAGGGGCGCTTCACCCGCGTGCGCAGCGTCACCCCCGCGGATGTCGAAGAGATCTTCTTCCTGCGGCTTGAGCTTGAGCCGCTGGCCGCCCGATCCGCCGTGCGCCTGCCACCCGCCCAGATCGACGCGATGGAAGCGAAGGTTCGTCATCTCATGGCGTCGGATCCGACGGTCAACGATCTTCATCGCCAAACCGATTACGAGTTCCACGCCCTTCTAGGCCGCGAGTTCGGCAATTCCGCAGTGGCACAGACGGTCGCCGCCCTGCATCGGCGCACCTGCATCTTCGACCATACCCAGGTTCCCGAGCGGTTTTTGGCGGGCTGCCAGGAACATCTCGACATTCTTGATGCCGCGCGCAGCGGCAATGCCGATGCGGTCGAGGCCCGATTGCGCACTCATCTTGAACATGCCCGCGATGCGGTGCTGAACCGGCTTCGCCGTGCAGGTGCCGCATGAAATGCCTGATCATCCAGCCGATCCACGAAGCTGGGCTTGCGGCCCTGCGCGCGGCTGGCATCACCCCCGTCCTGTCACCCGCCCCCGACATGCAAACCGTCGCGCGGCTGATCCCCGGAATGGATGCCGTCATCACCCGCGATGCCGGGCTGGATGCCGCAGCTTTCGCCGCCTCGGACCGGTTGAAAGCGGTCGTCGTGCATGGCGCGGGCCATGATCCGGTGGACAAGCCCGGCGCGGCGGCAAAGGCTGTGATCATCGCCACCACGCCCGGCGCCAATGCCCGCTCGGTCGCCGAACTGGCCGTGGGCCTAGCCCTTGCCGTCGCGCGGCGCATTCCCGCCGCAGACCGGGCGCAGCGATCAGGCACGACCGGCTTTCGCGAGAGCGCCCGTTTCACCGAATTGCGCGGCAAAACCGCTCTGATCGTCGGCTGGGGTGCCATCGGGCGCGAAACCGCCCGCATGTTCTCCGGTGCTTTCGACATGCGCATCCTCGTTCATTCGCCGCGCGTCGCGCAGATCGAGGGCGGGGTCCGGGTGCCCTCGCTGACCGATGGTCTGGCCGATGCCGATCTCGTCTCGCTGCACACGCCGCTGCGGCCCGAGACCCGCAACCTGATTGATGCTGCCGCGCTCTCTGCAACGAAACGCGGCGCGATCCTTCTGAACCTGGCGCGGGCAGGGCTTGTGGATGAGGCGGCGCTTCTTGCTGCCATCGCTGCGGGCCATCTGGGCGGCGCGGGTCTGGACGTATTTTCGCAGGGCGCAGCCACAGGCCCGCTGGCGGCGCATGACAACGTCATCTTCACCCCGCATCTGGGCGGCACAACGGAAGAGGCGCTGCGCCGCGTCGCGCTGGAAGCCGCCCGCCATGTCATCACGGCGCTGTCGGGCCGGATGCCCGAAACCGCCGTCAATCCCGAGATCCGAAGGCCCCAGACAGCATGACCGCCCCGTTCCCCGCTGGCCAACCCGCCGCCGCCGCCATCCGCGCCATGATCGACCGCGTCCTCGCGCGGGTGAACGCGCTTTCCCTGGGCGGCCCGGGCTGGACCCGGCCCTCCTATTCCGATCTGGAAAGTCAGGCCCATGCCTTGATCGAGGCCGAGGCCCTTGCCTTGGGCATGGAGGTACGCCGCGATGCCGCAGGCAATCTTTTCGCCCGCCTGCCGGGGCGGGATTCGTCTCTGACACCGCTTTATTGCGGCTCGCATCTCGACACGGTGACCGAGGGCGGCGCCTTTGACGGGCAGGCCGGCGTGGCGGCGGCGTTGGCCCTTGCCGCCGCCCTGCGCGCAACCGGCAGGACGCCCGCCGCGGATTTCATCGTGACCGTGACCCGGGCCGAGGAAAGCGTCTGGTTTCCAGTGTCCTATATCGGCTCACGCGCGGCATTGGGCCGGCTTGCGCCCGAGGACATGCAGGCGAAACGGGTCGATACCGGCCGCACGCTGGCCGATCACATGCTCGATCAGGGCTTCGACCCCCAGGCCGTGCTGACCGCCACGCCCCCCGCCCCGGCCCGCTTTCTTGAATTCCACATCGAGCAGGGCCCCGTGCTGGACAGTGCGGGCGAGCCTTTCGCGCTCGTCTCGGCCATCCGTGGAGGATTGCGCTACCGTGCCGCCCGCATCGCCGGGGCCTGGGCCCATTCCGGAGGGGCTCCGCGCGATGGCCG
The DNA here is from genome assembly GCF_044142105.1 of Neotabrizicola paludis. Classification (NCBI taxonomy): domain Bacteria; kingdom Pseudomonadati; phylum Pseudomonadota; class Alphaproteobacteria; order Rhodobacterales; family Paracoccaceae; genus Neotabrizicola; species Neotabrizicola paludis. Next base: position 44,098 of record NZ_JBGTYM010000003.1, read on the forward strand.
GGCCGATGCTGTGGTCGCCTTCGCGGATCTTGTCATGGCGATGGACCAGGTCTGGAAGGGCTTTCTGACAGACGGCGCCGACCTGACCGTGACCTTCGGCCGGGTCGACGCCGCCACACCCGCGCATGCCATGGCCAAGGTGGCCGGAACCCTGGACTTCTGCCTTGACCTGCGTTCGGACGATCCCGCGACGCTGGACGCCGCCGATCGCGCTTTCCGCGCCGAAATCGCAAGGATCGAGGCCGCCCGCCCGGGCATTTCCTTCGATCTTGGCGCGCAAAGCCGCTCTGCCCCGGCGCGGCTGTCAGACAGCATGTGCGCCTGGGTCGACGCCGGTGCCGCGCAGATCGGGGCGACGCCGCGAACCATGCTGTCGGGTGGAGGCCATGACGCCGCGGCCTTCGCAGCCGCTGGCTGGGACAGCGTGATGGTGTTCCTGCGCAACTGGAATGGTAGCCATTGCCCCGAAGAGGGCATGGACCCCGCCGACCTGGCGCTTGCCGTCGAGGCGGTCTTTGCCGCTCTTGTGCAGGAGGCCGCATGACCGGCGAAACCTTGTCGCAAAGTGCCTATCGCCGCCTGCGCGACGACATTCTCGAAGGCCGCATCGCCCCGAACACCATCCTGACCGAACGCGATCTGGCCGAGCGTCTGGGCCTGTCGCGCACGCCGCTGCGCTCAGCCCTGTCGATGCTGGAAAGCGAACAGGTGATCGAGCGGATGGCCAATGGCGCGCTTCTGGTGCGGCAGGTCTCGGTCGAGCAGCTGCTCGACATCTTTCAGCTCCGGCAGATCTTGGAACGTGCCGCCGCCGAGCGTGCCGCCGGTTTCGGCCTGACCCCCGCGCTGGAGGAAGCGCGGTCCCGGCAGCTGGACTATCTTCAGGAAGGCCGCACCGATTTTGAAACCTTCTGGCAGGATGATGGCAATTTCCATCTGGCCGTCGCCGCCGCCGCCCGGCTGTCTTTGCTTCCCGCGCTTCTGGCCGAACAGCGCGCCATCATCCGGCGCAGTTCGGTCATCCGCAGCCATACCACCTTCGCCGATCAGGCGCGCGAACATGTGGCCGTGATCGACGCCATCGCCGCCCGCGACCCGGCCGGCGCGCGTACCGCAATGGCACGGCATTTCGACCAGATGCGCGCCCGCACCCTGAACTGGCTTGACAGGACCTAAGACAATGATCCCCGACGATCCGTTGCGCGGCAGCGAGGCCGTGTTCCCTGCGGAAGAATTCGCCCCCCGGATAGAGGCATTGCGCCGGGCGTTTTCCCCAACCGGAGCCGAGGCGCTGGTTCTGTTCGGGCCAGAGAACATCTTCTGGGCTACGGGCCGCCAGACCGCGGGATATTTCGCGTTCCAGGCCTTGATCGTGCCGCTTCTCGGCCCTCCGGTGCTGCTGGTGCGCCAGCTTGAAACCACCGGCGCCCGCACGGCGACCTGGCTGACCGACATCCGCGCCTGGCAAGACGGCGAAAACCCGGCTTTGGCTATGGCCACTCTAATCCGGGCACTTGGCCTGCGTCATGTGGCGCTGGAGAAGAACAGCTGGTTCGTCAGCCATACCCTGGCCAGCCGGATCGAAACCCTGCTCTCCGACATCCGCCTCTGCGATGGCAGCGGCATCGCGGAAAGCCTGCGCGCCGTGAAATCGCCCGCCGAGCTTTCGGCGATCCGCAAGGCTGCGGCCTATGCCCAGGCAGGGCTTTCCGCGGCAATAGAGACCTGCCGCGCCGGTGTATCCGAGAATGACGTGGCCGCAGCGATGATGGCTGTCGCAATCTCGTCCGGGTCCGAAGCGATGGCGATGGAACCGCTCATCTCCTCCGGCCCGCGCTCTGGCGTGCCGCATGCGACCTGGCGGCGGCGGCGGATCGAGCCGGGCGATGGTGTTTTCCTTGAACTTGCCACCAGTCATGACCGCTATCATGCGGCTCTGATGCGCAGCGTCTGGATCGGCCCGCCCCCGCCCCTGGCGCAATCGATGATGGACACGGCCGAACGGGCGCTGGACGCGGCCCTTGCCGCAATGGAGCCGGGTCGCCCCTGCGCCGCCCCGCATCTGGCGGCGCAACGGGTGATCGACGCAGCGGGCCATACCGAAGCCTTCCGCAAACGGATCGGCTATTCCATGGGCGCGGCCTTCGCGCCAGATTGGGGCGAAGGGGCCATCCTGTCGCTGTTCACCGGGGTCGACCGGCTGCTGGAACCGGGCATGGTCTTTCACCTGCCCGCCACGCTGCGGAGCTATGGCGAATTCACTGTCGGCGCGTCGGAAACCGTGATCGTGACCGCGACCGGGATCGAGGTTCTTTCCGACCTGCCGCGCCAGATGACCCTCCGCTAGAACCGATGCACCATCACCTTGCCGCCACGCCCGATGCCCTGCGCTGGGGCCATATCGACCCTGCGGCCCGCCCGGCCCTGCATATCCGGCCGGGCGACTCGGTCACCGTGGAAACCCTGTCGGGCGGCCAGCGCAACCTGCCGCCGCCGGGCAGCCCCCACCGCCCCCTGCCCGCCCATCTGGCGGCGATTTCGGCTCTGACACCGCATCTTGGGCCCCATCTTCTGACCGGCCCGATCCATGTGGAAGGCGCCGAGCCGGGTGACCGGCTGGTGGTCGAGATCGAAGAGATCGCGCTGGCGCAAGACTGGGGCTGGAACGCGGTCGAGCCGGGCTTCGGGCTGTTTCCCGACCTCGCCCGCGCTTATGAGACCCTGATCGTTCCTCTCGACCGTGCTGCCGGAACCGCCCGCCTGCCCTGGGGCCCGACCGTCGCCCTTGCACCCTTCTTCGGCATTCTGGCCGTCGCGCCCGCACCGGAAAGCGGGACTGTCAGCTCGGTTCCGCCCGGTCCCTTCGGCGGCAATGTCGATTGCAGGCTGTTCTGCCAGGGCGCGCGCATCACCTTCCCCGTCTTCACCCAGGGCGCGCTGTTCCACGCGGGCGACGGCCATGCCCTTCAGGGCGAGGGCGAGATTTGCGACACCGCATTGGAAACCGCGCTGACCGGACGCTTCCGCTTCACGCTTGAAAAAGGGCGCGCGCCCGCCGCGCCGAGGCCGAATGCGGCTCTGTCATCGCCACTTTCGGCTTTGACGCCTCGCTCGACGCCGCCGCCCGGCAAGCCGCCAGCCGGATGATCGACCTGATCTGCCGCGAAACGCCCCTGAACCGGATCGAGGCCAGCCGCCATATCAGTCTCTGCGGCGATCTGCGCATCACACAGGTGGTGAACGGCACCAAGGGCGTGCATTGCCTGCTGGACCGGCGCAGCCTGACCGGCATTCCGCTACGCGCCTGAAAAAATGGCCGAAGGGCGTTGCCGCCCCCCGGCCAGTCAGGGGAGATAAGTCTCTGTGAGGGCGTTTCAGGCCTTTTGCGCGGCCTTGAACGCCTCGTATTTCGCCTTGTTCTCGGCATTGGCCGGGTAAAGCCCGGGCAGCGGCACGCCGGCATCGACCTGGGTCATGATCCAGCCTTCCAGCCGCTCCTGCTCGACCGCTTCATCCGTCACCGCCTCGACCAGATCGGCCGGGATCAGCACGGCGCCATCCTCATCGGCAACGATCATGTCGCCCGGGAAAACGGCCACGCCGCCGCAGGCGATGGGCTCTTGCCAGTTCACAAAGGTCAGCCCGGCCACCGAGGGCGGCGCGGCCACGCCCGCGCACCAGACCGGCAGGCCGGTGCCCTTGACGCCCAAGGCGTCGCGCACGACGCCATCGGTGACAAGGGCGGTGACGCCCTTCTTCACCATGCGGGCGCAGAGGATATCGCCGAAAATCCCGGCATCGGTGATGCCCATGGCATCAGTCACGCAGATGCAGCCTTCCGGCATGGCCTCGATCGCGGCGCGGGTTGAGATCGGCGCAGACCAGCTTGCGGGCGTCGCCAGATCTTCGCGCGCCGGGACGAAGCGCAGGGTGAAGGCACGACCGACCAGCCGCGGCAGATCGGGGGTCAGCGGGAAAGCGCCGCGGATCCAGACATTGCGCAGACCCTTTTTCAGCAGGACCGTGGTCAGCGTCGCGGTGGTGACGCCCTTCAGCTTGGCGATCAGCGCCGCCTCGGCGGCCGGTTCCAGGGCTTTGTCGGTGGTCATGGTCTTTCCCTCTGTCAGACGCTGGCGATCAATCCGCCGTCGATGCGGATCGTGCTGCCGGTGATGTAGCTGGCGCGGGCCGAGGCAAGGAAGGCCGCCGCATCGCCATATTCTTCGGGCTGGCCATACCGGCCAAGCGGAATGGCGGCGACGCTTTCCGCAGCCACATCGGCAACGCTGCGCCCCTCGCGTGCGGCCTTCTGCTCGTCAAGGAAGGTGATGCGCTTGGTGGCGATGCGGCCCGGCAAGATGATATTGGCGGTGATCCCGTCGCGCCCGACCTCGCGCGCGAGCGTCTTGGACCAACCGACCAGAGCGATGCGCAACGCGTTGGACAGGCCAAGATTCGGGATCGGCGCCACCACGCCCGACGAGGTCGAGGTGATGATGCGGCCCCATTTCTTTGCGCGCATGCCCGGCAAGACCCGGTCCGTCAGCGTGATCACCGAAAGAACCATCGATTCAAAGCTTGCCCGCCACAGCGCGGCATCCTGCCCCGACACGGTCGAGGGCTTTGGCCCGCCGGTGTTGTTGATAAGGATTTCTACCTGGCCCAACTCGGCTTCGATGCGCGCTACATTCGTCTCTATCGCCGCCAGATCGGCCAGATCCCAGGCCAAGGGCAGCGCCACGCCGCCCGCCTTGCGGATCGCGTCCGCCGTGGCCTCGGCGGCCGCAAGGTCGATATCGCCCAGGGCCACACGTGCCCCATCGCGCGCCAGCGCGTTGGCCATGGCCCCGCCGAGGCCGCCTCCGGCGCCCAGAACCAGCGCCACTTTCCCCCTGATCCCCAGATCCATGCTGTTGTCCTTCCTTCAGTTGGTCAGTTTGGCGCAGGCCGCACGGATGCGTGCGCAGGCCTCGCGCAGCCGGTCGGTGCCGGTGGCGAAAGAGATGCGGAAATAGGGCGCAAGGCCAAACGCGCTGCCCGGCACGGCCGCCACGCCCGCTTCTTCCACCAGATACATCACGAAATCGCTGTCCGTCTCGATCACCCGCCCGTCGGGCCGCTTGCGCCCGATCATCCCGGCACAGGACGGGAACAGGTAGAAGGCGCCGTTCGGACGCACGCAGGACAGGCCATCGACCTGGTTCAGTGCCTGCAGGCAGAGGTCCCGCCGCTCGCGGAAAATCTCGTTGCGCTCGTCCAGGAACTCCATCGGCCCAGTCAGCGCCGCAAGTGCTGCCGCCTGGCTGACCGAGGACGGATTCGAGGTCGATTGCGACTGCAAGGTCGCCATGGCCTTGATGATATCCGCCGGGCCGCCCGCATAGCCAATGCGCCAACCGGTCATCGAAAACGCCTTGCTGACACCGTTGCAGGTCAGCACCCGATCCATCAATTTCGGCTCTACAGCCGCGATCGTGGCGAATTCCCAGCCGTCATAGCGCAGGTGTTCATACATGTCGTCGGTCAGGACCAGAACCTGCGGATTGTCCAGCAGCACATCGGCCAGCGCACGCAGATGGGCCGCCGAATAGCCCATGCCGGTCGGGTTCGACGGCGAATTCAGGATCACCCATTTGGTGCGTGCAGTGATCGCAGCGCGGAGCGCCGGCGCGGTCAGAAGAAAATCGTCTTCTTCGGGGCAAGAAACCGTGACCGGCACACCGCCCGCAAGCCGGACCATATCGGGATAGCTCACCCAATAGGGCGCGGGAACGATCACCTCGTCGCCTTCATCCAGCGTCGCCAGTAGCGCGTTGTAGAGCACCTGCTTGCCGCCGGTGCCGACGCTGATCTGGTTCAGCTCGTAATTCAGCCCGTTCTCGCGCCGGAATTTCTCGACGATCGCTTTTTTCAGTTCGGGCGTGCCGTCGACATCGGTGTAGCGGGTCTGGCCCGCCTCGATCGCCGCCGTCGCCGCGCGGCGGATATGTTCGGGCGTGTCGAAATCCGGTTCGCCCTGCGACAGGCCGATGATGTCTTTCCCCTGACGGCGCAGATCGGCTGCCAGCCGCGTCATCGCGATGGTCGGCGACGGCATGACCGCGGAAAGGCGGGAAGAGAGACGGTTTTTCGGGCCGGTCATGGCAGATTCCTTGGGTCAGAGATAGGCGATAAGCTGGATTTCCACCGGGGCATTGCCGGGCAGCGTGGCCACACCCACGGCGGCGCGCGCGCCGATCCCGGCCTCGCCCAACTCGCGGCGCAGCAGCGCTGAAGCGAAGTCGGCCAGTTTGGAATGGGCCTCGAAGCCCGGTTCGGCGGCGATGAAGACGGTCAGGCTCAGGATGCCCGCCAGTGTCTCATTCGGCGCCAGAAGCCCGCGCGCCGCAGCCAGCGCATTGCCGCAGGCCAGTTCCACGGCGGCGCGATACTCTTCAAGCGGCACACCTGCGCGCACCGGCCCGGTGGCCTGCAACACACCCGCGCGGCGCGGCGTCATGCCCGACGTGTGGATCACATTGCCCAACCGCCGGGCCGGGATGTAATCGCCTTGCGGGATGGGCTGCGGCACGCCGGTCATGCCCGATACCGGTCGACCAGCGCGACGATGCGCTCGGCGGCGGCGACGGCTGCCTTGTGGTCCTGGCTGAAGTTCAGCCGAACAGAAGCGGCACTGTGCGGGCTGAATTCGGTGCCCGGCGTCACCACGACGCCCGCTTGCAACCGCAGGATCTTGACAAAATCGGCGGGCGAGACGGCCAGGTTCGGCAGTTGCGGAAACAGGTAGCTGCCGGCCTGAGGCGCGCGGGCAAAGACCCCCGCGCAGCCGCGCAGCACGGAGAGAAGGTCGTCGCGGATCGCCTCATGCGCGGCGATGCGGGCCTCCATCCAGCCGGGCGCCTCGGCGAACCAGCTGCGCAGCACGGCCTGGCTATAGCCCGCCGCGCGCAGGCTGACGATGGCTTGCAGCTTTTCCATCCGCGCGATGATCCGGGCCGGGCCGAAAGCCACGCCCAGACGATAGCCCGACAGCGACTCGGTCTTTGACGGGCCCATGATCGTCACGACATTGTCGGCCACCGCCGCTTCGGCGCGCAGATGGGTATAGGCGACACCCGAGTAAAGCAGCCGCGAATACAGCTGGTCGGCGATCACCGTCGCACCGTAGCGCGCGGCAAGGGCCGCGATCTGGCCAATCTCATCCTTGGAATAGACCACGCCCGCCGGATTGTTCGGGTTCGAGAAGAGAAAGACCTTGGCGCCAGCCTTGAAAGCCGCCTCCAGCCCCGACAGGTCCAGCCCGGCTCGGGTCTCGTCGGCAGAGACATAGTCAAGCTGCACCGGCACCATCTCGCCTTCGAAGAATTCCACGAGCTTGCGGTTGGCGAAATAGTCGGGCTGCACGATGGCCACCTTGTCGCCGCGCGCCACCGTGGCGGCCACCGCCAGGAACAGCGCGCCCTGGGTGCCGGGCGTCACGATCATGCCGTCCTTGGCATCGACCGGTGCGCCGGTAAAAGCAGCCAGACGCGGCGCGAGCAGCTCACGGATACCCATGTCGCCACGATATTCGGTATAGGCCTGCACGCCCCCTGCCGAAACGCCTGCCGAGAACAGATCGAAGGCGCCGGGTGTCGGCTCATGCGCGTCGACATCGCCATGCGAGAAATCGACCGGCCGCCCCGTCAGTGCCTCGCCCCGCATCAACGCGGCCAGGCCTTCGGCACTTTGTCGCACTTCCTGTCCGGGGGCGTTGTCTGTGCCGAGTTTGGCGAATTTCGTCTCGATCGACATGGTGCATCCCTTCGCACAAGGCCCCGGCGGCAGGCCGGTTTGGGCTTGGGTCTACCTTGTTTCAATAAAAAGAAATAATGGCTTTTTGTGTTTTCAGAAGATAGGAAATCTATCCATGGACACTCGCTTTCTGGAAAGCTTCCTTGCCGTCGTCGACAGCGGCTCGATTGCCGAGGCGGCGCGGCGGCTGAACCTTACGCCCGCCGCGCTGGCCCAAAGGTTGCGCGCGTTGGAACAGGATCTTGGCCAGCCGCTGGTGCTGCGTGCCGGGCGACGGGTGCGGCCCACGGCGGCGGGTTTGGCCGTGCTGGAGCCGGCACGGCGGCTGATCGACAGCACGCGCGACCTGCGCGCCATCGCGGCGCAGGACGAACCTGCCGGGCAATTGCGGCTGGGCGCCATCGCCACCTCGCTGACCGGGCTTTTGCCCGAAGTGATCGCCCGGCTGCGCGAGCGCCATCCGCGCATCGACTATTATGTCCGGCCCGATTCCTCGGTGAACCTCTATCAGGCCGTGCTGGGCGGAGAGCTGGATGCTGCGCTGATGGTGCAGCCGCAGTTTCCAGTGGCGAAATCGACCGGCTGGCTGACCCTGCGCCATGAGCCACTGGTGCTGATCGTGCCCGCGGCGCTGGCCGAGGACGATCCGCACCGTATCCTGACCACACAGCCCTTCATCCGCTATGACCGCAATCAGTGGGGCGGCCAGGTTGTCGACCGCTTTCTGCGCCAGAACGGGCTGAAAGTGCGCGAATGGCTGGAACTGGACGCGCTCGATGCCATTGCCGGCATGGTCAGCCGCGGACTTGGCGTCGCCATCGTGCCCGATTGGGCACCGCCCTGGCCCGAAGGCCTGCGCCTGCGCCGCCACGCGCTGCCCGGCGCGGGTGGGCGCCAGGTGGGGGTGCTGTGGACGCTGACCGGGGCGCGGATCGCCGCGCTGCAAGCTTTTGTTGCCGCCTGCCGCGCGCGCAACGACGAAACGGGCCAAGCCTGACCAACAAGGCGGAACTACTGGCCGCATCGTGCGTTTTCCGGGGACAGACTTGAATATGTTCCTCAAATGTTCTATATCTTCTGTCCATGACGCAAGGATGGTGCCCGATGGAAACCGCGACCTTTGCCCTGCCTGCAACCCCCCGCCAGATCGCCTATGCCCGTGCCTTGGCGCTGCGCAATCAGACCCTCCTGCCCTGGCATGTTCAGCAGGATCGCCGCAGCCTTTCCGCCTGGATCGAGGCACAGGCCGCCCTGAAACCGATGCGCGCGATCGACAGCCGCCCAAGTTCGCGCCAGGTCGCCTATGCCGAACGGCTGGGCCGGATCAAACGGCGCGCCGTGCCGGCAGAGTGCTTTCAGGACGCAAGCCTGATGTCGAAATGGATCGATGGCAACAAGTAGGGCCATGGGCCTCGGGTGTTTCAGCTAAGGCATCCCGGATGCATCGCTTGCCAGAAGACCCGGATCGCGGCGGCATCCAACACGCAGCTCGCAGCAAGGCTTTAAATCGTCTCTGTGCTGGCCTGGCAGCTGTGTCAGGCGTAGCCGCCGTTTCGCATAGCGCGGCCCCCGGTCGGCGCGGTCCCGCCGCAGCAGGTTTCGGAGCCACGGCAATATCTTTCGCGGAGCGCGGTCTCGTCAGCTTGGGGAAGCTCGGCACAGGCCAGAGCGCATGGCTGGCACGGCCACATCTTGATCGGCGATTGCAAGGGGTATATATCTAGCTAGATAGCTAGACAGGAAAACCACAATGTGGACGCTGCAAGATGCGAAAAACCGGTTCTCCGCCGTCGTCGAGGCCGCCCTGTCTGGACGGCCCCAGGAAGTTTCGCGCCGGGGGCGACCCGCTGTTGTCGTGCTGGCCGCCGAGGAGTACCAGCGGCTGGTGCAGGGCGCGGCCGAGCGTCGGGAGAGCTTTGCCGAGCACCTCCTGCGCTTTCCGGGCGAAGCACCGGACAGGCTGCAAGCCCGGCCCCGGGATGTGACTTTCTGATGTACCTTCTGGATACGAATGTCATCTCCGCGGTGCGGAGGCCGGACCGCGCACCGCAGGTGGCCGCGTGGTTGCGCGGCAGGCCGGAAGGAAGCCTTTATCTAAGCGTGATCACCCTGGGCGAGATCGAGCGGAGAATCCGGGCGCAGGAAAGGCTGAACCCGGCCTTTGCCGCCGATCTGCGGAGCTGGGTCGACAGAACGGTGCGGCTGTTTCACGACCGGCTGCTGCCCTTTGGCGCCGACGAGGCGCGGGTCTGGGGCCAGTTGAGCCAGGACATCGGCCATGGCGGCGCCGATCTGATGATCGCCGCCACGGCATTGGTGCAGGGTGCCACGGTGGTGACCGGGAACCTCGATGAATTCCGGCCGACCGGGGTTTTGCTGGAAAACCCGTTCTGACGGCACATCGACCTCCCTCATGCCCAGGTGCTTCGTCCGTGGATTGATGGCGTGATCCTTTGTCGGCCCTGCGGGGAGCATTCTACATCCGGATCCTATAGCTCACGCAGCTTCGACGAAATCAGTTTGCCCAGCACGGTCTCGTCCACTTTGATCGCGGCGGCGATGTGTTGCCGGGCTTGGCGCAACTGTTCGACGGCACTCAGCAGATGGTCGCCAGACATCCGGGGCGAGATCGCGCTGAGGCTGAGTGCCCCGATCGTGCGCCCGCTGGTATTGGTGAAGGGCATCGAGATCGTGGTGACGTTGAGCGACGGAATCGGGCGGATCGCCAACCCCGTTTCACGGGTGCGGGCGAGATCGGAGGCGATATCTTCCGACGTCCGCCCCGCGGACCGGTAGTCCTCGGCATTGTCGGCAAGGATCGCCTCTGCGGCTTCGACCGGCAGAGAGGACAGGATCGCCAGACCGCCGGCGCCAAGCCCAAGCGCCCGAATTGCCCCGACTTCGGTGACATGCGACTTAACCGGGAAATCGCCGGAACAGCGGCTGACGCAGCGGGTGAACCGCCCCTCACGCAGAAAGGCAAAGACGGTATCTCCGGTCGCCTTGGCCACCGGCAGGATGGCGCTTTCGATGACAGGCAGCATGTCGAAGCGCGAAATCGCCGCCTGCCCCAGCAAACAGCACGTGGGACCAAGCACATAGCGTCGTCCCGACGGCAGTTGCCAGACCAGCCCGCAATCAGCCAAAGCCTGCAGGATCCGGTGGGTGGTTGGCCCGGAAAAGCCAAGGGCGCGTCCGATTTCCGTGACACCAAGCCCTTGATCTCCTTCTTGCATCAGCAAGGAAAGAACGTCTGATGCTCTGTGGATGAGTTGTGCGCCCTTTTCCATCGATGTTCCATATTGTGGAAGATATTTCCAGTTTATGGAGTATAGTTGACATATTTGTCCGCATTGTGGAAGAACTTTCGCCACCAAGACCGGCACGCCACATTGCGAGGACCATATGCTGACCCACACTCCCACCCGCATTTCAGCCGGAGCGCGCTTCCGCACGGCGCTGCGCGAAGAAAATCCGCTGCAGATCGTGGGCACGATCAATGCATATACCGCTCTGATGGCCAAGCAGGTCGGCTATCGCGCGATCTATCTGGCCGGCGCCGGCGTTGCGAATGCCTCCTATGGCCTTCCTGATCTGGGCATCACCACGATCAACGACGTCCTGGCCGATCTGCGCAAGGTCTCCGATGCCTCGGACCTGCCGGTCCTGGTCGATGTCGATACCGGTTTCGGCGGGGCCTACAACATCGCCCGTCTTGTGCGCGGCCTCATCAAGGACGGCGCGGGCGCGATGCATATGGAGGACCAGGTCGCACTGAAGCGCTGCGGCCACCGCCCTGGCAAGGAGATCGTCTCGAAGGAAGAAATGCTGGATCGCGTCAAGGCGGCGGTCGATGCGCGCTATGACGAGGATTTCGTCATCGTCGCGCGGACGGATGCATTGGCGATCGACGGGCTTGATGCCGCCATCGACCGGGCCTGCGCCTATGTCGAGGCCGGGGCCGACATGATCTTCGCCGAAGCCTTCACCTCGCTTGAGCAATACCGCAAGCTGGCGGACGCGCTGGGGCGGCCCTACACGGTGCTTGCCAATATCACCGAATTCTCGAAGACGCCGAACTTCACCACGGACGAGCTGGCCGGTGCAGGCGTGGCCGCGGCGCTCTATCCGCTTTCTGCTGCCCGCGCGATGAACCTCGCGGCGCTGAAGACCTATGAGGAAATTCGCGGCAAAGGCACGCAGAAGGGAATTCTGGGCCAGATGCAGACCCGCGAAGAGTTGTACGGCTTCCTCAACTACCACGAATACGAACGAAAAATCGATGAGCTCTTCGCCGCGAAGAAGGGTGCCTAGGCCAAGTTCAGTTCATCAGGGAGGATGACAGATGAAACCGAAGTTCCGTTTGCTTTTGGGGGCGGCGCTTTCGCTGCCGCTATTCATGACGGCAGCGTTTGCCCAAGACTTTCCGAACCAGCCGATCAAGTTCATCGTACCGTTCAATTCGGGCGGTGGCACCGACATCGTCGCCCGGATCGTTGCCGATGAGATGTCGAAGAACATCGGGCAGCCGGTGCTGGTCGAGAACCAGCCCGGTGCACAGGGGATCAGCGGCACCCGGGCCGGGGCCGATGCTCCGGCAGATGGCTACACGATGACCTTCGTGCTTCAGGCGACGATGGCGCTGAACAGGTCGCTTTACACTGCCACGAATTATGACGCGCTGAACGACTTTGCCTTCGTATCTCAGCTGTCCGAGGCACCCTATGTGGTGGCGGTGAACGCGAATCTCGGGGCGACCACGCTGGACGAGCTGGTTGCCAAGGCAAAAGCGGAACCTGGCAAGATCAACTTCGCGTCGGGGGCGGCAGCGTCATACCTTGCATCCCTGCTGTTCCAGAAGGAAGTCGGGGTCGAGATGGTCCATATTCCCTATTCTGGATCGGGGGCGGCACTGACCGACCTTCTGTCGGGACGGGTCTCGCTCATGCTGTCCAGCCCGTCTTCTGTCCTGCCGCATTTCCAGTCCGGCGCCCTGGTGCCGCTGGCCGTGACCGGGGCCGAGCGGCTGCCTTCGCTGCCCGACGTGCCCACACTGGACGAGCTGGGCTACAAGGGGTTCAATGTCACCGGCTGGTATGGCGTGGCGGTTCCCGATGGCACGCCGGATGCGGTGGTCGAAAAGCTGAACACCTCGATCAACGAGGCACTGGCAAATCCTGATGTTCAGGCCAGCCTTGAAAGCGCCGGGGCGGCGGCCAAGGGCGGTTCCGCCGCCGATTTCTCCGCTTTCGTCGCCGCTGAGATCGATCGCTGGACCGCGGTGATCGCCGAAGCCGGCATCCAGCCGCAATGATGTGACCAGGCACGGGCGGCTGCGGCCGCCCGGATGCACCGCGCCAAGCGACCGGAGCGGTCGCGCGCGACACCGCTTCCCTCTCGGGACGCCCACCACAAGGATTGAACAATGCCGCACGCCTGGATCGAAGTCTCGGCCAATATCGCCAAGGAGCCCGAGGTGGCCCGCCTGGCCCGCACCGTTTATGACAGCGCCCTGAAGACAGGTCTCTTCCCGGTCGGCGGCGTGCGCGTGCGGTTTCAGGAATTGTCCGACGTGATCGTCGGCGATGGCCATCCGGACAATTCCTTTGTCCATGTCGTCCTGCGCATCGGCGCGGGTCGCACCCTGGAAGCGAAGAAGGCGGCTGCGGACGAGATCTTTGCGCAGGTCAAGTCCCTGATGGAGCCGCTCGCGGCACGCCGACCTCTCGCTGTGGCCTTCGAAGTGCAAGAGATGAGTGCGGATCTGAACTACAAGTTCAACAACCTGCACCAACACATCGCCCGGCGGCAGAGCGCCTGAGCCGGGACTGCGCTCAAGCGGAGGAGAGCCAATGTTCCAAGATCGCGATGTCATCGGCGGCGGCATATTCACGCTGATCGGCCTTGGCGCCTTCGTCATGGCCCAGAATTACAATGCGGGCAGCGCATTGAACATGGGGCCCGGCTATCTGCCACGGCTTGTATCCGGGGCCATCGTGCTGCTGGGCTTGGCGCAGATCATCGGCGCCTTGCGAAGCAAAGGCGAACCCGACCGGATCGTTGACTTCAACTGGCGGGCCTTCGGTCTGATCCTGGCCGCGATTGTCACCTTCGCGCTGCTGGTCAAGCCTGCCGGTCTTATCCCTGCGGTCACCTTGATGATCGTCATCGGCTGGTTCGCCGATCCCAAGCGCAAGCCCAGCCATCTTCTGGGCCTGCTGATCATCGGCAACCTGATGCCAATCCTGATCTTCAATCTTCTGTTGCGGATGCAGATCAAACTCTGGGGATTGTTCTGATGCTGGATGGACTGCTGATCGGTGCAGCCGTTGCCTTCACGCTGCAGAACCTGCTCTACTGCTTTCTCGGCGTCACGCTGGGCACGTTCATCGGTATGCTGCCCGGAGTGGGGCCACTTGTCACGATTGCCGTGCTTTTGCCGATGACCTACGGGCTTAGCCCGGAATCCTCGATGATCATGTTGGCGGGCATCTACTACGGCGCGTCCTATGGCGGATCCTCGACCGCGATCCTGGTCAACCTGCCCGGAGAAAGCTCGTCCGTCGTCACCTGCATCGACGGCTACCAGATGGCCCGCAAGGGGCGCGCCGGCGCGGCGCTTGCAGTGGCCGCCATCGGTTCGTTTGTCGCAGGCTGCATCGGCACGCTGGCGATCGCGCTTTTCGCCCCGACCCTTGGCCGTGCCGCGCTGCAATTCGGCGCTGCGGAATATACCTCGATCATCGTCCTTGCCCTGGTCGCAACCGCCGTTCTGTCGCAAGGAGCCTTGTTGCGCGGCTTGCTGATGGCCCTGTTCGGCATCCTTCTGGGTATGATCGGCATGGACCTGAACACCGGCGTCATGCGCTACACCTTCGGGCTGACCTCGCTGATGGACGGGCTTGATTTCGTTGTGGTCGCCGTTGGCCTGTTCGCCTTTGCAGAGATCATCCGCGAACTTACCCAGAAGCAGGACGAGGACTACGGTCAGGTCAAGATCGACAGTCTCATGATGACGCGCGACGAGATGCGCGCCTCGGTCAAGCCGATCCTCAGGGGAACAGGTGTCGGGATGTTCTTCGGTGTCATCCCGGGCATCGGCGCGACCGTCAGTTCTTTCGCGGCCTATATCCTTGAGCAGCGTCTCTCGAAGGATCCCTCGCGCTTCGGCAAGGGTGCGATCGAAGGCGTCGCTGCGCCGGAATCGGCGAACAATGCCTCGGCCCAGACCTCGTTCATTCCGACGCTGACGCTGGGCGTGCCCGGCAGTGCGACGATGGCGCTGATGATCGGCGCGCTGATGATCCACGGCATCACGCCCGGCCCGAACATCATCACCGAGCGGCCCACCCTGTTCTGGGGCCTCGTGGTCAGCATGTGGGTGGGAAATCTGTTGCTGGTCCTGCTGAACCTGCCACTGATCCGGCTTTGGACCTCGTTGCTGAAAGTTCCCTATTCATGGCTGTTCCCGCTGATCCTTGTCCTGTCTTCCTTCGGCATCCTGACCCTGTCGAATGACCCGACGGATATCATATGGGGCGCTGCTTTCGGGGCCTTCGGCTATCTGATCTCGAAGCTGAACTATTCGCCCGTGCCCTTCATCCTTGGCCTCGTTCTGGGACCAATGCTTGAGGAAAGCTTCCGGCGCGCTTTGCTGATCTCGCATGGCGACCCAACGACCTTCATCCGCAGCCCGATCAGCGCGGGCTTCCTGGTCGCGGCCGTCGCGTTGGCGCTGCTGATGACTTTGCCGGCGCTGCGCAGCAATCGCGCCAATCTGGAAAGCGAAGGCTGAGCCCTGCCCCCCGCTGCGCCACAACTGCGCGACCCCCATTCAGATCCACGACCAGCTTCCCCGGAGACGACCCATGAACCTTGTCACTTTCACCGCCGATGGTCGGTCCCTTTGGGGTGTCACGACCGCCGATGGTGTGATCGCACTTTCGCCGGATTTTCCGCAATGGAAGACACTGCGCAATGTCATCGCCGAAGGCGCCATCGCGCAGGTACTGGAGGCCGGAAAGGGCCGCGCCGTCACCCATCGTGACGGAAGTTTCTCCTATGACATTCCGGTCCCGAACCCTGAAAAGATCATCTGCGTCGGCGTGAACTTTCCCGACCGCAACGCCGAATACAAGGATGGCCAGGAAGCGCCGGCCAAGATGTCGCTCTTCCCTCGGTTCGCCCGCAGCTTCAATGGGGCTGGCCAGCCGCTGATCCGGCCACCCGAAAGCCCCCAGCTTGACTATGAGGGCGAGATCGCGGTCATCATTGGCAAGGGTGGCCGCCGCATCTCCGAGGAAGAGGCCCTGTCCCATGTCGCGGCGCTGACACTGTGCAACGAGGGCACGATCCGCGACTGGGTGCGCCATGCCAAGTTCAATGTCACTCAGGGCAAGAACTGGGACCGCTCCGGCGCGATCGGACCCTGGGCGGTGCCATTTACCGACCCCGCCCAAATCGCCGATGTCGAACTGGTCACCCGGGTCAATGGCGAGATCCGCCAACAGGATCGCACCAGCCGGATGCTGTTTCCCGTGGCGCGCCAGATCGCCTATATCTCGACCTTCACGACACTGGTGCCCGGAGACATCATCGTGACCGGCACGCCGACCGGCGCGGGCGCGCGTTTCGACCCGCCGATCTGGCTCAAGCCCGGCGATGTGATCGAGATCGAGGTTCCGGGCATCGGCACCCTGCGCAACGGCGTTGCAGACGAATGACCCCCGAACAGATCATCGAAGCTGCCGATCGGCTTTATCAGGCCGAGCTGACCGGCCGGCAATGCGGGCTGCTGTCCCTGACCTATCCCGGGATGACGCTGGATGACGCCTATGCGGTGCAGTCCGCCCTGGTGGCCCGCAAGCGCGCCGCGGGGGCGCAGATCATCGGCTGGAAGATCGGCCTGACGTCGCGCGCCATGCAGCAGGCCCTGAACATCGACACGCCGGATTCCGGCGTTCTTCTGGATGACATGGTCTTTGCCGATGGCGGCACCGTGCCAAAGGATCGCTTCATCCAGCCCCGGATTGAGGCCGAGATCGCCTTCGTCATGAAGGCATCACTGCAGGGGTCTCAGGTCACGCGCGCCGATGTGCTGGCGGCGACCGAAAGCGTCCTGCCCAGCCTTGAAATCCTGGACACACGCATCCGGCGCACAGACCCCGCCACTGGCACGGCGCGGGTGATCACCGACACGGTCAGCGACAATGCCGCCAATGCCGGCATCGTCCTCGGTGCCCGGCGTCACGCGCCCGGAGACATCGACCTGCGCTGGGTCGGCGCCATCGTCACGCGCGACGGCGTGGTCGAGGAAACCGGTCTAGGCGCCGGCGTGCTGAACGATCCGGTCACGGGCATCCTGTGGCTTGTCCATCGTCTTGCGCAATTCGGCATGGCTGTCGAGGCGGGGCAGGTCCTGTTGTCCGGCAGTTTCATCCGTCCCATCGAGGCCACCCCAGGCAGCCGCTTCCACGCGGATTTCGGCGCCTTCGGACAGGTTTCGATCAACTTCTGAGGTATCATGCCGGCCCCGACCAATACCTTGAAACACCGGCTCGCCAGCGGCGAGGTCCTGCACGGGATCTGGCTCGGCCTTGCCGATCCCTATGCCGCCGAGATTGCCGCGACGACCGATTTCGACTGGCTTCTGGTCGATGGGGAACACGCGCCGAACGATATCCGTTCGCTCTCGGCGCAGCTTGCGGTGATCCGGGGCCCGGCGCCGGTGGTGCGTCTGCCCGACGACGATCCCGTCAAAATCAAGCAGGTGCTGGACATCGGAGCGCAATCCCTGCTTGTTCCGATGGTGGAAAGCGCCGCGCAGGCCAAGGCGATCTGGCGCGCGACCCGCTACCCGCCCCTGGGCATCCGAGGCGTGGGATCGGCACTGGCCCGTGCCTCGGGCTTCGCAGGGGTCCCTGACTATCTGCAGACCGCGAACGACGAAATCTGCCTGATCCTGCAAGTGGAGTCGGTCAAGGGGCTGGCCGCTCTCGAGGATATTCTCGCGGTGCCGGGTGTGGATGGCATCTTCATCGGCCCCTCCGATCTTGCGGCGGATATGGGTTTGATCGGCCAGCCAGGACACCCGGACGTGACCGCTGCAGTGATCGATGCGCTTGCGCGTATCCGCGCCGCGGGGCGATCTGCCGGCGTGCTTTCGACCGATCCAGCCTTCATCGCCACGTGCAAGGCTGCCGGAGCCAATTTCGTCGGTGTCGGGATCGATGTCACCGTGCTCGCCAACGCCCTGCGAAACCTCGCCCATCGCTGGCGCGACTGACGAGCGCTGCCGCGATGGGGCCGGAGGTTGACAACCTCCCGGCTGACCGGCGGCACATGGTTTTCCCGCATCCGCATCTGGCTGACCGTGCTGGATCAGCTAGGCGTCGGCTGCAAGCAAAAGGCCGAAGGTCTTTGCCCAAGGCGAAGCAGGGTATCGGCCCAGGAAAGCAATGCCTATAGCGGCTTCTGAGCAGGCCTGCGACTTGGGGAGGTTGCACTTTGGATGCAAGGAACTTGCTATACAGCCCTTGTCACGCCGCAGAAAACTGTAGCAATATCATCGCATCCTTGGCCAATCATCTTTGGCATCTTGTTTACAAATCAGGACAGGCCCGCCGTTGCTCTGCATCATCGCCGACGATCTGACCGGCGCCTTCGACGCGGCGGCGCCTTTTGCGGGGCGCGGTGTCGCGGTGGCTGTGGCGCTGGAGCCGGCGGCGCTGGCTGACGCGCTGGTCGAAGCCCGGAGTGGCGGCGTCGAGGTTCTGGCCGTCAGCACCCGCTCGCGCGAGATCGCGGCGGACGAGGCGTCAGCACGAGTGGCCGCGGTGGCCGCGCAGCTGCCGGCGCGGACGCGTCTGTTCAAGAAGGTCGATTCGCGGCTGAAAGGCCATGTCGCGGCGGAACTGGCGGCGCTGGCGGCGGGCAAGGTTCCCTTGCTGGTGGCGCCGGCGATCCCCGATTTCGGGCGGATCGTGCGCGGCGGCGCGGTGACGGGGTTCGGGGTCGATGCGCCCATCCCGGTTGCGGCGGTGCTGGGCGCTTTGGCGGCGCAGGCCGAGATTCCCGATACGTCCAGTGCCGATGACCTGCGGGCCGCCTTGGCGCGGGCGCCGGATGAGGCGCTGCTGGTGGGCGCACGCGGCCTGGCCGAAGCGTTGGCAATCGCGATGACCGGGCAGGAAATGGCGACTGCACGCCAGCCGCAGGCGGGGCGGGCGCTGATGGTGGTGGGCTCGCGCGATCCGATCACGTTGGCACAGGTGGCGACGCTGAAGGCGCGGGGGGCCGACTGGCGCGGCGCGCCGAACGGCAGGCTTGAGGACCGCCGTCCGCTCGGGGCTCTGACCTTGGTGCAGGCGCTGCCGGGGGTGACCGAGCGGTCCGGTGCCGAGGTGGCGCTGGCGCTTGCGGCTTCGGTCCATCCGGCGCTGACCGCAGAAGCCGAGGCGATCTTTCTGACCGGCGGCGCCACGGCCGAGGCGGTGATGCAGGCCATGGGGCTGCGCGTCCTGCGGCTGGAGGGCGAAGTCCTGCCGGGCGTGCCGCTGGCACGGGCGGGCGGACGGGCAGTGATCGTGAAATCTGGCGGATTCGGGGGTGATGACACGCTGACCCGGCTTGCCGATCTGTTTGGGGGCGCGCGTGATGGGACAGGCTGAGGGCGGCGGGCGCCGGTCGCTGGCGGATGTGGTCTTCGACCGGCTGCAGCGCGCGATCAAGTCGGGGGCCTATCGGCCCGATGAACGCCTGCCCACCGAGCACGATCTGGCGGCGGAATTCGAAGTCTCGCGCCCGATCGTGCGCGAGGCGCTGAAGCGGCTGCGCGACCAGGGGTTGATCTATTCGCGCCGCGGTGCGGGCAGTTTCGTGCGGGTGATCGGGCTCAAGCAGCCGCTGGGCTTTGGCCAGCTGGAAAACGTCTCGGACCTACTGAATTGCTACGAGTTCCGCCTGATGCTGGAGCCCGAGGCGGCGGCGCTGGCGGCCGAACGGCAAGATGCAACCAGCCTGGCGGCGATTTCGGTGGCATTGGAGTTGATGCGCGATGCGACAAACCGGCTGACCCATCGCGAGGATGCCGATTTCCAGTTCCATCTGGCGATCGCCCTGGCTTCGGAGAATCCCTATTTCTCGACCGCGATGGAGGCCTTGAAGGATCATATCGCCGTCGGCATGCGGTTCCATGGTGCCTCGGTCAAGCGCGAGGCGACGGGGCTGGCCCGGGTCTTTGCCGAGCACAGCGCGATCCATGCCGCGATCCGTGACCGCGATCCAGCCGCGGCGCGGACGCTGATGCGCGACCATCTGATCGGCTCGCGTGAGCGGTTGTTCGAACGGCGGCGGCCGGAGGACGGGGGCGTCGTGACGACCCCTGCACCCTACTAGTAGGCAGCGCGATAGATCGCCTCGACCTCGGCGACCGACATGTCGCGCGGGTTGTTGTCCATCAGCCGGCGGATCGCATGGGCATCGGCGGCGAAGCGCGGCAACTGGTCGTCGGCCGCGCCATGGGCGGAAAGCCGCATCTCGACGCCCAGATCGGCACAGAACCCATGTGCAGCGGCCAGCAGGCCCTGTTCGGCGGAGCGGGGCGCCAGACCCAGGAAGCCAATCACCTCGGCGGTCTTTTCCGGCACGCTGCTTTCGTTGAAGGCCAGCACATGCGGGAAGATGATCGCATTGGCCAGCCCATGCGGCAGGTGCAGAAGCGTGCCCAAAGGATAGGCCAGCGCATGGCCGGCGGCGGTGTTGACCGGGCCAAGACAGATGCCGCCATAGAACGAGGCCAGCATCATGCCTTCGCGCGCCTCGGTATCGCCGCCGTCGCGCACGGCGCGGGCAAGGTATTTCCCGACCAGCGCAATGCCCATGCGGGCATAGCCGTCGATCATCGGATGGGCGTTGCGGTTGGTGAAGGCTTCCACGCAATGCGCCATCGCGTCGATGCCGGTGGCGGCGGTGACGGCGGGCGGCACCGAGAAGGTCAGCTCGGGGTCGAGCACGGCCAGATCGGCAATCAGATGCGGGCTTTCGACGGCGATCTTGTTGCCCTTGCTCGGATCTGTGATTAGCGCGCGGATGCCGGCTTCCGATCCGGTGCCAGCGGTGGTGGCGATCTGCACCAGACGGGTGGCGCGGCCCGCAACCTTGTTCGGCCCGGCCACATCGGCCAGCATCTGCGTGCCGTTCCACATGGCGGCGACCAGCTTTGCCACATCCATGACAGACCCACCGCCCAGACCGATTACCACATCTGGACGAACCTCCTTGGCCGCCGTCATGGCGGATTCGAAGGTGATGATGTCCGGCTCCCCGGGGATATCCGAGAAGACTGCGATCTTCCCCTTCAGCCCAAGACGGTCGGCGAAGCCTGCCGTATGCGGCGTGGCCAGGATCAGGATGCTGGCGGCATCGCCCGCCCATGCCCCGACGCGCGCCGAAGCACTGGCGCCGATCTCCAGCCGCTTCGGCTGATGTAGCGTGATGATGCGCGACAGGCTCATGCGAGCGCCCCGCGTTCCAGACGGTCCATGGTCACCCAGACCTGCTCGGCCTCGGGTTGCGACAGCGGCGAGAAGGGCGGGTGGACGTTCAGCCAGCCCAGATCGCCACGGCGCTTGGCCAGCATGGTCTTCACCGTGGGAAGCTGAGTGTAGCTGTTGGTCAGGTTGCGCCAGGCCACGATCACATCCTGGGCGGCCTTCACCTCCTCGGCCTTGGCCGGATCGTTCCAATGATCGTAGACCACCCGCAATTCGCGCGCGACAAGGTTGGACGAGGCGGTGATGCAGCCCGCGCCGCCACCCTGCAGCACCGGCAGAAGCAGCGGATCGGCCCCCGCCAGCACGCCGAAGCCGGGGAAGCGCGCCGAGATCGCATGCATGTTTTCGATCTTGCCGTCACTGTCCTTGATGCCGACCACGGTGTCGGGGAATTCCTTCACCAGCATCTCGATCAACGTATGGCTGATCGGCACGCCGGTCAGCATGGGGATATGGTAAAGGATCACCTTCAGCCGGTCATCCGCCACTTTCTCGATGATCGTGGCGTAGAAGCGGAACAGGCTCTGGTCCGAGAAGGCGGTGTAATAGAAGGGCGGCAGCATCACCACACCCTTGACGCCCGCCTGCACGGCATGGCGCGTCATGGTGACGGCATCGGTCACCGCGCAGGAAGACGTGCCGGGGAGAAGCTGCTCGGGCAGGGTGCCGCCCTTGAGCGCGGCTTCCAGCAGATCCATCCGTTCGCGGGCCGAGAAACTGTTCGCCTCGCCGGTCGAGCCAAGCATGGCGATGCCATGGCAGCCTTCCTCGATCAGCGCCTTGGTATGGGCGCCGAACAGCGCCAGATCGGGCGTGCCGTCGGCTTTCAGCGGCGTGGCGGCGGCGCAATAGACGCCTTCGATTGCGAAGCTCATGCTTTCCCTCCGGAGACCAGCTTGCGGGCATAGGCGATGGCCGAAAGCATGTTGCCGTGATTGGCGATGCCCTTGCCGGCGATGTCGAAGGCGGTGCCATGATCAACCGAGGTGCGGTCGATCGGCAGTTCGACCGAGACATTCACCGCCGTGTCGAAGGCCACCAGCTTGATCGGGATATGGCCCTGATCGTGATACTGGGCGACCACCAGATCGAAAGCGCCCGAATAGGCGCGATGGAACACCGTGTCGGCCGAGATCGGGCCTTGGGCGTCGATGCCCTCGTCGCGCGCCAGACGCACCGCGGGGGCGATCTGGTCGTCATCCTCGGTGCCGAACAGGCCATTCTCACCGCAATGCGGGTTGATCCCGGCCACGGCAATGCGCGGCGCGGCAATGCCGATGCGCTTCAGATGGTCGTTGCCGGCGCGGATCGTGGCCAGGACGCGTTCGGTCGTGGCGCGGCGGATGGCTTCCTGCAGCGACACATGGGTCGAGACATGGATCACCTTCAGCCGGTCCGAGGCCAGCAGCATATAGGCGGCCTTGGCGCCGGTCAGGCTGCGCAGCATGCCGGTATGGCCGTCATAGTGATGGCCGGCGGCATTCAGCGCCTCTTTGTTGATCGGCGCGGTGACGATGCAGCCGATCAGGCCCGCTTCGGCATCGCGCACGGCTTTCTCGATGAAGCGGAATGCCGCGTCGCCGGCCACGGGCGACAGCTGGCCCCAGGGCAGGGGGGCGCCGTCATAGTCGATATTCACCACATGGGGGGCCAGATCGACCTCGACGCCCAAGGCCGCCTGGGCCGCCTGCAGCGTGGCGAGATTGCCGTAGATCCGGGTCAGGGTGCGGTCTTCCGCGCTCATCCCCGCCAGCGCCTTGACGCTGATTTCCGGCCCGACCCCGGCTGGGTCTCCCATGGTGATGCCGATGATCTGGCTCATGCGTGGAACTCCTTCAGCTCTGCGGTCCAGCCGGGGGCCAGACGGGTGTAACGGATGGCGCGGCGGTGGCAGGTATAGGCCACATGCAGCGCGCCATCGGGGCTTTCCAGAAGCCAGGGATAGGACAGTTCCTTGTTCCGGCCATCGAGACTGTCATTCGATGTGCAAGTGCCGGGCCCGTCCTCGATCACAAGACGCAGCGGGAAGGTCCGCCCCCCGTCTTCCGACACGCAGACCGAGACCGGCGCGCGCGACACGCCCCAGATCGGCACGCAGCCGCCGGTGGGATCGGCATCGGGGCGGGCATCGTCCTCGCCCAGCTCATCATATAGCGAGGCGCGGCGGTCGGGCGACATGGCCGCATTGACCGGGTTGCAGATCAGCGCGATGCGGCCATCGGCCAGGGTGATCGCGGCGATCGAGGAATTGTTGTTGGGCAGGTCGGTCGGCTGCGGCGCCGACCAGCTTCGCCCGCCATCCAGGCTTTCCGAGCGGTGGACGGCATCGGCCTGACGGCGGCGGTAGAAGGCGGCGAGGCGGCCTTCGCCCAGGGCGACCGGCGACATATGCACCGAACCGATCGAGGCGGGAACGTCGTCCAGCACCCAGCTTGCGCCCTGATCGGTCGAGATGCCGACATTCGCCGTGTCATGGCTGCCGTTCCATTTCTGCCCGGGCCGCTGCACGCAGCGGAAGATCGGCAGAAGCCAGGCGCCATCGTCGCGCAGGACCAGTGGCGCGCGGATGAAGCAGCCCGGCGGCAGGTTGATATAGCGGCCTGCATCGGTCGACAGGCTTGTGCCGTCACGGGCGATCCGGGCCATGCGGATGCGGCACTGGTCCTGATTGCCCGACGGCTGCGAGGTATGGAACAGCCAGAGCCCGCCGTCAGGCGCGGTGAAGATCACCGGGTTCTGCTCGGAATGTGCGGGGTCGCACGACAGGATCTGTGCCGGGCCCCAGCGGTCAACGCCGGGCAGCAGGACCGAGGCGTGGATCGAGATGTCGGACTTGCCCTCCAGCGAACCGCCGAACCAGGCGCAGATCAGCGCGCCATCCGGTTGCAGGGACAGGAAGGCGGCATGGTTCTGCACCATGGGCGACGGCAGCAGCGCGGACATCCGCCCCGGCCCCGCGGGCTGCAAGAGACCTGTCATTCCGGCGGCGATTTCGGATGGAGTCATGTCGCCCTCCCTGGCGAAGCTGGGGACAGGAAGGGGCAAAATCCTCTATGTTGTCAAGTTGAAGAATGTAATTTATGGTATGAAAAGTATACAACTATAGAAATTAATATTCTATTACAGCTAGTTACAATCAATCATTCCATATTAGTTTCTTACATCAGTGTTTTTATTGACAAGTTTGTCTGCTTTGACGCATGGTCTGGACACGGGATGGGGAGTCCCGGATTCGGGGGGGTGGATGACCCGACAGGGTACGACAGGACAGCGAACGATCCTTGCGGTCGGGCTTGCGGCGCTGGGGGCTGCGCTTTCGGCCGCGGATGCCGCGATCGTGCGGGCGCTGGACGGCGGCGTGCATCCTTTCGTGATCGCCTTTTTCCGTGCGGCCTTCGGAGCGCTGGCGGTGCTGCCTCTGGTAGCACTGCGCCCAACGGTTCTGACCAGCCACTACCGGCTGGGCCAGCATGCGCTGCGCGCCGGGCTGAAGCTCGTGGCGCTGATCGCCTTTTTCGCAGCCTTCGCCCGGGGTCCGCTGACCGATGTGACGGCAATCGCCTTCACCTCGCCGGTCTTCGTGGTGCTGGGGGCGGCGATGATGCTGGGCGAAAAATTGGGGGCGGTGAAGATTCTGGCGATCGGGCTGGGCTTTGCCGGGGCGCTGGTGATCCTTGGTCCGGCGGGATCGGGGCTGAGCTGGGCGATGGGCTTTGCCCTGTCGGGCGCGATGATGCAGGCGGTGATCCAGCTGATGCTGAAATCCATGTCGTCGGGCGACGACACGGCAACGCTGGTGGTGCTGAATCTGCTGCTGACCGTGCCGATGGCAGCGGTGTTGGCGGCGCTGGTCTGGACCACGCCGACGCTGTGGCAATTCGGGATGCTGGCCTTGCAGGGCGTGCTGGGCGCGGCCTGCATGGCGCTGATGACCCATGCCTTCAGCCTGGCCGATGCCTCGATCGTGGCGCCAGTGGATTTCCTGCGGCTGCCGCTGATCGCGCTGCTCGGCTGGCTGCTGTTTTCCGAAACCGCCCGGGCCAGCACCTGGCTGGGCGGCGGGCTGATCTGTGCTGCCGCGCTGATCGCCTCACGCGCGGGGCGCAGGCCCCGGCACAGCGGCGAATAGGCGCGTTTGACCAAGTTCGACACAAGACCGAGATGACACAGTAACGGGAGGAGAGAAATGAAAAAGGCAATGCTTTGGGGGGCCCTGGCTGCAGCGACCACGCTGTCCCCGGCCCTGGCGCAGGATGTGAAGATCGTCCTGAACGAAGAGGCGGACGTGCTGGAACCCTGCATGGCCACCCGATCGAATGTCGGGCGGATCACGATGCAGAACATCAATGAGACGCTGACCTATCTGGACATCAAGGGCGGCACCGGGTTGCAGCCCAAGCTGGCCGAAAGTTGGTCGCAGAACGAGGACGGATCGTGGCGATTCAAGCTGCGGCCGGGCGTGACCTTCTCGGACGGCACGACCTTCGATGCGAAGGATGTGAAACATTCCTTCGACCGGGCGATGAACCCCGCGATCACCTGCGAAGTGCCGCGCTATTTCGGCGGCATGACGATCAGCGCCGAAGTGGTGGACGACCTGACCATCGACTTCAAGGCCGATCCGGTGCAGCCGATCCTGCCGCTGCTGATGACGCTTCTGACCATCGTGCCCGAGGAAACCCCGGTCGAGTTCATCCGCGAGCCGGTCGGCACCGGCCCCTATGTACTGACGGAATGGACGCCCGGCCAACAGATCGTGCTGACGGCCCGCGACGGCTACTGGGGCGACAAGCCCGCGGTGACCAGCGCCACCTATCTGTTCCGCGCCGATCCGGCCGTGCGTGCGGCGATGGTGGCGGCGGGCGAGGCGGATATCGCGCCCTCGATCGCGGCCCTGGACGCGACCAATCCGGCGACCGACTTCTCCTATCTCGACTCCGAGACGGTCTATGCCCGTCTGGACCACTCCATAGCGCCGCTGAATGACGTGCGGGTGCGCAAGGCGCTGAATATGGCGATCGATCGGCAGGCCTTCATCGGCACGCTGGTGCCCGATGGCGCGCTGCTGGCGACCGCGGTCTATCCGCCACCGACGCTGGGCTGGAACCCGGATGTGAAGGTCTGGGATTACAATCCCGACGAGGCGAAGAAGCTGCTTGAAGAAGCCCGCGCCGATGGCGTGGCGGTGGACACGCCGCTGACTCTGATCGGCCGGACCGCGAACTTTCCGAACGTGACCGAGATCCTGGAAGCCGTGCAGCAACAGCTGCAGGAGGTGGGCTTCACCGTCGAGCTGCAATTCTATGAAGTGGCGGAATTCGAGAAGCTCTACTCGAAGCCCTTCCCAGAAGGCCGCGGCCCGATGATGGTTGTCGCGATGCATGACAATTCGAAAGGCGATCCGTCCTTCTCGATGTTCTTCAAATATGCCTCCGATGGCCGCCAGTCGGGCATCGCCGATCCGAAGGTGGACGATCTGATCGCCCGCGCCTCGGCTGCGACCGGGGACGAGCGGGTGGCGCTGTGGCAGGAACTGCAGGCCTATCTGTATAACGATGTCGTGGCCGATATCCTGATGTTCCACATGGTCGGCTTCAGCCGCGTGGCCGAACGGATGGATTGGAAGCCCACCATGGCGACCAACTCGCAGCTGCCGCTGGCCGAGATCGCCTTCAAGTGACAGGGTGCGGGGCGGAGGGTTCCCCTTCCGCCCCGCCTTCCGCAGAGGGAAAGCCATGGGCCGTTTCATCCGACAGCGCGCATTCGCCAGCCTGATCTCGCTTCTGCTGCTGGTGGTGGCGGTGTTCTTCCTGTCGCGGCTGACGGGCGATCCGGCCTCGCTGTATCTGCCTTCGGAAGCCTCGGAGGAAATGCGCCAGCAGTTCCGCGAGGTACATGGGCTGAACGACCCGGTGCTGGTGCAGTTCGGCCGCTATGTGACCGATCTGGCGCGTCTGGATTTCGGCGAGTCGATCCGCAAGGCCCGGCCCGCCTTCGACGTGGTGGTCGAGGCCTTCTGGTGGACCCTGCAACTGGCGCTGATCACCATGAGCGCCGTGACGGCGGCGGCGATCGTGCTGGGGTCGCTGGCGGCCGCCCGCGCGGGCGGGCTGTTCGACCGGATCGCCACGGTCACCTCGCTGATCGGCGCCTCGGCGCCGGATTTCTGGATGGCGATCGTCGGCATCGTGGTGTTTTCGGTCGGGCTGGGCTGGATGCCCACCTCGGGCACCGGAACGGCGGCGCATTGGATTCTGCCGGTGGCGGTGCTGTTCATCCGGCCCTTCGGGTTGATCGTGCAGGTGGTGCGCGGCGCGATGATCACGGCGCTGTCCTCGGCCTACGTCAAGACGGCGCGGGCCAAGGGCGTGAAGGCGCGCACGATTATCTTCGTCCATGCGCTGCGCAATGCGATGCTGCCGGTGATCACCGTGATCGGCGACCAGGCGGCGGCGCTGCTGAACGGGGCGGTGGTGATCGAGACGATCTTCGGCTTCCCCGGCGTGGGCAAGCTGATGATCGATTCCATCCTGCAGCGCGATTTCAACGTGGTTCTGGCGGCGATCATGATCACCGCTCTGGCCATCTTCCTGATGAATCTTCTGATCGACATGGCTTATTCCCTGCTCGATCCCCGGATCCGGCACTAGGGGGCGGTGATGACGCAGATCGATCTGATCCCGGATGAGCCGCGGCCGCTGACGCGGATGGCGCGAATGCTGTGGGCCGACAAATTCGCCCTGGTGGCGGCGCTTTTCCTGCTCGTGGTGCTGGTTCTGGCGCTGATCGGGCCCTGGTGGCTGGATGCGGTGGCGCAGAAGCAGAACCTGCGCGGCCGCAATGCGCCGCCTTTCGAATGGGAGCGCGGCTGGCTCTGGGTCCTGGGCGCCGATGCCCTGGGCCGGCCCCTGCTGGCGCGGATCATTGTGGCCGCGCAGAACACCATGCTGGTGGCGGCGGGCGCGGTGATCGGCTCGGCGATCATGGGCACAGTGCTGGGGCTGGTCGCGGGCTATGCCGGGCGCCGCACCGGCATGGTGATCATGCGGCTGGCCGATGTGATCATGTCTTTCCCCTCGCTGCTGCTGGCGGTGGTGGTTCTGTATATCCTGGGGCCCTCGGTGGTGAATCTGGTCATCGTCCTGGCGATCACCCGAATTCCGGTCTACCTGCGCACCACGCGGGCCGAGGTGATGGAGATCCGCGAGCGGATGTTCGTGCAGGCGGCGGAGGTCATGGGCGCTTCGGCGCCGCGGATCATCTTCCGCCATATCCTGCCGGTGGTGCTGCCGACGCTGATGACCATCGCGACGCTGGATTTCGCCTTCGTCATGCTGGCGGAAAGCGCCTTGTCCTTCCTGGGCATCGGCATCCAGCCGCCCGAGATCACCTGGGGGCTGATGATCGCCCAGGGCAAGCAATATCTGACCAATGCCTGGTGGCTGTCCTTCTGGCCGGGCCTGGCGATCATCCTGACCACGCTGTCGCTGAACCTTCTGTCGAACTGGATGCGCATCGCTCTGGACCCGACGCAGCGCTGGCGGCTTGAGATGCGGCAGACCAAGACCGAGGTGAAGGCATGAGCGGCCGTCTTCTGGAAGTGCGCGACCTGTCGGTCGAGTTCCACACCGCCGCCGGCACGGTGCATGCGGTGAAACGGGTCAGCTTTCATCTGGACCGCGGCGAGACGCTGGCGATCCTTGGCGAAAGCGGCTCGGGCAAGTCGGTGTCGTCTTCGGCGATCATGGATCTGATCGACATGCCGCCGGGCAAGATCACCAGCGGCGAGATCCTGTTTGACGGCAAGGACCTGCTGAAACTGCCACAGGCGGCGCGGCGTGACATCAACGGGCGGCGCATCGCGATGATCTTTCAGGATCCGCTGAGCCATCTGAACCCGGTCTATACCGTGGGCTGGCAGATCGAAGAGGCGCTGACGGCGCATGGCGCCGATCGGCGCAAGGCGCGGGCCGAGGCGCTGCGGCTGGTGGGGCGGGTCGGCATTCCGAACCCGGAAGCCAGCCTGAAGAAATATCCGCATGAATTTTCCGGCGGGCAGCGGCAGCGGCTGATGATCGCCATGGCGCTGGCGTTGCGCCCCGATCTTCTGATCGCGGATGAGCCGACAACGGCGCTGGATGTGACCGTGCAGGCCGAGGTTCTGGCGCTGCTGAAGGAATTGCAGCTGGAAACCGGCATGGGCGTGCTGATCATCACCCATGATCTGGGCGTGGTGGCCGAGATCGCCGACCGGGTGGTGGTGATGAATGCTGGCGAGGTGGTGGAAACCGGCGTGACCGCCGAGGTCTATCGCGCGCCGCGGCACCCCTATACGCGCAAGCTGATCGGCGCGGCGCCGGGCAAGGGCGAGATGCATGCCGCCCGGCCGCGCGGCACGCCCGTTCTGTCGGTGCGCAATGCGCGCAAGATTTATGGCGAGTTCACCGCAGTCGAGGACGTGTCCTTCGACCTGATGGAAGGCGAGACGCTGGCGATCGTGGGCGAATCCGGCTCGGGAAAGTCCACCGTTGCCAAAATGCTTTTGCGGCTGGAAGAGCCCAGCGGCGGCACGGCGCTTTGGAAGGGCCAGGACCTGTTCTCGATGCCGCCGGCCGCGCTGTTCAAGCTGCGCCGCGATCTGCAGATGGTGTTCCAGGACCCGACGCAAAGCCTGAACCCGCGGATGACGGTCTGGCAGCTGATCACCGAGGCCTGGGTGATCCATCCCGAAATCCTGCCGCGCGACCGCTGGAAGTCGCGGGTGGCCGAGTTGCTGACCCAGGTCGGGCTGAAGGCCGAGATGGCGAACCGCTATCCGCATCAGTTTTCCGGTGGCCAGCGCCAGCGCATCGCCATCGCCCGGGCGCTGGCGCTGGAGCCGAAGCTGATCATCTGCGACGAGGCGGTTTCGGCGCTGGATGTCTCGGTCCAGGCGCAGGTGATCGCGCTTCTGGACGATCTGCGCAAAAGGCTCGGACTGAGCTTCATCTTCATCGCCCATGATCTGCCGGTGGTGCGCGATTTCGCCGATCAGGTCATGGTGATGCAGAAGGGACGTGTGATGGAGCTGGGCCCGGTGGCGCATATCTTCGATGCCCCGCGTGAGCCCTATACCCAGCGCCTTCTGGCCGCCGGGTTGGACCCGGATCCCGAAGTGCAGGCCGAACGCCGCCGCGCCAGGCTGGCCCTGACGGATCTGCCACAAACGCACGGGTGATCAGAAAAGCCCTCTGCCACGCCGCCAGCGTCGCGAACGGGGCAAATGAGCCCTGTCCGGGCGTCCTCTGCCCCATTCGTCCTGCGCGAGTTGTGTCTAGATCGGCAGCACGCGGCCCGGATCGCTGTGCGGGGCGGCGTCAGCTCTGCCCGGCTGTTTCATTTGTGCCGAAGAAATCGCCACGCCGCCACTTTGCGCGCCATTTTCATCTCTTCTTGCATGGCATGCCGTCGCAAGCGGGCTTTGCCGAAAGACCCTTTTCTGGACCGGCGGTATCCCAAGGGAGAACAGCCCGAAAAGGCAGCGATGGTCGCTTGTCCCTCTCCCTGTGCCGAACGCAGCCACGGCACCGCTCGCCTCAGCTTTCGTCGCCTGGGGGCCTGGACACGGCTGGAGGACTTGTACCAGTCGGGCGCAGCCAAGGCCTTTGTGCACCCTGCGGCCATGGGGCAGGACGTGGTGTTCCTGAACACATCCGGCGGGATGACCGGCGGTGACCGTCTCTCCTATGCGCTGACGCTGAGGGAAGGCTGCAGGGTGACGGCGACAACGCAGACCGCCGAGCGGGCCTATCGCAGCACCGACGGAAGGGCACAGGTCGAGGTCCGCCATGATGTAGGCCCCGGGGCGCATCTCGACTGGCTGCCGCAAGAGACCATCCTCTTCGATCATTCCGCATTGCAACGGACAACAGAGGTGACATTGGCGGCGGGCGCCTCGTGCCTGCTTCTGGAAGCCGTCGTGCTGGGTCGCGCCGCCATGGGCGAGACGGTCCGGTCCGTGTCATTGACCGATCGTCGCCGGATCACGCGGCAAGGGGCGCCAGTGCTTTACGAGCCGCTGGACCTGACAAGCCCGGCGCTGTCGGCGGGTCTCGGTATCCTGCAAGGTGCACGCGCCTTTGCGAGCCTTGCCCTTGTGGCGCAAGGGGCGACGGCGCGCTTGGCGGCGGTGCGGGCAGTCCTGGATGAGCCGGGCGTGCAGGCGGGCGTCTCGGCTTTCGACGGCAAACTGACGCTGCGGCTGATGGCGGCGGATGGCTGGCCGATGCGGCGGCAGATCCTGCGGCTGCTTTCGGTGCTGCGCGATGGCCCCCTGCCCCGTGTCTGGCAGATGTGAGGAGATGGAATGAACCTGACCCCCCGCGAACGGGAAAAGCTATTGGTGAGCGTCGCGGCGATGGTCGCGCGGAGCCGCCTGCAGCGCGGCGTCAAGCTGAACCACCCCGAGGCCGTGGCGCTGATCACGGATTTCGTCGTCGAGGGCGCGCGCGACGGCCGCTCCGTCGCCGATCTGATGGCGGCCGGGGCGCATGTGATCCGGGCAGATCAATGCATGGAAGGCATCCCGGCGATGATCCATTCCGTCCAGGTCGAGGCGACCTTTCCCGACGGCACCAAGCTTGTCACCGTCCACCACCCCATCCGCTGAGAGGAAGCCATGAAACCCGTTGCAGCAGCCCTGTTCTTCCTTCCCTCCGCCGCGCTGGCGCATACGGGAGACCACCATGGCGCGGGCCTCTGGCACCTGCTGACCGAACCGGATCATCTGGCAATGATCGCCGCTGTCGCGGCCGTTCTGGGTTTGGTGATCTACCGCAGGGTGCGATCGTGATCCCCGGAGAAATCCTGCCCGTTGACGGCGACATCGAGCTGAACGCGGGCCAGCCCGTCACCACATTGATGGTCGCGAACACCGGGGATCGCCCGGTCCAGGTCGGCAGCCATTACCACTTCGCCGAGACGAACAGCGCCCTCTCCTTCGACCGCAAGGCCGCCCGCGGCCAGCGTCTCGACATTGCCGCAGGCACCGCTGTCCGCTTCGAACCGGGGCAAAGCCGCGAGATTCGGCTGGTCCCTCTCGGTGGCGCGCGGCTGATCTATGGTTTCAATCAACAGGTGATGGGGCCGCTGGGATGACGCTTGACGCGACGGGCGGCACGGGGGGAGGCTGGACCTTCCATCAACCAGGGAGAGAGACCCATGTGTGACGCCTGCCTGATCGAAAACATCAAGTCCTCGATGCTGTCCCGCCGCGCCCTCTTCACCGGGGCCGCTGCCACCACCGCCGCCGTGGTGGCGACTGGCCTGACGACCGCGAAGCCCGCCCTGGCGCAGGCCGCGGGCAAGGTGGTGGACCTGACCCATGCCTATGATGGATCCTTCCCCACCTTCGACGGCAATCCCGGCATCCTGTACGAGCCCGCCGTGAAGTTCGAGGGAAATGGCTACCAACTGTGGAAGCTGACGATCTTTGAACACACCGGCACCCATATCGACGCGCCGCTGCATTTCACCGCCGATGGCACCTCGGTCGCCGATCTGGCGCCAGAGAAGCTCGTCTGCCCGCTTTGCGTTCTGGACCTGACCGCCAAGGCCAAGGACGATGCGAATGCCATGGTGGAACCTGCGGATATCGAAGCCTGGGTCTCGGCCAATGGCGAGATTCCGGCGGGGGCCTGCATTGCCATGAACTCCGGCTGGGCCGCAAAGGTCGCCACCCCCGAATTCCGCAACACGCCCGACGGCAAGCTTGCCTTCCCCGGCTTTTCCAAGGCGGCGACGGACATGCTGGCCGGGCTGGACGTGGCCTGCATCGGGGTCGATACGCTGTCACTCGACCCCGGCAATTCGGCGGATTTCGCGGTGCATTTCAGCTGGCTTCCCGGCGGGCGCTTCGGGATCGAGAACCTGGCGAATCTTGACCAGATGCCCGCCACGGGCGCGACGATCTTCATCGGCGCACCGAAGCACAAGACCGGTACCGGCGGCCCGGCCCGCGTCATGGCGGTGGTCTGATGGCGGTCGTTCCGCTGCTGAGCGACGAGGAGGCGGGGGCGGAAGCCCTCGCCGTCTTCGATGACATCAGGGCCAAGCGGCAGAAAGACTATATCAACACCTTCTGGCGCGCTTTGGTGCACGACCCGGCGACGCTGAAGGCGACGTGGGACAGGGCACAGATCGTCATGGCGCCCGGCGCGCTCGACCCGCTGGTGAAAGAGCTGATCCATATCTCCGTTTCCACCGCCAATGGCTGCGACTACCGCGTCCATTCGCACTCGGCGGCGGCGAAGGCCAAGGGCATGTCACCTGCGCAACATGCAGAGCTGCTATCGGTCATCGCATTGGCCGCGCAGACCAATGCTTTGCCAACGGCCCTGTCGGTGCCGGTCGATGACCGGTTCAAGGCGTAAGGAGGCGGCCCATGTACCCGATGATGACCCCGACCCAGATGATCAGCCTGTCCTTCAAGACCGGGATGATGCTGATGGAAGCGCAGATGGTGATCGGCATGCGGATGATGGGGATGGCGGGCCTTTGGTGCGTCTTGCCCAGCGAGAATGCCCGCATGTCCTCCGAGAAAGTCGCGGCTTACGGACAGTCCGCCGTCGCGGCCACAACCGCCGCGATGACCGGCAAGTCGCCCGCCCAGGTGGCCGAGGCCGCCTTGAAACCCGTCGCCCGCGCGACGAAGT
This sequence comes from Neotabrizicola paludis, assembly GCF_044142105.1. NCBI lineage: Bacteria > Pseudomonadati > Pseudomonadota > Alphaproteobacteria > Rhodobacterales > Paracoccaceae > Neotabrizicola > Neotabrizicola paludis. The sequence continues at coordinate 78,137 of NZ_JBGTYM010000003.1, forward strand.
CCAACGTCAAGCGCCTGGCCCGTCGCGGGCCGGGGAAACCGTGAGGGAGTTGGCATGAGCCTTCTGTCAACCCTTCGGTTTGCCTTGTTCCCTAGGAAGAACTCTCGTCCGAACATTGGCCTCTATGGCGATCTGGACGACGTTGAGTGCCTGGAGGATGTCGAAAGGCAGTTCTCGGTGCGCTTCACAGACGAGGAAGCGGAAGCCGTGACAACCGTGGGCTCCTTCTACCAAGCGTTGCTCGCAAAGCGGCCCGATCTCGATCAGGAACCGGCATGGAACGAGCTTGCCCAAATACTCGCGCTGCATGGTGAGGTTCCGGCAAGCCAGATCACCCCTGAAATGGAATTCTTCCGCCATGTTTGACCACAAGACCTGCACTGGAGCCACGTAATGCCCGCCCTGATCTCGCGCGCCTCCTACGCCAGCATGTATGGCCCCACCACCGGCGACCGGCTGCGGCTGGGCGATACCGAGCTGATCGTCGAGGTGGAGCGCGATCTGATCGCCGAACGTGCTTCGGGACAGGCAAATGCGCTGCGCTACGGAGAAGAGGTCAAGTTCGGCGGCGGCAAGGTGATCCGCGACGGGATGGGGCAAAGCCAATTGACCCGGGCGCAAGGCGCGATGGACACGGTGATCACCAATGCGTTGATCATCGACTTTACCGGCATCTACAAGGCGGACGTGGGCTTGCGCGACGGGCTGATTGCGGCCATCGGCAAGGCCGGGAACCCGGATACCCAGCCCGGCGTGGATGCAATCGTGGGTCCGGGAACCGAGATCATCGCTGGCGAGGGGCGCATCCTGACGGCTGGGGGCATGGACGCGCATATCCATTTCGTCTGCCCGCAGCAGGTGGAGGACGCGCTGCATTCCGGCATAACCACCATGCTCGGGGGCGGCACCGGCCCGGCACATGGGACGCTGGCGACGACCTGCACCCCCGGCCCCTGGCATCTGGGACGGATGATCCAGGCGGCGGATGGGTTGCCGATGAACCTGGCCTTCGCGGGAAAGGGCAATGCCTCGCTGCCCGATGGGCTTGTCGAACAGGTCCGGGGCGGCGCGGCGGCGCTGAAACTGCATGAGGATTGGGGGACGACGCCGGGGGCCATCGACTGCTGCCTGGGCGTGGCTGACCAGATGGACGTGCAGGTGATGATCCACACCGACACCCTGAATGAATCCGGATTCGTGGAAAACACGCTGGCGGCGTTCAAGGGCCGCACGATCCACGCCTTCCACACCGAAGGCGCGGGCGGCGGCCATGCGCCGGACATCATGAAGGTGGTGGGCTGGCAGAATGTGCTGCCCTCGTCCACCAACCCGACCATGCCCTACACGGTCAACACGGTGGAAGAGCATCTCGACATGCTGATGGTCTGCCATCACCTCGACAAGCGCATCCCCGAGGACGTGGCCTTCGCCGAATCCCGCATCCGGCGCGAGACGATCGCGGCCGAGGATGTGCTGCATGATATGGGCGCGTTCTCGGTCATCTCGTCGGACAGCCAGGCGATGGGCCGGGTGGGCGAGGTCATCACCCGCACCTGGCAGACCGCGCACAAGATGAAGGTCCAGCGCGGGCGGCTGGCCGAGGAGCAGGGGCAGAACGACAACCTCCGCGTCCGCCGCTACATCGCCAAGTACACGATCAACCCAGCCATCGTGCACGGGATCAGCCAGCACATCGGCAGCGTCGAGGTTGGCAAGCGCGCCGACCTCGTCCTCTGGAATCCCGCCTTCTTCGGGGCCAAACCCGAGATGGTGCTGATCGGCGGCATGATCACGGTGGCGCAGATGGGGGACCCGAATGGGTCGATCCCCGTCCAGCCGATGTATTCGCGCCCAATGTTCGGCGCGCTGGGGCGGGCGGTGGAGCGCTCGGCGGTGGTGTTCGTGTCGAAGGCCGCGCAGGAGGATGACCTGCGGGGCCGCCTCGGCATCGCCAAGGACACGCTGGCGGTGGAGAACACGCGCAGCATCCAGAAGCGCGACATGATCCACAACTCCGCCACTCCGAAGGTCGAGATCCACCCCGAGACCTACGAAGTCCGCGCCGACGGCGAGCTGATCACCTGCGCCCCCGCGCAGGAGCTGCCACTGGCGCAGCGCTACTTCCTGTTCTGACCCATGACTGCGCTCCTGAAGATCGCCCCGCCTCTCGCGCATGACCGCGTCGTCATGGATTACGACCAGCGCCTGATGCGGCGAAAACTGCTCACCACCGCCGGGGGGCGCGAGATCCTGGTGGACCTGCCATCCGTCACCAATCTCGACGAGTATTGGGGCTTCCAGGTGGATGGGTTGAATATCGAGATCGTCCCCGCGCCCGAGGAAGTCCTCGTCATTACCGGCGACCTTACCCGCCTCGCCTGGCACATCGGCAACCGCCACACGCCTTGCCAGATCCTGCCCGACCGGCTGGTGATCCGCGAGGATCACGTGCTGGAACGGATGCTCCAGGGTCTGGGTGCCACGATCCGGCGCGAAAGCCTGCCCTTCAAGCCGGAAGGCGGGGCCTATGGTCACGGCCGCACGATGGGACATTCCCACAGCGACACCCCCCTTGAGGCCGATCGGTTCGGCTGGCACCATCACGGCGACGGGCAGATGCATTTCCACGCCCCGAAGGGCGCAGAGTGACCGCGCTCCTGGCCCTTGTTCAATGGCTCTCCCCGGCCTTCCCGACTGGGGCCTTCGCCTATAGCCACGGGCTGGAGCGGGTGATCGCGGCAGGAGACGTCACCGACGCGGCCAGCTTCGAGGAATGGTTGCGCAACATCCTTCACCACGGCGCGGGCCGGCAGGACGCGATCTTGCTGACCCATGCGCTGGCCCCTGACGCCGATCATGCCGCACTCGACGCGCTGGCGCGCGCCTTGGCCCCCTCGGCCGAACGCCTGCAGGAAGGCGCCGAACAGGGCGCCGCCTTTGCGCGCATGGCCTCGGCCCTGACCAAGCGCGCGCTGACGCCGCGGATGCTGCCCATCGCCGTGGGCGAAGCAGCCGCCCCCCTTGCCCTGCCACCCGGGCAGGTCGCGCAGCTCTACCTGCAAAATTTCGCCGGCAACCTCTGTACCATCGCCACCCGCCACGTCCCGCTTGGCCAGACCGGGGGCCAGGCGGTCCTTTCGCGTCTCCTGCCCGAAATCGAGTTGCTCGGCACCTGGGCGGCGACCGCCTTTCTCGACGATCTCGGCAGCTTCGCCCTTGCCGCCGACCTTGCCGCTTTTCAGCACGAAACCCAGGACGTCAGGATCTTCCGCACATGACCCACGGCCCCCTCCGCGTCGGCATCGGCGGCCCCGTCGGCGCCGGAAAGACCACCCTCACAGAAAAACTCGCCCGCGCGCTTGGCACTCGGCTGTCGATGGCCGTCATCACCAACGACATCTACACGCGCGAGGATGCCGAGGCGTTGACCCGCGCCCAGGTTCTCCCGGCCTCGCGCATCCGCGGCGTTGAAACCGGCGGATGCCCGCACACCGCGATCCGTGAGGATGCCAGCATCAACCTCGCCGCCGTGGCCGAGCTGAACCACGCCTTCCCCGACCTCGACCTGATCCTGATCGAAAGCGGGGGCGACAACCTTGCCGCCACCTTCTCGCCCGAACTCGCCGACCTGACGATCTATGTCATCGACACCGCCGCCGGGCAGGACATCCCGCGCAAACGCGGGCCGGGGCTGACGAAATCTGACCTCCTGGTCGTCAACAAGACCGACCTCGCCCCGCATGTCGGGGTCGACCCGGTGCTGCTTGAGGCCGACACGGCCCGCGCCCGCGGCGCCCGGCCCTACGTCATGGCTCAGTTGCGCCATGGCAAGGGGGTGGAAGAGGTTGTCGATTACATCGTCAAGCACGGTGGTCTGCGGCTGACGCCTGACGCGGCGTAAGTTTCGACTCACGAAAGACAGATCGGGCGGAAGGGATCAACCCATCCAACCTTCCCCTTTTCCGGGCCGATTGCCTGTCTCAAGGCGCTTCCCCTTTCGAACCCTGCCCGCTTTCTGCGCCGCAGCATCGCGTGGCGCCCAAATTTCCACCACCTGAGTCGGTCGCGCGCCTTAGGCATCCCGCCGCGCTATGCGCCCGCAGCACACCCGGCTTTTCTGTCCGCAGAAGACTGCACGACCAACGGCCAGAAAAGACTGCGAAGACCAGACACGCCCGGCTGCACGGGCCAAAGAACCAGGGGAGAGACATGAAATTCACCAGACGTACGCTTTTGTCCAGCGCCGCTGCCGCCGCTGCGATGTCCATGCCGCGCTTCGCCTTCGCCCAGGCCGAAACGATCAAGGTCGGCGTGCTGCATTCACTGTCCGGCACGATGGCGATTTCCGAGACGACGCTGAAGGACACCATGCTGATGCTGATCGAGCAGCAGAACGCCAAGGGCGGTCTTCTGGGCAAGCAGCTGGAAGCGGTGGTCGTGGACCCGGCCTCGGACTGGCCGCTGTTCGCCGAAAAGGCGCGCGAGTTGCTGACCGTGTCCAAGGTCGATGTGATGTTCGGCTGTTGGACCTCGGTCAGCCGCAAGTCCGTCCTGCCGGTCATCGAGGAACTGAACGGGCTGCTCTTCTATCCCGTTCAGTATGAGGGCGAGGAATCGTCGAAGAACGTCTTTTACACCGGCGCCGCGCCGAACCAGCAGGCGATCCCGGCGGTAGACTATTATCTAGAAGAACTCGGCGTGCAGAAATTCGCGTTGCTGGGCACCGACTACGTCTACCCGCGGACCACGAACAACATTCTCGAAGCCTACCTGGTCTCGAAAGGCATCCCCAAGGAAGACATCTTCGTCAACTACACCCCCTTCGGCCATTCGGACTGGTCGAAAATCGTGGCCGATGTGGTGGCTTTGGGCGCAGACGGCAAGAAGGTCGGCGTCATCTCGACCATCAACGGCGATGCAAACATCGGCTTCTACAAGGAACTCGCCGCCGCAGGCGTTTCTGCCGATACCCTGCCGGTCGTCGCCTTCTCGGTTGGCGAAGAGGAACTGTCGGGTCTCGACACCTCGAACCTTGTCGGCCACCTCGCGGCCTGGAACTACTTCATGTCTGCGGACACCCCCGAGAACAAGGCCTTCATCGAGGCCTGGCATGCCTTCATCAAGGACGACAAGCGCGTCACGAATGACCCGATGGAAGCGCATTACATCGGCTTCAACATGTGGGTGAACGCGGTCACTGCGGCGGGAACCACCGCCGTGGACGCGGTGTCCGACGCGATGATCGGGCAGAAGTTCCCGAACCTGACCGGGGGCGTGGCCGAGATGCTGCCGAACCACCACCTCACGAAGCCCGTCCTGATCGGCGAGATCCGCGCCGACGGCCAGTTCGACATCATCAGCCAGACCGACCCGGTGCCGGGCGACGCCTGGACCGACTACCTCCCGGAATCGGCCGTACTTGAGGCCGACTGGAAGGATCTGAAATGCGGCATGTACAACACAGAGACGAAGACCTGCGTCCAGCTGACCTCGAGCTACTGAAGCAGCCCCGCGACCATCGGCGGGCCTGAAGCGTTCCCCTTCCGCCGCAGCGGAGGGAATGGGGGTGGTGGCTCGCCACACCCCCTCAGGCCCGCCCCTTCTCCCGAATGCCGGACCTCCCATGCGCCTGATCGCCCTTCTTGTTGCGGCCTCCTGCTGGCTCGCGCCCCTGCCGGTCTTCGCGCAAGAGGCCGCGCGGATCGTCGAGCAGAACCGCGCCCAGATCGAGAAACCCTCGCGCCAGACCATCGGACCGGTGATCGCAGAACTGGCGGCCAGCGGCGATGCGATGGCCGATGACATTCTCTCCGCCTGGATCGACAAACGACTGGTGATCCGCAAGTCGGACGGCGCAATCTTCGTGTCGCGGCCAGAAGGCGACGGCTTCGCTCTGACCGCTCTGGACGGCGCGCCTGCCGGGACCGCCGCCAAGGCCGACCTCGTCGAACTCAAACCCAACGCGGGCGTGCGCGGCCTGATCGCCACGGCGCTTGTGCAGTTCACCCTGTCGGACCCCGATCCCGCAAAACGTCAAGCTGCCCTGACCTCGATCGCGCAGGACCCGACCGCCGAGGCCCTTGAGCCGCTTCGTGCCGCCATCGCCGCCGAGGAAGACCGGGCGCTGAGGGCCCAGAAAGAGCGCCTCGAACGCCTTCTGACCCTGCGCTTCGATCCCTCCTCCGAAGCCCGCATCGCCGCGATCGACAGCTTTGGCGCCGACCTCGGCCTCGATCTGCGCGCCGCGCTGAACCCGCTGGTCGCCACCACCCGCATCGCGTCCGCCGCCCCGCCTAAGGCCAACATCGCCAAGGAATTGCGCCTTGGCATCGACATCTCCGAGAACGAGGCCCACGCCCTTCTCGTGGCTGCCGACCTCGCCCCTGCCCGCCTGACCATGGCGGAACAGCGCGCCGCCCTTCTCGCCAATGTAGAAAATGGAACGGTCGGCGGCATCCCCGTGGCCGAACTCGACACCCAAGCCGCCCGCGACCGCGCCTACACGTTGCTGGAATCCAGTGGAGCCGTCCCCGTCGCCGCCACGGATGACGAAGCGACAGCCGCCCTTGCCGCAGCAAAGTTCTACGAGGTCTACGCCGAGCCCGACCCTGCGGTCACCGCCGCAGCCCAGGCCGCTTTGCACCGCATCGGCACGAAGGTCGGCATGATGCAGGCCGCCGACCTTGGTCTGGACGCGCTGTCCCTTGCCTCGATCTACTTCCTCGCCGCGATCGGCCTGGCCATCACCTTCGGCGTCATGGGCGTCATCAACATGGCGCATGGTGAATTCATCACCATCGGCGCCTACACCGGCTATGTGGTCCAGCTCTTTGTCCCGGACTACACGCTCTCCATCCTCATCGCTCTTCCCCTCGCCTTCGCCGTCACCTTCGGCGCCGGCGTGACGATGGAGCGGCTCGTCATCCGCCACCTTTACAAGCGCCCGCTCGAAACCCTGCTCGCCACCTTCGGCATCTCCATCGCGCTGCAACAGATCCTGAAAAACGTCTTCGGCACCCAGGCGCGGCCGCTCACCTCGCCCGGCTGGCTCGACGGGGCTCTGGTGGTCAACGATGTCGTCTCGATCAGCTACATCCGCATCGCGATCTTCGTCCTCGCGCTGCTGTTCCTGGCTTTCTTCCTATGGCTGATGAAGCGCACACGTCTTGGCTTGGAGGTGCGCGCGGTCACGCAGAACCCGGCCATGGCCGCCAGCATGGGCATCAATCCTGACCGCATCAACATGCTGACCTTCGGCATCGGCTCGGGCATCGCGGGCATCGCCGGGGTCGCGATCGGGCTCTTCGCCAAGGTAACGTCCGAGTTGGGAACAGACTACATCGTGCAGTCGTTCATGACCGTGGTCGTGGGGGGCGTCGGTAACATCTGGGGTACGCTGGCAGGGGCGACGATGATCGGCGGGCTGCAGAAGGTGATCGAGTTCTTCAACCCTTCCAATACCCTGGCCGCCCAGACCTACATGATCCTTTTCATCATCCTCTTCATCCAGTTCCGTCCGCGCGGCATCATCGCCCTGCGTGGCCGCGCGGCGGGGGACTGACGCCATGCGCGCCCTCCATCCCCGCCACCGCTCGGCCCTGATCTTCCTCGCCTGCCTTGCCCTCTTCACCATCGCCGTGACCGTTGCCGCCCAGTTCGGCCTCGTCTCCACCTCCTTCGTGAAGACCTTGGGCAAGACGCTCTGCCTTTGTCTCGCGGCTCTCGCGATGGACCTGATCTGGGGCTACGCCGGCATCCTCTCGCTCGGTCACATGGCCTTTTTCGCGCTTGGCGGCTATATGATCGGGATGTGGCTGATGTATGCCCGGACCGAAGAGATTGTCATCGCCGCCCTTGCAAATGGCGGCCTCCCCGCGACGCCCGAGGAAGTTTCGCAAGGTATAGCAACCCAAATCTTCGGCGTCGTCGGCGCCTCGGATCTGCCCGCGATCTGGGCCTTCGCCCACAGCCTGCCCCTGCAACTTCTGCTGGTCGTCGCGGTCCCCGGCCTCTTGGCTTTGGTCTTCGGCTGGCTCGCCTTCCGCAGCCGTATCACCGGGGTCTACCTGTCCATCCTGACGCAGGCCATGACCCTCGCCATTGCGCTCTACCTTTTCCAGAACGACTCTGGCCTGCGCGGCAATAACGGCCTCTCGGGGCTGCAGAACCTGCCCGGTGTCTTGGCCGGTCAGGACGCCATCAGCCTTTGGTTCTTCTGGGCCTCTGCCGCTGCCCTGGCCCTTGCCTACCTCACCCTCCACGCCATCGTGTCGGGCAAATTCGGCAGCGTGATCCGCGCCATCCGAGATGACGAGGCGCGGGTGCGCTTCCTGGGCTATTCGGTCGAGGGCTACAAGCTGTTTGTCTTCACTCTGACCGCCGTGATCTGCGCCCTTGCGGGCGCTCTCTATTACCCGCAGGCGGGCATCATCAACCCGGCGGAGCTCGCACCCATCGCATCGATCTACCTCGCCGTCTGGGTCGCCATCGGCGGGCGCGGCAGGCTTTACGGGGCCGTCATCGGCGCGGGACTCGTCTCGCTTCTCTCCAGCTGGTTCACTGGCGGGCGGGTGCCGTCCATTCCCCTTGGCTTCGCCACGATCAATTGGGTCGACTGGTGGCTTGTCCTTCTTGGCCTGGCCTTCGTCTGCGTCACCCTCTTCGCGCCGCGGGGGATAGGCGGGCTGTTCGATCGCTTTTCGGGCGGCCATGCCCCCGACCGCAAGGGGGCGCCGCTTGGACCCGACCAGGGCGCCCTGCAAGAGAAGGAGGCCGAGGCGTGACCGCCCTGCTGGAAGTTTCGGGGGTCACCGTCAGCTTCGACGGCTTCCGCGCGATCAACAACCTGACCTTCGCCATCGGTTCGGCCGAGCTCCGCGCCATCATCGGACCGAACGGGGCGGGCAAAAGCACCTTCATGGACATCGTCACTGGCAAGACCCGCCCCGACAGCGGGACGGTGACCTTCGGCGAGCGGTCCCTTTCGCTCCTCAGGCTCTCCGAAGCCCAGATCGCCCGTGCCGGGATCGGACGCAAGTTCCAGCGCCCAACGGTCTTTGAGGACCAGACGGTTCAGGAGAACCTCACCCTCGCCCTCCGGGCCGCCCGCACCCCCTGGGCCGTCCTTGCCTGGCGCAAGACCGCCCAGGACGAAGACCGTATCCAGTCGCTCGCGGCTCAGGTCGGTCTTGACGACAGTCTTGCCAAGAAGGCGGGCATCCTCAGCCACGGCCAGAAACAGTGGCTGGAGATCGCGATGCTTCTGGCTCAGGAACCGAAGCTCCTTCTTGTCGACGAGCCCGCCGCCGGGATGACCATGGCCGAACGAGAAAAGACCACCGCGCTTCTGGTCGAGATCGCCCGCACCCGCGCCGTAGTGGTGGTCGAGCATGACATGGACTTTGTCCGCCGTCTGAACTGCAAGGTCACCGTGCTTCACGAAGGCGCCGTGCTGGCCGAGGGAAGCCTGGATCACGTGACGAAGAACCAGGCGGTGATCGACGTCTATCTGGGGCGCGGATGATGCTGACAACCCAAGGCCTGACGCTGCACTATGGCGGATCTCAAATCCTGCACGGCATCGATTTCGAAGCGAAAGCCGGTGAGGTCACCGTGATCATGGGAACAAACGGAGTGGGCAAGACCAGTTTCCTCAGGGCGCTGGCAGGCACGCATCCGCGATCGGGCGGCAGTCTGACGCTGGATGGCGCGAGCCTTGGCCGCCTGCCCGCGCATGAAATGGCGCGTCGTGGCCTTGCCGTTGTGCCCCAGGGGCGGATGATCTTCCCGCTCCTCACCGTGCGCGAGAACCTCGAGACCGGCTTCGCCCTTCTCCCCAGGACGCAGCACAAGGTGCCGGACGCGATCTATGAACTCTTCCCCGTCCTGAAGGACATGACCCACCGCCGCGGCGGCGACCTCTCCGGCGGCCAGCAGCAGCAGTTGGCGATTGCCCGGGCGATGATCATGCAGCCCAAGGTCCTGCTTCTGGACGAACCGACCGAGGGCATCCAACCCAACATCATCCAGCAGATCGGTCGCGTGATCACCTATCTGAAGGCGCAGGGAACGATGGCCATCGTCCTGGTCGAGCAGTATTTCGACTTCGCTCATGCGCTGGCCGATCAGATCTACATCTTTCGGCGAGGGGCAGTATCAGCTCAAGGTCGGGCCGACAGCTTCGACCGAGCCACTCTCTACGAGGAAGTGGCGGTCTGACCTCAGGCGCGCGCTGCCAAGTTGTGCAGCCTTGGCGGCGAGATGTGCTGAATGCCGTTGCCCGGGCAAGAGATCGTTCTCGGCAGCAATGTCGCGCGCGCAAAGCGCATCGACCACGGTACGACCCGCCTGATGCAGCGGGGGCGCGACACCCCGGCACCCGGCGAGGAAAATGATCTCGACAATATCGAAGGGCACATCCTCGGCAGGTCGAAGCGGCGGCCTCCCAGTGGCCGGCCATCCGGGGTTCCCTGCCTAGGCGGCACAAAGATCGCGGCCCTGATCGAGAAAGGCCTCGATCCGCTCGCGCCAAGGGGCGATGTCGATCCCCTGCCCGGCAAGCCAGGCATCATCGTAATAGGTGCCCGAATAGCGATCGCCACTGTCGCAGATCAATGAGACCAGCGCGCCCGTCCGCCCCTCGCGCAGCATTTGCGCGGCGATCAGCAGAAGACCGAAGAAATTGGTGCCGGTCGATCCGCCGACCCGTCGGAACAGCCGCTCCGACAGAACCCGCGCCGCCGCGATCGAGGCCGCGTCAGGCACCTGGATCATATGGTCGATCACCCCGGGAATGAACGAAGGCTCCACCCTTGGCCGCCCGATCCCCTCGATCCGGCTGCCGGGCGTGGTCACCGTCATGTCGCCGGATTTCCAAGCAGGATAGAAGGCCGAACCTTCGACATCGACGACGCAAAGCCGGGTCGTGAGGTTGCGATAGCGGATGAAGCGGCCGATCGTGGCCGAGGTGCCGCCGGTGCCCGCGCTCATCACCAGCCATTCTGGAACCGGATCGGCCTCGGCCTGCATCTGGTCGAAGATGCTCTGGGCGATGTTGTTGTTGCCGCGCCAGTCGGTGGCGCGCTCGGCATAGGTGAACTGGTCAAGGTAGTGGCCACCGGTCTCCGCCGCCAGCCTTTCGGCCACGGCATAGACCTCGGCCGCATGATCGACGAAATGGCAGGTCCCGCCGAATTGACGGATCGCCGCGATCTTGCTGTCCGAGGTGCTGCGCGGCATGACCGCGATGAAGGGCAGGTTCAGAAGATGCGCGAAATAGGCCTCTGACACCGCTGTCGATCCCGAAGAGGCCTCGACCAGCGTGGTGCCGGGGCATATGCGACCGTTGCAGATGCCATAAAGGAACAGCGAACGCGCCAGCCGGTGCTTCAGGCTGCCGGTGGGATGCGTGCTTTCATCCTTGAGATAGATCGAGATTCCAGGCAGGCCCTTGAAGACCGGCTTGATCAGATGGGTGTCGGCCGAACGGCGCGCATCACCCAGCAGCAGCTCGATCGCCTGCCGCGACCAGTCGCGGTCGGGATCGGGGCCAGAGGGAAGCCGGTCGGACAGGCAGGAATGGCTGCAATCGGTGGGGGCGGCGCCACGCATCAGCGGGTTCCGGCAAGGGCGATGATCGCATCGACCTCGATCTGCGCGCCCTTGGGCAGGGCAGAGACTTCGAATGTCGCGCGCGCGGGATAGGGGGCGGAAAACGCCTCGGCATAAGCCGCATTGATCTCGGCAAAACGCGAAAGATCGCGGACCAGAACGGTCGTCTTGACCGTGCGAGACAGATGCGTGCCCGCAGCCTCGGCGATCACGGCGATGTTCTGCAGGCATTGCCGCATCTGCTGGACCGGATCGTCCGAGGGGAAGGCCCCGGTGGCGGGATCAATCGGCAGTTGTCCCGAGACGAACAGGAATCCGCCCGAGGCGATGGCCTGCGAATAGGGACCGATGGCGGCAGGGGCGGCGGCAGAGGTGATCGGAAGCATGGGTCAGTCCTTAGGGCGCAAGTAGGCTGCGCTGGGAAAAGGGACGGGCCGCGGGGTGCGGCCCGTCCGCAGGGTCAAGGCGCGGCGGCGGCACGTTTGCGGCGCAGCTTCCACATACCCCAAAGTGGCACGGTCAGCACGAAAAGCGTCAGCCCGACCACGATGATCGACATCGGCGAGGCGATCAGCGCCAGCGGATGACCGCCCGCGATGGTCAGGGCCAGGGAAAGCTGGCTTTCCGCGATCGGTCCCAGGATCGCGCCCAGGATGACCGGCGCCGAGGGATAGTCCAGCCGCTCCATCGCATAGGCGATCACGCCCACGCCGAAGAGCAGATAGAGGTCGAACATGGCATTGTTGACGGCATAGACCCCGATCGCGACGAACAGCAGGATCAGGGGCGCCAGCACGACATGCGGCAGACGCAGGGCCTGGCCGAAGATCCGCGTCGCCGCAAGCCCGCCCACCAAGATCAGAAGGAAGGCCGACAGCAGCATCTGCAGCATGAAGCCATAGACCACATCGGGATGATCCGCGAAGAGCTGCGGTCCCGGGCGCAGCCCGTGCACCAGCAGCCCGCCCAGGATCACCGCGGCGACACCCGAGCCAGGAATGCCCAGCGACAGGGCCGGGATCATCGAGGCCGCATTGTCGGCCCCGTTGCCGGTTTCCGAGGCCGCGACCCCTTCGGGATTGCCCTTGCCGAAGCTGGAGGGATCCTTCGACCGGTTGCGGGCATCGTTATAGGCCAGATAGCAGGACATCGATCCGCCAGCGCCGGGCAGGATGCCGATGATGATGCCGATCACCGAAGAGCGCATCCAGATCGGCAGGAAACGCCGCCATTCGCGCAGGACCGAGCCTTGCCGCCGCAGCTTCAGCATCTCTTTCGGCATGCCTTCCTTGCCGGCGCTTTCCATCATGCGGATGACGGGCGGCACCGCAAACAGCGCGGTCAGCAGCACGACGATATCCATGCCCTCGGCCATTTCCAGCAGGCCGAATGTATAACGCTCGGTCCCGGTCGCCAGATCCGTGCCGATGCTGCCGACCAGAAGCCCGATGACAGCCGCAATCAGGCCTTTCAGGAAATCCTCGCCCAGCAGCGAAGCCACGGTCGCCAGGCCCAGAAGCGCCACCCAGAAATATTCCGCCGGGCCGAACATCAGGCTGACCTTGACCAGCCAGGGCGCGAGCACGATCAGCGAGCCCGCCGAGAGAACCGAACCGATGACACCGGAGACCACGGCCACCTGCAAGGCATAGGCCGCGCGGCCCTGCTTGGTCATCTCATGACCGTCAAGCAGCGTCGCGACCGAGGCGGCGGTGCCGGGCACCCGCAGCAGGATGGCCGGGATGGCCCCGCCATAGCTGCCGCCATTATACATGCCCGCCATCATGCCCAGGGCGAAAAGCGGGTCCATGCCGAAGGTCAGGGGGATCAGGACGGCCAGGCCCGTGGTGACCGAAAGTCCAGGCAGGGCGCCGACCAGAAGCCCCGCGACAGTGCCCAGGATCACGGCGAACAGGTTGGCCGGGTCAAAGACATGTGGAAGCGCGTTGAGAAGGGCTTCGATCATCGCAGCACCCTCAGCAGCGGGTCAAGAACATCGGGCGGCAGCGGGCGCTGCAACAGCACGACGAAGACGACCAGAATGAAAATCACTGTGCCGATCGTGGTCAGGATCGGCAGCCGCAGGTTGCGCAACCCAAGAAGCAGCGGCACGGCGATGCCCAGGATCAGGCTGGGGATCAGAAAGCCCAGAAGGCCGATCCCGATCAGGTAAAGCGCCAGCGCGCCAAAGCCCAGAAGGGCGCGCAGACCATGTTCGAAGAAAGGGGCCTTATCATCCGCGCGTGTGCCTGCCAGCGTGCGCAGGATGACAAGGATTCCCCCGATGCCCAGCAGGACGGCCAGAACCTTGGGATAGGTGCCGGCCGCACCCGGGTAATCGGCCGCGCGGTGGACGGCCAGGCCCGCGACGGCGACAAGCACCGCCGCAAAGCCCAGTTCCCCCTGGCGCCGGGTCAAAGGGCCGCTCAACGCCACGGCGTCACCTTCCAGGTCTCGGCCAGCTCTGTCGCGATCAGGTCGATCAGCGCGCGGTAATCGGCGGCGCTCAGATAGGCCAGCGGGATTTCGGCCTCTTGCGCGGTCTTAAGATATTCCGGGTCTTCCATCGCCGCCTTCAGCGCGTTCTGAAGCTTCTCGACGATCTCGGGCGACATCCCCGCCGGGGCGGCCAGACCGCGCGACGCGGTGACGGTGAGGTCAAAGCCCTGTTCCTTGAAGGTGGGGGCGTCGGACAGATAGGCCGAACGGTCCGCCGACATCACCCCCAGCACCCGGATGTCGCCGCTGCGGATCAGCGGCAGCACCTCGGACAGGTTCATCGTCGCCACGGGGACATGACCGCCCAGCAGCGCCTGACGCACCGGCGCGGTCGAGCCGAAAAAGGCCGGGGTGAAGGTCGCGCCCGAGATCCGGTTCAATTGCAGGATGCCGATATGTTCCGACGATCCCGCCGCGCCCGACGTGCCGACGACCAGGGCGCCCGGCGCCGCTTTCGAAGCCTCGATCACCTCGGCCAGCGTCTGGTAGGGGCTGTCCTTGCTGACGACAAGGATGCCCGGATCCAGCACGATGTTGCCGATGGTCTGGAAGCTGTCCATCGTGTATTTCGCCTTGCCCTCGACGGCCAGCGCGACGAAGGAGGGCGGGTTGATCATGCCGATCGTATAGCCATCCGGTGCGGCATTGGCCAATTCGGTCCAGCCGATCTCGCCACCGGCACCGGGCTTGTTGATGACGGCGATCGAGGCGCCGTCGCCCAGGTGCTTTTCCATGAAGATGGCGATCGAGCGCGCGGCCACATCGGTGCCGCCGCCCGGCGCGAAGGCGACGATCAGTTCGATCGGCTTTTCAGGATACTCGGCCAAGGCGGGCTGCCCCAGCACGGCCGCAAGCGCGGCTCCCATCAGGAATTTCGGGATTGTCATCGGGTTCTCTCACTGTTGATCTGGATCGGGGTTCGGTATTGGCCTGGCCCGAAAGCCATCCGTGATCGTTGGGCGTCACAGTAGAAGGCAGAAAGCGGGGGTCATGCCGCCGCCTCAGGGACCGGATCGTTCGCGGCCGCGACTGCGGCAGCGATCGCCTCGGCCGAGGTAAGGCCGCGCAGGAACTGGCAAAAGGCGGTCAGAGTATCGTCCGAAAAGCCGGCGCGAATGGCGCAGCTCGGCGCCAGGATCACGTCGCCAAAGCCCTTTGCCCCGGACAGGACGCGCAGGGCCTGACGGCGCAGCGCGGGCAGATCGTTGCGGGTGAAGGCCCAGCGGTCAATGCCGCCCACAATGCATTTGCCGGTGCTGAAACGGCCGGCCAGCGCGCTTGGCAGGGTTTCATTGTCATGCCAGTTCAGCGCATGGACCGGATAGTCCGACAATTCCCGAAACCGGATGCGCTCGCCATGGACATGCAGCAGGTTGAAACCGCCAGCCTGCGCGCCCAGCAGCGCCTCAATGTCATAGGGCGCGACGAATTCGCTGAAATCGTCATAGGACAGCAGATGGCGGCCGGTGTCCTGATGGGCAAAGAACACTCCGCTTGCCCCGGCCTCGATCGCGGCGCGTGCCAGATCCGCGGTTCCGCGGGCCAGCCTGCCCAGGGCCTCGTGCAACGTCTGGGTTCCCGCCCGAGCGGCAATCTGGTCATGCACCCGGCCACGGCTCAACTTCGAAGCCAGGGTCATCGGGCTGAACAGGGTGAACAGGATCGGCACCTCGGGCAAGGCCGCCCGCACCAGCCGCAAGGCCCGCAATTCGCGCGCCAGCGCGCCGCGGGTTGGATCCGGCTCGGGCAGGCGTGCCCAGGCGTCGGCCGCGACATAGGGGGTCTTGCTCAGCTTCGCGACACCGCCCTCGGATACGGCCGAGGTGTCGATCTCGACGCCAAGATCCTCGACGGCGAACATGCCGTTCGGTGCGGTCTTGACGAAAGCCATGTCAAAGCGGTGCTGGAAGTCGATGGTCGCGGCCGCCAGACGGTCGGCATCGTGATCGTCGTCAGGAAAATGGCTCCAGAAGGAAAACAGCGGCGCGCCACCCGTCCTCGTGCCAAACACCCGGCGGATATCGTCGCTGTACTGCATTCCCACGCCTTCCCTCTTTCTGGCCCTCGCGACGGCGGGGTCCTTGCTGCGGTGAGGAATAGGTGACAAAAGGTCATAGCAAAAATATTAGTTTGCGATATGATCCATCGCGATTTGCGATACCAGGATCAGGATCTCCATGCGTCTGGATCAATTGCGCTATTTCGTCGAGGCCGCCCGTCACGGCAGCATTTCCGCGGCGGCGCGGGCAGTCCACTTGGCCCAGCCGGCCTTTTCCGCCCATATCCGGGCGCTGGAAGACTCGCTCGGGCAGCCTCTGTTCGAACGCAGTGCCAAGGGCGTGACCCTGACCGAGGCGGGCAAGCGCCTTCATGACGGCGCGCTATCTCTGTTCCGGCATGTCGAGCAGGTGCGCGAAGAAACCGTGCATGCCTCGGCCGGGCTTGCGGGCGAGGTGCGGGTGGTTCTGGCAGCGTCAGCCGCGGCCATTCTGGCCGGGCAGCTGTACTGGGCCGTCCGACGCGCGCATCCGCAGATCAGGTTGGTCATCCTCGATCTGATGCGGGTGGAAAGCGACACGCTCGTCACCTCGCGCCAGGTGGATTTCGGGCTTTTGCCGAATGTCTCGACCCTGGTGGGCGCCGCATCCGAGCCGGTTCTGGCGCAGGATCTGTATCTGGTCGGGCGCCAGCGGCCGGTGGGCATGGGCGACGAGGTCGCATTCGCCGACCTGCACCGCTTTCCGCTGGTCATGGGCGGAAGGCGCAACCAGCTTCGCATCGAGATGGAGAATACGGCGGCGCGGATCGGGCAAAGGATCAATGTGGCGGTGGAGCAGGATTCCCTCTCGGTCTTCCGCAGCATCGTTCTTGCCGGGCCGGCCTATACGGTCGTGCCCTATTCAGCCTTCGCGATGGAAATTGAGGCCGGGCTGCTCAGCGCCACGCGGATCGTGCAGCCGGTGATCGAGCGGACCCTGTCCTTCGCCTGGCACGAATTCTCGGAACTGTCCCAATCGGCGCGGGCAGTGAAGGCGGTGTTCCGCGGTCAGGTGCAGGCGCTGGTGGACCAGAACGTCATGCGCGGGCGCATGCTGCCCGCGCCCGCGTGATCTTCTGCCGCGCGGCCGGGTCATCCGAAGCTCGCACCCCGCCTGGCGCAACCCGTCACTCGCGCAGGAAAGCATGCGCTGCTTCGGGCGCCCAGCGGATATGAAGATGGCTGCCGCGTGCAAGCTGTCCGGTCAGCGGATGACCGAAGTTCAGCCGCACCGTCAGCGGCGCCCCCCAGGCGGTGCGCGCCGATACCGTGGTATTGTTGCCCAGAAAGGTCAAATCCTCGACCGTCACCGGAAGCGTCGCGCCATCAGGGCCGGGCGCCCGATCCAGTTCGATCCGCTCGGGGCGCAACATGAGATCGGCCTTCGCCCCTGCCCTGCCCTGCCCATGCAACGGCACCGCCGCGACACGCGTGCCATCCGGGAAGCGCAGCCCAGTGCGCTGCCCCGCCACATCCGAAAGCTCCCCCGGAAGAAAGGCGCTGTCGCCGATGAAATCCGCCACGAAGCGGGTGGCGGGTTCGGCATAAAGTTCCGGTCCCGTGCCGACCTGCTCGATCCGGCCCTTGTTGAAAATGGCGATGCGATCCGACAGGCGCAGCGCCTCTTCCTGATCATGCGTGACATACAGGATCGTGACCCCGGTTTCCTGGTGGATGCGGCGGATCTCGAACTGAATCTCCTCGCGCAGCTTCTTGTCCAGGGCCGAAAGCGGTTCGTCCATCAACAGGACTGGCGGATCATAGACCAGTGCGCGGGCCAGCGCGACGCGTTGCTGCTGCCCGCCCGACATATTGGCGGGCATCCGGTCCTCGAACCCTTCCAGACGGACAAGCGCCAGCGCCCGCTTCACCCGCTCGGCGATTTCGGTGCTGCCCATCCGCCGCACGCGCAGCGGGAAGGCCACGTTCTCGCCCACGCTCAGATGCGGAAACAGGGTATAGCGCTGGAAGACCATCCCGATGTTGCGCTTGTGCGACGGCGTGTTCAGGATCGACTGGCCGCGCAGCCGGATATCCCCAGCGGTCGGGTCCTGGAACCCGGCAAGGATATAGAGCGTCGTCGATTTGCCCGATCCCGAAGGACCAAGGAAGGTCATGAACTCGCCCTCGGCAATGGTCAGGTCGACCCTGTCCGTGGCCACGACATCGCCATAGAGCTTTCGGATACCGTCGATTTGAAGATAAGGAACAGTCATTCGGATTTGCCTTTGCGAAGCAGCGCGGCAAGGACCATCAGCACAACGGTCAGCGCGACAAGAAGGGTCGAAGCGGCGGCGATCACCGGGGTCAGATCCTGTCGCAGCGTCGTCCAGACCTTGACGGGCAGGGTCTGAAGGCTGGGCGAGGCCATGAAGATCGCCAGGACGACCTCGTCCCAGGAAATCAGGAAGGAAAAGATCGCCGCCGAGAACAGGCCGTGGCGGATCGCGGGAAGAGTGACGCGCAGGCGCGCCTCCCACGGGCTGGCGCCGCAAAGGATCGCAGCCTCCTCGATCGCCGGGTCAAAAGTCTCCAGCGCGCCCGAGATCGTGATGATGGCAAAGGGCAGCGCCACGATCAGATGGGCGATGACAAAGCCCGGCAGGGTGCCGTTCAGACCAAGCCGCAGAAAGGCGGCGTACAGCGCGACTGCGACGATCACGACCGGCAGGACCATCGGCGTCAGGAAGAAGGCCCGCAGGACCGCCCGGCCGCGAAACCGCCCGCGCACCAGCGCAAGCGCGGCCAGAAGCCCGAACCCGACCGACAGGACCATGACGATCACGCCGATCTTGGCCGAGGTGAAAGCCGCCTCGAGCCAGCGCGGATCGGCAAAAAGATCCTGATACCATTTCAGTGTCCAGTCCGGCGGCGGAAAGATCAGCCAGCGCGACGAGCCGAAGGACAGCGCGATGATGAACAGGATCGGCAAAAGGAGGAACAGCGCCATCGCCGCGCAGATCGTGGCCAGGATCCAGCGCCAGGCGCCCAGCTTGTCGAAATCGAGCAGCATCAGCGCGCCTCCTTCGGTTCGAAAAAGCGCAGCTGAAGAGCATAGAGCCCCAGCGTCACCACCAGCAGCAGGAAGGCGGCGGCCCCGCCCATGCCCCAGTTCACCAGGCTCTGGACCTGCTGCACGATCAGCTCGGGCAGCATCATGTTGGCGGTTCCGCCCAGAAGCGAAGGCGTCACGAAATAGCCAAGCGACATGACAAAGACCATCAGACCGCCCGAGACCAGGCCCGGCGCAGCCAGGGGCAGCAGGACCCGGCGCAGCGCCTGCCCCCGCGTGGCGCCGCACAGGGCGGCAGCCTGCAGGATGGCGGGGTCGATCTTCCTGATCACACCGACCAGCGGCAGGATCATGAAGGGCAGCATGATATAGACCATGCCGATGGTGACGCCGATAAGGTTGTTGGTCAGTTGCAGGGGCTGGTCGATCAGCCCGATCGCCATCAGCGCACGGTTGATCAGCCCGGTCTGTTGCAGCAGCACCATCCAGGCATAGGTCCGCGCCAGAAGGTTGGTCCACATCGACAGAAGGATCACCGCGAACAGGATCGCCGCCCAGGGCCGCGGCAGGATCGCCAGGGCCCAGGCCACCGGGAAGGCGATCAGGATGGTCACCGCGGTCACCAGCCCTGCCACGAAGAAGGTGTTGAGGAAGACCTTCGCATAGGTCGCACTGCCCAGAAGGGCGGCGTAATTCTGCAGGCCCAGCTCCGGTTCCGTCACTGACCGCATCAGCAGCGCCGCGACCGGGATGATGAAAAAGGCAGCGAGCAGCAGGATCGCGGGCATGGCAAAGCCAAGGCCCGACCCGCGGCGGGTTGTGGCGGTCGACATCGTCGGGTCCTTCAGTCGGTCGGGGATCCCCGGGCGAAGCTCTGTCCCGCCCGGGGCTGCGGTGAGGCGGCTATTGCGCCTGCCAGGCGTACCAGCGGTTGCCGATCTCGTCGCGATGCGCGGCCCAATAGGCCAGATCGGCATTGATCTGAAGCGCGGTCTGCGCATCGGGCAGCGTGGCACGCACCGCCGGGTCCATCAGCTCGGCCGAGCCAAGGTTGATCGGCGCATAGCCCGAGGCGGCGGCAAAGGCGGCCTGCCCTTCGGCGCTCGTCGCCTCGGCGATAAACTTCATCGCCGCCTCTTTGTTCTTGGCCCCTTTCGGCACGACAAGCGCATCGGCGGCCGTGATGTTCTGATCCCAGCTTATGCCCACGTCCATCCCGTCGGCCTTCAGTGCCGCCAGACGCCCATTCCAGAAAAAGCCGATCGGCGCCTCGCCCGAAGCCAGAAGCTGCTGGCTCTGCGCGCCGCCTTCCCACCAGATGATGTCAGACTTGATCGTGTCGAGCTTCTTGAACGCGCGGTCCAGATCAAGCGGGTAAAGTTCTTCGGGCTTCACCCCATCGGCCAGCAAGGCCGCTTCGATCACGCCCGGCGCCGACCATTTGTAGAAGGTGCGCTTGCCGGGGAATTTCTGGGTGTCGAACAGATCCGCAAGCGTCGCAGGCTGCGCGCCCGAAAAATTGGCCGGGTTCCAGCCCAGCACGAAGGAATAGTAGAACGATCCCACCGCGAAGTCCGAAACGAAACGCGGATCCAGCTTGGTCTTGTCGATCACGCTGAAATCCAGCGGCTCAAGCAGCCCCTGCCCGCCCGCCTGCAAGGCCCAGTCGAATTCGGCATCGACCACGTCCCAGGTCACGGCGCCGGCTTCGACCATGGCTTTGATCTTGCCGTAATCGGTCGGCCCGTCCTGCACCACGGCGATGCCGGTCTTCTCGGTGAAGGGCGCGGCCCAATGTTCCGTCTGCGCATCCTGGGTCGTGCCGCCCCAGGACGTGAACACCATGTCATCTGCTCGTGCGCTGCCCGCAAAGGCAGTGGCGACAGCGAGCGCCAGAAGCGTCTTCTTCATGTTCTCTCCTCCCATGAAATCTGTTTTCAGCGCATGACGAACGGGTCGGGGATCGGATCGTCCGAAGTCCGAAGCCAGACCGCCTTGACCGCGGTGTAATCAAGCGCGGCGGCAAGCCCACCCTCGCGCCCGTGGCCCGAAAGGCCGTGGCCGCCAAAGGGTACGATGGGCGACACCGCACGGTAGGTATTGACCCAGACGATCCCGGCGCGGATGCCGCGGATCATGCGATGGGCTCGGGTCAGGTTCTGGGTGAAAACGCCCGACGCCAATCCGAAAGCCGTGTCATTGGCCAGGGCCAGCGCCTCGGCCTCGGTGGCAAAGCTGCGCACCGACAGGACGGGGCCGAAGAATTCTTCGTTCAGGGCTGGCGCCTCCGGCGCGTCGGAACAGTCCAGGATGGTGGGCGGAAAGTAGAACCCCGCCCCGGCCGGGGCCCTGCCGCCGGTGATCACCCGCGCACCTGCGGCGACAGAGCGGGCGATCAGATCCACAATCCGGTCGCGCTGACGCGCGGTGCACAGCGGCCCGACCTCGGTCTCCATCCGGTCGGGCGCGCCGATGGCCACGGCCTCGGCCTTGGCCTTCAGCCGGGCAAGAAAGGCCTCCTTCACGCTGTCCTGCACCAGCAGCCGCGATCCCGCGACGCAGCTTTGCCCGGTCGCCGCAAAGATACCCGCAACCTGGGCATTGGCCGCACTGTCCAGATCGGCATCGTCAAAGACGATGAAGGGCGATTTGCCGCCCAGTTCCAAAGAGACCCGCGCCAGATTGTCGGCGCTGGCGCGGACGATGTGGCGCGCGGTTTCGGGGCCGCCGGTAAAGGCGATATGGGCCACGAGCGGATGGCTGGTCAGCGCCCGGCCCGCATCGGGGCCGCCGGTCAGGATATTGACCACGCCGGGCGGGAAGCCCGCCTCATGCACCAGTCGCGCGAATTCCAGAAGCGGCGCAGGCCCGTCTTCCGACGCCTTCAGCACCACGGTACAGCCCGCCGCCAGCGCCGGGCCAAGCTTGACCGCCGACAGGAAAAGCTGGCTGTTCCAGGGCACGATGGCCGCCACCACGCCCACCGGTTCGCGCCGCAGCCAGACTTCCATATCCGGCTTGTCGACCGGCAGATGCGCGCCCTCGATCTTATCGGCAAGGCCCGCATAATAGCGATAATATTCCGCGACATAGGCAATCTGCGCGCTGGTCTCCCGCAGGATCTTTCCGGTGTCCCGCGTCTCAAGCGCGGCCAGACGCGGCGCCGCCGCCTGAACCAGATCGGCCAGCCGGTACAGCAGCTTTCCGCGCGCCGTCGCCGTCAGCCCGGGCCACGGCCCCTGCACAAAGGCGCGCTCCGCCGCCTGCACCGCCCGATCAACCTCTGCCGCATCGGCCAGGGGCATCACCGCCCAGGCGGTTCCGCGTGCCGGGTCAAGGCTTTCGAACGTCGCCGCCCCGTCTTCGAAACGGCCGTCGATATAGTGCTGGAAGCGGTCCATCTCGGCTCCTTTCAGGCGAAGGCGGGCATCACATCGCGGATCAGACGCTCAAGCGAGGCCTTCTTGCGCTCGAAACTCATGCCGGTGTCGATCCAGAAGCTGAACTCATCATATCCCAGCGCCTCATAACTCTTGATCCGCCGGATCACCTCGGCCGGTTCGCCGATGATCTGGTTCTTGCGCATCGCGGCGGCGGAATAGAACGGATGGGCGGCGATCTCGGCCTCGGTCAGCTCCTGGATCAGGCCCTGCGAGATCGGGCGCTCATTCTTGAACCAGGCGCCGAAGTAGCAATAGAACCGGTTGATCTCTTCCGCCGCCAACTGGGCATCGGCCTCGTCGCTGGCGACATAGGCGTGGCGCAGCACCATGATCTTCGGGCGCGGCACCTGCGGATGGGCGGCACAGGCGGTGTTGAAGCGCTCCATCAGGCTGACCACCTCTTCGTCGCCCAGATGCAGCGGCGTGACCTGGACATTGCAGCCATTGGCAACCGCGAAATCATGGCTGCTCGGGTCGCGGGCGGCGACCCAGATCGGCGGACCCGGCTGTTGCAGCGGCTTGGGTGAAGAGGTGGTCTTGGGGAACTGCCAATATTGCCCATCATGCGCGTAATCGCCCTGCCACAGCGCCTTGACCGCCGGAATCAACTCGCGCATGCGCCCGCCGGCATTCCACGCATCCAGCCCCGGCATCAGCCGCTCGTATTCGAAACTGTAGGCCCCGCGCGCGATGCCCAGATCAAGCCGCCCATCCATGATCAGGTCGGCCATCGCGGCCTCGCCCGCAAGACGGATCGGGTGCCAGAAGGGCGCGATCACCGTGCCCGTGCCCAGGCGCACATTCCGCGTCCGCCGCGCCAGATCGACAAGATTCAGCAACGGATTCGGCGCGATGGTGAAGTTCATGCCATGGTGTTCGCCGGTCCAGATCGCATGCATGCCGCCCTCGTCGGCGATCCTGCACAGTTCAATCATCTGATCGTAAAGATCTTTTTCGTCCTGATCGGGCGTAACCCGTTCCATGTGAATGAAAAGAGAGAACTTCATCTCGCCTGCCCTTCCGCGTTCCGCGCCACGCGCCCTTTTTCATGAGTGCCGAAATACGTGCCGAAATTGCCCATCCGCGATTCATCGGCGAGCCGCTCGAGCATGATGCGCAACGCGGGATCGGTGACATCGTCCAGCGCATCCGGCGCAAGCTCGACAAAGGCCCCCTGCCCCGGCACGCAATCCGCCGCCGCCGGGCAGCGCAACGCGATATGCTGGGTGCCCAGCTGGGCGTCTTCGTAGACAGAATAGACCGAGCCGGGTTCCGCCGCGATCTTCAACCGCTCGAACAGCCCGGCAAGCGCGGCCTGAATGCCCGCGCGCCCGACGCGGACCATGGGAACCGAGGTCCCGCCTCGACCGTCATCGACCAGAAGCACCCGCCCGACGCTTTCGATGATCGCCGACAAGACCACATCCGGCCCTGCCGGGAGCTCCTGCGCCGTGGCCGAAGGCGTGACATAGGCGCCACGATAATAGCCCAGGCCCGGATGCGGGCTGGCCCCGAACCCACCGATCCGGCCCAGAAGGATCGTATGGTCCCCGGTCGGAATCGCCTGTTCCATCGCACAGTCGAACCAGGCCGCGACCCCCTGGATCAGCGGGGCGCCAACCGGGCCTCGCCGCCACTCCACCGTCGAGAAACGGTCTGCGACCGGACGGGCAAATGTCGTCGAAACATCCTTCTGGCTTTCGGCCAGGATATTGACCGCAAACCCTCGTGCGCTGCGAAAGGCCTCAAGATTGGCCGACTTGTTCGCGATCGACACCAGCAGCAGCGGCGGATCGAGCGAGACCGAGGCAAAGGAATTGGCGGTGAAGCCAAGCGGATTTCCCGCGGGATCGATGGCTGTCACCACCGTCACGCCAGTCATGAAGCAGCCGAAGGCGTCGCGCAGGGCGCGGGGATCGACCTCGGTCATGCCCGGATCCTTTCGCTGTCCAGCCAGGCCGAAAGCGCCTGGGTCACGGCATCGGGGGCCGTCAGGTTCACCATATGCCGATGGCCCGCGATCACCACCGCCCGGCCCTGCGGCGCCATCCCGGCCATCGCCCGGGCCATGTCGGGGGTCGAGTTCAGGTCATTCTCGCCGGTCAGCACCAGAAAGGGTCCGGCAATCTCGCCCAGCCGCCCGGCATAGACGCCATCCCCCTCGGCGAAGGCGCGATAAGCGGCGGCATAGCCCGCCTGGGGCACCGTGCGAAGCCAGCCCGCCACCGTTTCGCGCACAGCCCCGTCCTCGGGCGAAAACCAGCGGGCCAGCGGCGCCTCGATGCCCGCCTGCCCTGCCGCGATCTCGGCCGCCCGGGCCTCGACAGCGGCGCGCGCCTCGGCCGAACGGCGGTGAACGCCATTCAGCAGGGCTGTCCGGCTGACCAGCGCCGGATGGTCGATCGCAAGACCCGTCGCGATCAAGGCCCCCATCGAATGCCCGGCGACAGCCACTGGGCCAAGCTCAAGCGCCGACACCACGCGGGCGGCCCAGTTCACATAATCCGGCAGGCGCGGCGCGCAGGGCAGGCCGTCGCTGCCGCCATGGCCTGGCATGTCGACCGCGATCACCCGGGCCCGCCGCGACAGATCGGCGATCTGCGGGCCCCAGGCTTCCGCCCGCATCCCGACACCATGGATCAACAGCAGGGGCGCACCCGCGCCCGCCTCGATCACGCGGACCGTGGCGCCGTCAGACAGATGCAGGGTTCGCGACATCATGGCCCAGATCTTTCAGATCCTGATAACGGTCGCCGATCCGGTGATGTGGGCGCCCCCCGGTCGAGGCCCCCAGCGCGACGACGATCTCATCCTCGGCCGGCGCGTCGGGAATCGAAAAATGCACCGTCTGGTAATGCGACCGGCGGCCTTCGTCATGCTTGTCCATCAACGGGATCATCAGCGGCGTATTGGCCGCGCCACGCACATTGGTGAAGGCCAGATAGGTCTTGGCCCCGACGGCCTGACGATAGTGATTGCCAAAGCGAAGGGTGTGGATCAGCGCATTCGCATGTTCAAGTTCGCCGCGCAGGCCGACCACCGCCGCCTTGCCATAGCCTTCGACATTCCCGGCCCCGCCGGCAGCGTCGAGAATCATCGCCGTCAGCAGCGCGCCCAGCTCGGGCGCCACATCGTGGATTTCGGGCTTGAGGTCTTCGACAAAGCCGCGCCCGGCCCAGGGATTGGTCACGACCGCGGCAGCGCCGATCAGTTTCAACGGTCGGGCAGCGGCGCGACCGCCTTCGATCAGGGTGGTTTCGACGAAGGTCAGGGTTTTGCGAATCTGCGCGGGCATGGGGCACTCCGATGGCTTCGGGCAAGAAGATGGTATACCATATTACGGAATGTCAAGTGATACTTGCGTCTGGCCCTTCGGCCCCCTAAGCTGCGACAATGACCCAGGCCGCCGATACGACGCTCAGAATTGATCACGCACCCATGACGCTGCGCGAGCTGGTCGTCGGTCGCTTGCGGGACGCAATCATCGCGGGCCGGTTTCCCGGCGGCGCGCGGCTTGTCGAGCGCACGCTTTGCGACCAGCTTGGCGTGTCGCGTTCCGTCGTGCGCGAAGCCATCCGCTATCTCGAAGCAGAGGGTCTGGTGGAAACCCTGCCGCGGGGTGGCCCTGTCGTCGCCCGGCTCGACTGGCCGCAGGCGCGCCAGATCTATGATATCCGCCGCCTGCTCGAAGCGGATGCTGCGGCAGCCTGCGCGGCCCGGGCCGATGCCACGGTCGACCGGCAGTTGCGCGCCGCCTTGGCGGATCTGAAGAAAGCCTTCGCCAGCGCAAAACCCGAGGCCCTGCTGCCAGCCACGACCCGCTTCTACGAAGTGATTTTCACTGCGGCGGGGCATGAGATTGCCTGGGAAATCGTCTGCCGCCTGAACAGCCGCATCTCGCGGCTGCGCGCGATGACGCTCGCCACCACCAATCGCAGCACGTCGGGCTCGGCCCATATGCAGCGCATCTGCGAGGCGATCTGTGCCCGTGATCCCGCAGCGGCCGCCGCCGCCGTGAACGCCCATCTTTCGGACGCGGCCGAACTCGCCCGGATCAGCCTCGAGACGCGCCCATGACGGCTTACTGGATAGCCCATGTGACCGTCACCGATCCCGAGGCATATGCCGGCTACCAGAAACTGGCCCCCGCCGCTTTCGCCCGTTACGGCGCCCGTTTCCTTGCCCGGGGCGGCGCGGCGGAAGTGCTGGAAGGGCCGGCGCTCGACCGCCATGTCGTCATCGAGTTTCCCTCGGTCCAAGCCGCGAGGGATTGCTATTTGTCTGAGGACTATCGCGCCGCCCGCACCGCGCGCGCTGGCGCCTGCATAGCGCATGTGGTGATCGTCGAAGGTCTGTAAGCCACTGCCAACAAACCGCTTTTCGCACTCTGAGGTTAACTCCCGCCTCAGGCGGTGATCTGGACATCCCGGACACTGGGATCGACGCGCCGAACGACAGAAAGCAGCCGATCCTTCAGGTTCGTAGCCACATAGGTCGCATGGAACCGGGTTGGCGCGACCAGGATCAGGCAGCCATCCTCGCGTGCCGCCTCGGTCAGGCTGTGCAGCCAGGCGCCATAGGTCGCCGTGTCTTCCTCATGCAGCCGCGCCTGGGCCTGCGCCCAGATCGTTCCATCTTCGGCGGGCAGGGGCTCGCGCCGCAGCGCGACCACATTCGTTGCAGGCCGCGCTTCGGAGGGTTGCAGCCTTTCCACGAAATCCTCGCCGATCAGCGGCCAGGCCGGGCGCGTATCCTCAAGCATGCGGCCCAGATTCAGCCCATAGACACTGACCCGACCGCGCGCGCCCTGACGTTTCAGCACCAGCCAGTCCTGCGCCCGGAACCGGGCCATCTCGCGCTTGACCGTCCTCTCGTCGACCGACCACAGCCGCGCGATTTCGCCCTGCCCCGTCGTCAGCTCGTCGCGCTGCCAATTGTAGCGTGCGGTGATCAGCGCCATGATCCGCAACACCTGCCGCTGGACGTGCTTGTCCTTAGACAGGGCAAAGGCCATCAGCGCGGACAGGATGTCATATTTGCGCGACGCTGCCTCGCGCCCGACGGGCCGGGGAAGCTGCATGGGGTTCTCCTGTCCTGAACCGCGGCCGTTTCGGGCTTTGGCCTGCCTGATTGTCTGGGGCTTGTCCGCCCTCTTCCTGTGCAGCGCCGCAATCTCAACGCTCTTCGCTGCATGTTGGATATTTGCGTCCGGTTTTACGATTCTGTCAAGCGACTTGGTCCGGGGGTTTTCTTCCTACCTCAATCCTCAATCGAATTTTCGGGTATCATCGGTATTGGGGGACATCCAGCCTGGCCCCCAATGGCGCCAGAATGTCCCCCAATAGGCGGTAGGGCAGATGGTCTTGTCCCCCAATATCGCGCGGTCACCCTCCGGAAACCGCCCTGCCCTGCACCCTGACCGATTCGGGCCGCCTGGGGTTGAAACGCCTTGTCCGCCCGCGCTTTTCTTCCCCACGGGGAAGATTCCGCATCATGATAACTTCGCTTTTGCATTCTGTGCAAATCCGGCGTATTTCGGAAGTCGACAAGAATTTACGTTCCGAAGAGGCGGGCATGTATACGCATGAAGACCTTTCCCGGCTGCAGGCGCAGTCGCTTAAGATGCAAAGCTGGATCCGGCAGCAGACATTCAGCCCCGAGAACCGCAAGACGCTGCGCCGCTTCTCGTCCTGGGAGGTGGCCGAACTGATCTTCAAGATCAACCAGTCCACCTTCCGCGGCCGTTTCGCGGCCGAGCCCGATCTTCCGGGCGGCGAGGTCGAGCCGGATGGCCGCCAGCGCTGGTTCACGCTGGAAGAGATCAACGCGCTGCGCCGCAAGATGAAGATCAATCGCAAGTCGCTGATGCCGCCCCGCCCCGCCGGCAAGCGGGCCTTTCGCGCGGCCGTCGCCAATTTCAAGGGCGGGGCCGGCAAGTCGACGGTCGCGCTGCATCTGGGCCATGCGGCGGCGCTGGACGGCTATCGCGTGCTGCTGGTCGATTTCGACCCGCAGGCCACGTTGTCCCATTCCATGGGCCTGACCGATGTGGCCGAGGATTACACTGTCTGGGGCATCATGGCCCGCGACCTGATCCGCGAGACCGACAGCATGAACTCGGCCGCTACGGGAGCGGCCAGTGGAACCGCCCTGCCCCGGCGCCAGATCCCGGCCTCGATCCGCGATCTGGGCTTGGGCGAGCTGCGCCATGCCGATTTCATCAAGCCCACGGCCTGGTCGACCATCGACATCGTGCCCTCCTGCGCCAATGCGGCCTTTGTCGAGTTCGCCAGCGCCCAGTATCGCCACCTGAACCCAGAATGGTCCTTCTTCGCCGCCGTCTCGCGCTACCTCGACGGTCTGGGCGACGACGATTATGATCTGATCCTGTTCGACTGCCCGCCCGCCATCGGCTATCAGTCGATGAACGCGGTCTTCGCGGCGGACATGCTCTACATCCCCTCTGGCCCGGGCTATTGGGAATATGATTCCACCACCAGCTTCATCGGCCAATTGGCCGAGGCGCTGGAAGACCTGTCGGGTTTCGGCGCGACCTTCCCCGCGGGGAAGATTGGTCTGCCCAAGGCCTTTGCTGAAATTCGCTTCCTGATGACGCGCTATGAGCCGGGCAATGACCTGCATCGTGCGATGTTCGAAGCCTTCCGAAAGGTTTTCGGCCCCCATGTGGCGGAACACCCGATCGAAATGACGCGGGCGGTCGAACAGTCCGGGCGCTTCCTGTCTTCGGTCTATGAGATCGACTATCGCGAGATGACGCGCGAAACCTGGCGCCGCGCCCGGGCCAGCTTCGACCGCGCCTATGAGGAATTCCGGGCCAGCGTGCTGGCGGCCTGGGACCGGATCTGAGGGGGCCCGAGATGAGCAAGAAGCGCCGCATGTTCGACATCGACCTGCCCGACGATCCTGCTCCGGCGGTCGCGGAAACCTTCCCTGCGGGGAAGGTCGCCGAACCGCCGTCCCGCCGCGGCCCGATGGCGGCGGCGATTGCCGAGACCGTATCCTCGACGCGCGAACGGCAAGAGGCCGAGGCGCAGATCCGAGCGGAAAATGACGCGCTGGCGCATGAACATGTGCGGCTCAAGCGTCTCGGTCTGGTGATCGAACTGGTGCCGCTTGACCAGATCGAGATGGCCAAGCTGGTACGTGACCGGAAGAAGGGGCCGGATCAGGAACTGGCAGAGCTGGTGGCCTCGATCTCCGAGCTTGGCCTGTCCAACCCGATCCGGCTTGAGGCCCGTGCCGATGGGCGGTTCGAGTTGATCCAGGGCTATCGCCGTTTGTCGGCCTATCGGCAGCTGCTGACCGAGACGGGTGATGCCGAGCGCTACGGAGCGATTCCGGCGGTGGTCGCGCAAAGCGGCGACGGGCTTGAGGCGCTCTATCGCAAGATGGTCGATGAAAACCTGGTGCGGAAGGACATCTCCTTCGCCGAGATGGCGATGCTGGCACTGGACTATGCCGCTGATCCGGGCATCGCGGTGACCGACCCGGACAAGGCTGTGGCGCTGCTGTTCAAGTCGGCAGGCTATCAGAAGCGCAGCTATATCCGCAGCTTCATCCCCGTCGTGTCGCGCCTGGGCGGAGAGCTGCTTTATCCGCAGGAAATTCCGCGCGCGCTCGGCCTGGCACTGGCGCGCCGCTTCGAAGAGGTCGAAGATCTGGTGCCGATGATCCGGGCTGAATTGAAGGGATGGGACACGAGGTCGGTGGCCGATGAGCTGGCCGTGTTGCGCCGCTTCGCGGGCGAAGATGCCGGGGCGGAAGGGCAGGGTGCGGCGCAATCGACCCGCCCGGCCACTGTCCCGGGCAAGCCAACCAAGGCGCGCACCAGCTTTCAGTTCGACCGGCGCGAGGGGCGCGGCAAATGTGTCGCTGCCGTCGGCAAGCTTGAAATCCAGCTGGACCGCGACTTCACAACCATTGACCGGCGGCGGCTGGAACAGGCGGTTCGCCTGATGCTGGATCAGCTGGAAGGCTAGAAATCTTCCCCGCGGGGAAGGTTCTTCAATCGGCCTACCCAAGGGGCGGGGGCGTGGTGCTTGTCTGCGCCCTCAGTCGCCCAGCAGGTCGGTGGCCGGGTTTTCGCTGATCTCGACATCGGCATAGTATTTCTGGGCTTGTACGGCGGAGCGGTGCAGGCTCAGCTTCATCGCGGCCGCCAGGGGCGCGCCATCCAGCGCGGCCTGGGTCAGGAAGCCGGCGCGGAGGCCGTGCGGAGTGGCATAATCCTCGGGCAGGCCGGCGGATCGCAGCCGGTGGCGGAGGATGGTCCGCAGCGCGTCGGAGGCGAGGCGGCGGGGCAGGGGGCGGTCAGACTTCGAGACCGGGCGGAAGAGCGGGCCTTCCCTGAGCCCGGTGACCTCCAGCCAATGCATCACCGCCCGCGCCGCACGGCCCTTGAGCGGCAGCTTCGGCGCCTGATCCTTGCGCGTCGTCTTGGTCTCCAGCAGGCGGACCCAGAGCAGGCCCTTGGCCCTGAAGTCGTCGCGTCCGATATCCTCGACATTCAGTGCGGTCACTTCCGAGCGCCGCCGCCCGCCCGAGGCGAAGGCCAGCATCAGCATCGCCCGGTCGCGAATGCCGCGATGGCTGTCGTCACAGGTGGCGAGCAGCGATTCCAGCATATCGCGGGTGACGGGCCGGGGCGATTTGGGCGCATGCGGCCGCGCATTGGCCCGGCGTGCCTTCTGCCGTGCCTGCTGAACCAGCGGCGCCGCGAAGGGCGAGGCCAGGTTGCGCATCCGGTGAAAGGCCTGCCAGGAGGCGATGCGCCGGTCCAGCGTGGCAGGGGCGGGGCAGGCGAGGGCGACGCGCAACCCGATCGCGATCAGTTCCTGCGCCACGTCCTGGGCGGGTCCGGGCTTGCCGGCCAGATCCTGGGCATGGTCGAGGATGAAGCGCAGGGCGACCTTCTCCTCTTCGGGCCAGGCCAGGGGGCGCCCGAAGGCGGCCATCTTCCAGGCGGCGATATAGGCCAGGTCGCGCTCCCAGGCGCGCAGCGTGTTGGGCGGTGTGCCGCGCCGGAACAGATCGCTCAGCGCGACCTCGTCGGCATCGGACAGTTGGGCATAGGCGGGCAGGGTGAGGGCGGTCATTCAGGGCCTTTGCGGCTGGTTTCGTGCGCCAGATTGCGCTGGAGCCGGGCAGGTTGCAACAGCCATGATAAGGCGAACTTATCGTGGGCAATATCGGAGGTAAAAGATTGCCTTGGTAATCCGCAAAGATTAAGCATAATGCCGATATGGTTCAAAGAGCGCCTGCACACGCGCCTTCTGGTGAAAAACCTGATGAGGAGGACCTCTGGTTCCTTCCGGGCCCTTTGGACCCGGACGAGGATGCGGGGTCTCAGAACCTCACCTTGCCGCGCGCCGTGGCGCGCGGCCTGGCCGATCCGGCGGACTGGGGCGCGGCGCAAGCCGCCCTGGCCGGTGACTTGGCGGATCTGGCGCAGGATGTCGGGCGGTTGCAGGAGCGGTTCGCGGCCATGGGGCAGGGGGCCGTCGCGCGACTGGCCGCGAGCGAGGCGCTGGCGGTCGGTTGGTGGGCAGGCGACCGGCTGTCTTCGGACCGGCTGGCCCTGTGGATGTCGTTCCGCCTGGGGGCCACGGGCGCGGATGGCGGGGCGATGACCCGGCTGTCCTGGGTGGCCCGGCGGCTTGCGGCGGACCCGGCGCGGACCGATGCGCAGGATGCGGCGCAAAGTCTCGGGCTGGCCGGGCAGGATACCGCCTTCCTGGACGAGGCCAATGCTGCCCTGGCCGCGTTGCAGACGCTGCATCCTCTGGTGCGCGGGGCCGCCGCGTTCCGGCTGTGGCAGCAGCTGGACGAGCGGCCCGACCATCTGCGCGGGCTGGAGGCGGTGGTTCTGGGGGCGAAGATCGCCGGGGGGCGGTCTCTGCCGTTCTTGCCGCTGGCGGCGGCGGGCTTCGCCGCCCTGACCGCGACCGGCGGCGCCGAGCGGCGGCTGGCGGGTTGGCTGACGGGCGCGCATCAGGCCGTGCTGGCAGGCTTGCTGGAGCTGGACCGGCTGCGCCGCTGGCAGGAGCGTGCCACGGAAGCGGTGGCCGATCTGTCCGGGCGGGTGCCGCGCCTTCTGCTGGGCAGCCTGACCCGGCACCCGATGGTCTCGGCCCCGCAGGCCGAAAGCGAGACCGGCGCCAGCCGAGCGGCGGTCGAGCGGAACCTAAACCTGCTCGCCAAGCGCGGCATCGCGCGCGAGGTCACCGGGGCAGGGCGGTTCAGGGTCTGGGCCGCGGCGGTTTAGGGCAAGACCCATTTGATCATCAGTACAGAGAGGGGGCCTGAATGACCGGACCAAGGGCCGAATGGCTTGCAAGCTGCAGGCCATCACCGACCCCGATAGTTGCACCATCCGCTTCTTCATATGCCGCTTCGAGGCAATGCAAGCGTTTTAGGAGAGGGAATATGCATCTCAGACCCGAATTCGACCATGGCAATAGAGGCGCGGTCTTCCTCTGTCTGAAAGACGAACGTCGAGGCCTGATCTCAGAAACAAGCCGCGATCTCGTCGCGCAGCCAGCGGTTCGGCGGTGAGGACTGGTTCTCGGCCAGCCAGATCATGCTGGTGGATTGCTTCTGTTCCAGAAAGGGCGGGTCGAGCAGGATCAGGTTGTGCGATTTCTCGAACAGGCGCGCCACGCTTTCGGGCATGATCGCCACCAGATCGCTGCGCCCGACAATGGCGACCGCGGCCGAGAAATGCGGCACCAGCGCCACCACCCGCCGCTTGCGGCCCAGCGTGTCAAGGTATTCGTCGATCCAGCCGCGGCGGCTGGGCGAGGAGGTGACCTTGACATGCCCCAGTTCCAGCAGCTTTTCGAAGGTGAAATCGGACTGTACGACCGGATTGTCGGCCGAGATGATGCAGACCCGCCTTTCGGTGAACAGCGGCATCGACTGGAACCGGGCCGGAATCGAATCCAGCGTCATCACCGCCACGTCGATCGTGCCATCGTCCAGATAGTCCTGCATCAGGGTGCGGTTGCCCTGCAAGGGGCCGGTGATGGTGCGCGGCATGTGCTGCACCTCGATCACGCAATTGGGCGCGCTGCGGCGGATGCGTTCCAAGAGGCGCGGCATCAGCACGACCGAGAAGTAATCGTTCATGCCGATGCGGAAGGTGCGCGGCGACTGCACCGGATCGAAGGCCTGATGCGAGCGCATCACCGCCTCGGTCTCTTCGATGATCCGCTTCACGCCAGGGAAGATGTCGGCGCAATGCCGGGTCATGGTCAGGCCGCGGGCATTGCGCAGGAACAGCCGGTCGCCGGTGATCGCGCGCAGGCGCTTGAGTGCATGGCTCATCGCGGGTTGCGACAGGCCAATGTAGTCGCCGGCCTGGGTCATGTTGCCCTTGACCGCCAGCGCGTAAAGCACCTTCAGCAGATTGAGGTCGAGCCCGCCCAGAGGAAAACGCTGCATTCCGTTGGTGTACAGCGGGGCCGCTCGAGCGGGCAAGGCGGAATGCGGAAGCGGCGGCGGCCGGGTCCGCATGCACTCAGCCCCTGACGGCCTTTTGTCGGGCGGTCACAAACTTGCGCGCGACGGACAGGAACTGTTCCATCGTCACGGTCGGTGGCTCGTCGGTGAAGCTGCCATTGTTGCGGGCGACGGCCATCTCGTCGGGAATGGCACGGCGGTTGACGAAGACCATGTCGATGGCGGGCATGCCCAGCATGAACTGGCCGAAATGCCCGGCCGCGACGAAGGCGCCCTGCCATTCGGGGGTTTCGGGGGTGACGACGGGGATCCACCAAAGATAGCTGTAGCCCGCCACGCAGGGCTTGCGGCTGCCGTTCATCGCCTCGGCCGGGACGCAGATCTTGGTGCTTTCGGCGACCCATTCGGCCGGCACGATCTGCTGCGCGCCCCAGGCGCCTTGCCGCGTCATGGTCAGCGCGATGCGGGCCATGTCGCGGCCCGACAGGAACAGATGATAGGCCAGGTAGCGCGATTGCCCGTTATAGCCCAGCATCCGCTGACGGTTGCGGTCGAAATCCTGGAATTGTAGCGGCTGGGCCAGATCCTCGTCCAGCGCCTGGAAGACCGAGCGCCCGGTCAGCTGTTCGAAGGCCGCGCCCAGGACGTTGAAATCCCAGTTGTTGTAATGGAAATACTGGCCCGGCGTCTTGCTGCCGCGCGCGGGCACATCCTTCATGTCGCCGCCCGGGCTGCCCGCCGGGTGATAGACGCCCGAGCTGCTGATCAGAAGATCGCGCAGCCGCGCGGTCTTTTCGATCGGCAGCAGACCGTCTTCCTCGTCGATGCCGAGATCGGCCATGGTCAGATCAAGGTCGATCTTGCCCTCGCAGACCGGCCTGCCCATCAGCATCGACAGGATGCTCTTGCGGGTCGAGGCCATGTAGCTGACCTCGGAAACGTCGCCATAGCTGTACAGCACCTCGCCGCCGCTGACCGCCATGAACGAGGTGGTGGGCAGCGCATCCAGCGCCGCATCCGCTTCGGCGCGCAATCCCGCATCAAGGCCCAGGGCTTCGGGATCGGCGACCTGCTGCCAGTCGGCACCGGGGATGACCGCCTTCCTGGGGTCAGCTGCGTTCAGGCATGCAGAAAACATGGTCTTTCCTTCTTTCAGTTCGGTTCGACCGCTTGGGTCAGTCGTTCAGATGGCAGGCCGAGCGATGCGCCGGGCCGATCTGGCGCAGTTCGGGCCGTTCCAGCGCGCAGCGCGGCATGGCCAGGGGACAGCGCGGGTGGAAATGGCAGCCCGAGGGTGGGGCGAGCGGGCTGGGGATTTCCCCCGTGATCGGCGCATAGTGGCGCCGCTTGGTGTCAAGCTGCGGGATTTCCTGCAAAAGCGCGCGGGTGTAGGGATGCGCGGGATGGGCGAACAGCTCGGCCACCGGCGCCTCTTCGACGATCCGGCCCAGATACATGACGACCACCCGGTCCGAGATATGTTCGACGACCGAAAGGTCGTGGCTGATGAACATGTAGGTCAGGTTCAGGTCGCGGCGCAGATCCATGAACAGGTTCAGGATCTGCGCCTGGATCGACACATCCAGCGAGGCCACGGATTCATCGCAGATCAGCATGTCGGGCTGCACCGCCAGGGCGCGGGCGATGCCGATCCGCTGGCGCTGCCCGCCGCTGAACTGATGCGGAAAACGCCGGCTCATCGCCGGATCAAGCCCGGCGCGGCGCATCTGCTCGGCGACGTAATCGGCCAGGCCCGCGCGGGTGGTCTTGCCATGGCGCAGCGCGGCGGCGCCGACGATCTCGTCGACGCGATGGCGCGGGTTCAGCGACGAGGACGGATCCTGAAAGATCATCTGCACGTCCAGCCGGGCCTGCGCGGCCTGCCGGTCGGGCATCTCGGCCAGGGTCTGGCCCTTGTAGCGGATCTCGCCGGCGCTGGCGTCAAGGATGCCGGCGACGATGCGGCCCAGCGTCGACTTTCCGCAGCCGGATTCGCCGACGATCCCCACCACCTCGCCGCTGCCGACCGCCAGGCTGACATCGTCCAGCGCATGCACCACCGGCTTTGGCGCCTTCAGCCCCGCCCGTTCGGCCAGACGCTCGACCAGTTCCGACTTGCGCGAGAAGCGCTTGCTGACATGGGTGATCTCGATCCGCGGGGTCATGCGGCCTCTCCCTCGGTCACGGGATGGAAACAGCGCAGAAGCCGCCCCTCGGTTTGCGTCACTGGCGGCGCGGCCAGGCAGGCCTCGGTCGCGCGCGCACAGCGCGGCCGGAAGGCGCAGCCCTGGGGCAGGGCGGCGATGGCCGGGGTGGTGCCGGTGATCTGTTTCAGATGCTGTCCGCGCGGATTGCGCGAGGGCAGGCTGCCGATCAGCCCATGGCTATAGGGATGGCGCGGGGTGCGGATGACCGTATCGACATCGCCATGTTCCACGATCCGGCCAGCATACATGACGGCCACCCGGTCGGCGAGGCCGGCAATCACCGACAGGTCATGGGTGATCCAGATCAGCCCGGTGCCATGGTCGCGCGCCAGCCGCTGCACCACGGCCAGGATCTGCGCCTGGATCGTCACGTCCAGCGCGGTTGTCGGCTCGTCGGCGATGATCAGGTCGGGGCGGTGCAGCAGGGCGATGGCGATGGCCACGCGCTGCCGCATCCCGCCCGAAAACTGGTGCGGATAGGCACGCAGCCGTTCTTCGGGGCTCGGGATGCCCACCATTCCCAGCGCATCGCGGGCCCTTTCGCGCGCGACAGTCTTGCTGACCTTCTCATGCGCCAGGATCGTCTCGATCATCTGGGTGTCGATGCGCAGCACCGGGTTCAGCGTCATCGCCGGATCCTGGAAGATCATCGCGATGCGGTTGCCGCGCAGCGCCCGCATCCGCGGCTCGGGCAGCGTCCGCAGATCCTCGCCCTTGAACAGGATCTGCCCGCCGCTGACCTGGCCCGGCGGGTCGATCAGCCCCATGATCGAAAAGCCGGTGACCGACTTTCCCGACCCGGATTCCCCGACCAGCCCCAGCACCTGGCCGCGGTTCAGGCTGAAGCTGACCTGGTCGATCACGGTGACGCGGCCGGCATCGGTGGCGAATTCGGTCCGCAGGTTGCGGATCTCCAGCATGGGGGCAGTCATCTTTGAGCGGCCTTCGGATCAAGGATCTGGCGCATCCGGTCGCCGACCAGATTGATCGAGAAGATGGTGACCAGAAGGGCGATGCCGGGGAAGAGGCTGACCCAATAGGTGCCTGACAGCATCAGCTCGTACCCGTTCGAGATCAGCAGCCCCAGCGAGGGTTCGGTGATCGGCACGCCCAGGCCCAGAAAGCTGAGCGTCGCTTCCAGTGTGATGGCGCGGGCGATCTGCATGGTCAACAGCACGATCAGCGGCGAGATGCAGTTCGGCAGCAACTGGCGCAGGATCATGTTGGCATGGCCCATGCGCAGCGCCTTGGCGGCCTCGACATAGTCGCGGCGCATCTGCGACAGGGCGGTGCCGCGCGCGGTGCGGGCATAGGTGGCCCATTCGACGATCACGATGGCCAGCACGACATTGCCGATGCTTTTGCCCAGCAGCGCCAGGATCAGCAGGGCCGACAGGATGGTCGGCACCGACATCTGCAGGTCCACCAGCCGCATCATGAAGGTCTCGACCCGGCCGCCGATATAGGCGGCGGTCAGCCCGAACAGCGTGCCCAGAACAAAGGCCAGCGCGGCCGAGCCGATCCCGACGATCAGGCTGATGCGCAGCCCGTACAGGATCGCCGAGAACATGTCGCGCCCTTGCCCGTCCGAGCCCAGAAGAAAGGTGAAGCCCGCATAGGCCTGTTCGCCGGGCGGCAGCCGGCTTTCCAGAATGTCCAGCTGCAGAAGGTCATAGGGGTTCTGCGGCGACAGGACGGGGGCGAAAATCGCGGCCAGCAGCACCAGAACCGTGCCGATCAGCCCGATCACCGCCAGGGGCGAGCGGGCATAGACGCGCAGGAAGCGGAAGAATGCGGAAAACGTGGATCTCATCTCACTCTCCCTGCAGGCGGATGCGCGGGTCGAGGAGCCGGTACAGGATGTCGACGACCAGATTGATCAGCACGAACATCAGCACCACCAGCATCAGATAGGCCACGATCACCGGCCGATCGAGCGCGGCGATGCTGTCGATGATGATCTTGCCCATGCCCGGCCAGGCAAAGATGGTTTCGGTCACCACCGAAAAGGCGATGGTCGTGCCGATATCCA
This sequence comes from Neotabrizicola paludis, assembly GCF_044142105.1. NCBI lineage: Bacteria > Pseudomonadati > Pseudomonadota > Alphaproteobacteria > Rhodobacterales > Paracoccaceae > Neotabrizicola > Neotabrizicola paludis. Next base: position 116,460 of record NZ_JBGTYM010000003.1, read on the forward strand.
GCCCGACCACGGTCACGACCGGGATCATCACATTCTTCAGCACATGCACGGTCAGGATCCGCCGCGGCGCCAGGCCCTTGGCGCGGGCGAATTTGACATAATCGCTGGACATCGCCTCGCGCACGCCGCTTTCGGTCAGCCGGGTGACCATCGAGACGTTGAACAGCGACAGGCTGAAGGCGGGCAGGATCAGATGGCGCAGCCCGTCCCAGGTCAGGAAGGACCAGCCCACGCCCAGAACCATGATGGTCTGGCCGCGGCCGGAACTGGGCAGCCAGCCCAGCCAGACGCTGAAGATCATGATCAACAGGATGCCGACCCAGAAGATCGGCAGGCTGAAGCCCAAGATCGAGCCGGTCATGATCGTCTGCGCCGTCAGGCTGTGCGGGCGGCGCCCCGCGATCAGGCCCAGCGGCAGGCCGATGATCAGCGACAGCAGCACCGCGAACAGCGCCAGCTCCAGCGTGGCCGGCAGGCGCGACAGGATCAGCGCGACGGCGGGTTCCTTGAACACGTAGCTGACCCCCAGATTGCCCTGCACCATCCCCTTCAGGAACATCAGGAACTGGATGTGCAGCGGCTGGTCCAAGCCCAGATCGCGGATCAGCCGCAGCCGCTCCTCATGCGTGGCCTCGGCGGGCAGCAGCGTCTCGACCGGGCTGCCGATCAGCTGCAGCGCCAAGAACAGCAGCGCCGCCATGGCCAGCGCGACCAGGGCCGCCTGAAGGAGTCTTTGAAAGATCCAGAGTGTCATTCTATGTCCGGTCTGACAGCCCCGCGACCGGGGGCGCGCGCGCCGTGTCGATCATGGCGGTCGGGGAATGCGCCCCGCGCGACACAGGCCGCGCGGTGCAGGAAGCCCAAGTCATTGCCTCAGGCCATGGGATTGGGCCTATTCAGGCTTGACATCCTTGGCCAGCGTGCGTTCGTCAATCCGCGGCTCATAGCTCAGCCCGTCGCGCATCGCCCAGGTGTTGGTCTGCTGGTACAGCGGCAGCACCGCGCCATCGTCCAGCGCAACCTTCACCGCGGCGATCAGCGCCTTTTCGCGCTCGGCATCGTCATAGAGGGTCAGCGCGGCGGCGGTCATCTCGTCCAGCTTCGGATTGGAATAGCCGGTATCGTTCGACGCCCCCAGACCGCGATCCTTGTCGGCCGTGCCAAGGACGTTGATCAGCATCGAGCTGGCATCGAAGGTGGCGTTGCCAAGACCCACAAGCTTCACCGCGAAATCCTTCATCTGCGCCGAATAGGTCGTCCAGGGCAGCGCCTCGACCGAGGTCTGCACGCCGATCCGCGTCCACATCTGCGCCACCGCCTGCACCACTTCGGGCGCGTTCGGATAGCGGTCGTTCGGGACATGCAGGGTCAGCTGGAACCCGTCAGGATAGCCCGCCTCGGCCAGAAGCGCCTTGGCCTTTTCCAGATCCTGCGCCGGCACCGGAATGTCGGGCGAATAGGAGAAAGCGCCCTCGGGCAGCCATTGGCCCGAGGCCTTGGCGGTGCCTTCCATGATCCGGTCGACGATCAGCTCGCGGTTCAGCGCGATCGACAGCGCCTGACGCACACGCACATCGGCCAGCGGGTTTTCGGCCAGTTCCTCGCCCTTGGGGCCGCGGATGAACTTCATCGGCGCGCCGGTCTGGGGCGAGCTGATGAGATAGATCACCCGCAGGCCCGGCGTGCTGGTCACCTTGATGCCATCGGTGCCTTGCAGACGCGCGATATCGGCGGCGGCCGGGGTGTCGATGATATCGACATCGCCGGCCAGGATGGCGGTCGTGCGGCCGCCCGCGCTGGAGATGACGCGATAGGTGACATTGTCCCAGGCAACCTCGCCGCCCCACCAGTCGGGGTTGCGTTCCAGCCGGATCTGGTCGCCCTGCCGGAATTCGACGAAGCGGAAGGCGCCGGTGCCGATGGCGGCCTTGCCCGAGTTGTAATCGGTGGTGTCAGCGCCTTCGCCGGCATGGCGCGAGACGATGGCGATATTCGCCAGATCGCCCGGCAGGTTGGGCGAGGGGGCGTGGGTGGTGATCTTCACGGTGCGGTCATCCACCGCCTCGACCTTGGCCACCGCCCGCAGGAAGCCGCCGAAGCCGCCGGGGCTGTTCGGCACGTCGCGCGCGCGGTCGAAGGTGAAGACGACGTCATCGGCGGTGAAGGCCACGCCATCATGCCATTTCACGCCCTCGCGCAGGGTGAAAAGCCATTCGGTTTCGCCCACCGGCTTCCAGGTCTCGGCCAGGCCCGGCAGCAGCTTGCCCGCGGCGCTGCGCTCGGTCAGCCGGTCGAAGATCTGCATCGCGATGCTGTTATTCGGCGAGGCATTATAGAAATGCGGGTCGATCGAGGTGGCCGTGCCGCCGACACCGATCGTCAGATCCTCGGCCGCGACCGGCGCGGCGAGTGCAGCCGCGCAAAGGGCAGAATAGAGTATGCGTCGAAATTTCATGTCATCCCTCCGAAACTTCAGGCTCGCCGGTGGCCCCCTGCACCAGAATGGACAGGTGGCTGACCCAGCGTCAGCGCGATTCGGCTGCCGCCGATGGGAGGGCATCGTTGGTCAAACCAGAACATTGATCAAATTCATAATATTCTCGCACTCGATCCACTGCGTGGATAATGATGGGCCGTCTTTCCGCGGGTGATGCGAACACGGCCATTCGCGGATTCGTACACTGCCGGATCGACATTTTTGTCGTAAGCCATTGGTAGGAATGCTTTTCTAGGACCAGATGCTGCACGCAATGGTCAGGAAGCATAAGGGCTTGGCGCGGCTGGGCGGCTTCTGGCGGTTCACCTGGCCGAGGTGTTGGCGGTGTTCGTGACGATGCCGGCTTTCAAGATGGCGCATTGCGTCTTTCGGCTGGGCGCACGGGAGGCCGAGGCCGGCAAGCCCGCGCCGGTTGGTGGCGCGGAAAAGGTCCCGGTGGAGCGCTGTTCGGCGACCAGATCGGCCAGTAGCGCAAGGCCGGGCCGGATCCGGTCCTGACCGATGGACGAGACGCCGATGCGGAACCTGTGGGCCCCCTGCGCGCGGCACCAATAGCAGGGCGCCACCGCTTCGATCACGATCCCCCGCGCCAGCGCCGCCCGGGCCAGCGCATCGGCTTGCAGCTGGCGCTGGGGGTCGGTCAGCAAGAAATTCGTGCCACCGAATTCGCTGACCACCTCAAGCCCCGGCAGACTGTCGGCCAAAGCGGCATTGGCGATGCGCCAGCGCTGTTCGTGATCACGCTTCAGCCGACGCAGGAGCCGGTCGTAATAGCCAAGATCGACAAAGGCCGCCGCCGTCTGCTGGAGGATGATGGGCGGGTGCCTGAGGATCATGCCCCGGCTGTCGCGCGCCGCCGCCACGAAATCGGGCGAGGCGTTCAGGTAGCCCAGCCGCAGCCCCGGCGATAGACCCTTGGACAGGCTGCCAAGATAGATCACCCGCCCGCGGTCATCCTGCGCGCGCAGCGACAAGGGCGGGACCTGTCGATAGTCGACATCGCATTCGTAATCGTCCTCGACGATGTAGAAGTCATGTTCCTCGGCCGCATCCAGCAGCGCGCGGCGCCGCGCGGGTGACATGGTGACCGTGGTCGGAAACTGCCGGTTCGGGGTCACGAAGACTAGATCGACGCCGCGCAGCCTGTCGTCGACGACCAGCCCCTCGGCATCGACGGGCTGAAAGCGGACCGAGCCGAAATTGGTGGTCAGGATCTTGCGGGCATCGGGATAGCCCGGATCTTCCATCGCGGCCATCCGGTCGCGCCCGCCGAACAGAAAGCTGATGAGGTACAGTCCGTTCTGCGACCCCAGGGTGATCAGCGTCGAGCCGGGATCGGCGGCGATGCCGCGGCTGGGCAGGATGCGCTGGTTGACCTGACGGATCAGGTCGGGGCTGTCGGCATAATGCCCATCCGAAGACCAGATCTTCAGATCCTTGCGGTTCATCGCCAGCCGCGCGCATTCGCGCCATTCGGCGACCGGAAAGTCGTTTTCGCTGATCTGGTTGCAGACGAAGGGATAGGGCTGGGCGAACCAGTTCTGCGGCCGGAAGATCGTGTCGATCCCGTCGGCCCGCCGCGCGAGGTTCAGCTTCTGCACGATCCGCGCCGGTTTCTTTTCTGGCGCCGGGGCCTGGGCGATCAGTCCCGGATGCACGCCGGGACCCAGGCGCACGAAAAAACCCGAGCGCGGCCGGGCGGTGATCAGCTGTTCGTCCTGCAGGGTCTGATAGGCGGCGATCACCGTGTTGATCGACACGCCGACGTCGCGCGCCAGCAGGCGGCACGAGGGCAGTTTCAGCCCCGTGGCGATCCGTCCCTCGAAGATCATCCGCGAGATCTGCGCGGTGATCTGATCGCTCAGCCCGATGCTGCGCGTCCGGTCGATGTCGATCCGCAGCTTCACCGCAGGCCCCGGCTGGCGGCAAGGCGCAGGGCAAGGCCGGTCACCCGGCCCAGCGGGCGCCGCGCGGGCAGGGCCAGGGCGCCCGACAGGTGAAGCGCCAGCATCGCGGCCATGGCGACCAGGTTCATCAGCCCCAGTGGAAACATCAGCAAAAGCATGGGCGCGCAGCGTGCGAGGCCCCGCAGGGTTGCACGGGCGCCGGCGCTGATCGTGTCGGCGCGTGCGGCAGGGCGCGGACGTCTGCCCAGCAGCGCCTGCGCCAGGATCGCCGCGAAGACGAACAAGGCCTGGGCCAGTGGATGTTCCACCCGCAGCGCGGGCGACAGCAGGCCCGCCGCCTGCGCGGCGATCTGACAAAGGGTGGCAAGCGCGCAGAAGCCCAGCAAAGCCAGCGCGCTGCCCGACCAGGCCCGCAGCGCGCCGAACGGCCAGCCGCCGCCCGCTTCTCTGTGATGCGCCAGCAGCGGTAGCACCATCGCCAGGGTCATCGCCGCCCACATCGCTGAAATCACGGCCGCCATGGCCAGGATCGGGCGGGCCGGGTCATAGGAACACAGCGACCCGGCATCCATCCAGACCCTTATGTCGCCGAAGCCCCACAGCCGCAGCCCGTCGATCAGCCCCATACCCGGCCCGAACGGCGCCAGTGCGCCCCGGCGGGCCTGTTCGGCTGCCATGGCGGCAAGCCCGCCCCAGCCCGACAGGCACAGACCCGCCAGGGCCAGGCGCATCGCAGGGGCGGAGGCGGGCGGGCGCATCGGCGGCGGCAGCTCAGCGGCTGCCCTGCTTGCAGTAGCAGGACGCGCGCACCGGCACATCGACCCGGCCCTTGGCCAACGTCAGGCGCTGCCCGATCAGCGCCGCCTCGGCATCGCGGCCCAGTTTCCGCAGGCATTCGTGATAGCCCTGCAGGCTCCAGACATTGTCGGGGTGATGCACGGCGCGCGGCAGGGTCGGGTCGAGGCCCAGATCCTGGCGGTAGACGGCCGCAGATTCCTCGACCTGGCCCTGCTCCAGCAGCAGCGCGGCCAGGGCGTGGCGGGTCGGCTGCATCCAGCCCCAGGGTTCGTCATAGGGCAGGTTGTCGCTGAGATCGACCGATCTGCGCAGATGGGCGAAGGCAGTTTCATACTCGGCCTGACGGTAGGCGATTTCGCCCAGCATCATCTCCCGCGCCACGGTCAGGATGTCGCGGCAGGTGTTGTTGAACAGCATCCGGCTTTCGGGCACCCGCGCGAAGGCCTGTTCGAACTTCTCGGCCTCGGCAAGGGCCGGTTCGACGCAGTTGCTGGCGGCATAGGCCACGGCCTTGGCGTAATGCATCATCGCATTGGTCACGCAGAACAGCTCGGGGTCTTCCGGCTGCGGCTGGGCGACGATCTCGTCCCATTTGCCGAAGCGGATATAGACGTGCTGCTTCACCGACAGAAAGCCTTCCAGCCAGTCGGCCATAGGTGGCGACGAGACCTGAAGCAGTTCGGCCGGAAGCGTGCCGGCCATTTCGGTGGCGGCTTCCATGGCGGGCGCATATTGGCCCAGGAACATCGCGCCATAGACCTTGAAGTGATAATTGTGGCAGCGATAGAGCGAGTAGAAATTGATCGCGCCCTGGCGGGCCAGGTATTTGCGGTCTGCCACGATGGCATCGTGGTTCGAGGTGACCACCCGTTCGTAATGCCCGCACAGCACGTCGATATGGGTCGACATGTGCTGCAGATGGCCGGAATCGGGCACCAGCCCGCGCAGCGCATCGGCGGCGCGCAGCGCGCGTTCCGGGAAGGGCGACATTTCCATCAGGTGGATGTACATGTGCAGCAGACCCGGATGCTGATAGCCGCCGGGCAGGGCCAGCGCCTTTTCGCTTGCAGAAACGGCCTCGACCGTACTGGCGTCGGCGCCGACGCTTCCCGTCTTCAGATCCCACAGCGCCCAAGGCGTGCGGTTCATCACCGCCTCGCAGAATAAGGTCGCGACGTTCAGATCGCGCGGAAAACGGGCATAGACCTCGCGCATTGCATCGGCATAGTCGTCGTTCCAGACGCAGAACGCCTCGCTGCCCTGGGCGGTGGCGCTTTGATAGCGGCGTTGCAGCGCGACGATCAGCGCCGCCTCGACCTCGGAGGCGTTGGCGGATTTCTCAAGCGCGCGTTGGGCATAGTCGAAGGCGCGGGCCAGCGAGCGTTCCATGTCGGCATCGTCGAAGGCCGCCCAGGGCTTGTTGTAATTGCAGCCCGACGCGTAAGAGACGCCCCAATAGGCGATCGCCAGATCGGGATCGCGCTCGATGGCCTTGAGGAAACAGGCCACCGCCTCATCATGATTGTAGCCGAAGCACCAGATCAGGCCGCGGTCGAACCAAAGCTGCGCCTCGGGCGACTGGGTGCTGACCGGGCAGGTATAGGGTCCAAGGTTGTAATAGTCGGTCATGTCGGTCTCCTGGTGTCGGGGGTTCAGCCACGGGGCCAAACCATGGGTTCCGCTGTGACGCGATGGCCGGTCACAGGCTTTCGTCGAGGATCGGCCTGGGGAACATCCGGCGGCCAAGGGGCGAGAGGCGGAACAGCTTGAAGCTGAACAGCAGGATCACCGCCGTGTAGATCGTCAGGCAGATCGGTCCCTGGAAGAAGGCCGACAGGTCGCCGCGGGACAAAAGCAGCGTGCGGCGGAAATGCTCTTCCATCATCGGGCCAAGGACATAACCCAGAAGCAGCGGACCTGCGGGGAAATTGCCGAACCGCGCGGCCACGCCGAACAACGAGGCGACGATCACCATCCAGACATCGCCCAGATGCATGCGGACCGAATAGGTGCCGATGCAGATGAACATCAGGATCAGCGGATAAAGATACTGGCTGGGGATCCGCAGCAGCCGCACCCAAAGCCCGATCATCGGGATGTTGAAGACGCAGAGCAGGATGTTGCCGATCCAGAAGCTCATGATCAGGCCCCAGACCAGATCGGCGTGATCGGTGATCAGCCGCGGGCCGGGGGTCATGCCATGCATGACCAGAAGCGACAGGATCAGCGCCATCGAGGTCGAGCCGGGGACGCCCAGCGTCAGGGTCGGAATGAAGGCGGTCATGTCGGCGCTGTTCGCAGCGGCCTCGGGGCCGACCACGCCTTCGATTGCGCCCTTGCCGAAGCGTTCGGGCGTTTTCGAGACCTTCCGCTCGGTCCCGTAGGAGATGAAGGTCGACACGGTCGATCCGGTGCCGGGCAGCGCCCCAAAGAAGGTGCCGATGGCGGCGCCACGCAGGACGGGCGCGACGGAGCGGCGCAGATCGTCCTTGCGAGGCAGCATGGACCGCATGCTGATCTTTTCGACCACGGCGGTGGTGGTGGCGAAAGTGAAGATGATTTCCGATACGCCGAATAGGCCCATAGCGATGACCACCATGCTGACACCGTCCTGCAAGCTGGTAAGCCCGAAGGTGAACCGCTCGACCCCGGAATTCACATCGGTGCCGGCGAGACCCAGTACGATGCCGAACAATACCATCGCGATGCTTTTCGCCGGGCCGCTGTCGGACATGGCGGTCGTGGCCAGCAGGCCCATGGCCATCAGCGCGAAATATTCGGGGGAGCCGAAGCTGAGTGCGGCGGAGGCGATGACAGGCGAGAACAGCATCACGATGACGATGCCGATCGCCGCGCCCTGGAAGGCGGCCATCGTGCTCATGAACAGCGCCACGCCGGCGCGACCCTGCTTGGCCATCGGATGACCGTCGAAACAGACGACTGCGGCATCGGTTTCGCCCGGAACGTTGAGCAGAATTGCCGTCGTCTTGCCGCCGTAGGTGGTGCCGTAATAGATGCCTGCCAGCATGATGATGGCGTAGTGCGGTTCGACATGGAAGGTGATCGGGTACAGGATTGAAATCGCCGCAAGCGATCCAAGGCCCGGCAGGACACCAACCACCATTCCCACGAACACGCCAAGCGTGCAGTACAGGAGCCCTTCAGGTGTGGCGGCGACCGACAGGCCCAGCCACATGTTTGAAAAGATGTCATTCATGGTCAGAATTCCAGCGGCCAGGTAAAGATATGGACGGGCACCGAAAGGATCTCGGCGAAGATCAGAACGGCGAGGCCCGAGGCGCAGACGGCAGAGACCAAGCGGCTTGTCATCGACATGTTGCGCGCCACCAGTGAGGCGAGCAGGACGGAGGCGAAGCAGGCCGGTGCCAGACCGAAGCTTTCGATCAAAAGCCCGAAGGCCGCGATCGAGATCATCACCAGTCCCAGGATGCGCAGGTTCAGCCCCAGAACCGGCTCTTCCTCGACGGGCGCTTGTTTGCGCCCGCCGAACAGTGTCATCGACAGCGAAATCGCACCCGTCAACACCATAAGCAGGCCGAGTACGTAGGGAAACCCGCCCGGTCCGGGCTCCATCAGCGTCCCTCGTTCGAGTGTCGCCATGCAATAGGTGGAGATTGCCAGTCCGACGATTACGATGCTTGCGCCGGAAAGCAGATCCCGAAGATGGTGCGTCGCTTTCACGTTAGTTCCCTTTCTGTCAGTCCGCCGGAGCGGCAAGCATCCGGCTGAGCCGGTCCATGCTGTCGGGCTGCTGGTCAAAGCCGCGCAGCAGATCGAACAGCTGCTCGGTCGCGGGCTGGCCCATGACCGGCGTGACCAGTTCCGAGAATTTGGCGTGATGGTCATCCCAGGTGAACGGACGCCGCGGATCGCCGAACGGGATCTCGGAAGAGGCCTTCAGCATCTCGCCGCTGTCCAGTTCGACCTCGATATGGGTCTCGTCCTCGGGCTGGTCGTCGATGGTGATGCATTCGATCTTCTTCAGCAGCGCCTGCACCTCGGGCCGGGCAACCGTTGCCTCGGTGAAGTCATGCGAACCAAGGTTGATCCCCAGCAGGCCCATCGCCACGCAGAGCGGAATGCTGAACCGGCCCTCCAGCCCGGTCTTCGGATCCAGCCGACCGGCGGTGACCATGGCGGTGCGGTCAAGATAGACCACCACCCGCTTGATGGGGCGCCCGTCCACCTTCGCGCGCGCCAGAATGGCGGCTTCGGCCGGGGTATGGGTGGCGCGGCAGCTGGCAAAGCGCTTGTAGCCGGTTTCCAGCAATTCCCATTTGGCCGCGAAATCCAGATCGGGGATCTGGAACTGGTCGTCGCGCAGGAAGGCCGTCATCCAGCCGCCCTTGATTTCATACAGATGCCGGGCGCCGACGAAACCGTCCAGCGCCAGCTCGGCGCAGAGGATGCCGTCCATCGCGGCCTTGCCGGCATGGAAGGGTTTGCCATGCGTCCCGAACGAGCCCAGAAGCCCGCCCGCCGTGGTCGCGACCGCGCCCAGGGCATTGCCGATCTGGTCCTGGTCCAGCTTCAGCAGCGCCGCCGCCGTGCAGGCGGCGCCCATCCGGCCCACCATCGAGGTCGGGTGGAAGCCGCGCACCTGCAGCGTGCGGCCGATGCCATAGGTGCCGCCGCCGCCCAGCCGTGCCATCACCTCATAGCCGGTGACGAAGGCCGCCAGCGCGTCCTGCGCGCTTTTCCCGTAATGCTGCCCCATCGCCAGCGCGGTGGACCAGACCGGGCCGCTGGGATGGCCGCAGCCCTGGCTGTGGGTATCGTCCATGTCCAGCGCATGGGTCATCGACCCGTTCGCCAGGGCCGCCATCGCCGGATTGGTCGCTTGCCCCAGAATGACCCTTGCCTTTCCGGCGGCGCCCCAGCGCTTGATCACCTGCTGCGCGGGTTGCGCAGCAGGGCTGTCGCGGCCGACGATCGACACGCCGATGTAATCCACCAAAGCTTGACGGGCGGCCTCCCGCACGTCCTCAGGGATTGTAGTGTAGCTCGTCGCCAGCACAAAGCTCTCGAGCTGTCTGCCGCGGGGCAAATCAGACATTCTTCCGTCCTTCTGGGGTAAGCGATGCCTGTCCGGCATCATTGGAACGGGGCCTGAAGCCCCGGAATACCTGCAAGGGAACGCCGCGACCGGCGTTCCCCCAGCAGACTGTGGATCACTTGACCAAGCCAAGATCCGTGGCGATGGACCGGAACTGTTCCAGATCCTTCTTCAGCATCTCGCCATAGGCTTCGGGCGCGCCGGCCTTGACCACGAAGGACGTCTCGCTTTGCAGCTTCTTGGCAACGTCTTCAGAGGCCAGGGTTTCGCTGATCGCGGCATTGATCTGGGCGATCACGTCGGGCGGGGTGCCGGCCGGAGCCACGACGCCATAGGTCTGCAGGATCTCGAAACCGGGCAGGGTTTCGGCCACGGTCGGCACTTCGGGCAGCAGCGGGTGGCGCTCGGCCGAGGTGACCGCAAGGTAGAACGCTTTGCCTTCGCCCACATAGTCCTTTACCTCGTAGGGATAGGCCAGGAACAGCGGCACGCGGCCCGACAGGAAATCGGCGAACATCTCGCCGCCGCCCTTGTAGGGGATCTCGATCATCTCGACCCCGGATTGCGACTTCAGCAGGCCATAGGCCAGCGCCTGCAGCGATTCCTTGCCCGAGGTGGAATAGGGAATTTCGTTCGGCTTTTCCTTGGCCTTCGCCAGCAGCTCGGGAAGGGTCTTCACGCCCAGATCGGCATTCGCGGTGATGAAATAGGGCGAAGAGGCCAGCGCCACGACCGGGGTGAAATCGGTCAGCAGGTCGAAGCCCACTTCGTCATGGCCCTTCACGGCCTGGTTCACCACCATCGAGCTGGTGATCGACAGGATGGTGCAGCCATCAGCCTTGGCGTTCATCGCTTCCTTGCCGCCGACGGCGCCGGTCGCGCCGGCGCGGTTGTCGACCACAACGGCGACCCCGCCCAGTTTCTGCGACACGCCGTCGGTCACCAGGCGCGTGGCCCAGTCGAGCCCGCCACCCGCCGAATAGGGAACGATCCAGCGCAGGGTCGAGCAGGCGAAATCCGCCGCAGCGGCGGCCGTGCCCGTGACCAGAAGGCTGGTCATCGCGCTGGCAAGAAGCAGGGTGCGTTTTGTCATTTTCATCTTTTACCTCCGTGTTGTGCGGAATCAGAGTCTGATCCCCTTTGTTCAGTCGAACTTCGTGATCACCCCGACGCCATTCTCGTTGCGGATTTCGGTTCCGTAGCGTTCAGAGTATTCGGCCATCTTGCGGATGATACGGTCGCCGATCTCGTGGCTGGCGATGCGCGGCAGCCCGCGTTGCGCGCGCTTTTCGTGGTGGTGCCAAAGCGGATGCAGCCGGATCTCGGTAATGGCGCCGTCCTTGAAGGACAGGGCGCCCAGAACCGCTTCGTGCCATTCGCCATATTCCCCGCCCGCGCGCAACGGGCGGATATTGTCTTTCTGCACCCGGCCTGCGCGGATCGCGTCGCGATATTCGATCGCTTCCTGCGGCAGGGCGTCGATGCCCAGCCCGGCGCGCAGATACTGGTCCGGGGGGAAAAGCTTGATCGTCTCGCTTTGGTAGAAGAAATTCCCCAGGCTGTAGAAGATCGGCCGGCCCTTGTAGATCTCGATGCCCTGCAAGAGATGCGGGCCATCGCCCATCACCACATCGGCGCCGGCGTCGATCAGCGCATGGGCCAGATCCTCGACATGCTTCAGCGGATAATGGCCTTCGGTTTCCTGATGCAGATGCACGACCACGATGTCCGAGGCCAGTTTCGCATCCGCGATCACGCGGCAGTTGCGGGTCAGATCGGCCTGGTCGACGGCATAATGGATGCTGTTGGCCTTGCTGCGCTTGAACACCTTGCCGAAGGCCAGGATCTGGTCATCGCGCAGCGCCTTGTGCTGGTCGGTCTCTTGCATCAGTCGGGCGAGCGCGTCGAAGGTCTCGCCCGACACTTCGTAGCGGATGTCGTGGTGGATCGCGTTGATCCCGGGCCGGCCGGGCAGATCGGGGCCCTGTGGGCCGGCGGGGCAATGCGGCGGGAAGTCGATGCAGACCGAGATCAAGGCGAAGCGGCCATTGTCGGTTTCAAGGAAGGTCGCGCGCGTCGCCTCGGACAGGTTCTTGCCCACACCAGCATGCACAAGACCGGCGGCATCGAGGATCTCGGCCTCTTCGCGGATCATCTCGGGGCCGAAATCCATGCCGTGGTTGTTTGACCGGCCAATCATGTTGAGACCCAGCCATTTCAGTTCCTCGGCCACGAAGGGATCGGCCTGCTGATAGGACTGTTCCTGCCCCATCGTGTCGATCGGCATCGGCGCGCCCTTGAAGGTGTGGATCCGGGTCTCGAGATTGGTGCAGGCCACGTCCGCAGACCGGATGATCTCGACCATGTCGAGGAAGGGCCGGTCGGTGAAGGACGAATGTTTGCGGGTGCACAGCGTTTCGCCGGTAACCACGAGTTTTGCTTGCATGGGATATGTCCAGACTTCGTAAAGATCGGGCGGCCCGGCCCGTGGAGGGGCGTGTTGCGCTGGCCTGTTGAGGCGAGACTAGGGACAAATGTGTCTTGCGGGCCAATGCAAATCTGGCGGCTTTTCGTTGCAATATTCGGAATAATGGAGTCAGCTTTTTCCGGGTTTGGCACAGAAAACAGGCAGGCCTGCGGCGACGATGGGCCCAGGGTCAACCGCAGGCCCGTCGCGCGCCGTCATAAGCCCGATACAGAGAGGAGAGAGGATAAGTCAGGCCGGAAATCCGCCCCGTCGCTGCCGTCAGGCGGTGATCAGGAAGAAGCCGATCCCCAGATAGGCGGTCTCGGCCACGACCAGAATCACTGCGGGTCCGCCGACGTGGGCAAGCTGCCGGAGCGAGGTTTTCATCCCGACGGCGGCCACTGCGGTCAGCAGCATCCATTTCGACAGGTTTCCGGCCAACTGCACCAGCGCGGGCGGGGCCGCGACAAGCGAATTCAAGGTGGTCAGCAGCAGGAAGGCCAACACGAAGAACGGCAGCAGCGGCGGGCGGCGCGTGCCCGGGGCCGCGGCCTGCCCGGACCGGCCGATGGCAATGCCCAGAAGCAGGATGACCGGCGCAAGGCAGGCGACGCGCAGAAGCTTGACCGCGGTCGCGACATCCCCTGTCTCGTCGGAAACCGTGTAGCCGGCGCCCACCACCTGCGCGACGTCATGGATCGTTGCGCCCAGAAACAGGCCTGCATCGGCGGGCGGCATGTCGGCGGCATCGGTGAAGATCGGGTAGATCACCATGGCGATGGTGCTAAGCAGCGTGACGGCCATCACGGTGAAGGACAGGTCGGTATCCGACCGCTCGTTGCGCGGCAGCACGGCCGAGATCGCCATCGCCGCCGAAGCGCCGCAGATCGCCACCGACCCGCCGGTCAGCATGCCGAAGCGCCAGTCGCGCCCCAAGAGACGCGCGCCCAGCAGCCCCACCGCGATCGTGGTGGCGACGGCGGCGATGATCCACAGCACCGAGGAAGCGCCCAGCCCCGCCAGCATCTGCCAGCTGATCCGCAGCCCCAGAAGAGCGACGCCGATGCGCAGGATCGACCGGCTGGCAAAGGCGATGCCGGGCGCGCATTGGGGCTCTTCGCTGAGGAAATTCAGCGCGATGCCCAGCAGCAGCGCCATCAGCATGGCGGGCGCCCCGTAGTGATCGGACAGAAAGGTCGCGGCACCGGCGATCAGCAGGGCCACGAACACCCCGCGGAACAGCCGCGACACCGAGGTCGAGACCGCGTGAAAAGTGGCGTGCATCAGAAAGGGCATCATTCGACCTATGCGCTGAAAGGCGGTCTGCCAGGCGCGCGGCTGCGGGCGATGCGGCAGCAACCGGATCGCCCGCGCGGGTTCTGGGTTCGGGGGGCGGCCGCATGGGCTGCCGGCTTGTCCGGGACGGCGGCTCAGGCGTCCTTGCCGCTGGTGAAGTTGAACTCGGCGCCGGTGCGGATGCCCGAGGGCCAGCGCGTCGTCATGGTCTTCAGCCTGGTGTAGAAGCGCACCCCTTCCATCCCGTGGATGTGGTGGTCGCCGAACAGCGACCGCTTCCAGCCGCCGAAGGAATGATAGGCGACCGGCACCGGGATCGGCACATTGACACCGACCATGCCGATGCGGACCCGCGCCCAGAAATCGCGCGCCGCATCGCCGTCGCGGGTGAAGATCGCGGTGCCGTTGCCGAATTCGTGGTCGTTCACCATCTGCACCGCCTCTTCGTAGGTTTTGGCGCGCACGACGGAAAGCACCGGCCCGAAGATCTCTTCGCGGTAGATCGACATGTCGACCGTCACCCTGTCGAACAGGCAGCCGCCGATGAAATAGCCCTCTTCATGGCCGGGAATGGAAATGCCGCGCCCGTCGACCACCAGCTCGGCGCCCCGCGCCAGGCCTTCCTCGATCAGGCCCAGGATGCGGGTCTGGCTTTGCTTCGAGATCACCGGGCCCAGTTCCGCCTTGGGATCGGTGCAGGGCGCGATCCGCAGCTGGCGGATGCGCGGCGACAGCGCGGCGACAAGCCGGTCTGCTGTGTCTTCTCCCACCGGAACCACCACCGAAATCGCCATGCAGCGCTCGCCCGCCGACCCGTAGGCCGAGCCGATCAGCGCATCGACCACCTGATCCATGTCGGCATCGGGCATCACCACCATATGGTTCTTGGCACCGCACAGGGCCTGCACGCGTTTGCCGTTCGCCGCGCCGCGGGTGTAGATGTATTTCCCGATCGGGGTCGAGCCGACAAAGCTGATCGCCTCGACCGCCGGATTGTCGAGCAGGGCATCGACCGCCTCCTTGTCGCCGTTCACCACGTTGAACACGCCCGCCGGCAGCCCGGCTTCGGCCAGCAGTTCGGCGATGCGCAGGGCGACGCTGGGATCCTTCTCGGAAGGTTTCAGCACGAAAGTGTTTCCGCAGGCGATCGCGACGGGATACATCCACAGCGGCACCATGGCCGGGAAGTTGAAAGGCGTGATGCCCGCGACGACGCCGACCGGCTGACGGACCGAGAAGCTGTCGACATTGTTCGCCACGGATTCGGAATAGTCGCCCTTCAGCAGCTGCGGGATGCCGCAGGCGAATTCGACCACCTCGATGCCGCGGGCGATTTCGCCCTTGGCGTCGGGGATGGTCTTGCCATGTTCGGCCGACAGCAGCGCCGCCAGTTCGTCAATGTGCTTGCGCAGAAGGTCGCGGAAGTCGAACAGCACCGCGGCCCGTTTGGCGGGCGGGGTCGCCGCCCAGGCCGGCAGCGCGCGGCGGGCCGCATCGACCACGGTATCGACATCCGCCGGGCTGGCAAGCGCCACGCGCCCTGTCACCGCGCCGGTCGCCGGGTTGCGGATCTCGGACCATCGGGCGGAAGTGCCGGCCCAGGGCTTGTTTGCCATGTGGTGGGAAATCTCGATCATTCACGTCTCCATCCGCCGGGCGGCGGGCCGCCTGCTGCGGTCATCCGCGCTGTAGGTGCAAAAGGGGTGGTCGATCGACCGGGAAGCTTGGGTCGATCGGGCTTCTGACCCTGCTCCTAGCGCGAAGACGATCGGCGGCGACAGACACAGATCCGGGCGGTTTGGGGGTACAGGTCCCGCAGCGGCAAGCGAAGGCCGGTCATTCCGGTTCGCGGAATAATCCTGTCGGATATCGGCATTGGAAGAAAGGTCACCGCGCCGCTACGGATAGGATGGGTCCGCTTATGCCGGCCAGATCCAGGCATCCGCGGCTGGCAGAGGACAAAGGCATGCAAAGGCCCTTCGAAGGCATCAAGATCGTCGACATGACCCATGTGCTTGCCGGCCCCTTCGCCACGGGTCAGCTGGCGATGCTGGGGGCGGAGGTCATCAAGGTCGAGCCGCCCGAAGACCCCGACATGGCGCGCAGCGATGGCGGCGACAAGGGGCTTGCGGATGCCTTCATGGGCACGCGCTTCCTGACCACCGGCGCGAACAAGCGGTCTCTGACGGTGAACATCAAGACCGCAGAAGGCCGGGCGATCATCGAGGCGCTGGTCCGCGACAGCGACGTCTTCGTCGAGAACTACCGCGCCGGGTCGTTCGAGGCGCTGGGGCTGGGCTATGACGATCTGAAGAAGATCAACCCGCGGCTGATCTACTGTTCGCTGACCGCCTGGGGACAGGACGGGCCCCGGCGCGGCCAGACCGGCTATGACCAGGTGATCCAAAGCTATTCCGGCATCATGTCGATCACCGGCACCGAAGCGACGGGGCCGCTGCGCTGCGGGCCGCAGCTGGTGGATATCGGGGCGGGGATCGCCACGGCTTTCGCGATTTCCAGCGCGCTGTTCCAGCGCGAAAGGACCGGCAGGGGGCAAAGGATCGACGCCTGCCTGAACGATGTGGCCTTCATGATGATGGGCGCGCAGATCACCGATGCGCTGCGCACCGGCCGCGAGATGACCTATGAAAAGCTGGAACATGGCAGCCCGACCTACAACCAGTTCCAGGCCAGCGACGGCAAGGTGATGCTGGCGGCCGCGAACCACCGGCAATATGCGCGGCTGTGGCAGGCGCTTGGCCATCCCGAACGCGCCAACCGCAGCGAGGCCGAGCGGCTTGCCGGGCGCGAGGAAGAGTTGGCGCTGCTCAACAAGATCTTCCTCACCAAGACGGCGCAGGAATGGGAGGATTTCTTCCAGGCCCATCATGTGCCCGCGGTGCGCCAGCGCAGCGTGCGCGAGGCCCTGGCCGACCCGCAAGTCGCGCATCGCCGCGCCTTTCACCGTTTCGAAGACGGCTCGCCCCTGGTCGAGGGCGGCTATTCCGTGCCGCTTGCGCCCTTCACCTTCGCCGAAGGCGGACCGAGGATCGACAGTCCGCCGCCGCCCCTGGGGCGCGACAATCAGGACATCCTGTCGGCGCTTGGTTACCGCGCCGAAGAGATCGAGACCTTGCGGCGGAAGAAGGTCGTCGGCTGACAGCCGCTTGGGGCCGGTCGCGCGGCGACAAAAGGGGCATGATCAGACCTCGGCCGCGCCGAAGGTCTTCAGAAGGTCAAGGAAGGCCGTGACCAGCCGGCCCTGCCGCGCGCCGCTGCGCTCGATGATGCCCAGCCGCCGTGACACGACGGGGCTCACCAGCGGGATGATCCGCAGATCGCCCATCAGCAGCGGATCATAGGCCATCCGCGGCACTACCGACACGCCGACAGCCTGGCGCACCAGCCCGACGGCCGCGGTGACGTGGTTCACCTCATGCGCCCAGTTCAGCTTGATGCCGTCTTTCGACAGCCTTGTGTCCATCAGCGTCCGGTTGCCGCTGGATCTGTTGACGCCGATCAGGGGCAGGGTGTTCAGCTCGCTCCAGGCGATTTTGGCCTTTTGCGCGATCCGGTCCTCTGGCGCACAAAGAGCGACGAATTCGTCTTCGAACAGCGCGGTGAACTTGAACTGGCTGTCGGACTGGCCGGTGAAGGTCAGTCCGAAATCCGCCGTGCCGTCAGACACGCTGTCCAGAACCTGGGCCGAGGAATTGTCGAGGATGCGAAAACGCGCCCGCGGAAAGTCGGCGTGAAACTTGCCGATCACGCGGGGAAGGAAACTGAGCGTCGAGGTCGGGATACAGGCGATCGAGATGAATCCCGAACGGGAGGCGCCCGCATCGGAAAGCGATCCAAACTGTTCGTCGATCTCGGCGATGGTGCGGCGCGCCATGGGTTCGATCTCGCGACCGACATTCGTCGGTGAGACATGCCGGGTCGAGCGTTCGAACAGCTGATTGCCCAGCTTGTATTCGAAGGCCTGGATCCGGCGGGTCAGCGCGGGCTGCGAAATGTTCAATGCCTCGGCGGCTTTGCGGAAAGAGCCAAGGTCGATGATCGCGATGAAGGTGCGCAGATCGAGGAGTTCAAAATTGATGCTCATTGCGGAATGGTGCGGGACAGAGTTGCGGTTTTCAACGGAAATCAACGGTGGGAGTCACGCGTCGGTCCCAACCAGGCGATTGGCTTGTGACGCCGCTGCATGGGCCCAAGCGTCAGTTGCTCTCGACGCGGTGGCCTTGACGCGCCAGGCTGGGTCACGGCGGGAGCGGGTCAGGTCTTGGCGATGCTGTCGGGCCATTCGTTGTTCAAGAAATCGCGGAATTCCTTCGCCATCGAGGCAAGGACGCGCCCCTTCTTTTCAACGATACCGATGGTCCGGGTCATCCTGGGTTCTCTCAATTCGATGGCAACCACGTTTGGAGAGTTGACGGTTTCCACCATCATATGCGGCATGATCGAAGCCCCGACGCCCGCATCGACCAAGCCGATGGCGGTGGACAGGTGATTGACCTTCACAGTCCAGTCGAGATCCAGGTTCGACGGGGCCGTCGACAGATCAATGATCGTGCGATTGTAGCTGCCGCTCTGGAACTGGATGAGGCGGTGACCTGCCAGATCGGTACCCGTCACGAACTTGCGGCCGGCCAAGGGGTGGGACCGATGGCAGATGAACACGAACGGATCGGACATCACCGGGATGAAGGCCAGCGACGGATAGCTGCCTGTAAGGATCGTCACACCAAAATGAGCCTCGCCGGTCGACACCGCTTCAAGCGCTTCGTTCGCCGAAACGTCGAGGATGCTGAACTCCACGCCGCTGTGCAGGCTTAGAAAGTCGCTGATGAGCGACGGCAGGAACTTGACCGCCGCCGAGAAGACGCAGGCGATCACAACGGTTTCACGTGACGGGCCTGAGGTTGCCCCCAGGGACGAGATCGCGTCGAGTTCATTCAGCAGGCGCGCGAAGGCCGGCTGGTACTGCTCGGCGATGCGAGTGGGGCGAACGCTTCTTGTCGTCCGCTCGAAAAGCTTGACGCCCAGCGTTTCTTCAAACTGTCCGATCCGGCGGCTGAACGCAGGCTGTGACATGTTGAGCTTCTCGGCCGCGGCGTTGAAGCTGCCGAGGCTCATCAAGGCCAGGAAAGCGCGGATATCCAGGAGCTCGTAATTATTTCTCATCCCGGATCAATCCTTCAATTATTTGCACTTATCAAATTTATCGCATTGTTGCATGAAACGAATAATGAACACGTTTCATGCAAGAATCAACTTAGAAGGCACCGCTGTGAGCTGCGATTTCGGATCCTGTGACGCACAGCCCTTGGGTGAAGATCTGAACGTCGAGAGGATTGGCGCGACGGCAGTCCCCGACAAGATCGACGTGATGATCCCGATGCGCGACGGCGTCCGGCTTGCCACGACCGTATTCGTGCCCAAGGAAGGCCGTGGCCCCTGGCCTGTCCTGCTCGAGCGCACACCCTATGGCCGATTGGGCCTGCGTCAGGGCGAAAAGCGGGCGGGTGCCGCAAGGGACCCGGAGGCGCATGACATCGCGCGGCAGTTCTGCGCGCTGGGGTTCGCTGTGGCCGTTCAGGACTGCAGGGGCCGTTACGACTCGGAAGGGCATTTCCGGAAATACATCAGCGAGGCCGAAGACAGCTTTGACACGATCCGTGCCCTCAAGGAGATGGAGTTCTGCGACGGGCGGATTGCCAGCTATGGCCAGTCGTATTCGGCACTTGTTCAGACGGCGGTGGGTCCGTTGAATCCGCCGGGGCTGATGGCACAGGCGATTGATTCCGGAGGATTTTCCAATGCGTGGCGCAATGGCGTGCGTCAAAATGGGGTCGTCGAGATGAAGCAGGCGGTCTGGCTTTTCCGCGAGGCCGCGCAATCGCCTGCGGCGCTTGCAAATCCGGCGCTGCGGAACGCGCTGCTGGGCGAAGATTTCCAGGCCTGGCTTGGCCGCACGCCTTGGGCCAAGGCGCATTCTCCCTTGTCCGCGCATCCCGACTATGAGGCCGCATTGCTTGAGCTTTTCGACCCTAAGGCCGCGACGACGGATTGGGACAGTCTCGCCCTTGCGACCGAGGCGCATTACGACCTTTATGCGCGCGTGCCGATACTTTTCATGTCGTCGTGGTACGATCCTTACGCGCGGTCAATCAGCGAGCTGTATTGCGGCCTCAAAGACCACCAGCCCTGCCAGATCATCCTGGGGCCCTGGACCCATTGCGATCACAATTCGTCGGTGTCGGGAGACGTGGATTTCGGGCCGCATGCCCTGCTCGATTCCTGGGCGGGAAGCTGGGTCGACTATCGTGCGCGGTTCTTCCGGGCTGCCATGCAGGGCGGATCTCTGGATGGCCCGACCGCCCGGTTCTTCCTCATGGGCGGGGGCAGCGGCAGGAAGACGGCGCAGGGGCGCCTGGATCACGGCGGGCAATGGGTTGTTGCGGCAGGCTGGCCGGTGCCGGGAACCGAATCCAGCACACTGTACCTGGCCCAAGGCTCGGCGCTTGCGGAACGCGCCCCGGCCGGAGCCGTATCGCGCAGCTTTCCCTATGATCTGAAGTCGCCCGTGCCGACCCTGGGTGGAGATTTTTCAAGCTTCAGCCCCTATCTGGAAGCCGGCTCCTTCGACCAGGTCCAGCCCGAAAACGCGGCGCAGTGCCCGACGCCCGGACAAAGGCTTGCCGATCGGCAGGACATCTGCGTCTTCCGCACCGCCCCGCTGACCGAGGACGTCGCGGTGGCGGGCTGCGTGGAATATGACCTGAAGATCTCGACCGATGGCGGCGATAGCGACATCACGCTCAAGCTGATTGACGAATATCCCGCTGGCCCAGACTACCCCGAGGGCTATGCCATGCTTCTGGGGGACACGATCCTGCGGCTCAGCCACAACGTGCCGGAAGGGCAAGAGGTTACCGGAAGAACGGTTTCCGTGGCGGGCACCCTGTGCTGGACCGCCAACAGGTTTGCGGCCGGTCATTGCCTGCGGCTGGACATCTCGTCGTCAAACTTCCCCAAGTTCGAGCTTAACCATGCGGCCGTCCGAGACGGTGGCGAGGGCATCACCAATGTCCTGCATCTTGGGGCCGAGACGGGGGGCTGCCGGCTTACGCTTCCGATCCTGCCTAAGGATGTCTGGTCATGACGCAAGCGGTCATCTCGAGGATCCTTCAATCCATCGGCGTCATCCTGGTGATGACCGTGATCGTCTTCATTGGCCTGCATGCGATCGGCAACCCTGTTGATGTGCTGATTCCATCGGATGCCGATCAGATCGAACGCGCCAGGGCTGTCGAGGCGCTTGGCTTGGACAAGCCGCTCTGGCAGCAATATTTCTACTTCCTGCAGGGAATCCTGCATGGCGATCTGGGACGCAGCTTCGTGTCGGGCGAACCTGCGCTAGAGCTGATCATGAAGCGCCTGCCCGCCACGCTGGAACTAGCGATCAGCGCCGTCGTCCTGGCGCTTCTGATCGGGGTTCCGCTGGGGCTGATGGCGGGCATCTATCCCAAATCGCTGGCCTCGCGCCTGTCCGTCGGGTTGAGCGTGCTGGGCTTTTCGGTCCCGGCGTTCTGGATCGCGATCATGATGATCATCGTCTTCGCGGTGAATCTTGGCTGGCTGCCCAGTTCGGGGCGCGGCGATACGGTGCGGGTTCTTGGCGTCGAATGGTCGTTTATGACACTGGACGGCCTGCGCCACCTGCTTCTGCCGGCGCTGAGCCTGAGCATCTACAAGATGTCGCTTGTCTTCCGGCTGGTCCGTGCGGGGGCCATCGAGATTTCCAGAGCAGAATACATCCGCTTTGCGCGCGCCAAGGGCCTGGGGCGGCGGCGGATCGTCATGGTTCATGTCCTGAAAAACATCCTGATCCCGGTGATCACCATCGTCGGGCTTGAGCTTGGCGGAACTATCGCCTTTGCCGTGGTCACCGAGACGATCTTTGCCTGGCCGGGTACGGGCAGCTTGATCATCAAGTCGATCAGCGTGCTCGATCGGCCCGTCATTGTCGCCTATCTGATCGTGATCGCGCTGCTTTTCGTCACGATCAACCTTCTGACAGATCTCGCATATCTCATTCTGGATCCCAGAATCAGGGAGAAGATGGCATGAGCGACCAAACCCCCGCCCCCGCGATTGTCGTGTCGCGGCCCGCGGTCTGGCTGGCCTGGATCACTGAGAGCCCGGCCATGGCCGCGGGAAGTGCGATCCTTATGCTGGTCATCGGGATGGCCATTCTGGCGCCGCTGATTTCGCCGCAGGACCCTTACGACCTTCTGAGCCTTTCGCTGTTCGACACCAAGCTTCCGCCGGGAAGCCAGTCTTACGACGGCAGCACCAGCTACTTGCTGGGAACGGACGGACAGGGGCGCGACATCCTGTCGGGTATCCTCTACGGGCTCAGGATATCCCTGATCGTCGGTTTCGGATCGGCGCTGATCGCCGGGGCGATCGGAACGATCGTGGGGATCGTTGCCGCGCATTTCGGTGGCTGGGTCGAAGCGCTGATCATGCGCCTCGTCGATCTGCAGCTGTCTTTTCCTGCCATACTGGTGGCGTTGATGCTGCTTGCCTTTCTGGGCAAGGGGGTGGGGAATGTGGTGCTGGCCCTGGTGATCGTGGAATGGGCCGGCTACGCGCGCACTGCGCGCAGCGCTGCCCTGGTCGAACTGGGGAAGGACTATCTGACCGCTGCGAAGGTTTCGCTGCTGCCGGTGCGCAGGATCATCTTCGTGCATCTTCTGCCGAATTGCCTGCCGCCGCTGATCGTTCTGCTGACCATCCAGGTTGCGCGGGCGATTTCGCTTGAAGCGACGCTGAGTTTCCTGGGTGTCGGGGTCAAAGCGACGGAGCCTTCGTTGGGCATGCTGATTGCCAGCGGCTTTTCCTACATCCTGTCGGGCACTTACTGGATCACGCTTTTCCCCGGCATCGCGCTTGTCGTCACAGTCGTGGCCGTGAACCTTATCGGCGATCACCTGCGCGTCGCGCTGAACCCCAAACTCAGGGCATGAGCATGGAGATGCAGGACACCGCAACCCTCAGGGTGCGCGATCTTAACATCTGGCTTGGCGACCGCGCGCAGCGCCGGGCGATCATCGAAGATGTCAGCCTCGATATCCGCGCGGGCGAAGTGCTGTGCCTTGTCGGGGAATCCGGCTCGGGCAAGACCCTGACCGGGCTTGCCATCATGGGGATGCTTGAGGGCGGTATCAATTTCGCCGGCGAGGTCCTGTTCGGCGGCCAGAACCTGCTGGCGCTGGACGAAACGGCGATGCAGCGCGTGCGCGGCAACAGGCTGGCGATGATCTTCCAGGACCCGATGATGACGTTGAACCCGGTTCTGCGCGTCGGGACGCAGGTGGCCGAGACCATCAGGGCGCATCGCAGGGTGTCCTGGGCAGAGGCCTGGCGCGAGGGATGCGAGGCATTGCGCCTTGTGGGCATTCCGTCGCCCGAAGAGCGGATGCGGTGCTACCCGCACGAATTTTCCGGCGGCATGCGGCAACGGGTGGCGATCGCCATCGCCTTTCTGCACCGTCCCGATCTGATCATCGCCGATGAGCCGACCACCGCGCTTGACGTGACGACCCAGAGCCAGATCCTGGCCCAGGTTCAGGATCTGAGCGCAAAGTTCGGGACGGCTTTCCTGTGGGTCACGCATGACCTTGCGCTTGCCGCGGGTCTGGCCGACCGCATTGCGGTCATGTACGCTGGCAAGATCGTCGAAACGGGCACCTGTTTCGATGTGCTCAGCACGCCGCGGCACCCCTATACAAAAGGTCTGCTGAACTCGGTCCCGACCGCGCTGGAAAAAGGTGCGCGGCTGGCGCAGATCCCCGGTGCCATTCCCAGCCCGGGGTCCATTCCGTCGGGCTGCCGCTTCCGGCCACGCTGCGGTCGTAGCACGGCGCAATGCGCGACCGAACCCATCGTCGATGAGACCAAGAGCCATCAATTCCGGTGCTGGCACCCTCTGGAGGTCTCCGCATGACCCAGGATCTTATGACGTTCCATGACGTGGATCGCACGTTCATCCGGTCGAAGGGCCTGATTGCGCGATCCGTTGATTTCGTGAAGGGCAGGCAGGGTGAAACGAAGGGTGTAAAGGCCCTTTCTGGTATCAACCTTGCGCTGCGGGCGGGGCAAATGACCGGCCTTGTCGGTGAATCCGGCTGTGGCAAGACGACCTTGGGAAGGATTGCCGGCGGGCTGCTGGAACCGACTGCGGGGCATATCACCAGGAACGGCAAAAGGCTTGAACAGCTTGACCGCGAAGAGGCGCGCCGCATCCGGTTGAAGACCCAGATCGTGTTCCAGGATCCCTATGCCTCGCTGAATCCGCGGATGCGCATTCGCAGCCTGATCGGGGAGGCGCCACGGGTACATCGCTATGTCTCGGCGGGCCAGCTTGACGCCTATGTCCGCCGCTATGCCCAGATGGCCGGCGTGGCGGAGGGGCATCTTGACCGTTATCCGCACCAGCTTTCGGGCGGACAAAGGCAGCGGGTGTGCATTGCCCGTGCCCTGGCAATGCAGCCCGACATGGTCGTCTTCGACGAGGCCGTCTCGGCGCTTGATGTCTCGGTCCAAGCGCAAATCCTGAATCTTCTGGCCGATCTTCAGGCCGATCTGAAGCTGACCAGCCTTTTCATCAGCCACGATCTGGGGGTCGTGCGGCACATCGCTGACCAGGTCGCGGTGATGTATCTGGGCGAAATCGTCGAACAGGCGCCGGCCGCGCAGCTGTTCGAGCATGCGGCTCATCCCTACACCCGGGCGCTGATCGCCGAAATGCCCAAGCCAAAACCCGTAAAGCGGCGGTTCGCGGGGATCGCGGGCGAGGTTCCAAGCCCACTGAACCCGCCAAGCGGCTGCCGGTTTCATACCCGCTGCCCCCAGGTGATGGAGGTCTGCAAGAAACTGAAGCCCGCCACCCAAAGCCTCGGGCCGGGCCATACGGTCGCCTGCCATCTGTTCTCGGGGCAGGGCGGCCAGCGCAACATGGCTAAAGGAGAGATCGCATGACGCTACAGGCCAAGATCGCGGCAAACCCGGAGGGGCCGATCCGTCTGCGGGACATGGGGTCGTTCTATGTCGGTGGCCGCAAGGTGGAGGTGACGGGAAAGCCTTCGCGCGAGGTCTTGTTCAGCCCGCAGGGAACGCCGGTCACCATCGACCCGAACGGAACCTACTGGGTCGAGCAGATGTACGTGCAGTATTTCCTGCCGGAAGGTTCAAACGGCTGTCTGCCGCTGCTGCTCTGGCATGGGGGCGGAAGCACCGGCGCAACCTGGGAAACCACGCCGGACGGGCGGGACGGCTGGCTGAACATCTTCCTCAGGCTCGGCTGGCCGGTCTATTGCTCGGACGCGGTCGAGCGCGGGCGTTCAGGCTGGCCTTGTCCGCCGCTAGACATCTGGAACGAAGAACCCAGTCGCGCCTCGTTCCAGGATGTCGTGAACCGGATGCGCGCCGGGCAAGTCGCACAGACGCCGCAAGGCGGGCTGGTCGGCGGGCAAGACTGCCAATTCCCCTTCGAGCATTTCGAAGGGTTCATGAAGGGAAATGTCCCGCGCTGGATCGGCACGGATCGGGCGGTGTTGCAGGGCTATCTTGATCTGGTCGACCGCATCGGCCCCTGCATCGTGATCGCGACAAGCCAGGGCGCCTCTTTTGCCTGCCGCGCCGCCGAAGCCCGTCCCGATCTTGTGCGTGGTCTCGTGCTGGCCGAGCCCGCCCAGTCCGGCAGCGGCGCCCCCCTGCCGGAGGGCTTCCGCACACCCATGCTAGGGCTCTTTGGCGACTATATCGAGACCGATCCGCGCTGGATGCGCAATCGCGATGCCTGCCGCGCCTATGCCCAGGCGATCCGAGGCAAGGGCGCCAAGTCCGAGGTGATCGACCTGCCAGCCATCGGCCTTCACGGCAATACCCACTGCATGCCGTGCGAACGGAACAACAAGGACGTGGCGCAGATCATCCATCATTGGCTGAAGGAGAACGTGCAGCCCTGATCGGGCGGGACGGCCCCCCGATCCGATAGGCGATATCGGCTCAACTGATGCAAGAAGCGGAATTATTTCCCGATAAATGCGCCACAGGGGGTCGTTGTGGACTGCGCGACATCGGCCACAGCACCAGACGAACACCAAAACGGAGGAGGAGAGACATGAAAACCAAACTCATCCTGGCGACGGCGACATGCGCCGCGTTTTTCGCCAGCACCGCGACGGGCCTTTGGGCGCAGGATCTGACCATTGGACGGCTGACCGAGCAATCGTCTATCGACCCGCATTTCAACAATGCCGGTAACGACCAGCCGACAAAACACATGACCTTCGAGTCGCTGGTCACGCCGAATTCCAAGTTCGAGATCGTTCCCGAGCTGGCCGAAAGCTGGGAAAATGTCGATCCGAACACCTGGATCGTCCACCTGCGCAAGGACGTGAAATTCCACAACGGCGATACGCTGACTGCGACCGATGTCGTGTTCTCGCTTGACCGTTCCGTCAACGTGCCGAATTCCCCGTCCTCTTATTTCCGGCTCAGGGGTGACATCACGGTCGAGGCGGTGGACGACCTGACTGTCAAGATCGTGACCAAAGAGCCGTGGCCGGCCGCCATCGAAAGTGTCGGGCGGATTCCGATCGTGAACAAGGCTGTTGCCGAAAGTGCGACCACCGAGGATTTCAACGCTGGCAAGGCGGCGATCGGGACCGGGCCTTACAAGTTCGTGTCCTGGGCCCGCGGCGACAACGCTAAATTCGAGCGTTTCGATGACTATTGGGGCGGGATGCCGGAATGGGAGCATGTCACCATGCGGTTCATTCCCAACGAAGCCTCGCGCGTGGCGGCGCTGCTGAGCGGCGATGTGGATTTCATAGACGGCGTCTCTCCGAACGACATCGATCGGATCAACGGGTCGGGCAGCGCGAAAGTGTGGTCCGTTCCCACCGTCCGCATCGTGTATCTGCAGTTCGACCAGCGTGACCGCGAAAGCCCCTTCGTCAAGGACAAGACCGGCAAGCTGCTGAACCCCAACCCGCTGATGGATTCACGCGTGCGACTTGCCCTGTCCAAACTGGTCGACCGCCAGCTTTTGGTCGACCGCGTGGCGGGCGGCGGCGAACCGGCAAGCCAACTCGTGCAAGAGGGGATCTGCGGCTACAATCCTGACATTCCGAAGGCCGAGCGCGATGTTGAAGGCGCCAAGGCGCTGCTGACCGAAGCCGGATTTCCGGACGGTTTCGCGATCACGATCCACTCTTCCAACGACCGTTTTGCCAAGGACGCGGATGTTGCGCTGGCGGTCGCTCAGATGTGGGCGCAGGGCGGTATCCAGATCGACGATGTCAACGCGCTGGCTTTCGCGAATTTCACCGCCAACGCGACCAAGGGCGAATACAGCGTGATGGAATATTCCTATGCAGGCACTTTCCCGTCGGCTGAAGACTATCTAAAATCGATGCTGGGTACCTATGACGCCGACCGGGGGATCGGCGGGGTCAATCGCGGCCGATACTCTTCAGCCAAGTTCGATGAAGCGCTTGGCAAATCGCTGCTTGCCTTTGACCGCGACGAGAAATGTGCCCTGATGGCCGAAGCCATGAAGATCGGCATCGAGGAAACAGGCGTCGTCCCGCTTTATTTCCTGCAGTCGAACTGGGCGACTGCCGGGAATGTCAGTTTCGAGCCCGCGATCAACGATGACTGGGATATCCGTTACATTCACCCGTAAAAGTGGGTTGCGCCCGACTTCCGAAAGGCAGAACGGCGCGCGTTCAGGACCTGCGCCGATTCAGTCGTGTCTTACCGAATAGGTGTTCACGATTGCTTGCGCGCCAGAAAAGATGGACGGCGCGCCGCAGACCGTTGAACCCGATGTCGGATGCCGAACTGGGCGACAAGTTCACCGATTGCGCCGCTGACCGGCCGGGGCTTTGGCGCCACCGATACGGCCGAATTCCTGGCGACGAGCCCTTTCGGCAAGGTGCCGGTCCTGCGCTATCTGGCCGGGCGGCAGCCCAATGCACTGTGGCCAGCCGACCCGGCCTGGCGCTGCCTGGCGGATCGCTGGATGGAATGGGCCTCGATCTCGTTGACCCCGCCGCTGACCCGCCCGCGCAAGGCCGAAGCCGAGGCCGATCTGGCCGCGGTGATCAAGGCGGTCGAAGCGCTGGACGCCTGGCTGGCCAGGCAGCCTTACCTGGCCGGCGAGACGCTGCCGCTGGCCGATATCGTCGCGGCCCCTTCGGTGCATCACTGGTTCAGGCTGCCGGAAAGCAGCCTGCCCCTGCCGGCACTTGCCCGCTGCCGGGATCGGCTGGAGACGAACGAAGGCTATTGCCGCCATATCCGCACGCCGCTTTAACCGACCCCGGCCGGTGTCGGCCGCGTCTTACGTGGCCGCCGACATCCCGTCGAAGGCATCCAGCGTGCGGGCCGAATAGACCAGCGCCGCGCCCGCATTCAGGGCGATGGCGACCCCCAGCGCCTCGGCGATTTCCTCACGCGTGCAGCCATGTTTCAGCGCCGCTTCGACATGGCTGGCGATGCAGCCGTCGCAGCGCGTGGTGACGGCAACCGACAGCGCGATCAGCTCGCGCGTTTTGCCGTCGAGATGTTTGGACTTCTCGCCCGAGGCGGCCAGCGCGGCATAGCCCTTCATCACATCGGGCACGAGTGCAGCAAATTCGCCGACGCGCTTCTTCACTTCTCCCCGGTAACCTTTCCAGTTCAACATCGCCGCATCTCCTTTGTTTGTCGCGAGAAAGCCCAACGCATCGGCCGATGCGTCATGTCTTGGTCAGGCGCAGCAGGCGGAAGACCGCCGTCGCGCCAAGGTTGATCATGAGGATCCGCACCAGCTGGCTTGAGGTGACAAGCGCCACCTCGGCATGCAGCGCCAGCGCGATCAGCGACATCTCGGCCGCGCCGCCGGGGGCCATCGGCAGGAAGACAACGCTCCAGGGCAGGCCGGCCAGCGGTGCAGCCACAATGGCGACGGTCACGCAGATCGCACACAGGATCGGCACCAGCACAAGCCCGTGCAGGAAGGCATGACGCACAAGGCCCCACTTCGTGCCAAGAAAGCCCGATCCAAGCGCCGACCCAAGGACGACCTGCGAAATCAGGATCAGCACCGAAGGAGGCGCCGCCTTGGCGATGCCGGTCAGGTGCAGGATGGCGCTGATGATCAGCGGGCCGATCATGGCCGGATTGGGCAGGCCGATCCGTTTGCCCAGAGGCCAGCCGATCGCGCCTGCGAGGATGAGCCAGCTCCAGTCAATGGCGCCCAGCTCACTGATGGAATGCGACAGCAGCGGGCTTCCGGTCGAGCGCACGCCATAGGTCGCGGCATAAAGAAGTGGCACGACCATCACGAGCAGAAAGATCCGGGTGCTGTGGACAAGGGCGATCTGGCGTTCATCGCCGCCGGCCAACCCGCCCTGCAGCGTCATCTCCTGAATGCCTGAGGGCATTCCGGCGAAATAGGCGGTTACCGGGTCGAAGCCGGCCACGCGGCGCAGATAGAGATAGCCGAGACCACCACAAAGCATCGTGACAAGCGCCGTGGCCGCCATCACCACAACCCAGGCGGCACCCTGTCCCAGAACGGCGGGCTGGAACGCCGAGCCGAGCGTCACGCCGATCACTGCCGCGAAAGGCGGTCGCAATGGGCGTGTCCGTCGCAGCGGCATTCCCAACATTGCCGCCAGCATCGTCAGTGCCATGGCACCCATCATCCAGGGCAGCGGCAGGCCCAGCCGATGAAAGGCCCAGCCCCCCACCACGGCAATGATCAGCGTGAAGAGAATGTTCCAGCTCAGAAGGTCGAGGATCGGTGGTCTGGCCGGCATCTTTTCGATCAGCTTTCTGCTTCCGGAAATAGAAGGTCGTTGCCGGGCACAGCGCGTGTCCGGGTCTGGTCGTCATCAGGCAGTCCGGAGCCCTCAGCTGGTCGGAACGCCGCCTGTCACGACCGGCGTGTCGCCGGCCTGCCCCCATTCGGCCCAGGCCCCGTCATAGACGGAGGCCTCAGCGCCAATCAGATGCAGGCCGAAAGCCAAGGCCGCAGCGGTGACGCCCGATCCGCAGCTTGCGATTATCGGGCGGGAAGGGTCGATCCCCGCCGAGGAAAAGGCCGCGCGGATCGCGGCGGGAGCCAGGACCTCTCCGGTTTCGGGGTTGCTGAGCAGGCCGAAGGGCAGGTTCCGGGCGCCCGGCATATGGCCCGAGCGCAGGCCGGGCCTTGCCTCGGGCTCGGCGCCGGTAAAGCGCGCGGCTGACCGGGCATCGACGACCTGCGCCGAACCCGTTTCCAGCGCCGCGCGAACCTGATCGCGCGCCCGGATCAGATCGGGCCGGAAGGCGGGGGTAAAGCGGGCCGGGCTCGGGCTGGGCACCCGGTCGGTCAGTGGCCGGCCCTCGGCCTGCCATTTCTTCAAGCCGCCATCCATCACCGCAACCCGGTCATGGCCGAAGGCGCGCAAGGTCCACCAGGCCCGGCCGGCAGACATCAGCCCCGGCGTGTCATAGACGACCACCGCCGTGTCATTGCCGATCCCCATGGCGCCGACCATCCGGGCGAAAGCCTCGGGCGTGGGCAGCATATGGGGCAGGGGGGTGCCGTGATCGGCCACGGCATCGATGTCGAAGAACACGGCATCGGGCAGATGGCGCTGTGCGTAAAGCTCGGCCGCTGTGGGCCTACCGCCCGGCAGCACGAAACTCGCGTCCAGAACCACCAGTCCGGGCGCGCCCAGATGCTCGGCCACCCAGCGGGTGGAGACGAGCGGCTGATCCCGTCGCATCATGCCCGCGGCCCCGCGATCCGCATCACCTCGGCCAGGGCTTCGGGCGTGTCGATGCTGCGCGCCGCCTCGTAAAGCGCGTCCACATCGGCCGCGCTGTGCAGGGGCGCCACCATGGCCTCGAACTTGTGGCGCAATTCGTCCCAGGACAGCGGATTGTCGGGGTGACCCTTCAGGATCTTCGTCGTGGCCTTCAGCACTTCGCCATCTTCCATGACCACTTCCACATGCGCTTCGGCCGGCGACTGGCCGACCACCGGCTGCACGGTGATCCTGTCGATCAGCGCCATGATCGGCGCCTCCTGCAGCGTCGCCTCGACGAAATCGCTGGGCAGAAGGTGGCGGCCCGACAGGCCCATCGCGACGCAGAACGGGATCGAGAACTTGCCTTCCAGCGGCGTGACCGGCTTGCCCTTGCCGGCGGTCACCAGCGCATGGCCATGGGTGCGCACATGGACCGAGCGGATCGCCCGGCCCTTGACCTTGTCGGCCAGGCTGCGGGCGGTTTCGGTCGAGGCATGGGTGGCCCGGCACGAGGCGAACAGCTTGAAGCCGTTGCCCAGGATTTCCCAGCGCGTGCCGAAATCGTCCAGGGTCGGGATATCGCCCGAGGCATCCTGGATCATCGCTGACAGCCAGCCGCCCTTGATCTCGTACAGCGTCTGCGCCGCCTCATAGCCTTCGGCGGCATATTGCGCGGCCATGATCCCGTCCATTGCGGCCTTGCCGGCATGGAAGGGTTTCGAATGGGTGCCGAAGGATCCGACCAGTCCGCCCATCGTGGTCGCGGCATTGCCCAGTGCCGAGCCGGTCTGATGCGGCGTCAGCCCCAGAAGCACGGCCGTCGACGAGGCGGCCCCGGCGCGGCCCACGACCGAGGTCGGGTGAAAGCCGTTGCGTTGCAGCGCCCGGCCGACGCCGTTCGGCCCGCCATTGCCAAGCTTGGCCATCACCTCATAGCCGGTGATATAGGCGCCGATCATCGCGCCGCCCGACAGGCCCAGCTCCTGCGCCATGGCCAGCGTCGCCGACCAGACCGGGCCCGAGGGATGGCCCGCGCCCAGGGGATGGGTATCGTCGTAATCCTGCGAATGGGTGGCGGTGCCGTTCACCAGCGCGGCCAGGGCCGGCGCGGTTGTATAGCTGTGGAAGACGGTCGCCTTGCCCGGCGCGTTCCAGCGGCGGATCGCCGCCGAGACGGCGCGAACCGGCGGATCGTTCATCGCGCCCAGCGTCACCCCCAGATAGTCGACGAAGGCCTTACGGGCGGCATCCAGGACTTCGGGAGGATAGACCCTTCCGTGTCCGGCAGAGATGAAATCGACAAGTTGTTCGCCGCGGGTCGGTGTGGAAGCAGAGGGCGCGGGCTGGGTCATGACAGGGACTTTCGCAAGAGAGAGAACTGCGGACCCAAAGATCCGCAGCACTTGTCAGGGAGGGCAGGGGTCAGTTCTTCACCGGCTCGGTTGCATTCGCCAGAAGCTCGGTGTAGCGGGCGTTCTCCTTGTCCAGGAAAGCTGCGAAAGCC
The DNA here is from genome assembly GCF_044142105.1 of Neotabrizicola paludis. Taxonomy (NCBI): domain Bacteria; kingdom Pseudomonadati; phylum Pseudomonadota; class Alphaproteobacteria; order Rhodobacterales; family Paracoccaceae; genus Neotabrizicola; species Neotabrizicola paludis. The sequence goes on from NZ_JBGTYM010000003.1 coordinate 148,868, forward strand.
TTGCTGTCCAAAGGCGATGCCACAAGATTTTCCTTCGCCAGCATGTCCTGCCAGGCCTGCGAGGCCTGAAGTTCGCCGAAGGATTTGTCCCAATAGGCGATCTGCGCTTCTGTCAGGCCCGGAGGGGCGATGACCGATCGCCAGGCGTAGACAACAGCGTCGACACCCAGTTCCTTCCACGTCGGCGTGTCGGCCAGCAGACCACTGCCGCGTTCGTCACTGGCCACCGCGATGTAACGCAGCTCGCCAGATTCGACGAAAGGATCCAGCGCGAAGGGCGTGGTGATCGCGACATCGACATGGCCGCCAAGGGTTGCCGTGACGCCTTCGGCAGAGCTGTCGAAAGCGACGGCCTTCAGCTTGGTGACATCGGCGCCCGCAGCCTTGGCCACCAACAGGGCCGAGATGTGGTTCGTCGTGCCGATCCCGCTTGAGATCGAGAAGGACACCGAAGCCGGATCTGCGGCAAGCATGTCGAGAAGCGTCTTGGCGTCGGTGATCTTGCTGTCCTTCGCAACGGCAAATGCCATCTGTTCGTTGAACAGCATCGCGATGGGGGTCACGTCGGTATACTTCTGCGGGCTGCGTCCAAGGATGTTGTTCGACAACATGACTCCGCCGATAGCCTGCAGGTAGTGGGCGTCGCCAGCATGGCTGATCGTATAGGCCAGCGCGACGGAATGGCCGCCACCGGGCTTGTTAACGGTAATGCTGTCATTCGGAATTGCGCCGATCGCCTTCAGATTGGCTTCGACGTCGCGCGCCGTGCGATCCTGTGCTCCGCCCGGCGCGACACCGACGACGATCTCGACGGCATGCTCGGGTTTCCAGCTGTCCTGTGCCGTGGCCATGCGAGGCAGTGCCGTTGCCGCCAGGGCGAGAGTTGACGTGCCCAGGAAGGCACGGCGGGTGTGGGTCGCGGTCAATTTGGTCATAGGTTTCCTCCTAAATAAGTCTTTCACTGCGCGGGAATTTCCTGCGGCTTGCGCCGACGGCGCAGCAGGCGCAGAACGATGGGGCCAAGGACCATGGCCGTCGCCAGAACAAGGAACAGGATGGCAATCCAGCTGGACACCAGGATGGTGGGGTCACCGCCCGAGAGCGTCATCGACTGGCGGAACGACTGTTCCATCTTGCCGCCCAGAACCATCGCCAGGATCAGCGGCGCGATCGGGATGTCGCATTTCTTGAAGACATAGCCCGCGATGCCGAAGCACCAGGTCAGCAGCAGGTCCTGCGCCGAATTGTCGATCGAATAGACCCCGATTGAGGCGATCACCAGGATCAGCGGCAGAAGGATGCCGGTCGGCGTGTGCAGCACGCGGACGAACAGCGCGATCAGCGGCAGGTTCAGCACGAAGAGCATCAGGTTGCCGATATACATCGACCCGATCAGCCCCCAGACCACATCTGGGTTGCGGGTGAACAGCAGCGGCCCGGGCTGGATGCCGAAGATGATGAAGGCGCCCAGCAGGATCGCCGTCGTGGTGCCGGTGGGAATTCCAAGTGCCAGCAGGGGCACCATATGGCCACCCACCGCGGCATTGTTCGCGGCCTCGGGTCCGGCGACGCCCTCGATCATACCGGTCCCGAACTTTTCCTTCTCCTTGTGGATCGAGCGTTCCAGCGAATAGCTGAGCATGGTCGAGATCGTGGCCCCGCCGCCCGGAATGACGCCCTTGAAGAAGCCGATCAGCGTGCCGCGGATGATCGGCATATAGGAACGCCGCCACTCTTCGGCTGTCAGCCACAGCCGACCCTTGATCGCCAGCACGGTGGAATTGCCGCGCAGGTGTTCCTCGATGTTGACCAGCACTTCGGCGATGGCGAAGAAACCGACTGCGGCAACCAGGAAGCTGATGCCGTCCTGCAGTTCCAGATTGCCGCCTGTAAAGCGTGGCATGCCGCTTTGCAGGTCTATGCCGATGGTGGCGATCATGAGACCGATCACCATCGAGAACAGGCCGCGCGCCACCGATTTGCCGGTCAGACTCGAAACCGCAGCCATCGAGAAGATCAGGATGGCAAAATGCTCGGCCGGACCGAACTTCAGCCCGAACCGCGCCAGCGGCACTGCCATCAGCGTCAGCGCGATCACGCTGAACGTGCCAGCGATGACCGAGGCGATAGCGGAAACCGCCAGCGCCGCTCCCGCACGGCCGTTCTTGGCCATCTGGTAGCCGTCGATCGCCGTCATTACGGACGAGGCCTCGCCAGGGGTGTTGATCAGGATCGAGGTGGTCGAACCGCCATACATGGCGCCGTAATACATGCCGGCTAGCATGATGAGCGCGGTGGTGGGGTCCATGCCGAAGGTCAGCGGTAGCAGGAGCGCCATTCCGGCGGCGGGGCCAAGGCCGGGCAGCACGCCGACCAATGTGCCAAGGATGCAGCCAAGCAGGGCAAAACCCAGGTTGTGGAACTGGAACGCGACCGCAAAGCCGTTGAGGATGTGTTCGTAGGGAAGCATCTGGTTTCCTCCCTCAGAATGCCAGCAAGCCGCGAGGCAGCTGCGTTCCGAAAGCGTGGACGAAAATGAAATAGCTCGCAGCGCAGAAACCCAGCGTGACCACGACAGGAACCCATCGCGGGCCGCGATAGAGGACCAGCATCGAGACGAGCAGGAAGATCAGCGTCGACAGAAGGTAACCCAGCGGCCTGAACAGCAGGAAGAAAGCGAGGATCGCGCCCGCGGCCAGAGCAAAGGTCAAACCGTCCTCGCGCAGAAAGCTTCGGAAATTGGCCCGGGCTGGTGCCCAGTCTTTTTCACGAAGGCCTTCGACCAGAAGCAGACCTGCAACGCCGACGAGCATGATCATCAGAAGGTGCGGATAGGCGGTTGGACCAAGGACATCGCCGAACATCATGGAGGGGATGGCGGCGATGCCGAACCAGTAGATCAAGGCGATCACGATCGCGACGACGGCGAGGATGACGTTAACCATGAGCACTGGCCAGGATCTTGGGGGCAGCCTTGCGCTGCATCATCTGGGAGGTCAGGACTGAAAGATCTGCAGCTTTCGGCAGGGCCAGAAGTGCATCCCACAGGGCCCCTGCGCCATCGGCCCCGGAGACAAGCCCCGCGCAATCCAGGAACTTCTCGCGCACCATATCGGGCGTCATCGGGTGGTCATAGGTCGACCCCATCGCCGCCTCAACATAGCGGGTCAGGGTGCGGCCATCCTTGGTGACAATGGTCACATCCGCACCGCTTGGATTCTCGCGGTCATAGCGCACAAGGCGGCTTCGGGCCATGAGCGCGCGGGCTTCGCCGTCCGTGAAGGCCGGTCCATCGTCGAAGTCGCTCATCATGATTTGGCCGGCGACAATTGCGCGGGCGGCGCAGTAGGTCATCGAGAATTTTGCGGCCAGTGGTGTCGCGGGGGCGGGCACGTTGATGTGCGGGAAACGGATCGGATGTACCGCGACTTCGATGGACTCGATATCGGCAGGGGTCAGGCTATGTTCCTCGCGCAGGTCGAGAATGCCGTCCAGCCCGGGAGCCGTGGCGTAGCAGCAGGGATAGCGCTTCTGCTTGATGCCCTTCTTGCGGTCGAGGATCTTCAACTCGCTGCCCGCCCAGGGTTGAACCAGCGCATCGAGATCGACATTTTCCATCCCGCGGTTATAGGCGTTAAAATAGCCGTGGTGATGTTCCAGCGATGTCTCGCCCGAGCTGAAGCCTTCCTTCGCCAGCAGCACTGCCATCAGCGCATTGCGATTGGCATTGCCGACGCCGAGGGGTTTGGTCATCGATCCGAAATTCGATTTCACGCCGGATGCGAGATGCGTCGCTATGCCGATGGCCATGGCCATCTGATGCCGGTCAAGACCGGCCAGAACGCCACAGGCCGCCACGGCCCCGAAGATGCCCACCGTGGTCGTCGGATGCCAGCCGTTGGTATACTGGAACTTGCTGACCGTGTTGCCGAAGCGGGCGGCGGTTTCGAAGCCGCAGAGGAAGGCATGGATCAGCTGCGTGCCACTGGCTTTCTGCTTTTCGGCCAGGGCCAGCAGCGCGGGCAGGACCGCGACCGAGACATGGCCGAAGAGATGCGAATTGCTGTCATCATAGTCCAGCATATGTGCCGCGGCGCCGTTCAGCAGGGCCGCGTCAAGCACGCCCAATCGGCGCGTTCCCCCCAGAACGGCGGAGGGGCCATCGCCCGCACCAGGGAGGACAGCCCGCGACAGCATGCCATGGCCTTCATGTGCCGCGCCGGCAAGCGTCACGCCAAGCGTATCGATGATGGCCATCAAGGCACGATCACGCGCCTCGTCCGGGAAATCGCTTTTCGCGAGATCCAGAATATTCTCAGCTGCGGCAAAAGATGCCGTCTTGATATCAGTCATCGTTCCTCCCTTCGTCCTGGCTTGCAGGGGCACCTTTTCAGGCATCCTCCTCCTCGGGGCCATTCCATAGATTCATGCCGAGACAGGCGTTTCCTTCTCGAGCTTGGTCCCCATGAAGGGGTTTTGTGCGTTCCCTAGCTTGGCTGGCACCAGGATGCGGCCCTCGAACAGTCGGCGCGCGGTGCGCAGCAGGCTGGCCACGGTCCGGTCGCCGCGCCGGCGCATGCCCACGTCCATGCGGCCCATCGGATGTTCGAACACCACCACCGAAGGCGGCGTGCGCAGTCCGATCAACTGTTCGACCAGCGTGCCCGAAACGGTGCCCGCGGTCGCAAGCCCGATGGCGCCCGTGGTGGCCAGGGTGGGATGGCAGGTTGCCGGCATGAAATAGCGCACCGCCAGGTCGCCTTCGCCCGCGGGCGGCGCGATCAGCACCGGCTTTGGCACCACCTTTTCGGACACATCGCCCAGCCCCATCCGGCGCCCCGCCTCGCGGCGCAACTCTTCCAGCCGGGCCAGAAGACCGGCATTCGCATTCAGCTCGGCCGCGGTTTCATGGCCGGTCACGCCCAGATCGGCGGCCCGCAGCACCATCATCGGCATGGCAGCGTTGATGCAGGTCGCGTCGATTCCATCGATGCGGTCCAGCGTCTGGCCGGTCGGGAACATCGTGTCCTGCGCCTGGGCCGATGCGTCCAGGAAGGACAGCATCACCGGCGCCGCCGTGCCCGGCACACCGTCGATCTTCGCCTCGCCGCCGTAGGTGACAATGCCACCTGGCGTCTGAACCTCGGCCTCGACCATCGTCCGGGTGTTCACATTGTAGATCCGCACCAGCGTGACGGGATCCATGATCGGGATAAGCCCAGCCTCGATCGCAAAGGGACCGACCGCCGACAGCATGTTTCCGCAATTGGGGGAGGTATCGACCAGCCGTTTTGCGACCGAGACCTGGGCGAAAAGATAGTCCACATCCGCCCCTGGCCGGGTCGAGCGCGAGACGATTGCGACCTTGCTGGTCACCGCATTTCCGCCGCCGATGCCGTCGATCTGAAGCGGGTGTCCCGCGCCCAAGGCGGCAATCAGGATCTCGTCACGCAGGGAGGGATCGTCGGGCAGATCCTGGGCCAAGAAAAAGGGGCCGCGCGACGTCCCGCCACGCATCATAACGCACGGGATCCCCGATTGATCGTTCATTTGACTGACCTTCTGCTTACCAATGCAAGCTGCAACAATTCTGATGCGCAAATCGCATCAATTCCTTTGATTGAAGCATTCCGTAAATCGACTAATATTTGAAATGCAAAGAATCTCGGGAGTGATCCAAGTTGCGCATCAATTGCGAAATCCTCGACCTCAGGTCATTTCTCATGGTGGTCGAGCTGGGAAACTTCCATCGCGCGGCAGACGCGCTGAACATGTCGCAGCCGGCGCTGAGCCGGCGTATCCAGAAACTGGAGCAGACCATCGGCGGGGCGCTTCTGGATCGCTCGACGCGCCACGTCACCACGACCGCCATGGGGATGGAGCTTGTTCCTCTGGTACGGCGCATGCTGGAAGAATTCGACGGTTCGCTTTTCGCGTCGCGCGACACGCGATCTCAGCGTGCTGCGATCATCAACATGGCCTGCATCCCAACGGCGGCGTTCTATTTTCTGCCTTCGGTGATCCGCCGCTTCTCCGAGGAGTTCCCACAGGTCCGCTTCTCGATAATGGATCTTCCGGCAACGCAGGGGGTTCAGGCGGTCGCGCGGGGCGAGGTCGAGTTCGGCATCAATTTCATGGGCAACACCGACCCCGATCTGGATTTCATCCGCCTGATCGAGGACCCGTTCGTTCTTGCAGCACGCAAGGATCACAGGCTTGCCAGCGCGCCCGAGGTCACCTGGGCCGACCTGCAGCGGTGCCCGTTGATTTCGGTTCATCGGTCTTCGGCAAATCGCACGCTGCTGGATTCTGCTTTGGCCAAATCAAACCAGAACCTGCCCTGGACCTATGAAGTGACCCACCTGTCCACCTCGCTTGGCCTGGTCGAGGCGGGCCTGGGTATCGCGGTGCTGCCTCGGCTGGCAATGCCGCAGGGCGATCACCCGTTCCTAGCGGCGATTCCGATTGGACAACCCGAGGTCACCCGGACAATCGGCATTCTCAAACGCCGCAGTGTCACGCTGTCACCGGCAGCCGAGCGGTTCATGAAGATGCTGATCGGCACCTGGCAGCCCGACTCCTAGGCCGGGCCGTGGCTCAGGGGGCGGGGTCGAAGATCTTGCCGGGGTTCATGATCCCGCGGGGGTCGATCGCCGCCTTGATCGCCACCATCAGATCCACCGCCTCGCCCTGCTCCTTGCGCAGATAGGCCTTCTTGCCCACGCCCACGCCATGCTCGCCCGTGCAGGTTCCGCCGACGGCAAGCGCCCGGTCGATCATCCGCCCGTTGACCGCCTTGATCCGGGCGATCTCATCGGCATCGGCGGGGTCCATCAGGAACAGGACGTGGAAATTGCCGTCGCCGACATGGCCCAAAATCGGCGCGGTCAGGCTATTGTCGCGGATGTCGCGCTGCACCTCGAAAATCACGCCCGCCATGGCCGAGATCGGCACGCAGACATCCGAGATGAAGACCTCACAGCCCGGCCGCAGCCCCTTGGCCGCGAAAAGCGCATGGTGCCGGGCTTTCCACAGCGCGTTTCGTTCTTCGGTCGCGGTGGCCCAGCGGAAGCCTTGGCCGCCATTGACCTCGGCCAGTTCGCCGAACAGCCGCACCTGCTCGGCCACGCCCTCGGGCGAGCCGTGGAATTCCACGAACAGCGTTGCAACCTCGGGCAGGCCCAGATTTGAATCCTTGTTCACCGCAGCGACCTGGATTTCGTCCAGAAGCTCGATCCGCGCCATTGGGATGCCGATCTGGATCGCCATGATCGTCGCCTGCACCGCGCCTTCCAGGCTGCTAAAGGCGCAGACCGCGGCCGAGATCGTCTCGGGGATGCCGTAAAGCCGCAGGGTGACGGCGGTGATGATGCCCAGCGTGCCTTCCGAACCCACGAAGAGATGCGTCAGGTCATAGCCCGCCGCCGATTTGCGCGCCCGCGTGCCGGTACGGATCAGCCTGCCATCGGGCAGAACCACCTCAAGCGCCAGGATATTGGTCGCCATCGTGCCGTAGCGCACCGCATTGGTGCCCGAGGCGCGGGTGGCGGCCATTCCGCCGATAGTGGCATTCGCGCCGGGGTCGATGGGGAAGAACAGACCCGTGTCGCGCAGATGGGTATTCAGCGCCGCGCGCGTCACGCCGGCCTCGACCGTAACGTCCAGATCCTCGGCGTTGACCACAAGGATCCTGTCCATGCCTGACAGATCAAGACTGATGCCTCCACATGGCGCGTGAATATGGCCTTCCAGCGATGATCCGGCGCCAAAGGCGATGACGGGAATCCGATGGTGATGGCAGATCCGCATCACCGCTTGCACCTCGGAGGTGGATTTCACGAAGACCACAGCATCCGGCGGCGGAGCGGCGTGCCAGCTCATGTCCTGCGCATGCTGCTGGCGCACGGCCAGAGCGCGGCTCAACCGGGTGCCGAACAGGGCCCCGAGTTCAGCAAGCGCGGCTTCTACGACCGTGGTGGATGGCGGCGACAAGTCTTGCATGGTGTTTTCCGCGTCAGAAAGATGTCGTGGTCGGCATATAAGGCCGGGAGTAATCCGGCAAATGCAACATTTGGCCAGTTTGATATTGAAACCGGATCAATCCGGGCCCCTCGCCCGCCACTGGAGAGCGATCAGCCGGGCACACTGACCCCTCCTGCCGAAAGTGGGGCCGCCGATTTCAACGTCGCGCTATAGGCCTGAATCCGGTCGCGCAGCCCCGGAGCGCTCGCGGACCGTGTCAGCGCGGCAAGGTCCGCGTCCGACCGGTCCTGACGTATCACCTGCCGCAGGCGCGCGACCGCGTCAGCCGGCAGCCGCCCGGCATTTGCGGCAAGTTCGGCAACCCGGTCCATGGCGGCATTCTGCGACTCGACATGGTCCGTTGCCAGGCCGATCGACATCGCCTGGTCGGCCCCGACCGTCCTGCGCGCCAGAAGGATGGATTGCGCCGCCGGCGCGCCGACCAGTGATGCCAGGCGGCTTGTGCCAAGGACAATGCCGAAGGCTACACCCGGGAAGGCAAAGCGTGTGTCGGCAAGGCAGAGCCGGTGGTCGCAGGCCGCGAAAAGATCGGCCCCGGCGCCGTAGGCAGCGCCTTGCCCAACACAAAGGGTTTCAACCGGGCTGGTTTCGATCGAATTGCGAAGCGTCTCGATGCGGACGAAGCGCAGCAACAGGGTTGCGTCGGTTTCCCCGTCCAGCGCCGACAGGTCCAGCCCGGCACAGAAGTTGCGCCCTTCGCCGCGAAAGACCACAAGGCGCGATGTGGATTGTGCTTGCGCAAGGCAACTGATCAGCTCCTCGACCATCTGCAGGCACAGCGCATTGCCCCTTTCCGGCTTGTTCAGCGTGATGGTTGCGACTGCGCCGTGGTGTTCAACTCTTGCGAAATCCATTTTCTAGATCCGTTCCCGATAGCCCAGACGCAGCGAAATCTCGGCGGCGGCGCGGATCACGAGCGTTGCAAAAGTGGCGATCCGTTCGGGCGTGATGCGCTGGCGCGGCCCTGAGATGCCGATAGCCGCATCGACGCGCCCGTCCGCACTGCGGATCGGCGCGGCGATCCCGCCGACGCTTTCCCGCCATTCTCCCAGATTGACGGCAAAGCCCTGTTCGCGGATGCGGGCAAGTTCCAGGCCAAGCAAAATGGGGTCCGCCAGCGTGGTCGCGGTGTGACGCTTCAGGCTGGTGGCCACGGCCTCGATAAGCTCGGGCCCTTGCCAGGCGAGAAGCGCCTTTCCCGTCGCCACAGCATAGGCCGGTGCCCGCCCCCCGACGGTCGTATAGGCGCGCACGGGTTCCGAGCTTTCGATCTTGTCGAGATAGATCACCTCATCGGCGTCCAGGACCGAGAGATGGACGGTCTCATGGGTTTCGGCCGCAAGCCAGGCCATGCTGTCCTGCGCCTCGACCTTCACGCTGACACCCGCAATCGCCCGCTGGCCCAATTCCCACAGGCGGACGCTCAGCCCGTATTTCCCGGTAAGGTTATTCCGGCGCAGATAGCCCGCGGCCTCCAGTGTCTTGAGGACGCGATGCGCGTTGCTTTTGGTCATGTCGAGGGTCTTTGCCAGCTCGGTCGCGCCGACCGGCCCGCTGGCTTGGGCTACGGCCTCCAGTACCCGAAGGCCCTTCAAGAGTGTCGAGTCCACGGATTATGATTCCCATAGGCCATATTATGGCACCTAGTTCTAATATTTAGCACGCCTCCGCGCAACCACTACCGAAGTTCTTCTCCCACCGCGGCGCGATATGGAATTGTTTTCTATAGATATTATATACCCCACTTCTGAAGCAAGGCGATGTTGACACCGCGGGAGTGGCGGCACGATAATCAATTTACGAGACTGCGTGCCAATATATAGCACGACATTCGGGCGACTGGCGTGGGGAGGCGCCGGTCGAAAGGCTGAACGAGACCGCTTTTCCGACTTTCGGATTGAAGCGGACTTTCCAGCCCCACAGCGAAAACAACAGGGCGGCAAAGCCGTTCACCTTGGGAGGAACAGATATGAAAATGCAGATAAGGCGCCTCGTTGCCCCTCTGGGGCTGGCCCTTGCTTTGGCGGCGGGTGTACCTGCCCTTGCGCAAGAATGGGCGCCGGACCAGCCGGTCGAGGTCGTTGTCGGCGTGGCGCCGGGCGGGTCGATGGATTTCACGGCGCGGCTTGTGCATGACCTGCTGGTCAAGGAAGGCCTGATCCCGCAGGCAAGCATCGTCAACAACAAGCCCGGCGGCGGGCATGCGGTGGCGCTGGCCTATACGCAGCAGCACACGGGAAGCCCCTATTACATCCAGATCGTCAACACGCCGCTGATCGCCAATGTGATCCTTGGGCGCAGCCCGATCAAATACGAAGATTTCACCCCGATCGCGACGCTGTTCGAGGAAAACATGGTGTTCGCCGTGCGCGCGGATTCCAAGATCACCGACGGCGCGACCTTGCTGAACATGCTGCGCGAGGCGCCGGATTCAATCAGCTTCTCTGTCTCGAGCGGCCTGGGGACAGTCAACCACGCTTCCGTAATGCAGCTTGCGCAAGAGGCAGGCGTCGATCTCACCAAGCTGAAGACCGTTGCCTTCGATTCCTCGGCCGAAGGCGTCACGGCGACGCTGGGCGGTCACATTGATGTGGTGGTCACGACGGCGCGGTCGCTGCTGCCCTTCCGCGAATCCGGCGATCTGCGCTTTCTGGCCGTCGCCGCAGCAGAACGGCTGCCCGGGGCAATGGCCGATGTGCCCACCTGGCGCGAACTGGGCGTAAACGCCGAGGTTGCGGCCTGGCGTGGCGTCATCGCGCCGGCCGATTTGACGCCGGAACAGGCCGCTTTCTGGGCCGAAGCGATCCACAAGATCACCCAGAGCGACGAATGGAAGAAGGTTCTGGCCGAGGAATACATGGTCGACACCTATCGCGACGGCGCGGCGACCAAGGCATTCTTCGCCGAGGAGTCCGAAGCTTATGCGTCCATGGTGAAGGCCCTGGGCATCAGCCACTGAAATGCAGGGTTTCGCTGCAAGACCTGCGGGCGAAACCCTGATCCCGAATTCTCATTGACGGAATGATGATGACAATGCCCGCGCTTCAACCGCTTGCCGACATTCGTGTCGTGGAATTCTGCCAGATCGCGGCGGGGCCGTTCTGCGGGATGTTGCTGGCCGACCTTGGCGCCGACGTGATCAAGATCGAAAGCCCGGCCGGCGGAGATGCGATGCGCAGCTGGCCCCCCCTGACCGGCGGCTTCAGCGAGAACTTCGCCTCGCTCAACCGCAACAAGCGGTCTGTCGTCCTTGATCTGAAGACCGCTGCGGGGCAGGCGGCGGCGCTGGATCTTTGTGCGCAGGCGGATGTGCTGGTCGAAAACAACCGGCCCGGCGTCATGGCACGGCTGGGTCTGGGCTTCGACCGGCTGCATGCGCTGCATCCGGGGCTGGTCTACTGCTCGATCTCGGGCTTCGGGCAGAAGGGCCCGCGGGCCCGTGAAGGCGGCTTCGACGTCTCGATCCAGGCCATGGCCGGCGTCATGAGCGTGACGGGCGAGCCGGGCGGGGCGCCGGTGAAATGCGGCGTGCCGATTTCGGATTTCTCGACCGGGCTTTATGCGGCCTTTTCCATCGCCGCGGCGCTGCGGCAGGTGGCTGCGGGCGGAACGGGCTGTCATATCGACGTCTCGCTGATGGGCGCGACGCTGGGGGTGGCGGCGCTGCAGACTTCGGAATTCTTCGGCACAGGCCAGATTCCGCAAAAGCTGGGCTCGGCCCATCCCCGCAACGCCCCCTACCGGGCATTCCGTTCGAAGGATGGTCACTTTGTGATGGCGGCGGGGAATGACACGTTGTGGTCGCTGGTCTGCGAGGTTGTCGGTCGCCCGGCCCTGCGCGCGGATGACCGGTTCAGCAGCGTCTCGCTGCGGGCGAAGAATCAGGATGCGCTGCTTGAAGTGCTGGAAGAGATTTTCGTGACGCGCAGCAGTGAAGACTGGCTCGGCGCCTTTCGGGCCGCAGGCGTGCCCTGTGCTCCGATCAACGACTACGCCGCCGCGCTGGAAGACCCGCAGGTGACGGCGATGGGCTGGGTCAGCGAAATCGACCTGCCTTCGGGGGCGCGGACCCGGACCTTCGGCAATCCCGTGCTGTTCGACGGCCAGCCAACCCCGGTGCGGCGCGGCCCGCCGGGCCTGGGCGACCATACGGATGAGGTTCTTGGCGAAATCCAAACCGCGACGGGCACGCGGGGAAGTCGGGTGGCCGCGTCATGACCCCCAATCCCCTGCGCGATTTCGTCGTCGAGATGACCCGGCTTTCCGACCGGGAAAGCGAAGAGGCCCGGCTTTTCCGCGAGGCGACGCCGCTGATGGCCGACCTGATCCGCCGCCCCGACTGGCTTCCGCGCGCCTATGCGCAACCCAGCCTCGAACGCTATCAGCAATATCTTCTGTACTGCGACCCGCTGCAGCGGTTTTCGCTGGTCAGCTTCGTCTGGGGGCCGGGCCAGCAGACGCCGGTTCACGACCATACGACCTGGGGGCTGATCGGCGTTCTGGAAGGGGCCGAGCAGGCACAGAAATATGCGTTGATCGACGGCATCTGGCGCCCGCAGGCCGAGGAGGAAATGCTTGAACCCGGCGGGCTGGATGCGGTTTCGCCGACCATCGGCGATGTCCATCGCGTGCGCAACGCCTGGAAGGACAGGACCTCGATCTCGATCCATCTCTATGGCGGCAATATCGGCCAGATCGACCGCCATGTCTTTGATCCGAATAACGGGCAGGTAAAGCCGTTCCGCAGCGGCTATGCGCTGGACAGCCTGCCGAACATCTGGATCTGACCGTTGGCAGGGGAATGATGAAACACGATCCGGACATGAACGCAGCCCCTGCGCTGTCGCAGGTTCTGGCAGACCATGCGGCGGCGATTTCCTGGGCAGACCTTCCGCAATCGGTTCACCTCGCCTTCCGCCGCGCGCTGGTCGATTATCTGGCCGTGGTGGCGGCCGGCCTGTCGCAGCCGCCCGCGGTGGCGGTACGCGCGCTTGCCGAGGCGCAGGCCGGCCGGCCGGTCGCGACCCTGATCGGCACGGCGCAGCGTGCGTCGGTTCAGGACGCGGCCTTTGCCAATGGAACCGCAGCCCATGCGCTGGATTTCGACGATGGCCATCGCGAGGGGTCGGCCCATCCCGGTGGGGTGATCTTCTCGACCGCGCTGGCCGTGGCGGAAGCCGAAGGCAGTGACTGGCTGGCCTTTGCGGAAGCCGTGGTGGCCGGATACGAAGTCATGCTGCGGATCGCCGCCTCGATCCATCCGACCTCGGCCGGCCAGGGCTGGCACAATTCCTCGGTCGCGGGCGTTTTCGGGGCGGTTGCGGCAGCGGGGCGGCTGATGGGGCTTGATGCCGCGACCATTGCCCAAGGCTTCGGACTGGCCGGCAGTTTCGCGGGCGGGATCCGCGAATATCTGTATGACGGGGCCGATGTGAAGCGGTTGCACCTTGGCAAGGCGGCGCGCGACGGCATCCTCTGCGCGGAACTGGCGCGCCGCGGTGTCACCGGCGCGCAGGCGGTGTTCGAGGGCCGGAACGGGCTGTTCCGCGCCATGGCGGCCGGTCGGGGCAAGGCCGACCGGCTTGTGCGGGGGCTGGGACAGGACTGGGAATTTCCGCAGGTCTACTTCAAGCCCTATCCCTGCTGCCGGCATTTCCAGGCGGCGATCGACGCGACTCTGGCCCTGAAGGCCGAACATTCCATCGCGCCCGAACGGGTTTCTAGCATCGAGATCGGGCTTTATGGCCCGGGTGTCAGCGGGCATGAACATGTGACCGCGCAAACCCTGCTGGACGCGCAGATGAGTGCGCCCTGCGCCATCGCGACCACGCTGCTGCACGGGCATCCCGGCGTGGCGCAGTTCGACCCCGCGGGCTTCGATGCGCCCGACATGCAGCGGCTGCTTGCCCGTACACGGGTCTTCACCGATGCCGAATGCGACGCCGAATATCCTGCCCGGCGCACCGCGGTGGTGCGGCTGACACTGGACGATGCGACCGTTCTGGAACGGCGGATCCGGGATCCGAAGGGCGAGGCAGAAAATCCCCTGGGCGATGACGAGATCGGCCAGAAGTTTCTGGAAAATGCCGGTTCGGTTTTCGGGCAGGCCAAGGCGGCAAGCCTTCTTTCCGACATCCGCGCCGATGCTTTCGCGGGGGGCAAGGTCGCGGCGTTGACCGCCCGGCTGACCCCGGAGAGCGCCACCGCCTGATCCGCGTCGGCTGACGCCTGCACCGAACCAGCAGGGCACCCGCGCCCCGCAAATGCGAGACCGAGGAGATAGTGATGAACGCGCCCCATTCCATCCAGACCGGCACAAGCCGCGGCGAGCTTCTGTCGGCGTTTATCACCGGCACCGAAGGGCGAAGCTATCCGCCCGAAGTTCTGGAAGCGGCGCGGATGGCCTTTGTCGACTATCTTGGAGTGACCGTCGGCTCGATGGGGGATGCGCCGGTCCGGTCCGCTTCGGCAGCCGTGCGGCGCTGGAATGCCCCCGGTCAGGCGACCGTCTTTGGCGAATATCGCACGGCCCCGGCCCTTGCCGCGCTGGTCAATGGCACGGCGACCCATTCGCAGGATTACGACGACACGCATCCCGCCGGCGCCGGGCATCCGTCAGGCCCGGTCTGGTCGGCGACGCTTGCCCTGTCGGAAGAGCGGGGCATTTCGGGATCGGCGATGATGGGGGCCTTCATCACCGGCTACGAGGTCATGGCCAAGCTGGGCAATGGGGGGGCGCCAGATGGCGTCGGCCGCACCCTGCAGCGCAAGGGATTTCATCCGACATCCGTGGTCGGCCGGGCGGGCGCCGCCGCCGCCGCTTCGGTTCTGCTGGGCCTTACGCGCGATCAGGTGGAATCGGCGCTTGGAAATGCCGCCACCACGATGGGCGGGTTGCTCGGGTCGTTCGGCAGCCATTCCAAGCCCTTCCATTCGGGAAAGGCCGCGATGGACGGCATCATGGCCGCGCAATATGCCGCCGAAGGCTACGAGGCCGCGCACATGCTTTATGAGCGTGAGGGCGGCTGGCTGTCGGCCTTCATCCAGGACGGGTCGGCCATCGTGCCCGAGCTGGATGATTTCGGCACGAAATGGGAGATTCTGGGCAATGGATTCAAGCTTTTCGCCTCGTGCCGCGCGACGCATGCCTCGACCGAGGCGGCGCGCAGCCTGTCAGAGCGTCTGGCCGGGCGCGCCATCCGCGCGGTTCACGCCAA
Source organism: Neotabrizicola paludis (assembly GCF_044142105.1). Lineage (NCBI taxonomy): Bacteria > Pseudomonadati > Pseudomonadota > Alphaproteobacteria > Rhodobacterales > Paracoccaceae > Neotabrizicola > Neotabrizicola paludis. Next base: position 164,128 of record NZ_JBGTYM010000003.1, read on the forward strand.
GACCCACAGCACGGCCTTGATCACCGCCGGAAAACTGTTTCCCAAGACCCCGCTGGAATGCAAGTTCAGCGTGCCGTTCTGTGTCGCGATGGGGCTGAATGGCTACCGGCTGCTGCCGGCCGACTTTGTTCCGGCGACGCTGGCGGACAGGCGGGTAACCGGACTGCTTGACCGCATCACAGTTGAGCCCGTGGCAGGCCAGCCGCCGGCTGAGGCGCATCTTGAGGTCACGCTGGAGGATGGCGAGGTGCTGCGCGCGTCCACCCGCATCGTGAAGGGGCATCCGGATAATCCCCTGAGCTGGGATGATATCCGGGCCAAATTCGGCTCGTTGCTTCAGGCCGTGCTGCCGCAGCGAGAGATTGAGAGTCTCTATCAAATCGCACGTTGCATCGATGCGCCCGACGCGCTTGCGATGATCCGCGAGATAGCTGGTCCGCGCGGTTGATCAGGAAAGACAAAGTTCTGAGTCAAAGCGCAGGCATGTGAATAACTGCATGCTGTCGCCCGTCGAGTTCGCAGCAGCGGAAACTGACCGAAGCTGGACTTGCCCCGGAAAAGTGGAGAGCACCAAGAGAGGAAGCAAAAGGTGTTCTGTGGAAAACGGGTACAGACCGCCGCCGGAATTTCGGCGCGAAGCGGTGCGGCTTGGGCTGACCAACGGTCACGCGCGGCGAAAGATCGCTGGTGTTCCGGGCAGTGGCCTGCCGACGCAGACGCGCTGTCCCCGTCAGGAACGCGATGTGTGTGAGCCAAGCGAAGCATCGGTCGGAACTGATGGGGTGGATGCCGCCTTCGCCCGGCATCGTATGGTGCCTGCAAAGCCACAACGGCGCGTTCGAGGCAGGAGCCCATGTCAGAAGTTAATGTCGCCGCGATCGATCTCGCCAATCGTCGTTTTCAGGTTTGCGCCGGGGATCGGGGCGGGGCGGTTCTATTTAACCGCGTGGCCTCGCGCGCGAAGCTGACGCAATTTTTGGAGGCGCACGAGCCCTGCGTCGCGGCGATGATGGCCTGCGCTACAAGCCATTATTGGGACACATCGCTCTGCGCGTCGGGCATGACTTGCGACTGATCCCGCCTATTCACTTCAAGCCTTCCTGCCGCTGGCGGCGGCGGGCTTCGGGGCGCTGATGGCGACGGGCAGCGCCCAGCGGCGGTTCGCGGGCTGGCTGACCGGGCGCATCAGGCCGTGCTGGCCGGGCTGATGGAGCTCGACCGGCTGCGGCGCTGGCAGGAGCGGGCCGGGGAGGCGCTGGCCGATCTGTCCGGGCGGGTGCCGCGCCTGCTGCTCGATTGCCTGGCCCGCCACCTGATGGTCTCGGCCCCGCAGGCCGAAACCGAAAGCGGCGCCAGCCGCGCCGCGGTCGAACGCAACCTCACCCTGCTCGTCAGCCGCGGCATCGCCCGCGAGGTCACCGGGGCAGGGCGGTTCCGGGTCTGGACGGCGGCGATCTAGGGCGCCCGCGCAGCCCGCCGCCACGCACAGGCGATCCTGCCGAACTGGCGGGGCGCTCAATGCGCGACGGCCGCCCGTTCATTGCGGGCAGCCGTGCGGGCCGGTTATGGGGCGTCGGGCCTAGCTGTGGACGATCTTGGTCCCCAGCACGTTCAGGCATTCGCGCATGAAGGCGGCAAGGCCCGTCCAGCCCTTGGCCGAGACCATCGTGCCATCGACATAGGCCTCGGTCGGCTTGACGTCGATATAAGTGCCGCCGGCCAAGATCACTTCGGGTTCACAGGCGCCCAGGGCCGCGACCTTCTTGCCGCGCACCACGCCATCGACCGCGATCAGGATCTGCACGCCGTGGCAGATGGTGAAGATCGGCTTCTTCGCCTCGTGAAAGTGACGAACCATGGCCTGCACGCGTCTGTCGGTGCGGATGTATTCCGGCCCGCGGCCGCCAGCGCAATAGACCGCATCGTATTGGTCCAGCTCCTTCTCAGCGTCCGAAAAGGTCTTGTTGATATCGGCGAAATGGCCGTAGCGCTCGATATAGGTCTGGTGCCCCTCGAAATCGTGCAGGCTGGTCTGGATCTTGTCGCCCGCCTTCTTATCGGGGCAGACGACGTGGACGGTGTGGCCCACGGCCTCCATCCCCTGCTGGAACACGAAGATTTCGTATTCCTCGGTGAACTCGCCCGTCAGCATCAGGATCTTCTTGCCAGCCATCCGTTTTCTCCTCCTTGGTGACAGCTGCCCGGCACGTGTCCGGCCGGGCGAAAGGGTGCGGGCCTAGTCGAAGGCCAGCATCAGCCGGTCATGCGACCGCTGGATATGGTCGTGCATCGCCTGCGCCGCGGCTTCGGGGTCGCGGTTGCGGAAGGCGACGAGCAGGGTTTCATGCTCGTCGAGCGCCTCGACCGTGACGCGGGCGTGGAACATCAGCCGGAACAGGTGCAGGTGGACATGCTGGCCCGAAAGGGCCTGCCGCATGACATTGTTGCCCGCGATCCGCAGGATGGCATCGTGAAATTGCGCATCCGCTCGGGCAAAACGCGAATATCGGCTGTTGCGGTCGACCGGCGGGCTGCCGTCCTGCATGTCGGCGGCCGCGGCCTCTAGCCCGGCGAGCGCGTCTGCCGTCATGTTCCGGGCCGCCATGCGGGCGCCTTGCGGTTCCAGCAGAAGGCGGAATTCATAGAGGTCGTCGAACTGCTTGCGGGTCAGCTGGGGGGCGGCGGAATAACCGATCAGATGCGCCTTGCGGACCAGACCTTCGCGTTCCAGCCGGCTGAGCGCCTCGCGCACGGGGGTCTGCGAGATGTCGAGTTCGCGCGCCAGGACATCGATGGCAATGCGGGCGCCCGGGGCGATGTCGAGCGACATGAGCCGTTCGTAGATGTTGTCATAGACACCATCCGCCATGCTGACCGGACGCAGGGACACCTGCCGACCTTCCCGTTCCGCCGCCAATGCCATCGTCGATTGATCCCTGCTTGACACGCGGCCATCGGTCGCAGATATCCTATCGGATGTCAAATCGTTTATCCTATACGATCTGATATTCGTCGCGCCATCACGCAGCATCGAGGGAACCATGACAGCGTTCGCCACCATCCGGTCCCCCCGCGAAATCCTGTTCGGCCCCGGACAGCGGCATGTCCTGGCCGCCGTGGCCCGAAAGCTGGGCCGGCGCGCGCTGATCGTCACCGACACCCGGCTGTCGTCGGACGGCACTTTCCTGGCGCTCATGGATGAGTTGCGCGCCGCGGACCTCGAGCTGCAGGTCGAGGACAGCACGCTGCCCGACGTTCCCGTCGCCTCGGCCATCGCGGCGGCCGAGGCGCAGCGGGGCTTCGCGCCTGAGCTGGTCATCGGCATCGGCGGCGGGTCCTGTCTGGACATGGCGAAATGCGTGGCGCTGCTGCTGACCCATGGCGGCCGACCGCAGGATTATTTCGGTGAGTTCCTTGTGCCCGGGCCGGTCCTGCCGCTGATCGCGGTGCCGACGACGGCGGGCACCGGGTCGGAGGTGACGCCGGTCGCTGTCCTGTCGGATTCCGAGCGCACGCTGAAGGTTGGCATCTCCTCGCCCCATCTGATCCCGGTGGCCGCAATCTGCGACCCCGAGCTGACGATGACCTGCCCGCGCGGCCTGACGGCGATTGCTGGCGCCGATGCGCTGACCCACGCCATTGAGGCCTTCACCGCCATTCGCCGCACCCCGACCCCCCTGCTGGCGCAGGAGCGGGTCTTCGTGGGCAAGAACCTCACCTCAGATCATTTCGCCTTGCGCGCCATCGCGCTTCTGTCCGAGGGGCTGGAGAAGGCCTGCACCGACGGTACGGATGCCACGGCGCGGGGCAAAGTGATGCTGGGCGCGACGCTGGCCGGGCTTGCCTTCGGCGTCGCGGGAACCGCCGCGGCCCATGCGATCCAGTATCCGATCGGCGCGCTGACCCATACCGCGCATGGCACGGGCGTCGCCTGCCTGATGCCCTATGTCATGGCCTGGAACGCCCCCGCCATCGGCCCGGAACTGGCCGAGATCGCCCGCGCGATGGGATTGTCGCAGGCCGAGCAGGTGATCCCCGCCATCGCCGCCCTGTTCCAGCGCATCGGCATCCCGGCCACGCTGCGCGACCTGGGCCTGGCCGAGGACAGGCTGGACTGGGTGGCCGAGCAGTCGCTGGGGATCGCCCGGCTGATGCAGAACAACCCGCGCCCCATCACGCCCGCCGACATGCGCGCGCTTCTGCGCGCCGCCTATGCCGGCGACCTTGCCTTCGCCCGTTCCCCTGCCTGAGGATCCGCCCATGACGCTTGACGCAGCCCCGCTCGACTATGCCGATCCCGCGCTTCACGCCCAGGGCCTGTGGATCGGCGGCAAGTGGCATCCCGGCGGGGGCATTCCGGTGATCGACCCGGCCCGTGGCCTGCCCATCGCCGAGGTTCCCGATGCGGGGATCGACGCGGCACTGGCGGCCGTCGACGCCGCCGATGCCGCCGCCGCAGGCTGGCGGGCGACGCCGCACCGCCAGCGGTCGGAAATCCTGCGCCGGATGTTCACCCGGATGACCGAAGAGGCCGAGGCCCTGGCACGGCTGATCGCGCTGGAAAACGGCAAGGCGCTGTCGGATGCGCGGGGCGAGGTGGCCTATGCGGCCGAATTCTTCCGCTGGTATGCCGAAGAGGCGACGCGGATTGCGGGCGAGTTCCGCCGCACCCCGTCGGGGTCGCACAACATTCTTGTCGACCACGAGCCGATCGGCATCTGTCTGCTGATCACGCCCTGGAATTTTCCCGCCGCCATGGCGACGCGCAAGATCGGCCCGGCGCTGGCCGCCGGATGCACCGTGATCCTGAAGCCCGCCTCGGAGACGCCGCTGACCGCCTATGCCATGGCGCGCATCGCTGCGGACTGCGGCGTGCCGCCCGGCGTCATCAACGTCATCACCACAACGCAGCCCGGCCCCGTCACCTCGGCCATCCTGGGCGACCCGCGCGTCCGCAAGCTGTCGTTCACCGGCTCGACCGGCGTCGGCCGCACATTGTTGGCCGAGGCCGCCAGATCGGTGGTCAGCTGTTCGATGGAACTGGGCGGCAACGCGCCCTTCCTGGTCTTCGATGATGCCGATCTGGATGCCGCGCTGGACGGGGCCATGGTCGCCAAGATGCGCAACGCTGGCGAGGCTTGCACCGCCGCCAACCGGTTCTACGTGCAGGAGGGCATCCATGACGCCTTCGTCGCCGGCCTGGCCGCGCGGATGGCCGCGCTGAAGGTGGGTCCGGGCACCGATCCGGCCACGCAATGCGGCCCGATGATCACCCGCCGGTCCGTGCAGAAGATCGACCGGCTGGTCAGCGACGCGGTCGCGCGCGGCGCCCGGATCGTGACGGGTGGAGCGGTCCCGCCGGGTGAGGGCTTCTACTACCCGCCCACCGTCCTTGAGAATGTTATGCCCGAGGCACCGATCGCGCATGAGGAAATCTTCGGTCCCGTCGCCCCGGTCTACCGCTTCCGCACCGAGGACGAGGCGATCCGTCTGGCGAACACCACCGAATACGGGCTTGCCGCCTATGTCTACTCGCGCGATCTTGCCCGTGCGCTGCGCGTCTCGCGCGGGATCGAGGCGGGGATGATCGGCGTGAACCGCGGGCTCATGTCCGATCCGGCCGCCCCGTTCGGCGGCGTGAAGCAAAGCGGACTTGGCCGCGAGGGCGGGGTGACCGGCATCCTCGATTTTCTGGAGGCCAAGTATCTTGCAGTTGATTTCTGACCCCATCGTGCAGCCCGGGGGACGTCGCATGGCAGGCCCGGACCCCTACCGCATCCGCAGTTTCGTGCCGGATTTCGACGCGATCTCGGCCGAGATTGCCGCCCGCAGCCGGGCCCTTGCGGCAAGGTCGATGATCTGGGCCGGTTCCGCCTACGGCCCCGGCGCCCGCGAGCGGATCGACATCCTGCTGCCGCCCAACCTGCGCTCGGGCGCGCCGATCCACATCTTCGTCCACGGCGGCTACTGGCGGTCGGGCGACAAGGCCGACTACACCTGTGTGGCCGCCCCGGTGCTGGCGGCCGGCGGCATTGCCGCCATCGTGGAATACGATCTGATGCCCGGCACGCGGCTGCCGGTGCTGGTGGACCAGGTCCGCCGCGCCACCGCCTGGCTTGCGGCGCGGGCCCCTGCACTGGGGGCCGATCCGGCGCGGCTGACGGTCAGCGGACATTCGGCCGGGGCGCATCTGGCCTCGTACCTGGCCGCGACGGGGCCTGAGGATGGCGTGGCGCCCGAGACCCCGGTTGCGGGGCTGCTGCTGCTGAGCGGGATCTACGACCTGTCCGGCATTCCGGGCAGCTTCCTGAAGGACGAGGCGCGGATGACGGTCTCCGAGGCGCGGGCCTGGTCGCCCTTGACCGCGCACCAGCACGCGGGACCGGGCCGGATCATCGCGCACGGGGCCGAGGAAACCGCGCCTTTCCACGACCAGGCGCAGCGCCTGCACAAGCTTCTGGGCCGGTCCGGCCGAGGGGCCCGGCTGATGGTGCAGCCGGGGCTCAATCACATGAACGTCGTGCTCGATCTGGCCGACCCGGAGCGCCCGCTTGGCCAGGCGCTGGCCGATCTGGTCGCGACGGCGCGGGTTGTCAAAGGTTCAGCGTGACCCAGGCGCCGTTGCGGCCAGAAGAGCGGACGCAGGCATCGACGAAGGCGACACCCTCCAGCCCCTCCTTCAGGCCCGGGAAGGTGGTGCCCTCGGGGAGGGGGGTTCCCGACTTGGCGGCGCGGATGGCGCGGGCGGCTTCGGTGTAGAGCGTGGCGAAGCCTTCCAGGTAACCCTCCGGGTGGCCCGGGGGCACGCGCGAGACGCGGGCCGCTTCGGGGCCCGATCCGGCGCCGCCGCGGGTGATCAGGCGCTTGGGCTGGCCGAAGGGGGTGAACCAGAGGTAGTTCGGGTCTTCCTGCGCCCATTCGAGCCCGCCCCTGGTGCCATAGACGCGCAGGCGCAGGGCGTTCTCGTTGCCCGGCGCGACCTGGCTGCACCACAGCATCCCCTTTGCGCCGCCCTGGTAGCGCATCAGCACATGGCCGTTGTCGTCGACCCTTCGGCCGGGCACGAAGGCGGTGAGGTCGGCGGCCAGCGTGTCGAGCGTCAGGCCGGTGACGAAATTGGCCAGGTTGAAGGCATGGGTGCCGATGTCGCCGGTGGAGCCGCCGACGCCGGACCGGGCCGGGTCGGTGCGCCAGTCGGCCTGCTTGTTGTCGACGGGTTCGGTCAGCCAATCCTGGACATATTCGACGTTCACCAGCCGCAGTTCGCCCAGCTCGCCCGCCGCGATCATCGCCTTGGCCTGCCGGATCATCGGATAGCCGGTGTAATTGTGGGTCAGGGCAAAGACGACGTCCGAGGCTTCGGCCGCCTTGGCCAGCCGTTTCGCCTCGGCCAGGGTCGCGGTCAGCGGCTTGTCGCAGATCACGTGGATGCCGCGTTTCAGGAACTGCAGCGCCACTGGCGCGTGCATGTGGTTCGGGGTGACGATGGCGACGGCGTCGATCCCGTCCTTCCGCCGCGCCTCTTTCGAGGCCATTTCGGCGAAGGATGTGTAGGCCCGGGTCACGCCCAGGTCGGAGGCCGAGGCGAGCGCCTTTTCGGGGTTCGACGAGAAGGCCCCGGCGACGAGTTCATACTGGTCGTCGATCCGGGCGGCGATGCGGTGGACCGCGCCGATGAAGGCGTCGCGTCCACCGCCGACCATGCCAAGGCGAAGCCGTTCGGGGCGGGCGGTATGGGCGGCGTCGATGGGCATCTGTCCTACTCCAGTCCAAGCATGCGGCGGTTGGCGGCGCGGTCGGTGCCGGAATCGGCGAAGTCGTCAAAGGCCTTTTCCGTCACCCGAATGATATGGGCGGCCACGAATTCGGCCCCCTCGCGCGCGCCATCCTCGGGGTGCTTCAGGCAGCATTCCCATTCCACCACCGCCCAGCCGTCGAAGCCATGGGCCGTGAGTTTCGAGAAGATCCCGCCGAAATCGACCTGGCCGTCGCCCAGGCTGCGGAAACGGCCGGCCCGGTTCACCCAGGACTGGAAGCCGCCATAGACGCCCTGCCGGCCGGTGGGGTTCAACTCGGCATCCTTGACGTGGAACATGCGGATCCGGTCGTGGTAGATGTCGATGTTCTGCAGGTAGTCCATGTGCTGCAGAACGTAATGCGACGGATCGTAGAGCATACAGGCCCGGGCGTGGTTGCCGGTGCGGTCCAGGAACATCTCGTAGCTGATCCCGTCATGCAGGTCTTCGCCGGGGTGGATTTCATAGCAGACATCCACACCGCAGCTGTCGGCATGATCGAGGATCGGCGTCCAGCGGCGGGCAAGCTCGTCGAACGCCTCTTCCACCAGACCGGCGGGTCGCTGCGGCCAGGGATAGACGAAGGGCCAGGCCAGCGCGCCGGAAAAGGTGGCATGGGCGGTGAGGCCGAGGTTGCGGCTGGCGGTCAGCGCCTTCTTGACCTGGTCGACGGCCCATTCCTGCCGGGCCTTGGGGTTGCCCCGGACGGACGGTGCGGCGAAACCGTCAAACGCCGCGTCATAGGCGGGGTGGACGGCGACAAGCTGGCCCTGCAGGTGGGTGGAAAGCTCGGTCACCTCGATACCCGACTCCGCCGCGACGCCCTTGAACTCGTCGCAATAGTCCTTGCTGGCCGCGGCCTTTTCCAAGTCGAACAGGCGACCGTCCCAGGACGGGACTTGCACCCCCCTATAGCCGCAATCGGCCGCCCAGGCCGTGATCGATTTCCACGAATTGAATGGTGCCGCATCGCCCGCGAATTGCGCCAGAAACAGCGCCGGACCCTTGATCGTCTTCATGAACGTCCTCCCGTAGTTGTGCCCGACGCCCTAGCGCAGGCCGATATCCGTCAGATGCCGGGCAATGTGCGCGTAACCGTCCCGATAGACCGCTTCGGGGCTTTCGGCGAAGTCGCGCCAGACCTTCGTCGCTGCCGCCAGGTCGGGCAGCCCACGGCCGAAAGCCTCAATCGTCAGCCAGTCGTCATAGCCGATGGACTTGATCGCCGCGAAGGTTTCGGCCCAGGGGATATTGCCCCGACCCGGCACGCCCCGGTCATTCTCGGACAGGTGGATATGCATCACCTCTGCCCGGTTCCGCGTCAGCGCGCCGATTGGATCGGCTTCCTCGATATTGGCGTGGAACGTGTCGTACATCGCCTTTATGTTCGGATGCCCGACCCTGCGCACGAAGGCCGCCAGATCGGCCATCGTGTTCAGAAGGTAGCATTCGAACCGGTTCAGCGCCTCGAGCCCGACGGTCACGCCGACGGTCGCCGCATGTTCGCCGATCCGCTGCTGGCTATCGGCCGCGCGGGAAAGCTCGTCTGGCGTCGGTCCCTTCCCGGAGAACTGCCCCAGGACCGAATGAAGCGGCCCCGACACCCGGTCCGCCCCCAGCGCGGCGGTGCAGTCGAGCACCCAGCGCATCCGGTCGATTCCGGCCTGCCGCACCACCGTGTCCGGCGACATCAGGTCGAGCGCCGGGTCACCGATGGCCGACACGGCGGTGCGCGCCAGACCCAGCGCGTCCAGCCGGCGGCCGAGGGCGGCATAGTCCGAAGGCTGGCCTTCGAAGACCGGAATCTCGACCCCGTCGAACCCGGTCTTTCGGATGTCCGCCAAGAGCGCCTCATGTTCGGGGCCGACCTTCGTGGTCCACAGGAACATACACATTCCGATTTTCACCGCGGCCCCCATTGCTGTTATCTGGTCTTACCAAAGTGAGCGGCGTCTTGCCAGCGCGTTCTTGTGCTTTGCCACTGCCGCCGCGACCATCCGCCAAATTCGCGGCCTCGTTCGGCAGAGAATGGTGAAATCGCCCGGCGACCCGCTTGACCGCCAACAGAAAGCGGCGCAATCTGGTAGAACCAGAATAGGATAAGGACGGTCGGGACCCGCTTTCCGGCGCGCGCCCTTCAGGGAGGAAATATGCATCTTTCAACGCACAACTGGATGCGGGCCGAACCGCTGGAAACGACCGTTCGCCGGATCAAGCAATACGGCTATTCGTCCATCGAGATCTCGGGCGAACCGACGCAATACAACACCAAGGACACGTTGAAGCTGCTCAAGGACAACGGCATGCGCTGCTGGGGCGCCGTGACCCTGACGCTGGGCGAACGCAACCTTGCGGCCAAGGACGAAGGCCAGCGCGCGCGGTCGGTCGATTACGTGAAATCGGTTCTCACCATGGTGTCGGAACTGGAGGGCGAGATCATCACGCTGGTGCCGGCAACCGTGGGCAAGGTAACCCCGGACGCAACGCCGGAAGAGGAATGGAAATGGGTGGTCGATGCCACCCGCGAGTGCTTTGCGCATGCGCAGAAGGTGGGCGTGCGGATCGCGGTCGAGCCGCTGAACCGGTTCGAGACCTATCTGTTCAACCGCTGCGCCCAGGCTCTGGCGCTGGCCGATGCCGTCAGCCCCGAATGTGGCGTCTGCCTGGACGCCTATCACCTGAACATGGAGGAATCGAACATCTACGACGCGATCCGCCTGGCCGGGAAGCGCCTGTTCGATTTCCACGTCGCCGACAACAACCGCTTTGCGGCGGGGCTTGGGCATCTGGACTGGGCCAGGATCATCGGCACGCTGCGCGAGATCGGCTATGACGGGGCGCTGACGAACGAATTCGTCGCCCCGGTCGACCGGACCCCCGCCGCGCCCTATCCCGACATGGTGGAGAAGAACCCCGTCGACATCTCGCCCGAGCAGCTGAAGTTCATCCAGGACCACGGGTCGAGCCTGCTGACCGAGAAGTTCTATGCCGATCAGATGCGGATCACCGCCGAAACCATCCTGCCGCTGATCAAGTGAACTGGCGCGGGCGGCCGTGTGCCGGACCGCCCGCCAAGGAAGGGAATCCCCGTGAATGCGGATCAAGACGGTTCAGGCGTGGTGGGTGCAGATTCCGATCGAGGAATCCCGCCAGCACGTCAGCGATTTCGGGCGGCTTCGCACCTTTGATGCAGCCATCCTGCGGATCGAGACCGAGGATGGTGTGGTCGGCTGGGGGGAAGGCAAGAACGCGGCGGGCAGCGCGGGGCAATATGCGGCGCTGGTCCATCTTCTGAACCATGAATTCGGTCCCCGGCTGATCGGCCGGGATGCCAGCCAGATCACCGCCATCTGGGAGGATTTGTACAACGGCAGCCGTGCCTCGGCCGCGGCGGCGCGCGGGCATGCCCTGCCGGAACTGGCGCGGCGCGGGCTGACCGTCGCGGCGATCAGCGCCATCGACATTGCTCTGTGGGACATTCGCGGCAAGGCGCTGGATCAGCCGGTCTGGGCGCTTCTGGGCGGACGGTCGGCTCCGCGTCTGCCAGCCTATGCCTCGGGCGGGTGGGCGGATTCAGCCGGGATCGGCGCGCAGCTGCAATCCTATGTCGAGGCGGGCGGCTTTCGCGCGGTGAAGATGCGGGTGGGGTCGATGGACGACCGTCCGCAGGTTTCGGCCCAGCGGGTGCGGGCGGCGCGCAAGGCGCTGGGGCCGGATGTGGAGCTGATGGTCGACGCCCATGGCACCTATACCGTTGCCGAGGCCAAGCGCTTTGCCGCTTTGGTCGAGGATTGCGACCTGGCCTGGTTCGAAGAGCCGGTCACAGCCGACGACCACAGGGGGCTGGCCGAGTTTCGCGCCGCGACCATGATCCCGATCGCAACAGGCGAATCCGAATGCAGCCGCTTCGACTTTGCCTCGCTGATCAGCCATCGTGCCGCCGACATCCTGCAGCCCGATCCCGCCTTCTGCGGCGGCATCACCGAGGCGATGCGGATCGCGGCGCTTGCCTCCTCGTTCAACCTGCGGCTTGCCCCGCATCTCTGGGCCGGGGCGCCCTGTTTCTTTGCCGGGCTGCATGTTCTGGCCGCCGCCCCGTCCGGATACATCGTCGAGTTTTCGCTGGGGGCCAATCCGATGATCCACAGCCTGTCGCGCGTTCCCGTCACCGTGCAGGACGGGATGATCGCCGTGCCCGATGCCCCCGGTCTGGGGCTCGACATGGACACGGACGTGATCGCGCGCTACGCCAGACAGTGATCCAGCGGGAGCCAGCCATGCAACAGGAAGAGTTCCTGCCCACCCTAGCCGCCTATCTGATGGACGCCGCCCGCGCGAATGATGGCAAGGCCCCGTCCGAGCGCGATCTGGCCGAACATTTCTCGATCAGCCGCGGCCAGGTGCGCGAGGCGCTGGCGATCCTGGAAGCGATGCAGGTCATCGAACGGCGCGCGAAGTCCGGCATCTATGTCAATGGTGGATCGGGCGGGATCGAGGCGATGTCCTTCTTCGCCCGCTTTGGCCTGCCGCTGGAAAACCGCCAGATCTTCGAAGCGGTCGAGGTCCGCAAGATTCACGAGATCAAGGCCGCCGAACTGGCCGCGTCGCGCGCGACCGACGAGAACTTTGCCCGCCTGCGCGAGATCCTGAAGCTTTCGGAAGAGCGCCTTCAGGCCGGCGAGGGGCTTGACCAGCTGGACCAGGACTTTCACCTGGAAATCGTCCGCGCGACACAGAACACGATCTTCCTGAACATCTGCACGTCCTTCTACGCACTCAGCCACAACCGGCTGAAGCTTTACTTCCGCAGCCCCGAGCGCAACCGCCGCTCGCATGAAGAGCATGTCCAGATCTTCGAGGCGCTGCAGCGCCGCGATTCCGCGCTGTCCTCGGCGCTCATGGTGTCGCATCTGCGCGGCGCGATGAGCTATTGGAGCGAGCTGCTCGAGCCAGCCGCCGAGGGGTGAGCGGTGATCTTTTCAACCCATCCGCTTCATCCCGAGGTGACCGCCGACCTTCGGGCGCTTGGCGACTATCGCGTGGCCTCGGCGCCCACGCCACAGGCCATCAGCACGGAATCTGCCGGCGCCGCCATCATCGTGGTCCGCGCGCCGATTCCGCCGGGCATCGCCCCGCGCGAGGGCGGGCTGCGTGCGCTGATCCGTCATGGGGCCGGGCTTGATATGATCCCGGTGGATGAGGCGACGGAGGCCGGGGTGCTTGTCGCCAATGTGCCCGGCGCCAACGCCCTGACGGTGGCCGAACACGCGATCTGGACGGCTTTGGCGCTTCTGCGCCGCAACCCGCAAGTGACGCGCGACCTGCAGGCCGGGGGCTGGGCTGCCGGCCGCGCGCATTCCGACCATGGCCGCGAACTCTCGGGCCGGACACTGGGCATCCTCGGTTTCGGCAATATCGGCCGGACACTCGCCCGCATCGCGCGGCAGGGGTTCGGCATGCCGGTCGTCGTCCACAGCCGCAGCCCGGTCAGCGACATGGATGTGCAGGTCGTCACGCTGCCCGAGCTGCTGGAGCGGGCCGATGTGCTGGTCCTCTGCGCCCCCCTGACCGACCAGACCCGTGGGTTGATCGACGCGGCGGCCCTTGCGCGGATGAAGCCGGGCTCGGTCCTGGTCAATGTCGCCCGCGGCCCCCTGGTCGTCGAAGAGTCGCTCATCCGCGCCTTGGCCTCGGGCCATCTGGGCGGTGCCGCACTGGACGTTTTCGACACCCAACCCTTGCCCGCGGACCACCCGCTTCTGAAGCTGCCCAATGTGATCCTGACGCCGCATATGGCGGGGATCACCGTGGAAAGCATGCTGCGCATGGGGCAGGGGGTCGTGGCCGAAGCGCGCCGGATCATGGCGGGCGAGCTGCCGCTGAACCTGGTGAACCCCGAGGTCGTGTCGACCTACCGCGCGCGGTTTCCGGCCTGATCCGCCTGGAATGGCCGGGATCCTATCATCCCAGCGCGAGGTTTGCGCCGCTTTCCACATCGAAGGTGACCACGCGGTCGGCTTTCCAGCCGAAACGCACCACCTCGTCGCGCTGCACCTGTGTGCCCGCGGGGACGGTCACATGCAGCCGCGTCTCGCCCATATCCATCACCAGGATCTTGACCACGCCCTGATCCTCAATGTCGAAGATCCGCGCCTCGCCGGGCGCGCCGGGGGCCAGCACCACATTCTCCGGCCGCACGCCGAAGGTCACAGCACCACTGCCGGCCGTATTGGCCGCAATCGGCAGGGTGAAGCCGCCGATCTCGGCCATGCCCCCGGCCAGCCGGCCATTGATCAAGTTCATCGGCGGCGAGCCGACCGAGCGGGCGACGAAGGTGTTTAGCGGGCGTTCGTAGATGTCGGCGGGCGTGCCCACCTGCACCAGCCGCCCCTGCCGCAACACGCCGATCTTGTCGCCCATCGACATGGCTTCCACCTGGTCATGGGTCACGAAGAGGAAGGTGGCGCCAAGATCGCTGTGCAGCTTCTTCAGCTCGACCCGCAGGCTTTCGCGCAGCTTGGCGTCCAGCGCCGACAGGGGTTCGTCCATCAGGAAGACCGAAGGCTGGCGCACGATGGCGCGGCCGATCGACACGCGCTGCATCTCGCCCCCCGAGAGGCGTTCGACCTTACGGTCGAGAAGATGGGTGATCTGCAGCGTCTTCGCCGCCCGTTCGACGCGCCCGGCAATCTCGCTTTCGGTGAATTTCCGGCCCGGCGCGCGCAGCGGGAATTCGAGGTTCCCGCGCACGGTCAGGCGCGGGTAGAGCGAATATTGCTGCAGCACCAGCGCCACGTCGCGTTCGGCTGCGGTCATGTCGCCGACATCGCGGCCGCCGATGCTGACCGCGCCGCTGTCGGGCTTTTCCAGCCCCGCAATCATGCGCAATGTTGTGGTCTTGCCGGCGCCCGTCCGGCCCAGAAGCACGAAGAATTCGCCGTTCTCCACCACCAGGCTCAGGTCGCGCAGCGCGCGCGAGGCGCCGTAGCTCTTGTTGATCCCGCTCAGCTCGATCCGCGCCATCAGGCAGTCCTCCGCAGCGCCATTCCGGATTCCCCGTCGAAGAAATGCGCCCGCTCGGGGTCGATGCCCACCCAGACGCGCTGTCCGTCGCGGACGAAGCCCGGCTCGACGCGGGCGCGCAGCGTGGCATCGCCGAGCCGCACGTCGACGATCTCGTGCGAGCCAAGGGGTTCGATGTTGGTGGTCTCGGTCTCGACGAAGCCGCCCTCGGGCCCGTGGCGCAACAGGACCGCCTCGGGCCGGATCCCCAGCTTGACCGCACGCTGGCCGGGCAGGTGGCCGACATGGCCGCCCGCGACCGGCAGGCCCACGCCCCGGCCGAAGGACAGCACCGCCGCCCCCGCGCCGCCTTCGATCGCCACGTCCGAGACGTTCATCACCGGGCTGCCGACGAATTGCGCGACGAACAGGTTCGCGGGCCGGTTGTAGACCGCTTCCGGCGCGCCAACCTGCTGGAGCAGGCCCGCGTGCATGACGACGATCCGGTCGGCCAGGCTCATCGCTTCGATCTGGTCATGCGTCACATAGACAGAGGTCGACCCGCGCGAGATGTGCAGGCGCTTGATCTCGGCCCGCATCTGTTCGCGCAGCTTCGCGTCCAATGCACCGATGGGTTCGTCCATCAACAGCGCCTTCGGCCGCCGCACCAGGGCGCGTCCGATCGCCACCCGCTGCATGTCGCCGCCCGACAGGGCCGAGGGCTTGCGGTTCAGGAACCGCTCGATGCCCAGCACCTTGGCCACCTCGGTCACGGCGGCGTCGAGTTCGGTGGCGCTCATCCGCACGGCGCGCAGGGGGAAGGCGATGTTTTCCCGCACCGTCATGTGCGGATAAAGCGAGAAGGATTGGAAGACGAAGGCGATGTCCCGGTCCGCGGCGCGCAGGTCCTGCACCTCTTTTCCGTCTATGGAAATCGTGCCCGACGACACCGTCTCGAGCCCCGCGATGGCGCGCAGCGTGGTGGTCTTGCCGCAGCCCGACTGGCCCAGCATGACGACGAATTCGCCATCCTCGATGGTCAGGTTCACATCCTTCAGCACCTGCACGGCGCCGAAGAACTTCTGGATGTTTTTCAGCTCGATCCGTGCCATCAGACCAGTTCTTCCTCTTCTTCCTCTTCGGCCTCGGGCTCGGGCGGGACATGCGACGTGATCAGGAAGGCGACCAGCCCGATCAGGATGATGGTCAGCCCGTATCGGTGCAGCACCTCGATCCAGGGCTGGCACAGGAAGATCACCCCCAGGATCATCGTCCATTGCGCCGCCGGTTCGTAATATTTGGCGTTCATCTGGCGGAAGGTCATTTGCGGATCGCCCCGAAGCTCATGCCGCGCAGAAGGTGGTTGCGCAGAAGGAAGGTGAAGATGGCCACCGGCACCAGGAACAGGAAGGCGCCCGAGGCGATGACCGTCCAGTCCGACAGGCCCGAGCCGACCTGGCTGGGGATGTAGGGCGGGGCGGTCTGCGCATTGCGCGAGGTCATCATCAGCGCGAAGGCATATTCGTTCCAGGCGGTGATGAAGCAGAATACGGCGGTTGCGGCGATGCCGGTCAGGGCTTCGGGCAGCACGATCTTGCGGAAGGCCTGCAGGCGCGTATAGCCGTCGACCAGCGCCGCCTCTTCATATTCGCGCGGGATTTCGTCGATGAAGCCCTTCATGATCCAGACCGCGAAGGACAGGTTGAAGGCGGTGTAAAGGATGATCAGGCCGACATGCGTGTCATAGAGCCCCACCGCCCGGTACATCAGGAACATCGGGATCGCGACGACAATGGGCGGCAGCATCCGCGTACTGAGGATGAAGAACAGCCAGTCCTGTTCCCCCGGCACCCGGAAGCGTGAGAAGCCATAGGCCGTCACCGTCCCCATCGACACCGCAAGGAGCGTCGAGATGATCGAGACGATCAGCGAGTTCAGGTAGCGGCTGCCGTAGCCCGAGGACGTCACCTCGCCGGTCTTCTTGTTGCGCACCACGCTTTCGCCGCCGTCGTAGATCAGCTTTTCCCACCAGGGCGCGGCGTCGTAGGTCGCCTCGTCCACCGGCTCGCGCAGCTGGCTGCGCTTGGTGAACAGCTTGGCAAAGGGCGACAGCGTCGGTTCGAAGAACACGGTCGGCGGCGCCGTCGTCGCCAGGTTGCGCGGCTTGAAGGCCGTGGCCCCGATCCAGAAGATCGGCGTCAGCATGATGACCAGGGCCACCAGCACGGCAATCACGGCGGCACGGTTGAAGATCACTTCGCCTTTTGTCTTGACCTCGGCCATCTCAGCGCGCCTTCGCCTTGTTCAGGTATTTCACATAGATGTTGGTGATCGCGACCACGACGATCAGCACGATGTAGGCAAAGGCCGAGGACATGCCGGTCTGCCATTCGAGGAAGGCCATCTTGTACAGCCGGATCGCGATCAGCTCGGTCGTGGGCTGGGTCGACAGGATGTAGGCGTGGTCGAAGGTCTTGAACGCCTCCATCGTGCGGAAGATGATCGCGATCATAAGGATCGGCGCGACCAGGGGCAGGGTGATGCGGAAGAAGGTGTAGAACGGCCCCGCCCGGTCGATCTCGGCCGCCTCGTAGAGGTGCTTCGGCACGGCTGACAGGCCGGCAAGGGACAAGAGCATCACGAAGGGCGACCACATCCAGATGTCGACGATCGCGACGGCCCAGAGCGCCATCTGCGGGTCGGCCAGCCATTCGAATTTTCCAAGGCCCAGGAAGTAGTTGATGATCCCGAAGGACGGGTCATAGAGCAGCTTCCAGAACAGGCCCACCACGGCTGGCGACATCATCATCGGCAGCAGCAGAAGCGTGGTGATCAGCCCCTTCAGCGGGATCGGCCGGTTCAGGAGCATGGCCAGGCCAAAGCCCACCAGCACCTGCCCGGTGACCGAGATCACCACGTATTTCGCGGTGATGGTGAAGTTGCGCCAGATGTTCGGGTCGCTCAGCAGCTCGCGGAAATTGCGCAGGCCGATCCAGTTCGCCGGGGCCGAGGTGGAGGCCCGATAGTCGGTGAATGCCGTATACAGCGAATAGATCAACGGGAAGACGTTGAAAATGATCAGGAATGCGATCGTGGGAATGATGAAAAGGTTGCGGATCGAAAGGTCGGACAGCCCGCGCGCCGCCGCGCGCGTATCAGGCTCCAGCCGGGTCATCACATCTGCCACGGTGCGTCATCCTGCGTGGGGGGAAAGCGATGGGCGCCAAGCGACGCCCATCGCAACCAGGTTGGGTGATTACTTGATCCGGCCGTACTTCTTGAACGTCGCTGTCCAGTCGGCTGTCAGCGCGTCGAGCACTTCCTTGGCCGTGCCTTCGCCGCCCACGATATAGGGGTAGATCCGTTCGTTCGCTGCGGTCAGAAGTTCCGCATATTCCGGCACTGCCCAGAAGTCCTTCACCATGAACATGGTCTGGTAGAAGGCTTCGTTATATGGCGTCGCGTTGCGGAACTCCGGGCTTTCCAGGACCTTGGCGCTGGCGGTATAGCCGCCAAGCTCGGCCCAACGCTTCTGGGTTTCGTCCTTGATGAACCATTCCAGGAACTTGAACGCCTCTTCCTGGTTCTTCGAGTAGGAGACGATCGAGATGCCCTGCCCGCCCAGTGCGGCGAACTGGTCGCCGTTGGGGCCCTTGGGGTTCGCGAAGAAGCCGGTGACTTCGGCGTTCGGGTTGGTCGCGGGGTTCACCAGCGCCGGGAAGAAGGCGAAGTAGTTCATCGACATGGCCGCAAGGCCTTCGGTGATCGCCTGGTTGTTTTCCACGAAGAAGGTCTTCGACCAGCCGGGCGGGGTAAAGCCGTAGAGTTTGCGGTAGGCCTCCAGGCCCGCGATCGAGGCGTCCGAGTTCAGGATGCCGTCGACCTGATAGGTCTCATAATCGCCCAGGTTGCCGCCGTAGGAGAACAGGGCATTCTCGACACCCATCACCAGCCCGTCATAGGAGTTGTCGGTGTAGATCGCGATGCCGTAGCGGTTCTGGTCGGGCCGGTGGAAGAATTCGGCAATATCGATCAGCTGCGCCCAGGTTTCCGGCACGGCCAGATCATAGCCGTACTTCTCCTTGAACGCGGCCATTTCTGCCGGGTCCTCGAACCAGTCCTTGCGATAGGACCAGCCGACCGCGTCGCCTTCGGCCGGGACGGCCCAGTACTTGCCCGAGTTGCCGGGATATTCGGCATAGTACTTGACCGTGGCCGGAGCCATGACCTCGCCCAGCTTGTGGGCATTGAAGAAATCGGTCAGGTCCACATAGTGGCCCGCCTCCGACGCCGCGCCCAGCCACTGGCTGTCGCCGACGATCATGTCATAGGCGCTGCCCTTGGCATTGAATTCGGTAAAGGCCTTGGTCTGGAAATCCTGCCAGGGCGTGGTTTCGACGGTGACGACGACGCCGGTCTCGGCCTCGTATTCGTTCACCAGTTCCTGCAGGTAATTGGCCGGGTCCCATTCGGCCCAGAAGATGGTCAGCTCTTGCGATGACGCCGCCGGAGCGGAGAGCGCGATCGCCGCAACCCCTGCCAGCAGACGGTAGAATGATCCGTGCATGTGACTTCCTCCCGTTTATCATTATCAGGCGACGCGAGCCCGGCTTGCCGGGTCCCCTGGTGCCACCATTCGTCCCCTCCAAGACTCCAGAATTGGTACTACCAGTTGTGGCGGGCTGTCAATCATCCATTCGAATCCGCCCCCCGCAACCTGCGCACGAAAATGCTGCATCTGCACAAGTATATCAGCCACAAGTCCGCGAAATACTTACGAAACGGGCAGAGGCGCGGCCCTGCCGCGCCCGTGCGCGTCGGACTGAGTTCGAAATTCTGGCCGGACCAGAATCGGATTTAGTCCGGCTTGATGCCTGCTTGGCGCAGGGCCGCCTCCAGCAGCGCCCCGGCCGACCAGAGCGCCACCTCCTGTGCCTCGGGGTCGGTCAGGCCACAGATATCCTTCAGCACGATCAGCGCCTCGATCCCGAAGGTCAGCGACAGCGCATGCACCAGCCGCGCCGCCTGTTCGGGAGGCAGGCCGCTGTCGGCGATGGCGCGCTGCAGCAGGGCCCGCCGATGCCCCCGGCCCAGGGTCTTGTCCCCCGGCAGCTCTGCATCCGGCTCCAGCGATTGGCGGATCGCAGCCCGGAAAGTCGCCTCATGTTCCGCTAGCCGAGGAAAGGTCATGCCGTAAAGCGAAGCCAGCCGCGCCGCGCCCGGACTCGAGGGCGGGTTCCAGCCGAGGATCGGTCCCAGCGCCTCGCCCACCACGGCGCGCAGCATGTCGGCCAGCGTCGGGAAATAGCGGTAGGCCGTCGAGCGCGACACCCCCGCCGCTTCGGCCACCGCGCTGACGGAAGGGGATTGGCCCCGCCGCATCATCTCCGAGGCGGTGGCGATCATCAGCGCGCGGGTCCGTGCCGCGGCGCCCTTGAGCGGCACGACGGGTTCGGCAGGATCGGAAGCTTGTAATGGGACTATCATCCCAATATGGTACTACAGTCCAATATTCGATCAAGCGCCTTCGTCCGCCGCTGCGGCCGGGGCCGCAGAAAGGGCCTGCGGTGCGCACCATCCACCTCGCCGGAACCTGCGATACCAAGGGGGAGGAGATCGCCTATCTGCGCGATCTGATTGCCGCTGCAGGTCACAGGGTCACGGTCATCGACCTTGGCACCCGGGCACCCCGCATCACCCCCGATATTCCCGCCGCCGCCATTGCCGCCTGCCACCCGGACGGGCCCTCAATCCTGGCCGGCCAGGATCGAGGCGCCGCCGTCACTGCCATGGGCCGGGCCTTTGCCGCCTGGTGCCGGGCGAATGGCGAAAAGATCTCGGGAATCCTTGCCATCGGCGGGGGCGGCGGCAGCTCGATCGCCTGCGCGGGCATGCGCGAACTGCCTTATGGGCTGCCGAAATTCATGGTCTCCACCCTCGCCTCCGGCGACACGGCGCCCTATGTCGGCACCTCGGACATCGTGATGATGCCATCGGTCACGGATGTTGCCGGGCTGAACCGGCTGAGCCGGTTGATCCTGTCGAACGCGGCCCATGCCCTGGTCGGCGCCGCCACCGCGCCGGCACCCGCCGACAGCGTCGGTCTGCCCGCGCTGGGTCTGACGATGTTCGGCGTCACCACGCCCTGTGTCACCGCGATCACCGACCACCTGCGCGGCCGATTCGACTGTCTGGTCTTTCATGCCACCGGAACCGGCGGCCGCGCCATGGAGCAGCTGCTGGACCAGGGCATCCTTGCGGGTCTGATCGACATCACCACGACCGAGATCGCCGACCTGCTGTTCGGGGGCGTCCTGCCGGCGCGGCCCGACCGGCTGGATGTCGTCGCCCGCATGGGCACGCCCTGGGTCGGTTCGGTCGGTGCGCTGGACATGGTGAACTTCTGGGCGCCGCCAACCGTGCCCGAGCGGTACCGCGACCGGCTGTTTTACCACCACAATCCGAATGTCACGCTGATGCGGACAACGGCCGAGGAGAATGCGCAGATCGGCCGCTGGATCGGCCAGAAGCTGAATGCCTGTCCCGGCCCGATCCGCCTGCTGATTCCCGAAAAGGGGGTCTCCGCGCTGGACATTGACGGTGGCCCGTTCCGGGACCCCGCGGCCGACGCTGCCCTGTTCGACGCACTGGCCAGCACGATTTCCGACCCTGCGCGGCTGGTCCACCTGCCGCTGCACATCAACGACCCGGCCTTCGCCAAGGCCGCCGCCGACACCTTCCTGTCCCTGATGAGGCCCTGATGCCCGCAATTCCCCGCAAGACGATTCTCGACCGTTTCCACAGGATGATCGCCGCCGGTCAGCCGATCATCGGCGGCGGCGCCGGCGCGGGCCTTTCCGCCAAGGCCGAAGAGGCCGGGGGGATCGACCTGATCATCATCTACAATTCCGGGCGCTACCGCATGGCGGGGCGCGGCTCGGCGGCGGGGCTCCTGGCCTATGGCAACGCCAATGAGATCGTCAGGGAGATGGCGGTCGAAGTGCTGCCGGTGGTGAAACACACGCCCGTCCTTGCGGGCGTGAACGGCACAGACCCCTTCATCCTGATGCCGCAGTTCCTGGGCGAGTTGAAAGCCATGGGCTTTTCCGGCGTGCAGAACTTTCCCACGATCGGTCTGTTCGACGGCCAGATGCGGCAGAGCTTCGAGGAAACCGGCATGGGCTTTGGGCTGGAGGTCGACATGATCGCCGAAGCGCACCGGCAGGACCTTCTGACCACGCCCTACGTCTTCAACGCCGACGAGGCGACCGCGATGGCGAGAGCCGGGGCCGATGTCATCGTTGCCCATATGGGCGTCACCACCGGCGGCAGTATCGGAGCCACGTCTACCAAGACGCTGGACCAATGCGTGAGCGAAATCGACGCCATCTCGGCCGCGGCGCGCAAGGTGCGCCCCGACATCATCCTGCTGTGCCACGGGGGCCCGATCTCGATGCCCGAGGATGCCGCCCATGTCCTGGCCCGGGCCGACCGGATGCACGGTTTCTACGGCGCCTCCAGTGCCGAACGCCTGCCGGCCGAACGTGCCATTGCCGACCAGATCCGCGCCTTCAAATCCATTCCTGCGAAAGGCTGAGGCCATGACCGATGTGAAGACCCTGTTCCGCACCCCCGCTGATGTCGATGCCTTCGGCTTCGACTGGGGCCACCTCGCCGTTGTCCTTGGCCCGCAGGTGAACGGCGCGCAGAAATTCTCGGCCGCGGTCGTCACCGTGCCGCCCGGCCAGGGCCACAGCCGCCACAACCACCCGGGCGCCGAGGAGATCATCTACATCCTCGAAGGCTGGGGCGAGCAGATGGTCGAAGACGAAGACGGCACCCCCCATACCGAACAGGTCGGCCCCGGCACCTGCGTCTTCATTCCGGAAGGCCGCTATCATGCCACCTTGAACACCGGCACGACCGAGATGAAGATCTTTGTCGTCTACGCCCCGCATGGGCCGGAAGAGGCCCTGCGCACGCTGCCGGATTTCCGCCTGATTGCCAGAAAGGCCTGAGCCATGGACGCCGCGCTCACCGCTGCATTGCCCTATAGCTTTGCCAGGCTGGACGACCTGATGGAGAAGGCGGGGATCGACGTCCTTCTCGTCACCTCGAAGCACAATACGCAATATCTTCTGGGCGGCTACCGCTTCATCTTCTTCTCGGCGATGGATGCGATCGGCCACAGCCGCTATCTGCCGGTCATCGCCTATATCCGTGGCGCGCCGGACAAGACCGCCTACGTGGCGAACAAGATGGAAAACAGCGAGCACGCCAATCATCCGTTCTGGACACCGCATTTCCTGCCGATGTCCTGGACTTCGACCGACAGCATCGCCGAGGCGATCCGCCACCTCAAGGACCACGGCCCCGCCTCGCCCCGCATCGGCGTGGAACCGTCCTTCCTGCCGATGAACAGCGCCAGGCTGCTTGAGGACGCCTATCCCAACGCGCCGCTTGCCGATGCGACCGGGATTCTGGAACGGCTGCGCGCGGTCAAGACCGCGGGCGAACGCGCCCTGCTCCGGCAGGCCTCCGAGGCGATCAGCGATGCGATGCAGGCGACCATTGCCGCGAGCCGGGCGGGCGACAGCAAGCATGAGATCATCGACCGGCTGCGGCGCGAGGAAACCCTGCGGGGCCTGCAGTTCGAATATTGTCTGCTGACGCTTGGGTCGTCGCACAATCGCGCGGCTTCGTCCCAGACCTGGGCCGAGGGCGAGGTGCTGTCGATCGATTCAGGCGGCAACCTCAAAGGCTATATCGGCGATATCTGCCGGATGGGCGTGCTGGGCGAGCCGGATGCCGAGTTGCAGGACCTTCTGGCGGAAATCGAGACGGTGCAACAGGCCGCCTTTGCCAAGGTGCGCGCTGGCGCCCTGGGCGGCGACCTGATCGCCGCGGGCGAGGCCGAGCTTTCCCGCCAGCCCAACCGCGCCTGCACCGACTTCTTTGCCCATGGCATGGGCGTCATCACCCATGAAGTGCCCTTCCTGATGACGAACCACCCCGTCGCCTACGCTGGCACCGATGCGGAAGCCCCGTTGGAAGAGGGCATGATCCTGTCGGTCGAAACCACAATGCTTCACCCCCGGCGCGGCTTCATCAAGCTGGAGGATACCCTGGCCGTGACCGAGACGGGCTACGAGCTTTACGGCACGCGCGGTCGGGGCTGGAACCGCGGCGGAACGGCATAGCCTCCGACCGAAAGCCGCAGATTGCCAGACTGCGCAGCCCCGGCGGTTTCACAGGGAATTGGTCGGCATGAATCGGATCGCGGCGCTGGCCGATTGCTCTGCAAGCGGTCGCGCCCAACAAAGCCGTTCAGAATGAAACTTCGCGCCAGAGCCCTCCATCGCCACCCGGCATCAGGACATGCGGGGCCGCAACGACTTACCTCTTGCCTTTCGATGGGCGGGGTCGGTCGCAGAACTTTGCGACCAGCCAGAATGCAGGATCGTCTGTCGCGGGCTGTCGATCCCACGTGTCAAAACTGACCCGCGTTTCGCCGACCCGGCCTTTCAGTTGCCGAAAGCTGACAGAGCGCTCATAGGGGAATGGGAGGCGAGGGAGGGAAGGGGTTGCAAGGATCGCGTTTCGGCCTGTTTTGCCGGTTGCTGACCGGTCTGGCGGTGCTGGCGACGACCGGGTCGGCCGGGCAGGCGCAGCAATTGCGGATCTTGACCTCGATGCCCCCGGCGCTGACCGATCCGTTCATCGCCGCCTTCCGCCAAGCGTTTCCCGAGGCCGATCTTCTTGTGCTGAACAAGAATACCAATTCCGGCATCGATGAGATCACCCGCGGCAATGCTCGGGGCTTTGACATCTTCTGGGCCTCTGCACCCGAAGCCTTTGCGGTCATCGGTCAGCATCATGGCTTTGTCGCCGAGGATTGCCCGGCACTGGATGCCTCGGGCCATGTCAGTTTCGCCTTGTCCTCGATCGGCTGGGCGCGGCGGGCGGATGCGCATATCGCCATGCCGGGTGACTGGGACGATCTGCTGCTCCCGGGCTATCGCGGCCGCATCGGTATGTCGCTGCCCTCGCAGTCGGGCACGACGCATATGATGGTCGAGCGGTTTCTTCAGGTGCGGGGCTGGGAGGACGGCTGGGCCTATTTCCTGCGCCTGACCGAAAACCTGTCGACCCTGACCGCGCGCAGTTTCGGGGTGATCGACGGGGTCAGGTCCGGGCGCTTTGACATCGGCCTGACCATCGACTTTCTGGCCGAGGTCGAGCCGGATCTGGAATTTCGCTATGGCAAGCCGGTGATGATCTTTCCCGCCCAGATCGGCCGACTGGCGGGCGGGCTAGAGCCGGGTCTGGCCTGCGATTTCATCGGCTTCGTGCTGTCGGATACCGGCCAGCGGCTGCTGCTTGACCCCGGCGTCGGGCGGATTCCGGTCGTCGCCAGCTTGCGCCCAGAGGCACCAGACGCAATCCCAGAGCCGATGCGCGATGCGATCCGCCGACAGTGGCAGGTCTATGATGCCCGGCTGGCGCAGCGGCGCTACTGGGCGGTCAACGCGCTTTTCGATATTTTCATCTCGGATCTGCTGCCGCGCCGTCGGGAATTGTGGGTCCGGTTACGGGCGCTGCAAGGCAAGTTCGATGCCGCCGATCTTGACCTGATCGAACGGCTTTTGACCAGCCTGCCCGTGTCGGAGCAGGAGGCGGAACGGGAGGCGCTGAACGCCAGCCCCGGCCGGATCTCGGACCTGATCACGATGACGCCGGAACAGGATGCGGTGCGGACCGACTGGGCCGCAGCCGCCCTGCGCCAGTTGGATGAAGCCGACCGGGCGCTGACGGCGCTGGAGCGCCGGATCAGGGGGGCGCGACCATGAGGCTGTTGCCGCGCGGCGGGGTCTGGCAGCGGCTGATGCTGCTGATCGGCGGCACCGTGGCGCTGATGTGGCTGGCGCTGGCGCTGACCAGCGTGACCTTCGCCCGGTTTCAGACGCAGTTTTCGGGGCTGGCCGCCTCGCAAGTGCCCCGGATCGCGCTGACGGGCGAGTTGGCGGGCCATTCGGCACAGCTTGCGGGGCTGACGACCCGCATCATAGGCGGCGAGGGCGAAAGCGCAGTCGAGCTGGCCGAAGTCGCGGCGGTCGCCGCGCGGCTGACGGCGGCGCTGAAAGATCCCGCTCTGCGCCTGCCTGCCGGTAGCCCTATCCCCGATCTGGTCGCGGCGTTGCAGCGCGATCTGGCTGCGCTGCCGCCGCTTTACACCCGCCGCCACGATCTCGCCCAGACCAATGCCCGCGACATCGAGGCCTTGCGTTGGCTGAATGTCGATATCCAGGACGAGGTCGAGCCGCTGCTGGACGACTATGACTTCAACATCCGTGCCCGGATGCTGGAACTGAAGGCTCAGGATGATCCCGGCCTTCGCGCTGCGCTGGTCGAGCAGGTTGATCGTGACCGGCGCCTGCGCGACCGCGTGTTCCAGGTTGGCACCGATGCCGGGACGGCGGTGGCCTTGATGCTGCAGATCGCCGTCTCACAGGACGAGGCCCAGATCGAGCAGCTTTCCGGCCTGACCTGGGACATGATGGCGCAACTGGGAGAGTCGATCGACGCGCTGCCGGAGCGGGCCGATTTCCTGACCCTGCGCCAGTCCTACGACCGGCTGCGTAAGCTGGCCGATCCGGCCAATGGCCTGGTGCAGCGGCGTCTGGTCTGGGTCGCAGGGCAGGCCAGGATCTATGCTGTCATCCAGTCGGCGCAAGATGGGGTGGCCTTGCTGCAGGATCACCTTGCCGGGCTGGCGGTCAGCGAGAAGCGCCGGGTTCTGGCCACCATCGCCGACACGGTCGACCAGGCCCGCGGCACTATGGCCTGGCTGGTGGCGCTGACGCTTGCCCTGGGGCTGGTGGGGCTGGCCATCGTCTTTGGCGTCATGCGCAAGCGGATCGTCGCCCCGCTGCGCGAGTTAATGGGGCGGATGCTGCGGATCGCCGACAGCGCCGGGACGGGCGTTCCGCAGACGGGCGCCAAGGACGAGATCGGCAGGATGCGCGCCGCGGTCGATGAATTCGACCGGGCCATCGCGGCACGCGATCAGGCGATCCGCAAGCTGAAAGAGACCCAGGCCGACCTGGTGCAAGCGGGCAAGATGGCCGCCTTGGGCAACCTCTCGGCCGGCATCAGCCATGAGTTGAACCAGCCCCTCTCTGCGCTGCGCTATCGCGTCGTGCTGCTGGAATCCGCGCGCGAGGCCGCGGATGCGCAAGAGGCCCGGCGGCAGCTGGACCGGATCGCCGATCTGACCGACCGGATGGAAGCGATCATCTCGCATCTGCGCCGCTTTGCCCGCCGCTCGGACAACAAGCGCGAGCCGCTGCGGCTGGGCGACCAGATCTCGGGCGCGCTGTCGCTGTTGCAGGGCCGGATCGAGGAATCGGGTGCGGTGATCAACAGCAGCGCCGCCGCGACCGAAGCGCGGGTGATGGGCGATCCGATTCTGATCGAGCAGGTGATCATCAACCTGATCAGCAATGCCCTGGATGCAGTCGCCGAACGCAACGGCGACGGGCGGATCGCGCTGGATGCCGTGATCGCGGGCAGGTTCATCGACCTGACCGTGCGCGACAATGGCGTGGGCCTGGGCGATCTGTCTCCCGAAGAGGCCGTGAACCCGTTCGTGACCTCGAAAGAGGCCGGCCGCGGCATGGGGCTTGGCCTGTCGATTTCCTATAACATCGCAAAGGACATGGGCGGCGACCTGATGCTCGCGCCCGCGCCCGACCAGGGTGTGGTGGCGCGGCTGCGGTTGCCGATGGTGAAGCAAGATGAAACCTGAAGCTAAGATTTTCATCGTCGATGATGATGCCGACCTCTTGCCCGCAATGGTAGAGGTGATCGAGGCCGCTGGCCTGCCAGCGCGAGGCTTCCAGCGCGGCAAGGCGATGTTGGCAGAGCTGGACCCGGAATGGGACGGGATGATCCTGTCGGACATGCGGATGCCCGAGCTTTCGGGCTTGGACCTGCTGGCCAAAGCCCGCGACATGGCCCCGGGCGTGCCCTTCGTGCTGATCACGGCGCATGGCGATGTGCGCAGCGCAGTGCAGGCGATCCAGCGTGGTGCATTTGATTTCATCGAAAAGCCTGCCCCGCCGGAATACATGCTGGCAGTCATCCGCCGCGCGCTGGAAACCCGAAGGCTGCTGCTGGAGAACCGGCGGCTGAAAGAACGTATCGCGCGCGGCACCGATCTGCGGGCGCGGCTCTTGGGCCGTTCAACGGCGATGCGCAATTGTCGCCGCGAACTGGCGGCAGTGGCACCGCTTGAGGTGGATGTGCTGCTGCACGGCGAACCGGGAACGGGCAAGCAACTGGCGGCCCGGGCGCTGCATGACTTTTCCGGCCTTGACGGGGAATTCATCACGATGGACGCAAGTGCGCTGACTGAAAGCAATTTCGCGGCGCTGATGCTGGGCGAGGGCACAGACGCCCCTGGCGCGGTCGCGGCGGCGCGCGATGGCACGCTGTATCTGGAGCGGGCGAACGCGCTGAGCCCGCCCCTGCAACATCGGCTGCTGGCCATGATGGAGGCACGAACGCCCGGCACACGGTTCCGTGTCATCGCCTCGGCCCATGGCAGTATCAGTGACCTGCGCCGCACCGGCGCGATGAGCGATGACCTTTACTACCCGCTCAGCCTTGCCGAAGTGGAACTGCCACCGCTGCGCGACCGGGAGAACGACATCTACCTGCTGTTGACCCAGTTCCTGCGCGAGGCGGCGCAGCGCCACAACCGCCGTTTTCCCGAACTGAGCGCGCAAGAGCTGCGGCCCTATCGCAGCTATCACTGGCCGGGCAACCTGCGTGAATTGCGCAATGTCGCCGAAAAGCTGGTGATCGGGTTGAAGGTCACGTTGCAGCCGCCGACGCGGGGCACGGTGGCGGCGGATGATCTGGGCTATGACGAAGCGATGCAGGACTTCGAATCAGCCCTGCTGCGCGCCGCCCTGCAAAAGACCGGCGGCCGCAAGGCCGAGGCGGCCGAGGCCCTGGGCATCCCGCGCAAGCGGCTTTATCTGCGGCTGCGGGCGTGCGGGATGGTTCCCGAGGGTCAGGATTGACCCGCCGCCCGTGTCAAAAATGACCCGTTTCTGGATATATTTTCTTGAAAAATCAAATAGTTGATTTGATTTTCCCAGCTTGGCAGGTTGCTTCCCGATCCGCAGCGATGCGGACAAGAGGGAGGAAATTACACCATGAAAAAACTGCTGATCAGCAGTGCGGCGGCGTCTGGCCTGATGGCTGGCGGCGCATGGGCTGCGGAGAAAATCGTCGTCGTCACCTCGTTCCCCGAGGAAATGACCGCCGTGATCGAAAAGGCTTTCGAGGGCGCGCATCCCGACTATGACATCGAGATCCTGAACAAGAGCACTTCCTCGGGGGTGAAATACATCCAGGAAATCGCCAGCGCCAATACGGCCGACATCTTCTGGGCCTCGGCGCCCGATGCGTTCGAGGTTCTTAAGAGCGATGGCAAGCTGGCCAAGATCGCCCCAAATGTCACCGGCATTCCCGACGTGATCGGCAGCTATCCGATGAACGATGCCGATGGCCACTACTATGGTTTCGCGGCCTCGGGCTACGGGATCATGTGGAACACCCGCTATCTGGAAGGCAATGGGTTGCAGCCCGCCAAGGAATGGGCCGATCTGGAGAAACCGGAATATTTCGGCCATGTGGGCATGTCGGCGCCCTCGCGCTCGGGCACCACGCACCTGACGGTGGAAACCGTGTTGCAGGGCGAGGGCTGGGACAAGGGTTGGGCCGACTGGAAATGGATGGGTGGAAACTTCGCCTCGGTCACCGAGCGCAGCTTTGGCGTGCCGGACGGGGTGAACACCGGCAGCTTCGGCTTTGGCATCGTGATCGATTTCTTCGCCTTCTCGTCCAAGGCCTCGGGCTTCCCGGTCGAATTCGCCTATCCGACAGTGACCGCGCTGGTGCCGGCGAATGTGGGCGTCATCGCCAATGCGCCGAATGAAAAGGGCGCGGTGACCTTTGTCGAATATCTGCTGTCGCCCGAGGGCCAGAAGGTGCTGTTCGACCCGGCGATCATGCGTCTGCCGGTCAACCCGGCGGTCTATCCCGATGCGCCAGAGGGCCTGCCGAACCCGTTCGAGGACAAGTCGATCGGCGCGGCGGTGACCTTCGATGTCGACAAGTCGGGCGCGCGCTACTACGTCGTCTCGTCGCTGTTCGACGTGATGATCACCTACCGGCTGGACGATCTGAAAGCCGCCGTGAAGGCCGTGCATGATGCCGAGGCCAAGCACCCGGATGGCAGCAATGCCGAGGCCAAAGCCCTGATCGCCGAGGCCCGCGCCCTGATCGAGGCCATGCCGATCACCGAAGAGCAAAGCCTCGACCCCGCCTTCACCGCCGCCTTCACAGCGGTCCGCAAGGAAGCCGGTGATGCGGTCGAGGCGCGTCAGGCAGAGATTGAGCAGCAGTGGGACGCGATGGTGACCGAGAACTATCGCAAGGCTAAGGACCTGGCCGACAAGGCCGCTGCCATGTGATTGGCATCCGCTTTGCCCCGCTTCTGGTGGGTCGCGGGGCGGGCGGAGGTCGATCCGGCAGGGGCGGGCAACCGTCCCTGTCAACTCATCCCCCCTTACATCCCGGACATATTCCCATGCCCAATGACACTCCGCGCCTGGCGGCCGGGACAGGTCTGGCCGATCGCCTGCCGTCCTTCCTGTTTCCCCGGCTGAGCGGCACCGCCCTGGTCGGGCTTTTCATCGCGATCTTCCTGATGGGGTTTCTGATCTTCCCGGTTCTTCAGGTGATCTACGTCGCCTTCATCGACCCGCGCAGCGGCGGGCTGACCTTGCAGAACTTCGCGGATTTCTTTGGCACCAGCCTGTTCCGGGAAAGCTTTGCCAATTCCTTCTACGTCTCGGCCATGTCGGTCGTGGTGGCAACGATCATCGCCCTGCCGCTGGCCTATATCACCACGCGCTTCAACTTCGGCGGATCGGCCTTGATCCAGAGCCTCGGCTTCATCCCGCTGATCATGCCGCCCTTTGTGGGTGCGGTGGCCATGTCGCTGATCTTTGGCAGGAATGGCACAATCAACCTGCTTCTGCGCGACACTTTCGGCTTTACCATTCCCTTCATGGAGGGGTTGAACGGCGTCATCCTGGTCCAGTCGATCCACTATTTTCCCTTCATCCTGATCAACCTGTCGGCGTCCTTGCGCAACATCGACCGCTCGATGGAAGAGGCGGCGCAGAACCTGGGATCCTCGGGGCTGAGGATGTTCCGCCGCATCGTGTTTCCGCTGGCCATGCCGGGCTATATCGCCGGCGCGGTGCTGGTTTTCATCAAGGTCTTCGACGATCTTGGCACGCCACTTCTTCTGAACGCCAACAACATGCTGGCGCCGCAGGCCTATCTGCGGATCACCTCGGTCGGGATCAGCGACCCGATGGGCTATGTGATCTCGGTCATCCTCGTCGCGTTCTCGATCCTGTCGCTTTGGGCATCCTTCCTGGTGATGCGTGGCAAGGATTACGCGACCGTGCAGAAAGGCGGCGGCGGGCTGGCCAAGCGCGACCTGTCGCCCCGTGAGAAGGTGCTGGCCTATGGCGCGGTGATCTTCATCCTGCTTCTGGTCCTGTCGCCCCATATCGGTCTTCTGCTGCTGTCCTTCAGCACGATCTGGAGCTTTGCACCCCTTCCGGACGGCTATACTTGGGCCAACTATGTCCGCATGTGGGAAGGCTCGCAGCAATATATCGCCAATACGCTGCTTTACGCGGGTCTGGCGGCCTTAGGCGACGTGATCCTGGGCACTGCGATTGCATATATCGTGCTGCGCACCGGCATCGCGGGCCGCAAATGGCTGGATTATATGGCCACTGCCGCGCTGGCCGTGCCAGGCGTGGTTCTGGGCATCGGCTATCTGCGCACCTTCCAGAGTGTCGAGGTGCCCTTCCTCGACAAGCCCCTGGCGCAATGGTGGGTGATCATCGCCATCGCGCTGATGATCCGGCGGCTGCCCTATGCCCTTCGGGCCTGCATGGCCGCGCTGCAACAGGTCAGCGTCGCGCTTGAGGAAGCCGCCGAAAGCCTTGGCGCCACCAAGTCGCGCACCATCCGCCGCGTTGTCGTGCCCTTGATGACCGGGGGCATCCTGGCCGGGTTCGTCACCAGCTTTGCCACGGCGGCGGTGGAACTGTCGGCGACGATCATGCTGGTTTCCTCCTCGAAGGACAGCCCGCTGGCCTATGGCATCTACCTCTTCATGCAGACGCCTTCGGGGCGCGGGGCGGGGGCTGCGCTTGGCATCATCGCGGTCATCATCGTCGGGCTGGGGATGTACCTGTCTCAGTTGATCATCGAGCGCGACAAGAAACTGAAAACATCCGGCACCGGGCACTGAGTGCCGAAAGGGAGCAACCCATGAAAACCGAAATGCTTGGCATCGAGATTGATGACCTGCACCTCGCCTTCGGGCAGACCAAGGTGCTGACTGGCGTAAACCTGACGATCAAACCCGGCGAGTTCTTCGCCTTCCTCGGGCCATCCGGGTCCGGCAAGTCAACCCTGCTGCGGTCGATCGCCGGGTTCGGCCCCCGCCCGCAAGGCGCGATCCGCATCGGCGGCAAGGATGTGGTCGACCTGCCGCCCTGGAAACGGAACGTGGGGATGGTGTTCCAGTCCTACGCCCTTTGGCCGCATATGTCGGTGCGCGAGAATGTTGCCTTCGGCCTGCGCGAGCGCAAGGTGCCGGGGGCCGACATCGCGCGCCGTGTCGACGAGGCGCTGGATCTGGTGGGGCTGAAACATCTGGCCGACCGGATGCCGAACCAGCTCTCGGGCGGCCAGCAGCAACGCGTCGCGCTGGCGCGGACCGTGGTGATCGAGCCGCAGGTTCTGCTTCTGGACGAGCCGCTCTCGAACCTTGACGCCAGCCTGCGGGTGCAGATGCGGCGCGAGTTGCTGACCCTGCAACGCAAGCTGGGTCTGACGACGATTTTCGTGACGCATGACCAGGAGGAGGCAAACACCACGTCGGACCGGATGGCGGTGCTTGACGGCGGGGTGATCCAGCAGATCGGGTCGCCGCAGGATCTGTATGACCGGCCGGCCAATCTGTTCGTCGCGCGGTTCCTCGGGACGGCCAATATCCTGGAGGGGACGGTCGAGGCCGAAGGCGGCCGCGCGCGGTTCCGCACCAAGACCGGGGACAGCCTGTCGCTTCCCGATGGGGTCGGCGCAGCGGGGAAGAACATCGTGTTGCGTCCCCAGAACATCACAATCCAGCGCGAGGCGGGCCGTGATGCGCTTGCCGGAACGGTGGTACACCGGGAGTTCCTGGGTGGGCAGATCCGCTATCTCGTCACCTCCGGCGGAAGCGAGATCGTGGTGGATCAAAGTCATCGCTCGGGCAGGGATTGGTTCGATCCGGGCGCGACAGTTTATCTGGTGACGAATACTGAGAATGCGGTGGTCCTGTGAGGGAGATGTCGGACTGCGTCCATTGTCCACATGTCCTGTATCTGCTGCGGCATGGTGAGACGGAGTGGAACCGTGAAGGACGGATTCAGGGCAGCCTGAATTCGCCTCTTACGGATCGCGGCCTGTCGCAGGCAAGGCAGCAGGCCGCAATCCTGAAGCGGGCGCTTCAGCACGCCGGGCGCTTGTCCTATTATTCCAGTCCGCTGCCGCGCGCTCGCCAGACTGCCGCGATCGCGCTGGATGGTACCCTCCCAATCCTGGAGCCGCGGCTGCGAGAGCTTGATTGCGGAGCGTGGGAAGCCCTTTCGCCCGAAGAGCGCGCGCTGCGTGATCCTGAATTGGTCAGGGCCTGTGTGACGGATTTCGATCTGTATCGCAGCGCGCCTGGGGGCGAGGGGCTGGAAGCCCTGGAACAGCGTCTGCGTGCTTTTCTTGAAGATGTCAGGGGACCTTCTGTCATCGTCGCGCATAAGGTCGTGCTGATCATCCTCCGCGGCCTGCTGACGAACCTTCCAAGAGAAAGATGGGAGTCCATTGAGGCGTCCCAGGGCACGGTCATAAGAGTTAGCGACGGGCAGGAAGAAATCTTCACCGGCTCGGTCGAAGCATTCTCGGCTGACATGGCGCGATAAGGGCGCGCCTGGCTGCTGTGGCAAGCCTTGGTTCTTGACGTGACTGTTCTTGAGGATCGATGGTTCCTGCTTTCCACGGTGCCATTCAGAGGAGACTGACGATTTCGTTCGACGCTGCGCAATTTCCTGAGGACGAGACCCTGTTCGCGGCGGTCTTCTCACTCCGGTACACTGTGTCCTTCGGGGATCTGTAAGAGACCCTGCCGGAGCGAGATGTGCATGTCGATCTCCGACGCTCAATCGCTGGGTCGCCAAGTATTCCTGCCAGATTGTTGCCAATGCACGGCGCAGGACTGTGCTGACAGATCGATCCTGGCGGAGGGACGAAACCTATATCCGGGTGATGGGCGAATGGGTTTACCTTTACAGAGCGGTAGGCAAGTTCGGCAAAACCCTGGACGTCATGCTGTCAAAGTGGCGCAACTAGGAGGCTGCAACCAGGTTATTTGCCCGGGCGCTGAAGGTAAGCGGCCTGCTCCGCAAGATCGTCATCGACCGTAGTGGCGCGAACACTGCCGCTTTCAACGCGATCAACCGGATGCTCAGGGCCTTCGGTTGCCCGATCCCGATCGAGAGGGTTCGGATCAAATTCCTGAACAACATGGTCGAGCAGGATCACCATACGATCAAGAAGCGGATCCGACCGATGCTGGGGTTCAACTCCTTCGCCTCCGCATCAGCTATGTTGGGGGCATCGAGGTGGCCAACATGATAAGTAATGGTCAGCTCACGCCTGGACACTGCCCGTTCGCCCAGTTCACAGCGCTGGCCGACCAACAGAAAGGGATCGGCTCCCCTTCGTCCGTCAACACAAAACTATGCGACAAAACCTTGCCGGTCAGAGCGGGTTGCGAAACCGCAGAGGCCACTGCCAAGGAGACAGCGCAGAGGTTCAGACGATCAATGCGGCCCCTCTGCCGCCATAGGCGAGAAAGGTTTCTGATCCCTTGGCGAGGCTTCGGTCGGTGGCTTCGTCGACAAGGAACAGCCGGCCGATGCCGGTCTCCAGATCATATTCCACGTGATCGCCCAGATAGGCCGCGCTGAGAACCATGGCCGGGATTCCCGCTGCTGCGCCCAGTTTCAGCGCGCTCGGGCGCAGGGCGAGCTTGGCCGGGCCGGGACTGGCACCATGGGCGGGCAGGGTGAATTCGATCCCACCCAGGCCGACCCGCGCCTCAGCTCCGGTCACGGACAGGACTGTACAGGGCAGAACATTGGCCTCGCCGATGAAATCCGCGATGAACTCGGAGGCCGGGCGTTCGTAAAGCTCTGCCGGCGTGCCGTCCTGCGCGATCCGGCCATCCTTCATCACGATGATCCGGTCCGAGACCGCCAGCGCCTCGTCCTGGTCATGGGTCACATAGACGGCGGTGAAGCCCAGCCTTTGCTGCAATTCGCGGATTTCGGTCCGCACGCGGCGGCGCAGACGGGCGTCGAGGTTGGACAGCGGCTCGTCGAGGAGGAGAACCTGCGGCTCCAGCACCAAAGCGCGCGCCACGGCGACACGCTGCTGCTGGCCGCCCGAAAGCTCGGACGGCAGGCGCCCGGCGAAGCCGCTGAGACCGACCAGGTCGAGACCTTTGTTTGCGGCCTCCTTCGCCTCATCCTTGCGCATGCCGCCGGATTCCAGCCCATAGGCGACGTTCTGCATCACCGTCATATGCGGAAACAATGCGTAGCTTTGGAACACCATGGTCACGTCACGCTGGTTCGCCGGCTGGCGCGTAACGTCCTGACCGCCGATCAGGATGCTGCCCTGCGTTGGTGTCTCAAGCCCCGCCAGCATGCGCAGGGTCGTGGTCTTGCCGCAGCCCGACGGACCCAGCAGGGTGACCAGCTGACCCGGTTCGATCCGCAGGTCAAGCTGTGGAATCGCGGTGAAAGAGCCATAGTCCTTGCGGATTGCGCGAAACTCCACCTCTCCCCGACGGGTTCCGGTCATGCGGGCACCTCACTTTTCTGGGGTGTGCCGGGGCGGCGGATCTTGCGGTCGCCGACCAGCAGCTGGAAGGCCCCGATCACCGTGATCATGACCACGATCAGGACCGAGGAATAGGCGATGGCCACGCCATATTGCCCGTTCTCGACCAGGCCGACGATATAGGCCGTCGCCATGTTGTATTTGGCCGAGACAAGGAAGACGACGGCCGAGATCGAGGTGATGGCGCGCACGAAGCTGTAGACCAGCGCCGCCGTGATGGCCGGGCGCAGAAGCGGCAGGATCACCCGGCGCAGGGTGCGGCCGGAATTGGCGCCAAGGGTCAGCGAAGCCTCGTCCAGGCTGGGGTCAAGCTGCGCCATGGCCGCGACGCCGCCGCGCACGCCGACCGGCATGTTGCGGAAGACGAAGCAGGCGATCAGGATCAGTGCCGTCCCGGTCATCTGGATCGGCGGCAGATTGAAGGCCATGATGTAGCTGATGCCAATGACCGTGCCGGGGATGGCGAAGCTCATCATCAGCATGAACTCGAACACGGATTTGCCCGGGAATTTCTGCCGGGCGATCAGCCAGCCGGTCAGCAGGCCCACGGCGGCAGTCAGGGGGGCCGCGATCAGGGCGATCATCATGGTGGTCCAGAAGCTGTTCCAGGCCACGCCGGTCCACCGGAAGCCGTCTTCAAGGCTGACACCAAAGGCGCGGACGTAATGTTCGACCGTCAGCGAATGGTCGAGGCCCCAGGTCTTCACGAAGCCGCCGAACAGGATCATCGCGTAGATCGTCAGGGTGAACAGCGCCCAGAAGGTGACAAGGGCGATCACCGGCCAGGCGACGCGGCGGGGCAGACTTGCATGGGTGCCTGCCGCCCCCTTTCCGCCGAGGGTCGCGAAGTTGCGGCCCGAAAGCCAGAGCCGCTGGGCGAGGAAGGCCGAGAGGGTGAAGAACAAGAGCACCGCCGCCAGTACCGCCGCCCGCGACGGATCGTTCTGGGCGCCTACGACGGAAAAGAATATCTCGGTCGACAGGACGCCGCCCGATCCGCCGAGGACCAAGGGATTGCCGAAATCCGCCATGCTTTCGATGAAGCCGATCAGGAAGGCATTGGCGAGGCCGGGGGCCATCAGCGGCAGCGAGACGTAGCGGAAGGTGCGCCAGCGCCCGGCGCGCAGGGTCTGGGACGCCTCCTCCATCGCTGGGCTGACGCCATCGACCACGCCGATCAGGACAAGGAAGGCGATCGGGGTGAAGCTGAGAACCTGTGCCAGCCAGATCCCCGTCAGGCCATAGAGCCAGCGCCCGAGTTCGTAGCCGGTCAGGTCCTGGATGACGTGGGTGATGGTGCCGTTGCGGCCCAGAAGCATGGTCAGGGCAAGGCCCACCACGAAAGGTGGCGTGATGATCGGCAGTACCGTCAGCAGCCGCAGCCCCTTGCGGAAGCGAAACCCGGTGCGGGTGGCGACCAGCGCGAAGGCGAGGCCCAGCAGCGTCGAGCCGCTGGCGGTGCAGATCGCCAGGAAGAAGGTGCGCCAGGCGACGCCGCAACTGCCGCCGACGAGGCAGGAAAGGCTCCAGATCTTCGGATCGATGATGTTCTTGGCCACGCCAGTCGCGGTGAAGGAGCCATCGAAATCCTGGAAGGCGCCGGTGAAGATCGACAGGATTGGATAGAAGACAAAGACGGCGACCAGCAGGATCAGGATCGCGATGGCGGTCAGCACGAAAGCGTCGCCTTTCAGGGCGCCGCGCTCGGCCTGACCCAGCGAGATCAGGCAAGTGAAGGTGATGCCCGTGCAAATCGCCCCCGCGCCAAAGGGCGGCTGTCCCTCTGCCTCGCCCATCAGCGCCTCAAGAAGCGACCAGTTCCAGCCCCGCGCGCCGAGCGACAGACCCTCGATCGCAAGCCAGGCCAGGCCCAGGGCCCCCAGCCAGATCATTCGCCCGCCACGTCTCGGGCCGGGGGGCATGGTCAGGCGCAGGGCCACCGCCGCCCCGACCAGGAGGATCACCGGCCAAAGCTGGACCTGCCCCGCCACGGCCTGCGCAAGGCCGGGCCAGAGGTCATCCTTGCCGAAGACCTCGGTCACCCAGGCGAATGAGAAGAACCCCGCGCGCACGCGAAACCAGGGCAGGATCGCCAGCGCGAGGATGATTCCGATCAAGAGGCGGTCGAGGCGGCGGTCTTCAACGCGCATCGGCAGTTCCGATCATCCGGGAAGCCGGTCGGGGGGCTGCCCCGACCGGTCTTGTCATTCGGCCGCCCGGCCGCCGATTTCGGCATCCCAGCGCGACAGCAGGTGCTGACGCGTCTCGGAAGAGCCGTATTTGGCGAAATCGTAGTCGATCAGCTTTACCGTCGAGGGGTCGATGGCATGTTCCGAGGCTTTCGCCGCCTTGTTCGACGGGATCTGATAAGAACCGGCCTCGGGCATCAGGCTTTGCACATCGGCGCGCAGCACCCAATCGTAGAAGATCTTCGCCTGGTCCGGGTTCGGCGCGCCCTCGATCAGCGACATCGATCCGATCTCGTAGCCCGTGCCCTCGCAAGGCGCCACGACCTTGATCGGGAAGCCTTCGACGGACTGGGTGACCGCGTCATGCATGAACACGATGCCCAGACCTGTCTCGCCCCGTGCCGCCGCCTTGACCGGGGCCGAGCCGGATTTGGTGTATTGCGCCACATTTTCGTTCAGCGCCTTCAGATAGGTGAAGGCCTCGTCCTCGCCCATCAGCTGCACCAGCGTGGCAAGTGTCGTGTAAGCTGTGCCCGAGGAATTGGGGTCGGCGATCTGGATTTCGCCCTTGAGCGACGGGTCCAGAAGATCGGCCCAGCAGGTCGGCTCTTTCAGCCCCTTGGCGGCGAAGATTTCGGTATTGTATCCCCAGCCCAGAACGCCGCTATAGACCCCGATGGACCGGTCGCCCGAGGCCTTTGCCTGCGACAGGGCCCAGTCCTGCAATTCCGCTTTCATCGGCGAATCGTAGGGCGTCGTCAGCTCATCCGCCGCCGCCTGCAGATGCGGATCGCCGGTTCCGCCCCACCAGACATCGGTCTGCGGATTGCGGGCTTCGGCGCGGATCTTGGCATAGGCTTCGCCCGAGGACATGCGCACCATATTGGTGCTGATATCGGGATAGGCTTTGCCGAATTCCTCGGTCAGGCGTTCGCAGATCACCACATCTGCGGCACAGATCAAGTTCAGCTCATCGGCGGACGCCACAGTCGGAAGTGCGCATGCCAATGTCGCAAGCGCCAGCGCGCGTTGTCGTTTCATGTTTCCTCCTCCCAAGGGTTCTTGCAGACCCGCGCAGAAATGCACTGCTGTGCATATCCTGTTGCACGATTTACAGGCCTGTCAAGGAAGAATGACGGCTGGCGTGAGGGCGCGGGCAGGCAATCCCGTCAAAGAATGGAAGCTTTCGATTGCTGCGCTTGCACAATGTCGTGCGAGACCTGCCAAAGGCAGCGAGGCGCCTGGCTGGACATGTTCGTTTTGCAAGGGCAAAAGATCAATGCACAGCCGTGCAAAAAGTCATTGACAACGAGGCGGGCAGCGGGAATCTTCAGACTCAGCAAAGACCGATGCGCCGGGAGGGGTGCATCCGGCGGGCCCGTCCTGTCGCAGGTTCATGGGGAGTATCAACTTGTCCGGTCGCTCTTTTCCCGCCGTCTCGGCGGGAACTTCGGTTTGCCATGCAATCCGCTGATCCAGATCGCATGCTCGGCGGCAGCAGCCTGCGCTATCGGCTGCGTCTGGCGCTGCGCGAGCCGACGACGCTGATCGGGGTGCTGATGGCGGCGCTGTTCCTGTATCTGATCCTCGTCCCGATCATTTCGATCCTGGCCGATGCGATCACGGTGCAGTTCGGCGACGAACGCCGTACTAAGACCGACGAAGGCGGGCTGACGCTCTACTATCTGGGCCGCGCCTTCACCTCGCCCGTCGCGCAGAACCTGTTCTGGGTACCCCTGTTGAACACGTTGAAGGTCGGTTTCGGCGCCATCGTCATCTCGCTGGTTGTCGGCGGCTTCCTGGCTTGGCTGATCGCGCGGACCGACATGTTCGGCCGCCGCTGGTTCGCCACCGCGCTGATCGTGCCCTACATGCTGCCCGCCTGGACCTTTGCGCTGGCCTGGACCACGCTGTTCAAGAACCGCACCATCGGCGGTCAGCCCGGCTGGCTGGAGAGCATGGGATTCAGCCCGCCCGACTGGCTGGCCTATGGGCAGTTTCCGATCACCGTCATCCTGGCGCTGCATTACACGCCCTTCGTGATCCTGCTGTTCGGATCGGCCCTGAAGCGGTTCGACAGCCAGCTGGAGGATTCCGCGCGCATCCTGGGTGCCTCGGGCCGCGCGGTCGCCTGGCAGGTGATCCTGCCCTTGATGCGACCGGCCCTGATGTCGGCCGTGGTGCTGATCTTCGCCAAATGCCTGGGCGAGTTCGGCGTGCCCTATGTGCTTGGCCTGCCGGTGAATTTCGACGTGCTGGCGACCTCGCTCTACCGCTCGATCAGCTCGCGCCAGACCGGGGTGGCGGGGGTGCTGGCAGGCGCCATCATGCTGATCGGGATGATCGCGATCCTGGTCGATGCCTATCTGGCGCGGGAGGCGCGGCGCTTCGTAACCGTGGGTTCCAAAGGGTCGATGAACCGCCAGTCGCGGCTGAAATCCTGGCGCTGGCCGGCCAGCGGCTTCGCCATGGCGGTCTTTGTCGTCTCGGTCTGCCTGCCGCTGCTGACCCTGGCGCTGTCCACCGTGATGCGCCAGCCCGGCAACTTCTCCTGGTCGAACTTCACGCTGGATTACTGGATCGGCACCGACCTGCCCACCGTCGCCATGCGCACCGGCATCCTGCTCAGCCCCGATCTGTGGCAGGCTGCGGTGAACACGATCACCATCGTCGGCACCGCCTCGATCGGATCGGGCCTGCTGGGCATCCTGACCGGCTATGTCGTGGTCCGCACCCCCTGGCGCCCGCTGGCGGTGTTCCTGCGGCAAGTCACCTTTATGCCCTATCTGGTGCCTGGCATCGCCTTTGCCGCGGCCTATCTGTCGCTCTTTGCGGTGGCGCGCGGCCCGGTGCCCGCCCTTTATGGGACCACCGCCATCCTGATCCTGGCCCTGATGGCCGATCAGATGCCCTATGCCTCGCGCGCCGGGATTTCGGCGATGATGCAGCTGGGCAAGGACCCTGAGGAGGCCGCGCAAGTCGTGGGCGCGGGCTGGCTGCGGCGGATGGTCTGGGTGGTGATCCCGATCCAGAAGGGATCGCTGGTGACCGGCATCCTTCTCCCGTTCATCTCGGGCATCAAGGGCCTGTCGCTCTTCGTCATCCTCGCCGTGCCCGCGACCGATGTGCTGACGACTTTCTCGCTGCGGCTGGTCGATTACAACTACACCCAGGCGGCCAACGCCGTGGTGCTGATCATCGCGGGCCTAGCCTATGGCGGCACCGTTATGGCGCAGCGCCTGACCCGCACCAATCTTGCCGAAGGACTTGGAACCTGATGCCCGACATCACCCTGAGCAATGTCCAGAAATCCTATGGCGCTGGCCCGAATGCCGTCCGCGACCTGGACCTGAAGATCGGCAATGGCGAGTTCATGTGCCTTCTCGGCCCGTCGGGCTGTGGCAAGACCACCACCCTTCGCATGATCGCGGGACTCGAGAACCTCACCGGAGGCCGGATCGAGGTGGGCGATCAGGTCATCGACTGCCCGGCCAGCGGCCAGTTCGTGGGGCCAGAGAAACGCGGGATGGGGCTGGTGTTTCAGTCCTATGCGCTCTGGCCGCACCTGACGATCGAGCGGAATGTCGATTTTGGCTTGCGCCTGCGCAAGGTCGCGAAGGCTGAGCGTGAAGACCGGGTCGCCAAGGTCATGAAGGCGCTGGATATCGAGAAATACCGCAAGCGCTATCCCAGCCAGCTTTCCGGCGGTCAGCAGCAGCGCGTCGCGCTGGCCCGCATGCTTGCCGTGAACCCCAGCGTGCTTTTGCTGGACGAACCGCTGTCAAACCTTGACGCAAGGTTACGGCTGGAAATGCGGACCGAGCTGAAACGCATCCATGCCGAGTTTGGCACCACCATCGTCTTCGTGACCCATGACCAATGGGAGGCAATGACGCTGGCCACCCAGATCGCGGTGATGAACGAAGGCACGCTGCAGCAGATCGGCTCGCCGAATGACATCTACGACCGTCCCGCCAACCGCTTCGTCGCGGAATTCGTCGGCAGCCCGCCGATCAATATCGTCGAGGTTTCGGGCAACAACGCGCTGGACCGCAGTCTGAAGAGCTGGCTTCGGACACGGCTGGGCGAAGGGCTTGCGATCGGCTCGGTCGGGCTGCGCCCCGAAGCCCTGCAGATCGCCGCGACCGAACTCGCCGTGCCGAAGGGCCATTTCTCGCACGAGGCGCAGGTGACGGGCATCCTGCCCACCGGCGGCAGCTGGATCATCGAGCTGAACATCGAGGGCCGGGTGGTCTTTCTGACCACGACCACCAGCCCGAGCCTGCGCGGGGGGGAAAGGGTCTGGCTGCACGCCCGCCCCACGGCGCTGCACGTGTTTGACAAGGAAGGAAACCGGCTGACCAAGGCCGACAGCGCCCTTCTGCGCGCCGAGGAGGGCGTGCAGGTGGTGCGGGACACAAGAGAAAACGGGAGGAATGGATGAAGGGACTACTGACGACGGTTGCCGCCGGTGTTATCGCCGGATCGGCTATGGCCCAGGATTTCGACCTTGACGCGCTGGTCGAGGCGGCAAAGGGCGAACCGCCGACCACGGTCTATGCCGTGACCGGGAAGATCGTCGAGACGGCCGAGGCCTTCAACGCCAAATACGGCCTGAACGTCACCGGCAAGAAGGTGAACGAGGCAGGTCAGGTCGATCTTCTGATCCGCGAACATCAGGCAGGCAGTATCACCGGATCGGTCTCGCTGGCGTCGGATGTCGCGGTCATTGTCACCGACCTGGTCGCGCAGGGCGTGGTCGAAAGCTGGGTTCCCGGCGATATCGCCCAGCATCTGGCCGAAAGCGCCCGCGATCCGCTTGTCGTGGTCAGCGATCCGCATGTCTGGGCCTACAATTCCGAAGCGCAAGACACATGCCCGGTGACGAATGTCTGGCAGCTGGTCGATCCGGACTTTGCGCGGCTGGTCGCGATCATGGATCCGCTGGAAAAGCCGATGTATGCGGACTGGTTCAACCAGCTGGCCGAGCATCACGACGATGCGATGGCCGCCGCCTATGAGGCGCATTACGGCAAACCTTTTGAGGGCGACAGTGCCACCGACGCCTGGGTCCGCGCCTTTGCCGCCAATGGCCCCCTTGTCGCCGACAGCAGCGGTGTCGCGGATGCCATCGGCGCGCCGGGGCAGGAGAAGCCCTTCTTCGGCATGCTCTCGGCCGCCAAGTTTCGCGACAATGCCGACAAGGGCTATAAGCTGGCGATCTGTAGCGGGATGCAGCCCTTCGCGGGTTGGCTTTACCCCGGGCTGGGCGTCATCGCCAAAGGCACCCCCGCGCCCAATACCGCCAAGCTGTTCATTCATTACCTGCTGACCGAAGAGGGCATCGCCGCGCAAAGCGTGGATGGCAAGATCCCCGCCGATCCGCGGATCGGCCTGCCGGCTGAAGAAGCCTCGGGCATCGGCGCCCATCTGGGCGAGCTGATGGTCTGGGACACCGCCAGTTCGGACTCCGATCTGGAGCGCCGGCAGGACTGGCAGGACATCTGGATGACGGAACTGAACCGCTGAAACCACCCGGGCCCGCCGTCCGGGGAGGGATGCCGGGTCCGGCCATAGGAAAGAGGGAGGAACAAGAATGAAAAAGACCATCACTTCTGCGCTGGCCCTGTTCATCGGGCTGGGTGCGGCGCAAGCCGAAGACTTCAATCTGGATGCGCTGATCGAGGCCGCGAAATCCGAGCCGCCGCTGACCGTCTATGACTCGACCGGCAAGATCACCGAAATGGCCGACGCGTTCTCGGCGAAATACGGGCTGAAGGCCGAGGGCATCAAGAGCAAAGCCACCGCGCAGTTGGAAACCGTCATCCGCGAGGTGCAGTCGGGCAATGTGCAGACCGATGTGTCCTTCATTTCGGACGTGCCCGCCGCCATCGGCCAGCTTCTGCCCGGCGGCTTCGCCGAAAGCTGGGTGCCGCCGGATCTGGCCGCCGATATCGCGCCCGTGGCGCAGAATCCGCTGCTGATCGTTAGCAGCCCGAATATCCTGGCCTATAGCACCGCCCTTTTCGACAAATGCCCGATCACCAACATCTGGCAGCTGACCGATGCCGACTGGAAGGGCAAGGTCTCGATGCAGGACCCGCTGGGCAAACCGTCCTACACCGACTGGTTCAATCAGATGCGCAGCCATGCGGATGACAAGGTGGCCGCCGCCTATGAGGCCCATTACGGCAAGAAGCTGGAGACCACCTATGGCAGCGCGACCGAGGCCTTCGTTGCGGCCCTTGCCGCCAACAGCCCGCTTTTGACCGACAGCGATAGCGCCGCCGCCGAGGCGGTTGCTGCCCCAGGCCAGACCGAGCCCTTCATCGGCCTCGTTTCAGCCGCCAAGTTCCGCGACAACGAAGGCGCGGGCTTTACCCTGGGTCTGTGTTCCGGCGTAGACCCGATCATCGGCTTTTCCAGCGGCACGGTCGGCCTGATCGTCAAGGGCACCGACAGCCCGAACGCGGCTAAGCTCTTTGTCCACTATGCCCTGACCGCCGAAGGCATCGCGCCGCAGGCGGCGGATGGCAAGGTTTCGTCGAACAAGTCGGTCGGGCTGCCTGCCGATGAACCCTCGGGCATCGCCGCGCATCTGGACGAGGTGCTGGCCTATGATCCCTCTACCGGGCTGGAAGACTGGGAGTCCCGCCAGGACTGGCAGGATTTCTGGCGTCTGGCCTATGCGCGCTGAACCGAATTTTCAGAGGTAACAGCATGAAAAGACTTGTTTTCACGGCAGCAGTGCTGACCGTGTCGGCCCTGCCCGCGCTGGCGC
The DNA here is from genome assembly GCF_044142105.1 of Neotabrizicola paludis. NCBI lineage: Bacteria > Pseudomonadati > Pseudomonadota > Alphaproteobacteria > Rhodobacterales > Paracoccaceae > Neotabrizicola > Neotabrizicola paludis. The sequence goes on from NZ_JBGTYM010000003.1 coordinate 209,007, forward strand.
AGGATTTCGATCTGAACGCCCTGATCGAGGCGGCGAAGGCCGAACCGCCGATCACGGTCTATGACTCGACCGGGAAGATCGTCGACATGGCCGAGGCCTTCAGTGCCAAATACGGCATCCAGGCGACGGGCGAGAAGGTTTCGGCCACGGCACAGCTTGAGATGCTGATCCGCGAACATCAGTCGGGCAATGTCCTGGGTGATGTGGCGCTTCTGACCGACACGCCCGCCGCCATCGCGCAGCTTCTGCCGACCGGGGTCGTGGAAAGCTGGGTGCCGCCGGATCTTGAGGCGGACATCCCGGAAAGCTACCGCAACCCGCTGGCGATCTCGACCAATGCCAATGTCTGGGCTTACAACACCGAGGCCCATACGGAATGCCCGATCAAGAATATCTGGCAACTGACCGAGCCGGAATGGAAGGGCAGGGTCGCGATCATCGATCCGCTGACCAAGGGCACATATACCGACTGGTTCAACCAGATGGCGACGCGTGGCGAAGAACCACTGCGAGCCGCCTATGAGGCCCATTTCGGCAAGCCTTTGGAGACAGATCAGCCTTCGGCCGCCGCTGCCTGGCTGGCCGCGATGGGGGCGAATGGCCCGCTGGTCGCCGATGGCGATGACCGCGTGTCGGAAGCCGTGGGTGCGCCGGGCCAGGCCGAGCCTTTCGTAGGCCTCCTCAGTTCGGCCAAGTTCCGCGACAATGCCGACAAGGGCTACAAGCTGGGCCTCTGTGCCGGCATGGAACCGTGGGTCGGCTGGAGCTACACCAAGCTAGGCCTGATCGCCACGGGAACCGACAGCCCCAGCGCTGCAAAGCTGTTCATCCACTATGTCCTGACCGAGGAAGGCATCCTGCCCCAGATGAGGGATGGCAAGATGCCGACTTCGACCAAGATCGCGCTTCCGGCAGATGAACCCTCGGGTCTTGCCGCCCATCTGGACGCGCTTTTCCCCTATGACGCCGCAACCGGCCTGGATGACTGGGACACCCGTCAGGACTGGCAGGATTTCTGGCGCGTCTTTTACCAGCGCTGACACCTCCCAGCGCTTTCGGCGGGTCGCTCCACACGGCCCGCCGACCCTGAACATGAGAAGCAAGATGACCGATCATATCCTGACCGCGGCAATACGCGCAGCCCGCCTTCCGGCCGCCGAACTGGTGGCGGCCTTCCGGGGCCAGATGAAGGTGGATTTCAAGGTCGACCGCCACGATCCGGTCACCGTCTATGACCGTCAAGCCGAGGCGATGATCCGCGAGGCAATCTTCCGAGATGTGCCGGACTCTACCTTCATGGGGGAAGAGGGCGGCTCGACCGGCGGTGGCGCCGTGCACTGGTTCGTCGATCCGATTGACGGCACATCGAATTTCGCCTGCGGCATCGCTTTCTGGTGCACCTCTGTCGGTGCCGTCGTGGATGGTCAGGTGGTCGCCGGGGCGATCTATGATCCGATGGCGGATGACCTCTTCTCGGCCAATGCCGAGGGCGCCTGGCTCAACGGCAAGCCGCTGATCTCGGCAAACGCGCCGCCCGAGGAAAACGCCACCCTTATCTGCGGCTATCCCGTCACACGCGACTTCCGGCTGGATGGCAAGGAACTGTCTCTGGCGCGGCTGGGCCGCCTGATCGAGACGGTCGCCACCCTGCGTCGCCCTGGCAGTGCGGCCCTGTCGCTTGCCCATGTGGCGGCGGGCTGGGCTGATGCGGCGGCGGGATTTGGGGTCAACCCCTGGGATGTGACCGCCGGGAAGTTGATCGTCGAGCGGGCAGGGGGGCGCTACCTGCCCTTTCACCTGGGCAAATGTCCCGAAGACGCCCCCGCCCACCATCATCCCGGCTATCTCGCCCTGCGTGGCGGCGCCGATTACCCCACGCTGCAGGCCCTGGCCGATGAAATCTCAACTGGTCGCGCCCAGCGGGCACAGGTCGCATGAAAGCCCATCACAATCCCGTTGCACTCCTGTGCAAAACTTGCCATCACAGCGGCACCCAAGGATGACCCAATGACACTTGATCCCGAAGCCCTTGACCGCCGCGAAACGTTCCTGCGCGACCTGATCGCCACCGCCGCCGCGCTGGCCTCGGCGGGCTTCGCGCGTCAGATCGGCCAACCCATCGGCATGAAGGGCCCGCAGGATTACCTGACCGAGACCGACGGCCAGGTCGAGGCGCATGTGAAGGCGCGGATCGCGCAGGCCTTCCCCGAAGACGGCTTCCTGGGCGAGGAAACCGGTGGCAATCCCGGCGCGCAGGCCTGGGTGGTGGACCCGATTGATGGCACGGCGAATTTTGCCCGCGCCATTCCGCATTTCTGCATCGCCATTGCCTTTGTCGCGAATGGCGAGACCCAGTTGGGCGCCATCACCAACCCGATCCTCGACGACCGGTACTTCGCCCGCCTGGGTCGCGGCGCCACGCTGAACGGCAAGGCAATCCATGTCTCGGGCACCAAGGACATCACTGCTACCAGTTTCGAGATGGGATGGTCCAACCGGCTGCCGAACAGCGAGTACATCACCGCCGTCAGTGACCTCCTCGCCGCGGGCAGCAACGTCCGGCGCGGCGGTTGTGGCGCGTTGGGCCTTGCCTACGTCGCCGATGGCCGCAGCGACGGCTATGCCGAGTTGCACATGAATTCCTGGGATTGCCTTGCCGGGCTTCTGCTGGTGCGCGAAGCGGGCGGGGTGACTGGCCCCTTCCTTTCGCTGGGTGGGCTTACCGAAGGCGCGCCCGTTCTGGCCGCTAGCCCCGATGTCGCCGCGATCCTGTCTCTCGCCTCCGGCATTCCGCTTCTCGATGGCCCGGACCTTCTGGCCAAACCGCAACACCTGGCAAGGACCGCCTAATGGCCCCGCATTATGACCGCCCGCCGATCAGCCGCGTCTATGAAAACTTGCCTGGCTACGGCGTGGATCTTTATGTTGGCGGCCGCGAGGGGGCTTCGGATGTGCGGCTCCTGCGCGCCAACGGAATCAGCACGGTGCTGAATTGTGCCGTGAACCTGGATTTCAACTATGTCGCCACGCCGGACGAGGTGTCGCATGACAGCCGTGTCGAGTATGGCCCTGCTCCGATCCGCTATTACAAGCTGGGCATCGTCGACGGGCCGGGCAATCCCGACACGATGATGCTGGCGGGTTATTACCAGTTGCGCGGGGCGCTGGACCAGGTGCTGCCGGAAAAGGCCAGCTACCCGTTTCGCGAACGCGGCAACCTGCTGGTGAACTGCCGGGCGGGACGGTCGCGCTCGGTTATCCTTGCGGCCCTGTTCCTGCATCTGCATATCCCGGCCGAATTCCCCACACTGCTTGCCGCCATCGACCACATCCGCGAAAAGCGTGCGCTTCGCCCCGACGAATGGCATGAGACGCCCAAACCCATGCTGATCGCCGCGGCCGAGCGGACGGTGGGCTGGGTCCGCCTGCTTGAGTCCCATCACGAGGCGGCCGAGTGACGCGTATCGCTGTCATCGCCGATCCCCATGTCCATGACTGCGACTGGTCGCCCCGCGACAGCGGTCTTGGACGCGCGATCCGCACCTGGGCCGATACGGCGGCCTCGACCCGTGTCTTCAACGAAAGCCTGCCCGCCTTTCGCGCGGCCCTGCAACGAGCGGTGGATGAAGGCGCGCGCCTGGCCCTGCTGGTGGGCGACCTCACGGATGATGGGCAGGCGCCGAACATAAGGGCCGCGCTGCACGTGATCGCTGCCTTCCGCGACCGTTATGGGCTGCGCGTTCTGGCGACCCCCGGCAATCACGATCTTTTCGCCCTGTCCGGGCGGCCGCAGAACAAGAATTTCGTTGGCATCAGCGGCGAAAGCGTACCCTTGCGCAGTGACACCTGCCCCGAGGCGGCGACGCTGGGCACGCAGGACGCGCTGGAGCGGATGCGCTCGTTGGGCTATTGGCCCGATCCCGCCGATCTGCATTGGGAAACGCCTTTCGGTCACGACCCCGACTGGGCTGCGCGCAGCTATGAGGCCCGCAGCCCTGACGGATCGGCGTGCTGCCAGATGATCGACGCCTCCTATCTGGTCGAACCCGAGCCCGGCCTCTGGATCCTGTCTTTGGATGCCAATGTCTGTATCCCGCGTGGCGGCGCACAGGATTTCTCGCAAGCCTCTTCCTTCCACGATGCCACCGATGGCGGCTGGGCGGCGGTGATCGACCAGCGACCGCATCTGCTTGGCTGGATGGCGGATGTGGCGGCGCGCGCGCGGACGGCAGGAAAGCAACTGGTTGCCTTCTCGCATTACCCGCCGACCGACGTTCTGGGCGGGACGGGCGCCGGGGAAATCGCGCTCTTCGGTGCGACGGGTCTTGCCCGGCGCATCCCGCCGGAGGACGTTGCCCTGGGCTTTGCCGCCACCGGGGTAAGGCTGCATTTCTCGGGCCATCTGCATGTGAATGACACGGCCCGCCATGGCACGGGTGCCGAGGGCTTCTTCAACATCGCCGTGCCCTCGCCGGTCGGTTTCGCGCCCGCGATGAAGATGCTGGACCTTGCGGACAACCAGGCGCGCATCCGCACGCTGTCATTGTCCGACATCTCTGGCCATGACCGCGCCTATCCCGCCTATCAGAGTGAGGCCGGGCGGACGGGCCAGCCCGCGCCCTTCGCCACCCATGCGCCCGACCACGGCACCTTTCTGGACCGGCATCTGACAGGTCTTGTGCAGGACCGCTACATGGCGCGCGAATGGCCGTCGGACATGGTCGATTTCGCAAATCGTGCGCGGATGGCCGATCTGGCGGGCATTCTGGGGATCGAGGTCGAAACCCCAGACCTGCCGCTGCGCCATCTGGCCGAGGACTGGTATCGGCTGCGCAAGGCTGGCGTTTTGGCCGAGCCGTTCATTCCGGTCGAGCGGCTGGCGTTCTACCGCCTTTTTTGCGCCGAGATACCTGATCTGACGGGTGACAGCCTTGCCAGCCGCTTCGCCGCGCTGCTGCGCATTCTCAACGGCTACCTGAACCGCCTGCCAAATGGCGATTTCAGCATGGAACTCAACGCCCTGAAGATAAGCTAGGGCCGCACCGTCTTGCGCCAGATCACCTGGGCGGGAAAGCGGCGGATCTGCGGCTCTTCCGGCTCATCCCCGTCCAATACCTCGGCGATATGGGCCGCGATTTCCGGGAGCGGCTGCCGGAAGGTGGTCAGGTCATAGCCCAGCCAGCCCGCCGCATTGATGTCATCAAAGCCCACCACGCAAAGATCCTGCGGCAGTCTGAGCTTGAATTCGATCCGCGCCGCATCGAGGAAGCCCAAGGCCAGCAGGTCCGTCGCGCAGAATACCCCGTCCGGGCGCTTCGATCCCGCCAGTAGCTGCCGTGCGCTTTCGGCCCCGGCAGCGTATCCGGTCGGCCCGGCGCGGCTGACCACTGCCTCGACCCCTGCTTCGTGCGCCGCGGCCACAAAAGCCTCTTCCCGCGCGACGATGCTGGGTGTTCCGGCGGTCGAAGACACGACCGCGAGCCGCTCGCACCCCGCGCGGCGCAGCATGAAACAGGCTTCCGCCGCCGCGATCTCGTTCTCGATCAGGACGATATGCGCGCCCTTGCGGGCATCGGCGCGGTTGATCAGGATCATCCGCTGGCCATTGTCGATGCAGGTCTCAATCAGCGACAGCGGCGGCGCGCCGGAAAGGACGACCGTGGCATCCGCCCGGTAGTTCAGCGTCTGGCGCAAGGCCGCCTCGACATTCGCCGCCACACCCGAGGTGTTCAGCACCATCACCACCTTGCCCTTGGCCTGGAGCTGATGGGTCAGCACCTCGACAAAGCTTGACTGGAACGGGGTCTGAAGCTCGGCCACGATCAGGCAGACAATGCCCGAGCGGTGATGGATCAGCCCGCGCGCCAGGTGGTTGACGTGATAGCCCAGCTTCTCGGCCGCAGCCAAAACGCGGGCACGTGTGTCCGCCGAAACGCTTGCCCCGTCGGTGAACGTGCGCGACACGGCCGAGCGCGACACGCCTGCCAGTTCAGCCACCTTGCTGGCGCTGACCGAGGGTTTCTTCGGCTTGTTCTTCGGTTTGGGCAAGGTCTCTGACCGCTTTGCACAGGTTTGGGCGTCTTTTCGCGCGGTGCACAATAGCCTGATGGCCCGCAATTGCTACTATTTTTGCCGATATGCGCCGTCGCGATGAAAATTGCTGTCGCAAAACAGTCATACTTCTTGCACGCCTGTGCGGACAGGCGCCGATTGAGCAGGGCACAGGTTGCCGCCGCAGCATAGGGTCGGACCCGTAGCTCTTGCATCTGCTGCGCGATTCAGCCTCGGAAAGGAGACTGAGCGACGAGCAAGCTTTTCTGCCGAATGGACGGTCTAAAGGCGCGCTTTCCGCCCGGCTTCCCGAAGAGCCACGGCAAAGCGCGCCCCGATGACCGGCGGGGCTCGGTTCAGGTATGCGTTGAGAGACAAGGGGATAAAGCTCTGCGACCCTGGCCGGATGCCTCGCCGCAACCGCCCTGTTCTGGCTATGGAGCGGGATAGAGTCGTGAGCCTAAAGCCATTCCGTTCTTCACCTCAGGATTCCCCGCATTTGCGCCTGTAGCGCCAAAAGCTCTGGGAGGAATCGCGTCTTGAGATCGACGACCTTGGCATGGCTGGCGGCCACACCGACGTTCACGGCAGCGACAATGCGGCCGAACATGTCGAACAAAGGCACTCCCACCGAGCGCAGACCGAGCTCGATCTCTTGGTCGATCAGGGCATAGCCCTGTGCGCGCACCTGCGCCAATTCGGCCAGGATGGCTTGCGGATCGGTCAAGGTGTGCGGTGTTCTTGCGGGCAATGGAGCGCGGCCCAGTCGCATCTCTGCCTCGGGTTCGGGCAGGGCCGCCAGCATGACCCGACCCATGCTTGTGCAATAGGCGGGCAGGCGGGATCCGGGCATCAGCGCGATCGACATCACCTTCTGCTGCGCGGCGCGGGCGACATAGACGATCTCAGCGCCGTCCAGGATTGAGACCGAAGAGCTTTCGCCAATCCGCTCGGACAGCGCATCCAGCAAGGGCTGCACCAGCTGCGGCAGCGGCATGCTTGCCAGGCAAGCCGTCCCCAGCCGCAGCACGCGCGGCGTAAGTGTGAAGTACTTTCCGTCCCAAACGGCATAGCCCTGATGGGTGAGCGTGAGGAGGCAGCGGCGCGCCGTTGCCCGGTCAAGGCCCGAACTGGCGGCGACCTGGGCGATGGATTGGCGCGGCGTCTCGGCGCCGAAGGTCTCGATCACCGCCAGGCCTTTGGCAAGGCCGGTCATCATGTCACGTTCGGAGATCACGCGGCCTTATCCTTTGTGCGATATGCTAACAAATACTCCATATCGCACAAACCGAATTTACGCATCCGGAAATCGACCCTATGGCTGACCCAAAAATAGAACCTGGGCGCGAGGCGTTCGGAAAGGGCCAGCATGGATAAGACAGTCGCCGACCTGGGCACAGCAGTGGGCGGAATCGCGGATGGCATGACCGTGATGATCGGCGGTTTCGGCGGCGCGGGCGCACCGATCGAGCTGATCCACGCGCTGATCGACCGCTTTCGCGCATCGGGCCATCCCAAGAATCTCACAATCGTTAACAACAACGCGGGCAATGGCCATGTCGGACTGGCTGCGCTGATCGAGGCGGGGATGGTGCGGAAGCTGATCTGTTCCTTCCCGCGATCCGCCGATCCCGTCGTGTTCACCGAGCTGTATCTGGCTGGCAAGATCGAGCTGGAACTGGTGCCGCAGGGTACCTTGGCCGAGCGTATCCGGGCGGGCGGCGCGGGCATTCCGGCGTTCTATACGCCAACCTCCTTCGGAACCGATCTTGCCAAGGGCAAGCCGGTCGAAGAGTTCGAGGGCCGGTCCTATGTTCGCGAGCGCTGGTTGAAGGCAGATGTGGCGCTGGTGAAGGCTGAGCTGGCCGACCGGCATGGCAATCTGACCTACCGTGCGGCCTCACGCAATTTCGGGCCGCTGATGTGCATGGCAGCGGCGCAGACAGTGGTGCAGGCGCGCCGCATCGTAGCGCCGGGCGAAATCGACCCCGAACATGTGATCACGCCGGGCATCTTCGTGCAGACCGTGGTCGAGGTCGCCGCGCCGGTGCAGGAGGAAGATCTGAACCGCGCCCAAGCCATCTATCCGCTGGAGGCCTGAGACATGGACAAGCTGAGCAACAACCAGATCGCCTGGCGCGCGGCGCAGGACATTGCCGACGGGGCCTATGTGAACCTGGGCATCGGCTTTCCCGAGAAGGTGGCACAATACCAACCGCCGGGGCGCGAGGCGATTTTCCATACCGAAAACGGCATCCTGAACTTCGGCGAAAGCCCCGAGAAGGGACAGGAAGATTGGGATGTGATCAACGCAGGCAAGAAGGCCGTCACGGTCAAGCCCGGGACCGCCTTCTTCCACCATGCCGACAGTTTCGCCATGGTCCGGGGCGGGCATCTGGATGTGGCCATTCTGGGCGCCTACGAGGTCGCCGAGACCGGCGATCTGGCGAACTGGTCCACCGGACCCAGGGGCGTGCCTGCGGTCGGCGGGGCAATGGACCTGGTCCATGGCGCCAAACGCGTGGCCGTCATCACTGATCATGTCACCAAGGACGGCAAGCCCAAAATCCTGAAAAGCTGCACCTTGCCCTTGACTGGGGTCGCCTGCGTGACGCGGGTCTATACCTCGCTGGCGGTGCTGGATATCGAAGGCGGGCGGTTCGTGCTGCGGGAAAAGCTGGCCACGGTCTCGCTGGATGACCTGCAGGCTTTGACGGAGGCCGAATTGCTGGTGCCCGGCCCTGTGACCGACCTTATTTGCCCGGACCTGTAACCATGACCGACGTCTTCATCTGCGACTATATCCGCACGCCGATCGGCCGTTTCGGCGGCGCGCTGTCGTCGGTTCGGGCCGACGATCTTGGCGCCGTGCCGCTGCGCGCTCTGATCGAGCGCAATCCGCAGGTCGATTGGGAGGCGGTCGATGACGTGATCTTCGGCTGCGCCAATCAGGCGGGAGAGGATAACCGGAATGTCGCCCGTATGTCCGTGCTGCTGGCGGGGTTGCCGGTGGGCGTGACAGGCACGACCATCAACCGGCTTTGCGGATCGGGCATGGATGCGGTTCTGGCCGCAGCCCGGCAGATCGCGGCGGGCGAGGCGAGTCTGATGATTGCGGGCGGGGTCGAAAGCATGAGCCGTGCCCCCTTTGTCATGCCCAAGGCCGAAAGCGCCTTTTCCCGCGCGGCCGAGATCCATGACACCACGATCGGCTGGCGCTTCGTCAATCCGGCGATGAAGGCGGCCTATGGTATCGATTCCATGCCGCAGACGGGTCAGAACGTCGCCGATGACTACGGCATCAGCCGCGCGGCGCAGGATGGCATGGCTCTGGCAAGCCAGGGCAAGGCCGCGGCGGCGCAAGAGAATGGCCGTCTCGCCAAAGAGATCGTCCCGGTCAGCATCCCGCAGCGCAAGGGCGATCCGGTGATCGTCAGCCAAGACGAACATCCGCGCGCTACGACGCCCGAGGCGCTGGCCAAGTTGAAGCCGCTCTTCGCGGACGGTTCCGTCACCGCAGGCAATGCGTCGGGGGTGAATGATGGAGCGGCCGCGTTGATCCTTGCCAATGGTGCGATGGCCGAGAAATACGGCCTCAGACCGATGGCCCGCGTCCTGGGCGGGGCCACGGCGGGCGTTCCGCCGCGGGTCATGGGGATCGGGCCAGCGCCCGCCAGCCAGAAGCTGATGGCAAGGCTGGGCCTGACCCAGGACCAGTTCGACGTGATCGAACTGAACGAAGCGTTTGCGGCTCAGGGCATAGCCACGCTGCGGCAACTGGGCATCGCCGATGACGATCCGCGGGTGAACCCGAATGGCGGCGCCATCGCGCTTGGCCATCCTTTGGGGATGTCGGGCGCGCGGATCGCCGGCACGGCCGCCCTGCAACTGTCTCTCATGGGGGGCAAGCGCGCGCTGGCCACGATGTGCATCGGCGTCGGCCAGGGCATCGCCCTGGCGATGGAGCGGGTGTGACGCGGTTCTGATGATTATACGCTTCCTTCACAGCCTTGATGCGCCGAGTGGGTTGCCTGCGATCCACTTTCGCAGGCCTTTGTGGAGATGAGCGGTTTCCCGATCTTTCGACAGATTCCCGGCTGATGTACGCGACTGCCCGCACCTGCTGATCAGTTTCGATTGCGTCGAAGCAGACTACGGCTGGCGGTTGTCGGCGATGGGCGGCGTGCGGCCGCTGACGGTTGTAGAAAGCGATCCAGCGCCCGACGCCAACCTTGGCTTGCGACCCGGCCTCCCAAGCGTGCAGCTGCCCCGCGCGCGGTAAGAGCCGTTGGCTTTCCGTATCCGCATGCCGGTCGGCATCGGGGACTGCGACTTGACCGGGATTGCCTTTCAAACGGGCTCTATCGCCATGCCGGTCGGGCTGCCGGAGGCGTTCCGTTGACCTTGTGATATTAATGCAATTTGACTGAAGGCTGGCTTGGCGGGTGGAGCATCGGTTGCTCCAGACTTTGCTGACCGATCACGCGGCGCGGCCGTGGGACAAGATGTTGCGCGCGGTGCTGTTGCGGCAGAGGGGCGAGGCAGGGCGACGCGTCAGCCGCCGGTCATCCGCGCGAAATGTGCTGTCATCCGCCCGGCATCCGGCTCGCGCCCGGTGAACAGGCGAAAGGCGGCGACGGCCTGAAACACCGCCATGCCGCCGCCGTCCAGAACCCGGCAACCGCGGGATTTGGCATGCCGAAGCAGCGCGGTTTCCAGCGGAAAATAGACGATCTCGGCCACCCAATGCCGGGGCATCAGCAGGTCCACATCCACCGGCAGGCCGGGATGTGCCTCCATCCCCATCGGCGTGGCGTTGATTAGACCGTCGACCTGCGCCATTGCGCTGGCCAGATAGGGCGTCGCGACGGCCAGGGCGGCGCCGGCCCTCGCGTTCAGGTCGGCCTCGAGCGCCTCGGCCCGTGCTGCGTCGGCGTCATGCAGCCACAGCCTGCCGACCCCAAGCCGCAGGCAAGCATGGGCCACGGCCACCCCCGCGCCACCCGCCCCGACCAGAAGTACATTGTCGAAGGCCACGTCTGGCAGACCACGGCGGAAGCTCTCGGCAAAGCCGGACCAGTCGGTGTTGTGACCGATCCGGCGTCCGTCACGGAACAGCACCGTGTTCACTGCGCCCAGCTGGGCGGCATCCTCGGACAGGTCATCCAGCAGGGGAATGACCCGCTGCTTGCAGGGATGGGTGATGTTCACGCCCGCAAACCCCTGTGCCTCGGCCTCGGCCAGCAGATCCGGCAGCGCCTCTGGCCCAAGGCCGCGGGCGGTCAGGTCGATCAACTCATAGCTCAGGGGCAGGCCCTGCGCCCGCGCCTCCTCCATATGCAGAAGGGGTGATTTCGACTGCTGGATGCCTGCGCCGATCAGGCCGACGCGGAGTAGCCCCGCCATGATTTCAGCCGATTAGGTCCAGAAGCGCCCGCACCGCCACGCGGTAGCCGTTCGGGCCCAGCCCTGCGATCACCGCCGTCACCACCGGCGACACCAGCGAGCGGTGATAGACCGCCTCGCGCGCGTGGATGTTCGAGATGTGAAGCTCGATCTTCGGCGCGCTGAACATCTTCAGCGCATCCATCACCGGCACCGAAGTGAAGGTCAGGCCAGCCGGGTTGATGATCAGCCCCGCGGCCTTGGCGTCGATTGCCTCATGCACCCAGTCGATCAGCTGATACTCCGCGTTGGTTTGGCGGAACTCCACCGGATGATCGCCCGCCGCGTCACGCGACCATGCCTCGACCTCGGCCAGGGTGGTGTGGCCGTAGATCTCGGGCTCGCGCTTGCCCAGGCGGTTCAGGTTGGGGCCGTTCAGGATGTAAAGGGTCATTCAGGTCACCAAAGGTCAGCCGGCATAGCCCGCCATGCGGGGCAGCCACAGCACGAGGTCGGGGAAGAAGGTGATCAGCCCAAGGCAAAGCACCATCCATGCGAGGAAAGGCAGGCAGTCGCGGATGATGTCCTTCATGGGCGAACCGGAGATGTTCGTCATGATGAACAGCAGAAGGCCATAGGGCGGCGTCACCAGCCCCAGCATGATGTTCACCACCACGACCACGCCGAAATGCACAAGGTCGATGCCAAGCGCCTGCGCGGCCGGGATGAAGACCGGCACGATGATCAGAAGCACCGCCGTCCCCTCCAGCACGCAACCCAGCACCAGCAGGATCACATTGACCAGCAGCAGGAACTGCAGCGGCGTCAGTTCCCATCCCTGCAGCAGCGCGCGCAGCGTCTCGGGGATGTTTTCGACGGTCACCACATAGTTGAAGACCAGCGCGCCGCCGATCATCATCCCGATCGAGGCAGAGGTCTTGGCCGAGATCAGCACGGCATTATAGCCCTCGCGCCAGGTCAGGCTGCGGTAGATCACCGTCGAGACCAGCACGGCATAGGCGGCGGCCAGGGCGGCGGCCTCGGTCGGCGTTGTGATGCCGGAATAGATGCAGCCCAAGAGGATTACGGGCATCAGCAGCGTCGGGAAAGCGGCCCATGTGACGCGCGGGATTTCCCGCATTGGCACCCGTTCCTCGACCGGGAAATTGTGGCGCCTTGCGTCCCAGGCCACCTGCGCCATCTGCATCGCAGTCATTAGCAGCCCGGGCACGACACCGGCCAGAAACAGATAGCCGATAGAGGCGTCGGATACGAGCGCATAGACCACCATCGGGATCGACGGCGGCAGGATCGGCCCGATCACCGCCGTCACCGCCGTCAGCGCCGCGGCATAGCTGGGGGTATAGCGGTTCTCGCGCGTCATCATGTTCTGCATCATCCGGCCGGACCCCGCCGCATCGGCGATGGCCGATCCCGACATGCCGGCGAAGATCAGGCTTTGCACGACGTTGATCTGCGCCAGGCCGCCGCGCATATGCCCCACCAGCACGTTGCAGAACCGCAGCAGCCGCTCGGTCATCGAGCCCGAATTCATGATCTCGGCCGCGAAGATGAACAGCGGCACGGCAAGGATGATGTAGTTGGAATACATGCCGTTCAGGAACTGTTCGGCCGCGGTGCCCATGTCCATGCCGGACATCCAGAGATAGCCCACCGATCCCACGATCATGGACAGGCCGATGGGCAGGCCCAGCAGCGCCAGCGCGGTGATGGCAACGATGGTCAGCGAAAAGGGACTGGTCAGGGTCATACGCCGGAACTCGCCTTGGTGGGATCATAGGCTTCGGGAGCACCGCCATAGATGGCGCGGAACCCGACCCAGATCTGACGGATGATCATGGCGACTGCGAAGACGACATAGATCGAATAAAGCCAGTCGAACCGGATGCGCAGATAGGCCGATTTCTCGACCTTCATGAAGGTCACGTAATCCCATGTGGCGGGCATCGACACGGTGAAGGCCAGCACCGTGACCGCGGCCGTGATCAGCGCAAAGACCCGCCGGGTCCGCGCGCCCACGGCGGCATAGACCAGATCGAAGCGCATCTCTTCGGTGTCGCGGATCACGAAGGCGCCGCCGAACAGCACGAGCCAGATCCACAGCACGACGCTGGCCTCATGCGTCCAGCCCATCGGCAGGTTCAGCAGGTAGCGCGACACGATCTGCAGCAGGAAGACCAGAAACATCGCCAGAAGCATCAGGACGATCACGTCCTCGGCGCGGCGGCGCAGCCACGCGGAAAGCCTTGCAAGGGGCATGGGCGACCTCGGGAACGGAAAGCGCGGCCCTGCCGGAACGGGGGCCGCGCGGGTTTGCAAAGGTTTACAGGGCGGCGATCCGGTCGATCAGCCCCTCGGGCCAGTCCTTCGCCAGATCGGATTCGAGATAGGCCTTCTGCACATGGGCCCGGAAAGCCTCGACATCCGGCGTGTAGACCTCAAGCCCGCGTTCGGCAAAGCTCTTCGCCAGCTCTTCCTCGCGCTTCACATGTTCGGCGGTCGAGAAGGCGATGGCCTCGTCGGCGGCCTTCTGGACCGCGGCTTTTTGTTCGTCCGAAAGGGCCTGCCAGACCTGCCCCGACAGGGTCAGAAGGTCGAAGGCCACCAGATGCGAGGTGAGGACGATCTGCTTCATCACCTCGTAGAACTTCATGTTCTCGACATTCGGCAGCGGATTGTCCTGCCCGTCGATCGCCCCGGTCTGCAGGCCGGTATAGACCTCGGCATAGGCCATCGGTGTCGGGTTCGCGCCAAGCGCCTGGCCCAGGAACTGCCAGGCTTCGCCGCCCGGCATGCGCAGCTTGATCCCGGCCATGTCGGCGGGGGTGCTGATCTTCTTGGTGGTCGAAAGTCCGACCTGCCGGGTGCCGTAGAAGGTCGGCCCCAGGATCTTGATCCCCAGCTGTTCTTCGGCCAGGGCCTTCATCTCGGTGCCCGCATCGCTGGCGAAGAAGGTGGTCAGATGCGCCGAATCGCGGAACAGATAGCCCGAGGTCAGCGCCGACCATGCCGGAACCTGGTTCGAGATATCCTGCGGCGCGATGTTCGACATTTCCAGATTGCCGCGCTGCAGGGCGACAAGTTCGGTTCCCTGCTTGAACAGCACGCCGCCGTAGAAGCCTTCATAGGCGAAGCCGGGGCCGATGCCCTCGACGAATTTCTTCATCATCTCGGCCCGGATGTCCTGTTCCGAGAACACGGCCGAGAACCGGATCTTGACCGGGTCCTGGGCATTGGCAATCCGGGAAACGAAGGGCGTCGCCAGAACGGCAGCACCCAGCACGGCAAAGCTGCGTCGCGTGACTTTGATGGTCATGTGTTCCTCCCTGAACGGCGCGCACCACTCTCCCCAGCGGGCGGCCTCGGGACGAGACTGCCATCGGAGCTTTCTGCGATCAACAATTGATTCACATTTCATATGAGATTTTTTGGATCGCCCTATGATCATCGAATGAACGTGCGTCTTGCGCTTCGGCAGGGGTTCAGCTTCACTGCCGGCAGGAGGATGGTCGATGATCGCGGCACAGCAGACCGGGGCGCCGCCGGGGGAAACCACCCATCGGCGATTGCGGGACGATATCCTGTTCGGTCGGCTGCCTCCGGGAGGCAAGCTGCGGCTGGAGCGATTGCGCGACGAATATGATGTCAGCGTCACCACCCTGCGCGAGGTGCTGGCCCGGCTGGTGGCCGAAGGTCTGATCCTGTTCGAGGCGCAGAAAGGGTTTGAGGTCGCCCCGATCTCGGCCCGGGATCTGCGCGAGATTTCCGATATGCGCATCCTGCTGGAATGCCATGCCGTCGGGCCCTCTTTCGCGGCGGGCGATCTGGAATGGGAGGCGGCCGTCGTCGGCGCCCATCACAAGCTGGCCCGGATGGAGGCGCGGATGCTGGCCGGAGACCGCAGCGACACCGCCCGCTGGAAACGCTATGACCGCGAATTCCATGTGGCGCTGATCTCGGCCTGCGGCTCGACCGAACTTCTGGCCGCGCATGAGCGGATTTTCGACCGTTTTCTGCGCTATCAGGTGCTGCTGGTGATGTTCCGCGGCACGGTGGCCGCAAAGGAGCATGATGCACTGCTGGCCGCCGCGCTGGAGCGGGATGCGGATCGCGCCCGGGCCGTGCTGACCGGGCATATAGGCGCCTGCATTGACTATACCGTGCAGAACGGGTTGCTCGGCAAAGCTCCGGGGGCGGCGGCATGATCGAATTTCCGCAGCGGCCGGACCCGACCGAGATGGCCGGACGGGAAACCGTCGGCGCGACGGTCTATCAGCGGCTGCGCAGCGATATCATCATGGGCCGGCTGCGCCCGGGGCAGCGGCTGCGGCTGGACCAGATGAAAGAGGATTATGCCGCCGGCGCCAGCACCCTGCGCGAGGCGCTGTCGCGATTGGCGGCCGATGGTTTCGTGCTGGCCGAGGGGCAGCGCGGCTTTGAGGTTTCGCCCATCTCGGCCGAGGGTCTGCACGAGATTGCGGCACTTCGCCTGCTGATCGAGGAACATGCGCTGGCGCTGAGCTTCGCCCAGGGCACGCTGGACTGGGAGGCGCAGGTGATCGCCGCCCACCACCGGCTGGACAGTCACGAATTGCGGCTGGAGGCGGGCGATGCCTCGGACATCACCGAATGGCGCAAAAGCGACTGGCAGTTTCATCAGGCGCTGATCGCGGCCTGCGGGTCGCGGGTGCTGATGCAGACCCATGCCGAGGTTTTCGACAAGTACCTGCGCTACCAGATGATTGCGCTGGCTTTCCGTCCGGCGGCCTCGCGCCCGGAACATCTTGCGCTGAAAGAGGCGGCGCTCGCCCGGGATGTGCCGGCGGCCGTTGCGCTGTTGCGCCGCCATCTTCAGGGGGGCGTGGATCAGGCACTGTCGCGGGGTGTCTTCGGCGCGCCGCAGGAGCACATCTAGCGGGAAGACCCATGAAACTCGGCATCGACGCTTACAGCTTCCACCGCTATTTCGGCGAACTTTACCCGGGGCTGGAAACTGCGCCCGACCACAGCATGACGGTCTGGGATTTCATCGACTTCTCCGTGCAGTTCGGGGTCGAGGCGGTCTCTTTGGAAAGCTGTTTCCTGCCGGTGGGCGATCGGGAATTGACCACGGCGCTGGCGGCCCGGCTGGACCGGGCGGGGATGGATCGGATTTGGGCTTGGGGTCATCCGCGTGGATTGCAGTCGGGTGCCGCCCCGCAGGCGCTGGACGATGCACGGGCCAGCCTTGCCGATGCCGCCGCCGTGGGGGCCCGCGTCATGCGGATTTGCGCCGGTGGCCGCGGCACCCGCCCCGCCCGTTGGGCCGATCACAAGGCGGCGCTTCTGCCATTGCTGACCCCGCTGGTGCGTGAGGCAAAGGCGGCGGGCGTGGTGCTGGCGGTGGAGAACCACATTGACCTGCTGGCCGAAGAGATAGCGGACCTGATCGAGACTATAGGCTCGGACTATTTGGGGGTCTGTTTGGACACCGCCAACAATCTGCGAATGTATGAAAACCCCAAGGCGGTGATCCGCCGTCTGGCCCCCTATGCCAAGGCCACGCATATCAAGGATATCGAGGCCCGCGGCGGCGATCCCGCCACCATGGCCTTTTGGCCCAGCGTGCCCGCCGGACGCGGGGTCATCGACCTTGATTTCGCGCTGCGCGAGTTGAAGTCCCACGGTTATGCGGGGGTGCTGGCGGTGGAAATCGACTGGCTTTCCCCGGGCTATGGCACAGAGGCGGAGGCGGTGGCCGAAAGCCTGTCTTACCTGCGGGGTGTGAAGGCCCGCCTTTAGGCGCCCGCGGCCCCGGCAAAGGCCCGCGCTTCATCCGGCGCGGTGCCAAGGTCCGCGGCGGAAAGGCCCAGCCCGGGAAACGCCGCTGCCGCCAGCGCCTGAAGCGACGGCCCGCCCGGCCGCGCCGCGGCGCAAAGCGCCTTGATCCGGGCCTGCGCCTCCGGGCGGGGCAGATTGCGGGCCAGCGCGAAGGACAAGGCCTCGGCATGGATCAGGCCGGAGCCGTCGTCCAGATTGCGGGCCATGGCCTCTGGCTGCGGCGTGATCCGGCCCGCAAGGTCTAACGCCAGCGCGAGCGCGCGCCCGGTCAGGATGCAAAGCTGCGGTAGCGACAGCCATTCGGCGAACCATGCCGCCCCGTCGCGTTGCTGCCGGTGCAGACCCGCGCCCTGCACAACGGCGGCCAGCGCGCCGCATTGCCGCGCGAGCGCGACAAGGACCGAGGGGCCGACCGGGTTCTGCTTCTGCGGCATGGTGGAAGAGCCGCCCGCGCCCGCGATGCGGATCTCATCCACGCCGGACTGGACCATGAGGATCAGATCCTCCCCCATCTTGCCCAAGGTTGCGGTCAGTCCCGCCATCCAGCCCGCGAAGGCGCCGGTCCGGTCCCGTTCCGCATGCCAGCTGTGGCCAGGATCGGCCAGTTCCAGCGCCTCGGCCAATGCCGCGCGCACTGCCGGTCCTTCGGCGCCCATGGCTGAAAGCGTGCCCGCCGCCCCGCCCAGAGACACGGTGGCCAGTTGGGGCGCCAGCGCGGTCAGCCGTTCTCGGTGGCGCAGCATGGGATGCCCCCAGCCCGCCACCACCGCGCCAAAGCTGGTCGGCGTAGCGGCCTGCCCATAGGTGCGCGCTGCCATCGGCAGATCGGCATGGGTTCGGGCTAGTTGGCCAAGCGCCCGTGCCACCGCCTGAAGCCGCCCGTCCCAGATCGCCAGAACCCGCCGTAGCCGCAGGTTTTGCGCGGTTTCCATGATGTCCTGACTGGTGGCGCCCCAATGCAGGTATTGCGCATGATCCGGCGCCTGCATCGCCTTGCGGAAGGCGGTGACCAGCGCGGGCACCGGTACACCGTTGGCCCCGGTCTCGCCCGCCAGCGCGGCCGGGTCGATCTGCACCTCACGAGAGGAGCGGTCGATGAAGGCGGCGGCGGTTTCAGGGATCAGCCCCAGTCGCCCCTGCACCCGGGCGAGCGTACCTTCGACCAGCAGCATGGCGCGGATTTCCGCGCTGTCGGTGAACAGCGCCGCGGTTTCAGCGTCGGAGAACAGGCCACGATAAAGCGCGCTGTCGGCGGGAGAGGCGGGCATGGATCGGCCTTTCTGGAAACCGGTCGGGGGCAGTCGGCCCCCCGGACCCCCGAGGATATTTCGGGACAGGAAATGAGGAAAGGGTCAGCCAGAGGGCATCCGCAGGCCAAGGATTTGCCGGGCCTGCTGCCAGGTGGCGACGGGGCGGCCGTAACGCTCGCACAGATCGGCGGCGCGGCGCACCAGCGCGGCGTTCGAGGGCGCAACCGTGGTCCGATCCAGCCGGACATTGTCCTCAAGCCCGGTGCGGGTGTGGCCGCCCTTGGCGATGGCCCATTCGTTCAGCGTGATCTGCGCGGCGCCAATTCCTGCGGCGCACCATTCGGCACCGGGGGCCAGCCGCGCCAGCGTCTCGATATAAAAGTCCAGGATGCGCTCATCCGCAGGCATGGCGTTTTTCACGCCCATGACGAACTGCACGTAGAGCGGGCCTTTCAGGCGGCCATCGGCCTGCATCTTTGCCGCCTGCACGATATGCGACAGGTCAAAGGCCTCAATCTCGGGCTTGACGTCATAGCGCAGCATTTCCGAGGCCAGCCAATCCACCAGATCGGGCGGGTTTTCGTAAACGCGGGTCGGAAAATTGTTCGACCCGACCGAAAGCGAGGCCATATCGGGGCGAAGGGGCAGCATGCCGCCCCTTGCCTGCCCGGCCCCGGACCGTCCGCCGGTGGACAGCTGTACGATCAGACCCGGGCAGTGTCTCGTCAGGCCCTCCATCAGCGCGGCAAAGCGCGCGGGGTCGGATGTGGGCTGCCCGGCATCATCGCGCACATGGCAATGCGCGATGCTGGCCCCTGCCTCGAAGGCTTCGTGGGTGGATTCGATCTGTTCGGCGATCGAAACCGGCACCGCCGGATTGTCCGCCTTGGTGGGCAGCGATCCGGTGATGGCGACGCAAAGGATACAGGGGCGGGTCATGGCGGATCAGATGTCGAAGAACACTGTCTCGCCTTCGCCCTGAAGGCGGAAGTCGAGGCTGTATTCGCCGGGCCCGGTCTTTGCCGCCACCAGCGTGGCGCGGCGTTCCACATGCTCGATCCGGTTCAGGACCGGGCAGGCGGCATTGGCCTCGGCCTCATCCCCGAAGTAGATCCGGGTCTGAAGGCCAAGGTTGATGCCGCGCGCGACCAGCCAGACCGAGATATGGGGCGCCATCAGCCGCCCGTCCGGAAAGGGCACGCGGCCGGGCTTGATCGTCTCCAGCCGCCAGATTCCGGTGTCGAAATCCGCCGCCACCCGCGCCCATCCGGTGACATTGGGGTCGGCCGTGCCACGCGGGTCGTTGGCGGGATAGATCCCCGCCGCATCGGCCTGCCAGGTTTCAAACAACGCATCGCGCAGGATCATGCCCGCCCCGTCGATGACGCGGCCGGTGATCACAACCCTTTCGCCCTTGGCGCCATCGCGGACCGGGCTTTCACCCAGATCAAAAGGATAGATGCCCGGATTGCCCAGCTTGTTCGGGGTCAGCCCGATATGGACATAGGGCCCGGCGGTCTGCGACGGGGTTTCCTTCAGGTAATCAAGACGCTGGACCATCACATCCCCTCCTTGCGGTTTTCGAAGAAGGACTGCCGGCGCCCGCGCAGCACGATGTCGAACTTGTAGGCCAGACAATCCATCGGGATCGCCCGGTTCATGTCCAGCGCCGCGACCAGCGCGCCGACGGCCTCTTTCTTACCGATGGTGTTGACGATCGGGCAAAGGTCGATCAGCGGATCGCCCTCGAAATAGTTCTGGGTGATCAGCCGCTGCCCAAAGCCCGATCCAAACACCGACCAGTGAATATGCATCGGCCGCCAGTTGTTCACATGGTTCGGCCAGGGATAGGCGCCGGGCCGGACCGTCAGGAATTCATAGATGCCGTCCGGCCCGGTGAGCGTCCGGCCGCAGCCGCCGAAATTAGGATCGAGCGGGGCGGCATAGCCGTCCTTCTTGTGGCGGTAGCGGCCGCCGGCATTGGCCTGCCACATCTCCACGAGAACATTGGGCACGCCGCGGCCATTCTCGTCCAGCACGCGGCCATGCATGATGATGCGTTCGCCGATGGCGGGCTGCCCGGTGAAGTTCAGGATCAGGTTGTTGTCCAGCGCCCCGATCATCGACTGGCCGAAGGCGGGGCCGGTCTCTTCGGACAGGGTCGAGCCGAGCGCGACCAGCGGCCGGAACGGCGCGCGGGTCATCGAGGTCTTGTAGCCCGGCGTATAGGCGGCCGGGTGCCAGTCGCGGTCGCGGAAGAACAGCGGCCCCCGGTCGGTGGAATTGGAAAGGGTCATGCTTCCCCCTCTTTTTCGGCGTTCATCATTGCGAACGTCTCCTTCGCTATCTTGATGGCATGGTTCGCGCGGGGGACGCCGGCGTAAATGGCCACATGCAACAGCGCCTCCAGCACGTCATCGGGCGAAGCGCCCGTGTTCGCGGTGGCACGGATGTGCATGGCCAGCTCGTGATCGTTGCCCAGACCCGCCAGAAGGGCAATGGTCAGCATGGAACGTTCACGCGGCGATATGGTCTTGCGGGACCAGACATGGCCCCAGGCGGCTTCGGTGATCAGCGCCTGATAGGGGCTGTCGAAATCGGTCTTTTCGGATTCGGCGCGGTCGACATGGGCTGCGCCCAGGACCCGGCGCCGAGTTGCCATGCCATCGGTGTAGGTATCGCTCATCTTGCATGTTCCTGCAGGAAAGCCGCGACAGCCGCGGCCCAGTCTTCGGGGGTCTCGACACAGGGCAGATGGCCGGCATCGGGGATCAGGTGCCACAGGGCGCCGGGAATGAGGTCTGCCGTTGCGCGCACGACATCCGGGGGCGAGGCACCGTCCGCCCCGCCGGCGATGACCAGCACCGGCAGCCGCAGCGCGGCGCTGGCTTGCGTCTGGTCAGCCCCGGCCAGCGCCGCACAGGCGGCGATATAACCCGCAGCGGGCGTGCGGATCATCATGTTGCGCCAGGGCGCCAGCGTGGGCGTGGCGCGGAAGTCGGGCGCGAACCAGCGTTCCATCACCGCATCGGCGATTCCGGCCAGACCCTGCGCCTGCACGGCGGCGATGCGCGCCTGCCAGCTTTCGGCCGTGCCCAGCTTCGCCGCGGTGTTGGACAGGATCAGCGCATGGAGCAGATCAGGGCGGGCCGCCGCCACCGCCTGCCCGATCAGCCCGCCAATCGACAGGCCGACAAAGACCACCGGTCGTCCGCCGGCCGTCGCTTCGATCAGGGCGATGGCATCCTGTGCCAGATCGTCCAACGTGATCGGAGCGTCTGGCCCGGTGTCGGAAAGACCATGCCCGCGCTTGTCGTATCGGATCGTCCGCAGGCCCCGCGGCAAAAGCGGCATGACAGGGTCCCAAAGCCGCAGATCGGTGCCAAGGGAATTGGCGAAAACCACGCAAGGCCCGTCTTCCGCACCGTCACAAAAATAGTGCATCGCCCCCCAGGGGCGGATGAGAACTTGCATGAGACCCTCCACTCTTCCATAATTTCGCACGGGAAAATTGGTTTGGATAATGCAAAGCGCGCGATAATGGATAAGCCCACAGTTATGCATCCGGGGGTGAAGCTGCGCCACATCCGCGCATTTCTGGAGATCGCGGCCGAAGGCGGGCTGTCCTCGGTGGCGCGGGCACAGGGGATTTCACAGCCCGCCCTGTCGCGCACCCTGGCCGAGCTGGAGGATCTGCTGGGCCAGCCCCTGTTCCTGCGGCAGAAGCGGCGGCTGGTGCTGACCGAGGGCGGGCGGCTTTTCCGCCGCCATGCGGCGCTGGCGCTGGAATCGCTGGAGGCGGGGGCGGCGGCGCTGCGCCCCGGCACGAGCGGGTCGCTGCGGATCGGGGTCCTGCCCACGGCGGCGACGCGGATGGTGCCTGCCGTGATGCTGCGGTTCCGCGAGATGCGGCCGGAAATCCTGCTGCGGGTGGAGACCGGGCCGCATCACCATCTGATCCGCCTGCTGAGGGATGGCGGGATCGACCTGATGGTCGGACGCCTGCCGGATGTGTCGGAAATGCCGGGTCTCAGCTTCGAGCATCTTTATGAGGAAGACGTGCTGCTGGTGGGGCGCCGGGATCATCCGATGGAGGCCCGCACGGTGACCGAGGCGCTGAAGGCCTCGGTCCTGATCCTGCCGCCGGAGACCGCGCTGATCCGGCGGCCGGTGAACGACTACCTGGCCTCGCTGGGGCTGGTGGGCATCCAGCCTGCGGTGGAAACCGTGTCGCTGGCCGTGGGCCGCGGCATTTGTCTCGCTTCGGACGCGCTGTGGTTCATCTCGCGCGGGGTGGTGGCCGAAGAGCTGGAGCGCGGCATGCTGATCGAGTTTCAGCTGGGCGCCCGGTTCATGTCGGGTGCCGTGGGCATCACCCGTCGGCAAAGCGCCTCGGCCCCCGGTCTGGCGGCATTCGAGGAAATCGCCCGCCAGCTTGCGCCCGGGATGCCCGAGGCGAAGGCGGGCTGACGGCGGGGCGGATCGGGCTCAGTGCTTCCAGTCCGCCCGCTGCACCGCGCGCGCCAGTTCACGCCGGAAGCAGGTGATCGCATGATCGGCGAAGCTGGACAAAGCCCGCCCCTTGCGCTGCGCCACCCAGGCCGAAACCTCGGTCTTTTCGGCCAGCGGGCGGCGGGCGAGGCCGGGCATATAGACCTCGGCCACCGAAAATTCGTCGATCACCGCCACCCCCAGCCCGTGGCGCACAAGGCTGACCACGGTCTGCGCGAACCGCCCGCGCATTGTATACCGCGGAGTGATGCCGGCCTCGCGGAACGGGCGGGCCAGAATGGCACCATAGGGATCTTCGGGATCGACGCCCACGAAATCCTCGCGCGCCAGATCCCGGACCGAAATCTCGGCCTTGTCGGCCAGCGGATGGCCCTCGGGCACCACGGCGACCAGGCGCCCATGCGCCAGGGGGGCGCTTTCTATGGCCGGGTTGTCCATGGGAGAGGACAGGATGACGAATTCCCCCCGCTCCAGCAGCAGATAATCCGCGGTCTCTTCGATCTTCAGGATGTTCAGGTCGATGAAGAGATCGGGAAATTGCTGGCGCACGGATCGGATGGCCCGCGCGGCGATGAACTGAGCGATGGAGGGCGCACAGGCAAAGGACAGCCGCGTGCCGCCGCCCTTCTGCAGCGCGGTGACAGCATGGTTCAGGTTCTCCATCTGTCGATGCAAGCGCAGGACCATCTCAAAGATGCCATGCGCTTCGGGCGCGGGGACGAACAGCCCTTCCTTCCGCTCGAACAGTCGGATCTTCAGCACATCCTCGGCATGTTTCACCAGCCGCGAAATGCCGGGCGCCGAAACATTCAGCAGACGCGCCGCGCCCTGAATCGTCCCGGCCAGCATCACCGCGCGGATCACCTCGACCTGACGGAGCGTGAGTTCGGTCATGTGGCCAGCCTAACTGATGCTGCCCCGCGGGGGGCAAGGGGAAATCGGGCTCAGCGTCCGGCTGCCCGCAGGATGCCACGGGTGGCTGCAATAGCCATTTCCGCCCGTGCCCGCGCATCCAGCTTTTCGGCCAATGCCCGGTGGGGCACCTCGACACTGACGGTCACGCCTTCGGGGATGGCATGGGCCAGCCCGATCATGTCGATGCCGCCCTGACCCGGGAAAAGCCGTTCGCCCCGGGCAATGCGGATCAGCTCCTCAGTGCTTGGGTCATAGGGCACGGCGCCATCGCAGAACTGGACGTAGTTGACCCTATCGCGCGGCAGGGCGGCGATCTGGGCCAGCGTGGTGGACGAACGGTCGTAATGCAGCGCATCGACCAGCACCCCGCCATTCGTGGCCCCCGCCGCGGTGACGATCTCCAGCGCGGCGCTCAGGTCGGGCACCGCGGTCCAGGGCATGAACTCCAGATCCGCGGTCAGCCGGTGGGGGGCGGCCATCTCGCAGAACCGGGCGAAACTGTCGGTCAGCCGGGCGCGGTCGGTGTCGTCGCCAGCCACCAACACATGCCGGGCGGCCAGCGCCTCGCACCGATCGCAGAACCGGGCGAACAGATCCCAGTCGGGCTCCGCCTTCAGGCGGATGATCTCGACATCGCCCACCGTCATGCCGGTATCGGCCAGCGCTGCGCGGACCTCGGTCAGTGCGCGATCATCGGTCAGCAGAGGATAGGCCGGTTCTCCCGCGGCGGCGGCGGGCAGGATGCGCAGGCCGACCATCTGATAACCGGTTTCGGCCGCGATCTTCACGGCTTCAACGGGGCCGACTTCAAAGGTGGTCAGGAAGGCCAGCGAAAGCGGATGGGTCATGGCACTCACTTCAGCGGAGAGAAGGGCAGGGGCAAGGCGATCTGGCTGGTCATGTCGGGCGACAGCCAGTCCGGCCCGCCCTTCGGCGGCCATTTGCCATCGGCGACCGATTTCGACCGCGCCTCGCTGCGGGCGGCAAGGCTGGCATAGGGCCAGATCTGGGTGACGCGCGGTTCGCCATCAAGGCCATACATCGCGACGGTCAGTTTGGAATAGGCCTCACGCGGGGGGACGGCCTCGGCCCATTTGCCCATCGTGGGCATGATGCCGTTGATCTTGGTCTTGTAGGTGCGAAATTCGTAGACCGGGCCGAAGCTGCCCGGTTCCACCGGGGGCAGGAAGTCGAAGGCGCGGTAGCTTTCCATCGTCAGCCGCATCAGATGTTCTGTGCAACCGAAGGGGTTGTCCGACCGAAGGGCGCGGTCGCGTTCGGCCATCATCTGATCAAGGCTGTCGAAGCCGCGCAGCAGGAAGACGCGGTTCAGCGTGCCGATGTCGGTACCCCATGCGCCCAGAAAGCGCCCCGCCCCTCCGGCCAGCCAGTCCTGAATGCCGGCCGCCGCCTTTCCGGCGCCGAAAATCACCGTGTCCAGCGTGGCAATCTCATAATAGCTCATTTCAGCTCTCCTCTGTCAGGCCCGGAACGGGCTGGCCGGCCAGAACGCGGCCAGCGATGTAAGCGAAGGTCATGCCGGGACCAAGAGTGATGCCCCCGGCCGGATAGTTGCCCCCCATGATGGAGGCCATGTCGTTGCCCACGGCAAAGAGTCCGGGGATCGGGTCACCCGTGCCATCGAGAACGCGGGCGGCAGGATCGGTCTTCAGCCCGGCAAAGCTGCCAAGGCTGCCGGGCACGATCTGCACCGCATAGAACGGCCCCTTGGTCAGGGTCCCGAGCGAGGGGTTCGGTCCGTGCTCGGCATCGCCCTGAACGCGGTTGTAGAGGCTTTCTCCGCGATGGAAGTCGGGGTCGCGGCCCTGCGCAGCGCCCTGATTGAAGCGGGCCACCGTCTCGGACAGCGTGCGGGGCGGAATGCCGCAGGCCCGTGCCAGATCGTCCAGCGAGCGGCCCCATTTCAGATAGCCGGACTGCACCGCGTGGCCCAAGGGGAACGGGAAGGGTTTCGCCGCGCCAAGGCCCCAGCGGCGCTGCGCCTTGTGATCGGCGATCAGCCAGCAGGTCGGATATTCGCCGGGCGGCGTGGCGCCGATCAGCGCGCGCATGAAGCCATGGTAGCTGTCCGCCTCGGACACGAAGCGCTGCCCTTGGGGGGTGACCGCGATGATTCCGGGCTTTGCCCGCTCGATCAGATGGGGGAAATTGGTGAAACTGCCATCCCGGTTGGGCAGGCGGCTGACCGGAGCCATGGCCATATTCCATGCCAATGTGCTGTCGGCCTGGGCGCCAGCCGCCTCGGCCAGCCGCAGCCCATCGCCGGTGTTCGAAGGCGGGGCCGCGGAATGGTGATCGCGCCCGCCCGCCGTTGCCGCCCAATCTGCCAGCCGCGCCCGATCATGCGGGAAACCACCTGCGGCAAGGACCACCCCGCGGGACGCCTGCACCAGCGTTTCCTCTTCGGCGGTGGCCAGCCGTGCGCCGGCGATGCGGCTTCCGTCCTGCACCAACGCCACCGCGGGTGCGCTGTGCAGAAGCGTGACACCGCGATCCAGCGCCGCCCGCATCAGCCGCGCAACCAGCGCATTGCCATTCGCCAGCCGCATCGGCCGGCCATGCAGAAGTCGGTCGCGCCAGATTCCCAGCACCCGTTTCATCACATAAAGGGCCGAGGCTGGCTTGCGCGTGGCGTCGAAAAAATGCCGCAGGTCGGGCGCGGGACCAAGGCCCGATCCCCAAAGGCTGGCCGCGGGAAGGGGCGGGCGCAGCAGGTTGATCCATTCTCCCAGGTCGCGCCCGTCATAAGGCAGGGCCGAGACGGAGCGCCCGCCCTTGCCGGCCCCCGGAGTTTCGTGGAAATCCGGCACTCGGTTGCCGTCGATCCAGCGCATTCCGGCGCGATCCTGCAGGAACTGCACCATTTCCGGCCCGTTCTGCAGAAAGACCGGCAAGCGCGGATCGCCCGCGCGGTTGCCCAGTTCGCTTTGCAGATAGCGCATCGGCTCTTCCCGTGGCTCGTCGATCCCGGCGGCGCGGGCCAACGGATTGCGCGGGATCCACAGCCAGCCGCCCGACCAGGCGCTGGTGCCGCCGAACTGCGTCTCTTTCTCGGCCACCACGACGCGCAGGCCCAGTTCCGCCGCCGTCACCGCTGCGGTCAGCCCCGCGGCACCCGATCCGATCACCAGCACATCACATTGGATGACGTGCCCCTCCGTCCGCTCCATTCAACCCCGCTTCCGCGCGGATGCCTTCGGGGACGGACGCCAGATCATGCGCCAGACCGCCCGGGCAGCGCATCCAGCGCTCGCACATTCGCCTGAAAGAATTTCGATCCCGCTGCGGCCGCGCCCAGCTCGGTCGCGGCCAATTGCAGCCGCCCGGCCAGTTGCATCATCCGTTCGGCATTCAACCGCACCGCCGGGCCTGCAATCGACAGACAGCCCAGCACCGGTCCATCGCCCCGGTAGCGCACCGGAACCGCCATTGCGGCCATTCCGGCGATATAGCTGTCCACCGCGGTGGCATAGCCGCGCGCCCGCGCCTCGGCCAGCTGTTCGATCAGGAGGCCAAGGCTGCGCGGCGCGTTCTCGCCCTGCCCATCGGCCTGCCGGGTCAGCCCCTGCGCACCGACAAGAAGCAGCGCCTCTTCATCGCTCATGGCCGAGAGCCAGGCTTTCCCCCCGGCCGAACTGGCGAGATGGACAACGACCCCCTGTTCCTGGCCGGGATCATAGCGCAGCCCGCGGGTCGCGCCCTGCGCCACGGCCACCCAGATCAGCCGGTCCCCGTCGATGACCGAAAGGCGCACCAATTCCCCGCTGTCTGCCGCCAGCGCATCAAGGATCGGTTGTGCCACATCGGTGATGCCGGCGCGGCCGATGAAACCCAGACCCATGGCAGGCAGTTTGATCGTGAGGGCATAGTCGCCTTGCGCCTGCAACTGGCGGACATAGCCCAGTCGAGCCAGTTCCTGAAGCGTCCGGTGCACGCCGCTGGCCGGTTGATTGGTCGCCGCCGCGATGGCCGAGACCGGCATCCCGGCCGGGTGATCGACCAGAAGCTCTACGATCGCCAGAGATTTTTCGAGAACGCTGCTCATGACCTGTTTTCCGATGCTGAACCTGCTTCAGGTTTCATGTCCCAGCGGGGAAAGGTCAACCGCAACGCGCTGTCCGCTTTCGGCGGCGCGGACGATGGCATCCAGCACCATCAGGTTCGCCGTGGCATCGCGCACGGATACCAGCGGCGTGCCGCCGTGGTGGATCAGATCGGCGAAATGCTCCAGTTGTGCGCGATAGGGATCACCGGGCGTGACCTCCAGCCGATGTGGCTGAAGCGGCACGGTCCAGTCCGGGGCGCCAGGCGGTTGCCACAGCGCAAGGTCCGGCAGCGACAGCCCCGCCGTCGAGCCGCAGTAAAGATGTGGCGTCACCGGATGGGCAGGGAACCGCGCCGGGTTCTCGCCCGCCGAAAGGTCCCAGGCCCAGGGGCCGACCGCGGCATCCGAGATGCAGAGCGTGGCCAGCCCGCCTCGGGCAAAGCTGACGGTCACGGCAGCGGTATCCTCGACCGCGAAGCCGCGCCGGTCATGCGAGGCGGTGGCCTGGACATGGGCGATCTCACCGAAGAAATGCCGCAAAAGGTCAATCTCATGCACAAGATTGATCAGAAGCGGGCCCCCGGCCCCCGGGCTGCGCCGCCATGCCGCTTCGAAATAGCTGTTTGGCTTGGCAAGGCTGCAGGTCACGGTGGCCATGACCAGATCCCCGATGCAGCCCTCGGCAATCGCCCGGCGGGCGGTGCGGATGATCGGATTGTGGCGCCGGTGATGGCCCACGAGAAGCGGCACGCCGGTTTCATCCGCCACCGCGATCAGCTTCAGGGCCGAAGACAGGCTTTCCGCCACCGGCTTTTCCAGCAGAACCGGCAGCCCGGCGCGCAGCAGGGCAGCGCTGACCGGTAAGTGCGTTTCGTTGGGCGTGGCCACGATGGCGGCTCTGGCCAGACCGAATTCCAGCAGATCGCCGATCTGCGGAAGACAGGGCACATCAAGCGATTCGGCCAGCGTCCGGGCTGCGGGCATGGGATCGACGATCGCCGAAAGATGCAGGCCCGGCATGCCGGCCAGCGTTTCAATATGGGTGCGCCCGATGGCGCCCGCGCCGATGACGGCGATTCCGAGACTTTCGGACATGCGATCCTCCCGCTGTCGCCGACAGCCATAGCAGCGCAAAATATGGAAGCGCAATTTGTTTTTGAATATCATTCAGTTTTTGATGCGACTCCGGCCGCTGGCATCGTCATCGCCGCAGCGGTTGCTCCGACCGAGGAAGCAAGGCCGGAAAATGCGCAAAAATGATAACTGTGGGGTTATGATTTTCAGATGACTTTGCATTATCAATCACAATCCGCGTGTGGCAGCTTATGGACGGAGCGAGGACCCATGATCAGAACACAGCGAAACCATCCGTCCGGCCTGGCCGCCTTTCCGGCGGCCTGTGGCGTCCAACCGGAACAAGTTTCAGGACAGAGACCCGAATGACCGCGCAACTTCGCATCGACGGCGAGACAAAGATCTTTCCGATCATCGGCCATCCCATCGGGCAGGTGAAATCGCCGACCTCGCTGAGTGGCATCATGGCCGAGCGTAATTTCAACGGGATGGTCCTGCCCGTACATATCCTGCCCGAGGATTTGGCCGCCTGGCTCGCCCAGGCCAAGGCGATGCGCAATTGCGGTGGGATCGTCGTGACCGTGCCGCACAAGGCGCCCTGCCTGCAGGTCTGCAGCCGCGTTTCGGCCCGGGCGCATGCCTCGGGCGCAGTCAATATCATGATCCGCGACGGCGACGACTGGGTGGGCGATGCGACCGATGGCCATGGTTATCTGGACGGGATCGCCGCAGAAGGCTTTGACGTGGCGGGCAAACCCGCGCTTCTGGTGGGGACTGGCGGCGCCGGTTCGGCCATCGCCTATGAAATTCTGGCGCGTGGTGCGTCCGAACTGGCCTTGCACGACATTGACACCGCGCGGCGCGACAGCCTGATCGTGCGGCTGAATACAGCCTTTCCGGGCAAGGTCCGCATCGGCAGCACCGATCCGCGCGGCTTTGCGCTGGTGGCCAATGCAACGCCCCTTGGCATGCGGGAAGGCGACCCGCTGCCCGTGCAGACCGATCTGCTGACCGCGGATCAGTTCGTGGCCGATGTGGTGACGCGCCCCGCAGTGCCGCCGCTGATCGCTGCGGCACGGGCCAAGGGCTGTGGCACCATGCCGGGATCGGGAATGTTCAATGCGCAGGCCGTTCTGCTGGCCGAGCTGCTGATGGGGGTCCGGCGGATCGACGCCTGACATCCCGGACGGAGGAGGCGGCACGGGTCCCACTGGGACCTATGCCACGGGCCGGAGCGGTTACCGGGTCGCCGCGCGCCCCCAAAGACAGGATTCGGAAACATGGGAGGAAACCATATGTTCAAGACTTTGCTGGGAACGGCCGCCGTTGCCCTTGCCCTGACCACCACCGCGGCACTTGCCGAGATCAAGGTCGGCTCGATTGTCGAACTGTCGGGCGCGGGCGCCGCGGCGGGCACCAACTTCCGCGACGGCGTTCATATGGCCTTCGAGGAAATCAATGCCGCCGGCGGCATTCTGGGTGAGCAGGTGGCCATCACCGAATATGACAGCCAGACCGATCCCCAGGTCAGCCGCGCCATGGTGCAGAAGGCCATCGACGATGGTGTCTATGTGATCACCGGCACTGTCTTCTCGTCGTCGACCATCGTGAACATGCTGGTGGCCCAGCAGGCGGGCATCCCGCAGTTCACCGGTTCGGAAGCGCCGAAGATCACCCAGATGAACAACCCCTACATCTTCCGCACCGCCTTCGGCTCGCAGAAGGGCATCCCGAAGATGTCGAAATACATGTCCGAGGAAATGGGCATCAAGAAGGTCGCTGTGGTCTGGGCCAACACCGAATTCGGCAAGGGCGGGCATGAGGCCTTCATCGCCGAGGCCGGGAACTATGGGTTCGAGATCGTGGCCGACATTCCCACCGAACAGGCCCAGACCGACTTTTCCGCCGACGTGCTGAAGGCCAAGAACTCGGGCGCCGATGCGGTGTTCGTCTATCTCACCGAAGAGGAAAGCGCGCGCTTCCTGCGGGAAGCGCAGAAGCAGTCGATCGGTCTGCCGATGATCGGTGAGACGACGCTGATCGGCGCCAAGGTCATCGAACTGGCCGGTGATGCGGCGAATGGCGCCATGGGCCATGTCGGCCTGACCGCCGCCGCCGACATTCCGGCAATCCAGGAAATGGTGGACCGGTTCACCGAGAAGTTCAAATACACCCCCGACCACAATGCGATCAAAGGCTATACCGCGGCCTATGTGATCAAATGCGTGACCGAGAAGAACGGCAAGGTGGACAGCCAGGCACTGGCCGACGCGATGCATGGCCTGACCCTGACCGCCGCCGAATGCCCCGGTGTCCTGATGGATGTGTCCTGGGATGAAACCGGCGAAATGTCGCGCGAGAGCTTCTTCGTCGAGGTGCAGGACGGCAAGCAGACGATCAAGGCCGTTCTACCGCCGAACTGAGCCACGCCTGTGCCGCTCTTCGGGGCGCGCGCACATCGCCCGGACAGGCGCTGCTCCCGCGCCTGTCCGGTTTTCCCTGCCATCCGGCTGAACAACGCGCTGTGAGGATGACCCCGTGGCCGAGCTAATTCAGATTTTCGTCTCCGGCCTTGCCGCCGGTTCGATCTACGCCCTCGCTGCGGTCGGGTTCACCCTGCTGTGGCAGGCCTCACAGACGATCAACTTCGCCCAGGGCGAATTCGTGATGCTGCCCGCCTTCTTTGTGCTGGTGGGCATGAACTTTCTTGGCCTGTCGATGTGGCCCGCCATCGGCTTTGCGCTGGTGCTGTCGCTGCTGATCCTTGGTGTGACCTTCAAAAAGGTCATCGTCGAGCCGATGCTGCCACACGGCACGCTGCCTCTGGTCATTGCCACCATCGCGCTTGGCCTGCTGATGAAGGAAAGCGTCAAGGAATTCTACGGCGCGACGGCGCAGCCCTTTCCGCCGATCTTTCCGCAGACCGTCTATAATGTTGCCGGGGCCAGCGTTTCGCTGCAGGACATCGGCAATCTGATCGTATCGATGCTGGCCATCGCGGGCTTGCAGCTGTTCCTGTCACGGACCCGGACCGGGCGCTGCATGCAGGCTTCGGCCCAGAACCCGGCGGTGGCGACGATCCTTGGCGTCAACGTCAAGCGGATGGTGATGTATACTTTCCTGATCAATGCCGCGCTGGCGACCATCGCCTCGGTTCTGATCTCTCCGATCTATCTGGCGAAATTCTCGAACGGGGAAACCCTTGGTCTGGTGGCCTTCATTGCGGCCATCGTCGGCGGCTTCAACCAGATCCGCGGGGCGCTGGTGGGCGGGCTCCTGATCGGTGTCATCGACAACCTGTCGGCGGTCTATGTCTCGGCCGAATACCGTTCTGCCATGCCGCTGATCCTGCTGATCGCCATCATCCTCCTGCGTCCGCAGGGCCTGCTCGGCACCAAGGAGGGCCGCACGGTATGAAGAACCTCAAGATCATCCTCCTTGCCCTTGCGCTGGCCGCGCTGGTCGTGGCGCCCATCGGGCAGGGCAATTACATCATCTACACGCTGTGCTCTTGGCTCTTGTTCTCGATCTCGGCCATGGGGCTGAACCTGACGCTGGGCTATGCCGGGCAGGTGTCGCTGGCACAGGCGGCTTTTATGGGGATCGGCGCCTATATCACCGCGCTGATGACGCTGGCGGGCATCCACTGGGTCGTCGCGGCGGGGGTTTCCATCACCTCCAGCTTTGCGGTCGGGCTGATCCTCGGCTATCCGGCGCTGCGGGTGCAGCACCACTTTCTGGCCTTCGTGACTTTGGCCTTCAACACGCTGCTGTTCCTTGTCCTGCGCAACGAGGAAGAGGTGACCGGCGGCTCGTTCGGGCTGGTGGGCATGCCGCGGCCGGACTTCTTCGGCCTATCCACCAGCTCTAACCTTGGCTTCTACTACTTCAGCCTCGTCTGCTTCCTCATCGCGGCGGGCACGATGTGGTGGATCCTGCGCTCGCCCTGGGGGCGTGCCTTCAAGGCGCTGCGGGAAAACCCGGTTCGGGCCGAAAGCCTTGGCCTGAAGATCCGCCGCCAGACCCTTCTGGCCTTTGCCATCGGTTCGGCCTTCGGTGGTCTGGCGGGTGCGATGCAGGCGCCTCTGGTGCAGTTCATCGAACCGGGCAGCTTTGCGCTGGTCCATTCGCTGAAGATCCTGCTGATGGTCGTCGTAGGCGGCGCGGGCTTCTTCTACGGCCCGATGCTGGGCGCCGCCGTGGTGATCCTGCTGCCCGAACTGCTGCGGTTCACCGAAGGCTATTACCTGATCATCTACGCCGCGCTGGTGATCGTGCTGATGGTCTTCTCGCCCAATGGGTTGATCGGCGCCGGGCAGAAGATCTGGCTGAAGTTCAAGCCCAAGCATGAAGAACGCCGTGACATGCAGAAGGGGTTCCAGCTGTGAACGCTCCCATCCTTTCCGTCCGCAACATCTCAAAGCAGTTCGGTGGCATCCGCGCGGTGAACAACGTCAGCTTCGATGTGCAGAAGGGCGAGATTCTGGGCCTGATCGGCCCGAACGGATCGGGCAAGTCCACGCTTTTCAACTGCATCCTCGGCCAGCTGAAGCCGACCGAGGGGCATTGCGAGATCGGTGGCAAATCCACCGATGGCGTTCGTCCGGCCGATCTGTCGCTGATGGGCGTGGGCCGCACCTTCCAACAGTTGTCGGTGTTTCCGAAGATGACCGTCCTCGACAATGTCATCCTTGCCGGGCAGGAGCATGAGGGTTCGATGCTCTCGCGCCTCTTTGGCAAATCCGATGCCGGGCTGACCGAAAAGGCCAAGCAACTGGTCGAGTTCTTCCGGCTGACGCCTTATCTGGATACCGAGGCGGGGTCGCTGTCCTATGGCCAGCAGAAGCTGGTCGATGCGGCGATGGCCTTCATGGCTGGTCCCGGCATCGTTCTTCTGGACGAACCGGCGGGCGGCGTAAACCTGACGATGCTGGCGCATCTGAAGGACCGGCTGATGACCTATAACCGCGACCACGGCACCACCTTCGTCGTGATCGAGCATAACATGGAATTCGTCATGTCGCTGTGCACCCGCATTATCGTGCTGGCGCAGGGCGAGATCATCGCCGAGGGGACGCCGGACGAAATCCGGTCGAACCAGATGGTCATCGACGCCTATCTGGGGGGCTGAACCATGCTGGAACTGAAGAATGTGACCGGCGGCTACGGCCGCATCACCATCCTGAACGGTACCTCCTTCGCCATTCCGAAAGGGTCGATCACCACGGTGATCGGGCCGAACGGGGCAGGGAAATCCACCGTGTTCAAGGCGGTGTTCGGGCTTCTGAACATCCATTCCGGCCAGATCCTGCTGGACGGGCAGGATGTGACCCGGCAAAGCCCGGCCAAGATGATCGCCCGTGGCGTGACCTATGTGCCCCAGGGCCGCAACGTGGTGCCGCAGCTGTCGGTCTGGCACAATCTGGAACTGGGCGGCATCACCGCCAAGGATCAGGGCAAGGTGCGCCGCCGGATGGAAGAGGTGATGGACCAGTTTCCCATGCTGCGCCAGCGCAAGGACCAGAAAGCGATCGAGCTTTCGGGCGGGCAGCAGAAGCAGCTTGAAATCGCCCGCGCCCTGCTTCTGGATCCCAAGCTTCTGCTGATCGACGAACCCTCTATCGGCCTGTCACCCAATCTGGTGCAGGAGGTGTTCCAGACGCTGATCAAACTGCGCAATTCTGGCGTGACCATCCTGATGGTGGAGCAGAACGCCAAGGCGGCGCTGGCCATGTCGGATTACGGGCTGGTGCTGGAACTGGGCCAGACGCGCATGTTCGACAAGGCTGAAAAGCTTCTGGCTGATCCTCGGGTCGGACAGCTTTTCCTGGGCGGCCATATCGAGGATGCAGCCTGACGGTCCTCTTCCCAGGATCAGGCAAAAGGAAAGGCCCGGCAGAGCGATCTGCCGGGCTTTTCCAAATGAGCAGGGCGGATCAGTTGGCCGAGGCGTCGCCGAAATCCCCAAAGGCGGTCCATCCGCCATCGACCGGCAGCACCGCGCCGGTGATACCGCTGGCCGCGTCCGAGGCGAGGAAGGCCACCGCCGCCGCTACCTCCTCCGTCGTGATCAGCCGCCCGATGGGCGTGCGGCGCGCGATGGTGGGCAGGTCCACACGACCGGCTTTTGCCAGCTTTCTGACCAGTGTCGTCTCGACGAAGGCAGGGGCCACAGCGTTCACCCTTACCCCTTGGCCCGCCCATTCGCAGGCCATGGCGCGGGTCATCGCTACGATCCCAGCCTTGGCCGCACCATAGGCGTTGCGTTTCGGAAGGCCGGTCAGCCCGGCGATCGAGGACAGATTGACCACCGTCCCGCGCTTTCGCGCCACCATGCCGCGGGCAACCTCCCGCGTCATCAGGAAGGTGCCGGACAGATGCACATCCAGCACCCGGCGGAAAGCGTCGAGCCCCTGTTCCAGCGTGGGCAGGTGGCTGTCGCCGATGCCCGCATTGTTCACCAGAACGTCGAACGGGGCCGCAGCGGCGGCGGTCACGGCCTGCGCCTCATCGGTGATGTCGCAGGCAAGGCCGCAGTGGCCTGCACCCAGCTCTGCCGCCCGTTCCGCGGCCTTCGTCCCGTCCAGATCGGCAATCGTTACGCGCGCGCCCTGCGCCGCCAGCGCCTGGGCAATGGCCCAGCCGATGCCGTCGGCCCCGCCCGTTACCAGAGCCTCATGCATAGCCCGGCCTCGGCACCAGACCCATCAGACCCTGCGACAGCCCGCCATCCACCACGATATCCTGCCCGGTGACATAGCCTGCGCGGTCCGAGGCAAGGAACAGCGCCACATCCGCCATATCCTGCGGCGTGGCGATCCGGCGCAGCGGCACCATCGCCTCGCGCCGGGCCTTCACATCCGGATCGGCGTAGAAGGCCGCGGACATCGGCGTCATCACCAGCCCCGGGCTGACACAGTTCGATCTCACGCCGCGCGGCCCCCATTCTTGCGCCAGCTGCCGCGACATCATCAGCGTCGCCGCCTTGGAGGCGGAATAGGCCCCGCTTGCGGGCTGTGGCTGGCTGCCCGCGATGCTGGCGATATGGACAAGGCTGCCGCGCCCACGCGCCAGCATGCCGCGGCCAAAGGCCTGTGCGGCCGTCAGATAGCCGGTCAGGTTCACTGCCAGCATGGCCGACCAGTCTGCAGTGCTGACTGCGTCCAGCGCGCCGGGCCGCAGGATCGCTGCGGCATTCACCAGCACATCGGCGCCGCCCTCGGCCTCAACCCGGTCGGCGGCACCGGCCACGCTGTCCGGGTCGGCGAGATCGCAGATCAGCGCCAGCCCGCCCAGTTCCGCCGCCAAGGGGGCCGAGCGGTCCAGATCGCGGTCCAGGAGCACCACCTGCGCCCCTTCGGCCGCGAAGCCGCGCGCCAGCACCTGCCCGATGCCACCCCCCGCGCCGGTGATCACCGCGCGTCTGTTCTTCAGCCCAAGCCAGCTCATGCCTTCCCTCCCGTCTCGATCCCTGCCAGATGCCGCCCGGTGATCCAGCCAAAGGTCATGGCCGGGCCAAGCGTGATGCCCGCGCCGGGGTAATTGCCGCCCATGATGCTGGCGCGGTCATTGCCCACGGCATAAAGACCCGGAATAGGGGCACCCCGCCGGGTGATGACCTGCCCCTGCACCGTGGTCTTCAGCCCGTCAAAGGTGCCCAGATCGCCCATCTCCAGCCGGACCGCGTAATAGGGCCCGCGCGCGACCGGGGCGACGCAGGGGTTCGGCTTGTGGTCCGGGTCCGCCAGATAGCGGTTGAAGCTGGTCTCGCCGCGGCGGAATTCCTCGTCCCGGCCGTGGATCGCGCCTTGGTTGTAGCGGTTGACGGTTTCCTGCAGCACGGCGGCGTCAATGCCGCAGGCACGGGCCAAATCGACCAGCGTGCGGCCATTTTTGAGATAGCCGTTGCGGGTCCACAGCCACAACGGCATCGGCGCTGGTTTCGCGTGGCCAAGGCCGTATTTGCGGATGGTCCGGTGATCGCAGATCAGCCAGCAGCTGGCATCTCCGCCGTTCCTCATATTGGCGATCATCGCGGCGCCCACGTCATGGTAGCTTTCGCTTTCATTGGTGAAGCGGCGGCCATCCGTACCCACGGCGAGCATTCCCGGCTTGTAGCGGTCAAGAAGATGCGGGAACACACCCTGTCCGGGCACCCGGCTGACCGGCATCCAGGCAGCGGGCTGGGCGAATTCGGCATCAAAGGCGCCGCCCGCTTCCTCTCCCAACCGGATGCCGTCGCCGGTATTGCCCTCGGGCACCGGGCTGAAATGCTGGCCGCCCGCCTTCAGATGGGCATAGACCCCGGCCCGCCGGGCCAGATCCTGCGCATAGCCGCCGCAGGCCAGCACCACGCCCTTGCGCGCGGCGATTGTGCCGCCGCGTCTTTCGACGCCGGTGACTCGCCCCTCTTCCGTCACCAGCCGCAGCGCGGGCGCGGCTGTGCGGATCTCGATCCCCAGATCGAAGCAGCTTTTTGCCAGCCGTGCCGCCAGCGCATTGCCCGAGGTCACCTGAACCCCGCGGCCGTGGCGGGCGACCTCGGCAGCATGCGCCGCCAGCCGTTTCGTCACATAGGCGAAGGAGACCAAGGATTTGGTTGCATTGAAGAAATGCTTGATGTCCGCGTTCGAGGAATTGAACATCATCCCCATGAAGGTGATCGTCGACAGTGGCGGCCGCAGGCGTTTCAGATTTGCCCCCAAGGACGAGCTGTCGAAGGGCGCCGCCAGAACCGATCGGCCGATGTCCACCCCGCCCGGCATCGTTGGGTGATAGTCGGGATATAGGGTGGGGATGAATTTCACCTCGGTCTCGCGCTCGAACCAGTCGAGCATCTTGGGACCGGCCTCCAGATAGGCATCGACAGCACCGGGATCGTAGAAATTGCCGGTCTCGGCCTGAAGATAGCTGCGGGCGGCCTCGGCGGTGTCGTCCGGGTTGTTGGTGCGGCCATGGCGGTTGCCTGGCACCCACAGCACGCCGCCGGAATAGGCAGTGGTGCCACCGAACACCGGCTCCTTCTCGAGGACGAGCACCGAAAGCCCGTGCTTTTTCGCCGTGATAGCGGTGGCCAGCCCCGCCGCCCCCGATCCGATCACCAGCACATCGTATGACGGATCCATCGCACCCTCCTGCTGCCCGTGCGCCTTTGCTAACGGCGGGTCGGGCCGGGACCAATGGACGCTGCCGGGCATTTCTTGCACAATTCATGCGGCACTACGGCGGAGGGGCGGATGGCTGGTGCGCGGACAGGGGGCATCCCGCTGTATTATCTGTATGGAGATCAGGGGCAGGATGTCGAACTGGACCTCCTGCATGTCGAGCCGATCCGCGACAGGTCTGGCCCGAACGACTGGAGGATTCGTCCCCATGCCCACCCCGATCACATACAGGTGCTGCTGGTCTGGCACGGGGCGGGCACCATCCGGTTCGAGGATCGGCAGGTGCCGATTGCCGCGCCCGCGGTGATGTGCATTCCGGCGGGGATCGTTCATCAGATCGACTTTGAGCCGGGGACGGATGGTTATGTGGTGACGGCAGCACTTGGATGTCTGCAGGCCGCTTCGGCACAGGATGCGCGGCTGGCACAGGCGGCGGGGCATGCGGCGGTCTATCCGGTGGCGGGTTCGGGCCTGCCCTTGCCCGCCGTGCTGGAGACGTTCGAGGCGCTGCACCGCGAATTCATCTGGTCCGCGCCGGGGCGGCGGGCGGCCATCGTTGCCCTGCTCACCCGGGTTCTGGTGATGATCCTGCGGCTGTCAGTAGCGGCCGAGGGGCAGACGGGTGGCGCCCCGGACCGTGATTATGACCTGCTCTTGCGCTATCGCGCGCTGCTGGAAGACCATTTCCGGGTGCAGCGCGCCCTGACCTTCTATGCGGGCGAACTGGCCGTGACCCCGGCCCGGCTGAATGCGGCCTGCAAGGCGCGGGCGGGCAAGACCGCCTCGGAACTCCTCCACGACCGGCTGATCACCGAGGCGAAGCGCTATCTGATCTATACCGAAAGCAGCGTCGCGCAGGTGGCGCATCTGACCGGCTTCGACGATCCGGCCTATTTCAACCGCTTCTTCACCCAGCGGGTGGGGCAGTCGCCGGGGGCCTTCCGTAAAGTGGCGCATCCCGACGGCTGAGGCCGGGAATCGTCCAATCTTTCCGATCCCCGGTCCATTTCCTGAACCCACCATCTGCGCGAGACAGGGAACGGGAGACTGAGGGCCGGAGGGTGTGGGCATGATCCATGAATGGCGGAGCTACCGGCTGAAGCCAGGCGCCGCGGCCGAATACTTGGTGCTGCTGGCCGATCAAGGCCTGCCGCTGGTCACCCGGCATCTGCCGCTAATGGGCTATTGGTTGGCCGAGACCGGCGCGCTGAACGTGATCCATCACCTATGGTCCTATGCCGGTTGGGCCGAGCGCGAGGCCGCCCGTGCCGGGCTGGCCACCGAAGAGGGCTGGACCCGTGGCTTCATTCCCCGCGCTTTCGCCCTGGTCGAAGAACAGCAGAACCGTCTGCTGCAGCTGAACCGGTCCTCCTCCGCGTTTGAGGCAGCCTTGTCCCGGCGCCGCAATTCTCATCCGGTCCGGGCCGCGGGGGTGCCGCTGTTCGCGGCGGATTGTGCGGGTCTGGTCATCGGTCCGCCATCCGAAGCTGCCATCGCGCAGTGGACGCCGCTGTCGGGCGATCCTCGACCGCTATCCCTGCTTCCGCGCCGCGCCGATCCGCTGCCTGCGGCCCCCCTGCCTGGAGCAGACCATACGGTCCTGCGCCCGCTTGTCTTTTCCCCGCTCTGACGAACCGGAGATCCCAATGCGTCATCAGGTCTGCATCATCGGCGGCGGCCCCTCCGGGCTATTGCTGTGCCTTCTTCTACGACGTGCCGGGGTCGATGCCATCGTGCTGGAACAGCGCAGCCGCGACTATGTGCTGGCGCGCATCCGCGCCGGTGTGCTGGAACAGGGTCTGGTGGATATCCTGCACCACGCGGGGGTGAGTCAGCGGCTGGTGGCCGAAGGCTTTGTCCATGACGGCACGCTGATCGTGGCGCATGGCCGCCGGGTGCATATCGACTTCAAGGCGCTGACCGGCAAGACGGTGACCATCTATGGTCAGACCGAGGTGACGCGTGATCTCTATGACGCGCTGGACGCGATGGAGGCGGCTGTGCTGCACGGGGCCGAAGGTGTCACGATCCATCAGGCCGACAGCGACGCGCCCTATGTCACCTTCACCCGCAACGGCCGGGAACAGCGCATCGATTGCGATTACATCGCAGGATGCGACGGGTTTCACGGT
Source organism: Neotabrizicola paludis (assembly GCF_044142105.1). NCBI lineage: Bacteria > Pseudomonadati > Pseudomonadota > Alphaproteobacteria > Rhodobacterales > Paracoccaceae > Neotabrizicola > Neotabrizicola paludis. The sequence continues at coordinate 249,397 of NZ_JBGTYM010000003.1, forward strand.
GTCAGCCGCCGCACCATCCCCGAAGCCCTGCGGCAGGAGTTCGAGCATGTCTATCCGTTCGGCTGGCTGGGTATCCTGTCGGAAACCCCGCCGCTGCATCACGAACTGGTCTATGCCGGGCATGAGCGCGGCTTTGCGCTCTGCTCCATGCGGAATTCCAACCTGTCGCGCCATTATCTGCAGGTGCCGTTGACCGATCGGGCCGAGGACTGGACGGACGAGGCGTTCTGGACCGAACTGCGACGCCGCCTGCCGCCGGATCTGGCCGAGGTGCTGGTGACCGGCCCGTCCATCGAAAAGTCCATCGCGCCCCTGCGCAGCTTCATCTCGGAACCGATGAGCTGGGGACGCCTGTTCCTTGCCGGTGATGCCGCCCATATCGTGCCGCCGACCGGGGCCAAGGGGCTGAACCTTGCCGCATCAGATGTGTGGTATCTGAGCCAGGCTTTGATCGCGCAGTATCGGGGCGATGCCGCGCCGCTGGCGGGCTATTCGGCACAGGCACTGGCCCGCGTGTGGAAAGCCTCGCGCTTTTCGTGGTCGATGACGCGGATGCTGCACAGCTTCCCGTCCGAAGGCCCGTTTCTGGCCCGGATGCAGGCGGCAGAGGTGGATTATCTGGCCGGTGCACCAGCGGCACAAACTGCGCTGGCCGAGAATTATGTGGGGTTGCCTTATTAACATCATGTTCCGCTGGGCATCATATCGGTATTTCTGGTTAGCGCCCGCATAGGGGATACTGAGGCCATCCGTCAGGAGGGCGCCATGAAAACCTCGATCGCCACCGTCTCAATCTCGGGCAGCTTCCGCGACAAGCTGGAGGCGATCGCCGCCGCCGGCTTCGACTGGATCGAGATCTTCGAGCAGGATTTCCTCGCCTCGGATCACAGCCCGGCCGAGGTGGGCAGGATGGTGCGTGATCACGGGCTGGAGATCACGCTGTTCCAGCCGTTCCGCGATTTCGAAGGCTTGCCGGAGCCTTTGCGCAGCCGGGCCTTCGCCCGCGCCCGCGCCAAGTTCGAGCTGATGGCGGAACTGGGCACCGATCTGTTGCTGGTCTGCTCCTCCACCCATCCCGAGGCGATGGGTGGTATCGATCGCATCGCGCAGGATTTCCGCGAGCTGGGCGATATTGCCGCCCCCTATGGCATCCGCGTCGGATACGAGGCTTTGTGCTGGGGTCGCCACATCAACGATCATCGCGACGCATGGGAGGTGGTGCGGCGCGCCGATCACCCGAACATCGGGTTGATTCTCGACAGCTTTCACACCCTTGGCCGCAAGACTGACCCGGACACGATCCGCAGCATCCCCGGCGACCGGATCTTCTTTGTCCAGCTGGCCGATGCGCCCGCCATTCCCATGGACCTGCTCTATTGGTCGCGCCATTTCCGCAACATGCCGGGCGAGGGCGATCTGGATGTGACCGCCTTCATGCGCGCGGTCGCCGCAACCGGCTATGCCGGACCGCTGAGCCTTGAGATCTTCAACGACCAGTTCCGTTCCAGCCTGCCGCGGCTGGTGGCGGTGGACGGGCACCGCAGCCTTGTCGCGCTGATGGACCGGGTCCGCCGGGCCGAACCGGCGCTGCCGGTGACCCTGTCCGCCTTCGCCCCGCCGGCCCCGGTAGAGCGGATTGAGTTCGTGGAATTCGCCACCAGCGCCGATGAGGCCGCACCGCTTGAGGCGGTCCTGTCTGCGGCGGGATTCGAACGCGCAGGCCAGCACCGCAGCAAGCAGGTCACGCTGTGGCGGCAGGGCGGCGCCAATGTGCTGGTGAACACCGACGCCGAGGGCTTCGCGCGCAGTGCCTGGGCCTCGCACGGAACGGCGGTGTCCGAGGTGGGGCTGATGGTGCCTGATGCCCGGGCCTGTCTTAAGCGCGCGCTGGCCTTGGGGGCAGAACCGCATTCGGCCCGCCATGATCCGGCAGAGCTGGAGATCCCGGGCATCCGCGGCGTAGGCGGCAGCGTGATCCGCCTTCTGGATCGCAGTTCCGACCTGGGCCGGATCTGGGATGTGGATTTCACGGTCTCGACCCCGGTTCCGACCGGCGCCGGGCTGACCGGGATAGACCATATCGGCCAGACCATGGCCTATGACGAAATGCTCAGCTGGTCGCTGTTCTATACCTCGATCTTCGATGCGGAACGCGCGCCCGTGGTGGATGTGATCGACCCCGACGGACTGGTCCGATCACAGGCGATCCAGAGCGGCGGGCTGCGCGTCACGCTGAACGGCACCGAGGCGCGGGGCACGCTGGCGGGGCAATTCATCACCGACACTTTCGGGGCGTCGGTCCAGCACATCGCCTTTGCCAGCGCCGATATCTTTGCCAGCGCCGATGCCATGGCCGCGCGCGGCTTTCCCGCGCTACAGATCGGGGCGAATTACTATGCCGATGTGCAGGCGCGCTTTGGGCTGGACCCGGAGCTGACACGCCGCCTGCGCGACCGCAACATCATGTATGACGAAGATTCCGGCGGACGCTTCCTGCAATTCTACGGTCAGGCCCGGCCCGGTGGCCTGTTTCTGGAAGTGGTGCAGCGCATCGGCAATTATCGTGGCTACGGGGCGCCGAACGCGCCCTTCCGCATCGCGGCGCAGAAGCGGGATGCCCGCCCGGCGGGGATGCCCCGGATCTAACCCGCGGCCTGCAGGTCGCGCAGACTCAGCGCGATGCCATCGCGCAGCTGGGTGACCGGATGCGCGCCAAGGGCAGCGGGCACTGGGTCGGAGACCAGCTCCGCCGGGATACGCAAGGGCAGCCCTTCGACGGAAATTCCGATCCAGCCGGTCTGACGCGACAGTTCTGTCACGAAATCCGCCACATCCTGCGTGTCGCCCGCGATGGTCAGGACATGCGCCCCGGACAAGGGCCGCGTGACGCCGGAGACCAGAAGGCGTGCGACATCATCCACATAGACCAGCCCGACCCGGCCCGAAAAGCCGATCACCGCCGGCTCTTGCCGGACCGACGCCGCCAGCGCGACAGACGGCCCCGCCGCGATGCCGCTGCTGATGCCCGGCCCATAGACGATATAGGGTCGCAGCCCGAGTGTATTCAGCCCGTGGTCGGCGGCAAAGACACGCGCAAGCCCCTCTACTGCCAGTTTTGTGACACCATAGACGGTCATCGGCCACGGATGATGGGCATCTTCAGGCCCGAAAACCCCGGCTGTGCTCAGATAGGCCACCGGAATCCGCAGCCCGGCGGCGGCCTGGAACACGTTCAGACTGGCCATGACGTTGATCTGCACCGCCCGCGTCGGATCTGCTGCGCAGTCCACCGTCATGATGCCGGCCAGATGGATGATACCGTCGCATCCTTCCGCTGCCGCGCGCAGGGTGGCGGCATCGGTTGCATCGCCCGCCATGGCTTGGACCCCCGGCAGGGCGGCAAAGCGGTCGATGGCGGCGGGCAGGTCCAGAATCCGGACCTGCGCCCCCTGGCCCACCAGCAGCATTGCGGCGCGTCGGCCGATGAAACCTGTTCCGCCGACCAGCAGGATGCGCATTCTGACCTCTCCCTGTTTGCGAGCCTTTTTCGCATGAATGGAACGTTATTCCAATATGAATTGATCTTCCATTCAAGCAAGCTTTGTGCAAGTTTGCGCGGCGAAACCCGATGGAAAGGACGCGGCGATGCAGCAGGGATTCGAGACCGAGGTGGATCTCCTGGTGATCGGTGCAGGAGCTGGCGGGATGACGGCCGCCTTGTCGGGCGCTATCCGCAACCTTTCGGTGCTGCTGTGCGAAAAAACCGATCAGGTCGGCGGCACCACCTCGACCTCGGGCGGGACGACCTGGGTGCCGGGCACCCAGCTGTCAAAAACGGCCGGGGTGCCGGACCGGGCCGAGGATGCGGCCGAATTCCTGCGCTATGTGGTGGGCAACCGTGGCGGCGACGCGCAGCGCGAGGCCTTCCTGGCTTCGGGCGATGCGGCTATCGCCGATCTGGAAGCGCATTCCGAGGTGCGCTTCGTCGCTTCGGCCGCGCATCCAGATTATCTGGACGGGCCCGGTGCTGCCTATGGCGGGCGGGCTCTGGCCCCGGTGGCCTTTGATGGCCGTCGGCTGGGACAGGATTTCAACCGCATCCGACCGCCGCGCGCCATTTTCATGGGCTTGGGCGGGATGATGGTAGGGCGCGCGGAACTGGGTGCGCTGCTGAAACCCTTTGCCAGCCTTGGCAATCTGCGCACCACGCTGGGCATCGTGCTGCCCTATGTCCGCGACCGGCTGACCCATCGGCGGGGGACCCGGCTTCTGATGGGCAACGCGCTGGTGGCGCGGCTGTTCTACAGCCTGCGGCAGCGCAAGGTTCCGGTCTGGTTCAACAGCCCGCTGTCTGATTTCCTCCGCGAGGATGGGCGCATCATCGGCGCAGTGATTGACACGCCCGAAGGCCCGCGCCGGGTGCGCGCGCGGCGCGGCGTCGTGCTGGCGACCGGCGGCATCGGCCACAGCCAGGCGCTGCGCGACCGGCTCTTCCCGGCCGAGATCGCCCGCGTCAGTCAGGCAGGTCCGGGCAGCACGGGCGACGGGATCAGCTTGGCCGAGACGCGGCTGGGCGCTGCGGTGGATGATGGCGGCGACAGTGCCGGGTTGTGGATGCCCTGCTCCTTCCTTGCGCAGAAGGACGGGGCGCCGGCGATCTGGCCGCATATCCTTCTGGACCGCGCCAAGCCGGGGCTGATCGCGGTCGGTCCCGACGGCCGGCGTTTCGTGAACGAATCCGACAGCTATCACGATTTCTGCATGGGCATGATCCGCGCCGGGCTGGATGCCGCCTGGCTGGTGGTGGATGATGCCTTCATCCGCCGCTACGGCCTTGGTCTTGTGCTGCCCGGCGGGCGCGGGCTAGGGCGGCTGTTGCGGAAGGGCTATCTGACCCGCGCCGCCACTCTGCCCGCGTTGGCGGCAAAGATCGGCGTCGATCCGGCGGGTCTCGCCGCCAGTGTGGCCGCGAACAACCGCTTTGCGACCGAAGGGGTGGACCGCGATTTCGGCCGGGGCACCAGTGTGATGAACCGCTTCAACGGCGATCCCGAGGCTGCGGGCAATCCCTGCCTTGGCCCGCTGGACAAGGCGCCGTTCTATGCCTTGCGGGTGGTTCCCGTGGACCTGGCGGGCAGTGCCGGGCTGCGCACCGATGAGGATGGCGCGGTACTGGATGGCTCCGGCGCCGTGCTGCCGGGGCTCTACGCCTGTGGCAACGATGCGGCATCGCTGTTCCGCGGCACCTACCCCGGCCCGGGCACGACCATCGGCCCGGCAATGGTCATGGCTTGGCGGATCGCGCAGGCGGCGGCCCGTGCGGCCTGATGCGCGCAAAGCGGAGCGAAAGATGACCTTCGGACTTACTGGCAAAGTGGCATTGGTGACCGGTGCCGGGCGCGGCATGGGGGCCGAAACGGCCCGCCTTCTGGCGGCGCAGGGCGCACAGGTGGTGGTGGCGAACCGGACGGTCGCCCGGGCCGAAACCGTGGCTGAGGACATCCGGGCGGGGGGTGGTCAGGCCATCGCCTGCGGTTATGAAGGCGAGACGCGCAGCGGAAATGCGGCGGCGGTGCAGGCCGCTGTCGCGGCGTTTGGCGGGCTGGACATCGTGATCCAGAATGCCGGTCTGGTGGAAAGCCGCCCGCTGGCCGATCTGACCGAGGCAGAGCTTGAGGCGACGCTGGCGGTCAATCTGGGTGCCTGTTTCTGGCTGGCCCAGGCCGCCCAGCCCCATATGAAGGCGCGGGGCGGCGGGCGGATCGTCATCACTTCTTCGGTGACCGGCCCGCGGGTGGCCATCGGCGGCATGGCGGCCTATGCCGCGTCAAAGGCGGGGGTGAACGGGTTCATCCGTGCCGCGGCGCTGGAGCTGGCGCGGGACGGGATCACGGTGAACGGCGTCGAGCCCGGCTTTATCGCCGCGCCGGATCTGGGCCGCACCGGGCAGGACGCGCGGTCTTTGGCGCTGGCCCAATATATTCCGGCGGGTGCGATCGGGCAGCCCGCGGATATTGCCCATGCCATGCTGTTCCTCGCCTCGGACGAGGCGCGCTATATCACCGGCCAGACCATCGTGGTGGATGGTGGGGCCACGCTGCCCGAAAGTCCGCTGCTTATGTAGGCACATCGTGAATGCGCGCGAGGCCGGGCTGGGCTAGCATTGATTCCGGCAAAACATGCATCATGATTTCCCAGGCCCTGAAGGACGCGCGCGAACATGCGACACCTTGAAAGTGAAACTCTGGCGGTTCTGATCGCCGTGGCCGAAACCCGCAGCTTCACCACTGCGGCCGATCGGCTGGGAAAGACGCAGGCCGCGGTCAGCATGTGCATCGCCCGGACCGAGGAAAAGCTTCAGAAGCGCCTGTTCGAGCGGACACGCCACGGCGCCATACCCACGGCCTTGGGACAAAGCCTGATCGGCTATGCCCGCAAGATCGTGGCGCTGGAGGCTGAGGCGCTGTCCTTCGTCAGCGACAGCATCGCGGAGGCGCGGGTCCGGCTGGGGATGCCCGACGATTACCTGAGCCTGATCGGCAATCTTCTGCTGCACAAATTCGCCCCGCAGCACCGGGCGATTTATATCGACCTGACCTGCGATTTTTCCACCCGGCTGCATACGATGGTGGATAACGGGCAGGTGGATATTGCCCTCGCTGTCTGCCAGATCGACGCCCGGCCCAAGGGGGAAATCCTGTTCAGTCACCGGCAGCTCTGGTGCACCGGCCCCTCGGGGACGCCTGAAACCGAGGACGTGCTGCGGCTGGCCCTGTTTTCCGAAGAATGCTCGGCCCGGCCGCGCATCGCCGCCGCGCTGGAGCGGTACGGGCGTCCGTGGCGGATGGTGCATTCCTCGTCGCATCTGGCGGGTCTGTTGATGGCCGTGGCCTCGGGACGGATGCTGACCGTGCTGCCGGAATGTGCGGTGCCGTCGGGATGGCGCATCATCGACCCGGTGGCCGCAAACCTGCCCGTCTTGCCCGAGTCCTTCCTGACCATCGTGACGCCGGAAAACCAGAGGCTGGCCGTCCGCAAGATTGCAGCCTTTCTTCAGGCCGAGTTCACCGGATACGGCGATCAGAACAGCCTGTCCGGGCTGAGCGAGCGCCCGGCCTGAAGGCCGAGCCGCCGGCGCAGATCACTCGTGATTATGCCGGCATAAACCGAAGTTGCCCTGCCCTGGCGTCCCGGCGATTGACGGCGCCTACGGCGCGCCGCTTACTGGGCGGCATAAACAAGAGCCTTCCGAGACCGGCGCAGCAGCATCGTTGAACGCAGTCCGGGGCCGCCAACATGGGAGTTTTGCATGTCTATCACTCGCCGCAACTTTGTTGCGGGCAGCGCCGCCGTGTCCGCACTGGCGCTGACCGGCGCTCCGGCCCGGGCCGCCACCACTCTGCGTGTCGCGCATTCCTCGCCCGATTCCAGCCTGATCCAGCAGGCCATGCTGAAATTCAAGGACGAGGTCGAAGCCGCGACCGAGGGGCGTATCGCCATCACGATCTTCGCCAACGGCCTTCTTGGGGATGAAGGCCCGGTGAACGAAGCCGTGGGCGATGGCTCCATCGACATGGGGCTGGGCGGCGTGGTCGATGCGATCGACCCGCGGCTGAACGTCGTGTCGCTGCCCTTCCTGTTCGAAAGCTTCGACAAGGTGCATGCCGTGCTGGACGGCCCGGTGGGCGACGAACTGAAGGCCATGGCGCCCGCCCGTGGCTATGAAATCCTGGGATTCCTGGATTCCGGGTTCCGCTCTTTCACCAACAACAATGGGCCGATCGCCGCGCCTGCCGACATTTCCGGACTGAAAATGCGCTGCCCGCCGATCCCGGTCATCATCGAGACGATCAAGGTTCTGGGCGCTTTGCCGCAATCCATTCCCTATGGCGAAGTCTACACCGCCCTGCAAAGCGGCGTGGTGGACGGAGCAGAACCCGAGCTGCGCGACTTCTACGATGCCAAATGGTACGAAGTGCAGAAATTCCTGTCGCTGTCGAACTATGTCTGGACGGCGAATTACTGGTACGCCAACAAGGCCCGGCTGGACGGCCTGGACGAGGCCGACCGCGCCGCCGTCTTTGCTGCCGCCGCCAATACCCAGACCTGGTTCCGGGAAGGCATTAAGAAGGTCTATGGCGAGATCATCGAGACCCTGAAAGCCGCAGGAGTCACGGTCAACGACCTTGATGTCGCGCCGTTCAAGGACATGGTCGGGCCGGTCTACGAAACCTTCTCGAAGGAATATGGGGCCGACCTGGTGGACGCCATCCGCAAGGCGGCAGCGTGAAGATGGAACGGACCGGCAAGCTTGCGGTCTGGCTGCTGACGCTTGGCGGGGTGCTCTCGGTGGTTGCGGTCGTCGCAGCCACCGGCCTTGGCGTCGTGGCCCGCTATTTCCACATTGGCGGCGTGACGTGGTCGTTCGAACTTGTCGGTATCCTGTTTCTCTGGGTCACTGCGTTCGGCGCGGTTCTCTCGGAAATCCGGCACGAAAACGTCTCCATCGACGGCGTGGTCGCCACGCCGGGCCGGATCAAGGGCACCTATCATGCCATCGTTTTGCTGATCGTCGCAGGGGTGATGGTCTGGAGCGGATGGGCCATGCTGGACCGCACCGCCTTTACCCCCACCCCCGTCATGCGTGCGCCAAGCTGGATCATGCAGGCCACCATCCCCCTGATGGGCGTGGGCCTGGGGCTGATCGCCCTGCTGCGCCTTTTCCGTCTGACCAGATAGGACGCCAATGACCCTTCTCGTTTTGTTCGGCGTCTTCGGGCTGACGCTTTATACCGGCGTGCCCGTCGCTTGGGCTATCGCCGCCTCGACGCTGGCCGTCATCCTGACCGGGTTGGTGCCACTCCCGCCCGCATGGTTCGCGCAGCAGGTCTTCGGCGGTGCGAATTCCATCCACTTGGCCGCCATCCCGCTGTTCCTTGTGGCAGGCGGCATCATGAATTCCGGCGGCCTGACCCGGCGCATCATCGACCTGGCCGATGACCTTCTGGGCTGGGTCCGCGGCGGTCTGGGCATCGTCAACGTCGCCACCTGCATGGTCTATGGCGGCATTACCGGATCGGCCACCGCCGACACCGGGGCCGTGGGGTCGATCATGATCCCCGCGATGGAGAAAAAGGGATATCCCAAAGATTTCTCCGCCGCCGTCACCGCCGCCGCGGGAACGCTGGGCATCATCCTGCCGCCAAGCGTGGTGATGATCATGTATGGCGTGATCACCGACACTTCGATCGGTGGTCTGTTCGCGGCAGGGGTCATTCCCGGCATCATGCTGGGCATCACCTTCATGCTGACGGCTTGGTGGGTGGGCGTGAAAGAGGGCTTTCCGCGGTCAGACACGCGGCCGACCTTCGGCTCTACCGTCCGGCATATCTGGCGCGCATTGCCTGCGCTTCTGATGCCGCTTGTGGTGCTGGGCTCGATGCTGGGCGGTTTCGCCACCGCGACTGAGGCCGCCTTTGTCGCGGTGGTCTGGGCAATCCTCGTCGGCGGGTTTGTCTACCGCGAACTGACCTGGGCATCGCTTTGGGAGACCTGCAACGAGACCGCCCGGATGACCGGCGCTATCATGATCATCATGGCCGTGGCCACGCCGTTCTCGTGGATCCTGACCGTGGAACAGGTGCCGGACTGGGCCGCCTCGCTTCTGCACAATTCGGGTGCCGGGCCGGTGATGATGATCCTCTTGATCATCCTTCTTCTGACCTTCGTCGGCACATGGGCGGATCTTGGCCCCACCATCATCATCCTTGCCCCCATCGTGCACCCCATCGGGCTGGAGGCCGGGCTGCAGCCCTATCAGCTGGGCCTCATTTTCGTGATCTCGGGCGGGATTGGCCTGTTCACCCCGCCGGTCGGAACAAACATCTTCGTGGTCTGCAACGTGGCCAAGGTCGGCGTGAGCGCCGTCACGCGGCGGCTGTGGCCCTTCTTCATCACCAGCAACATCTGCCTGCTGATCGTCGCTTTCGTTCCGGCGACGACCGAATGGCTGCCCCGGGTCTTCGGCTTCTAGACCCGAACCCTATACCGGAGTTCTTCCATGAAACACATGACCGTTCCTCTTGGCATCTCCAGCCAGCCAAGGACGCTTCCCGACGTGGATGGCGAAACCTTCATCGTCGCCTCCAGCAAGGGGGCGCGGCTGACCGATACCGCGGGCCGCAGCTTCGTCGACTATGGCATGGCGATGGGTGCCTGTCTTGTGGGCCACGCCCATCCCGCCGTTGTCACCGCCTGCACCGGGGCGCTGGAAAACGGGCCGATGCCCGGCTTCCGCAACAACCTTGAGGAAGCCGCGGGCGAGGCGCTGGTCGCGCTGATGGGGCCGCGGATCGAGCGCATCACCTTTGTCACCACCGGGACCGAAGCCGTGCATCTGGCCTGCCGGATGGCGCGCGGTGCGACCGGGCGGCGCATCATCGCGAAGGCCGCTGGAGGCTATGACGGCTGGTTCGATCCGCTGCGTCTGGGCAATGTCGGCTCGCCCGAGGCGGACCCGGCCAATAACGACCGTCCGCTGAAGGATGAGATCACCCTGTTCCGGGTGAGTGATATTCCCGACATCGAAAAGCTGTTTCAGGAGCATGGCGCCGATCTGGCCGCGATCCTGGTTGAGCCGATGTTGGGCAACACCGCCTGCCTTGTGCCCGACCGCGCCTTCTTTGAGCGGCTGACGGAACTCGCCAAGGCCAATGGCACGATGATCATTTCGGATGAGGTGATGGTCGGCCTGCGTCTGGGCCGCGGGTTGGTCAGCGAACAGCTGGGGCTGATGCCCGATCTGGTGACCATGGGCAAGGCCATCGGCAGCGGCATTGCGGTCGCCGCGGTGCTGGGCACGGCCGAGGCCTTCAAGGTGACGGAGAGCGGACAGGTCATGCGCTTCGGCACCTATCACGGCAACCCCCTGGCAATGCAGGCGGTTCTGTCCACCATGGGGCTTCTGGACCAGCCGTTCTACGACCGGCTGAACGGCTATGGCGCCGCCATGCGTGCCGCCATAGCCGATGCCTTTGCCGAAGAGGGGATCACCGCCCGCACATCGGGCTTCGACGCGGCCTTTTCGCTGTGGTTCTGCGATACTGTGCCCAAGACGCTGTCCGAGGCGATGCAGCGGTCCCGGCCGGAGGCGACGCGGATCGTCTATGAAAGCCTGCGCCGGAACGGCGTGGTCGCGCTGCCCTCGCCCTGGGGCCGCTATTTCGTGTCGGGCGAACATGGCGCGGCCGAGCTGGAGATCACCCGCACGGCATTTGTCGCCGCGGCGCGGGCTGTTGCGGCAGCTGACGTTCTGTAAACTGCCGCGGGGGCTATTCCCCCGCGGGCCATCAAGGCGGCGGTTCTGTCGCAGACCTTTCCGGTTTACGGGGGCCGCAGCTGACATTGACCATCATCTGAACCGGGATCGGGAAGAGATCATGGCCGAAGGTGGCGCCGGCGCGGATCATGCGCCGCTGACCCGCTGGGTAGCTTCGTCTGGCAGGCATCCGCCAAATCAATGCCGCTGATATCTGCCCTCATCAAGCGTGTCTTTGCTTGAGCTCGGCTCTGAGTGGCACAAATCGGCACCGCTTTGTCATTCCCGCCAGGGGTGTTGAGGACAAGACTTCCAGAAGGATGGCGAAGGTCCGATCCGCCTGCCGCCTTGCGCCTGGCAGGCACGCTGCCTGCAAGAAGAGCGCAACCAATTCGCATCCGGCGCCAGCCAGGAATGCCATACGCCGGCGAAGGCCTCGCCGATCAAAGTGGCCAGGGTTGGGCTGTCGACGAGCTCGGCCGACATCCCAACGAAAACGACGGATATGCCCTGGCCGATATCGTCCAGCGTGACAAGGTGCACGACCGTGGCAACGGCCAGGGTAAAGAACCCGCCGATGGCGATGCCCAAAGGCATGCGGGCGGCGAGCAGCACGAAATATTCGGATGTGAGGGCCACGGCGATGTTGGATGCGATCAGCAGCGCGCAGAGAGCGAGGTTGACCAGCTTGCGATCGAGGCGGCCGATGACAAGTGCCACGGTTGGGGCGGCGATGCCGAAAAAAGTCGTGAGCGGGAAGTTTTCATCAAACGCGATGGGGTGTGGTGAGGATCGGTCGCAACCTTGCTGCGGTTGACCTGAAGCTTGAGCGTTTGGACGGTGCTTGTCGCGGCAGATCAGGGCGCAGCGTTGCCTGATGGGCTCTTTCAAAGGGGCTCATTCCCCCGAGATGCCGTTCTCGTCGCCGTCGTATACGGCCGCGACACGGCGCCGTATCGGGATCTCACAGAGACCCTTGGGAAGCGAGGCGCGCAGGTGCAACCAGATGCTGACATCCTTGGACATCCCGAGCCCGGTCGAGATCGTTCGGCTTAGGTATCTGAACACCATCGTCAAACAGGATCGCCGCATCATCAAGAGACGGGGCCCGCCGTCCGGCGGCGCCCCCGACGTCACCGGAGGTGCATGTTCAGGCGACCAGACGCCCGCCGCTGTAAAGCCGCAATGCACCGTCGCGGAGCCGGATGCCCACGCTGTCGCCGCGCGCCAGCGGCTGGCCCGCAGGACAGCGGACACGCACCTCGCCCGCCGGGTTGGACAGGGCGACGATTTCGTCCAGCCCCTCGAACCACAGACGGGCAACCTGCCCGGTGAACTGCCCGTCCCCCGCCGCAAGCGCCGCATGTTCCGGGCGGAAACCCAGTGCCAGATCACCATCGGGCAGGTTCACCGGCGCAGGAAGCGCCAGTCCGGTACCCGGCACGGCGATCCGGTCGCCGTCACGCTGGGCGGGCAAAAAGTTCATCGCGGGCGAGCCGATGAACTGGCCGACATGGTGGGTCGCGGGCCGTTCGAACAGCTCGGTCGGCGATCCGACCTGAACCACCTCGCCATGATTCATCACGATCACCTCTTCGGCAAATGTCATTGCCTCGGTCTGGTCATGCGTTACCAGAACCATGGTCACGCCGAATTCCGCGTTGATCTCTTTCAGGATGCGGCGAAGTTCAAACTTCATATGCGGGTCGATCACGGTCAGCGGTTCATCCAGCAGGATCGCCGCCACATCCGCGCGCACCAGGCCCCGGCCGAGGGACACCAGCTGTTTCTGATCGGCGGTCAGCGCATTCGCCGGCCGTTTCAGCAGTGGGGCGAGGCCCAGCCGTTCGGCCACGGCGTCGACCCGCTTGCGGATGCGTAGGCCGGACATACCCCGGCAGACCAGCGGAAAGCCAAGATTCTGCCCCACCGTCATCGACCGGTAGATCACCGGCACCTGAAACACCTGCGCGATGTTGCGCTGGCCGGTGGACAGCGCGGTGACATCGCGCCCGTCGAACAGCACCCGCCCCTCGGAGGGGCGTAAAAGGCCCGAGATGATGTTCAGCATGGTGGATTTGCCGCAGCCCGAAGGGCCAAGCAGGGCATAGGTGCCGCCTGACCGCCAGGTCATGTCCAGCGGCTTCAGCGCATAGGGTGCGCCCGGCGCATAGGTATGGGCAAGGTTCTGCAACCAGATCTCAGCCATGGGCGGGCTCCAGCGTCACGAGCCGTTCTTTGGCGTCAAAGACCAGCGCCCGCGACAGATCAAGGTGCAGCCCGAGGTGGCTGCCAAGGGGGTGAATGCTGACCGCACGTTCCAGCATCACCAGCGACTGGCTTCCCGCCTCCAGATGGGTCACGGTTTCAGAGCCCGACACTTCGGTCAGGGCGACCCGGGCCAAAAGATCACCGCCCGTCCGCACATCTTCGGCGCGTAGCCCAAGGGTATAGCGACCCGGAGGCAAATCCGGCCCCGGCATGGGCGGGGAATCCAGCGCCGCGATGCGGATCTGTCCGCCGGAAGCCTCGGCCTGCAGCAGATTGATCGGCGGATCGTTCACCACAGCCGCGGCCGCAACGGTGGCTGGCGCGGCAAAGACCTGACGCGGCGGGCCGGATTGCAGGGCGCGGCCTTCGGCCAACAGGACGATGTGGTCGCCCATCTGCAAGGCCTCACGCGGGTCGGTCGAAGCGTAGATGGCGACGGTGCCGGTTTCCTTGCGCAAGAGCTCGGCCAGATCTTCGCGCAGCCCTTCGCGCAGTTTGTAGTCGAGGTTGACGAAGGGTTCATCCATCAAGAGGACCGGCGCACGTTTCACCAGCGCCCGTGCAATGGCCACCCGCTGCTGCTGCCCACCCGAAAGCTCTGAGGGGCGGCGGCCGATCATCGCGCCAAGACCGACGCGGGTCAGCATCGCCTCGGCCACGGCACGCGCCTCGTCGCGCGGGGTGCCCGCACGAGTCAGGGGGAAGGCCACATTGTCCAGCACGCTGAGATGCGGATAGTTGATGAACTGCTGTGTCACCATGGCGACCGGCCGCTTCCACGGCGGCAGGCGCGACCAGTCGGTTCCGTTCAGCGTAATCCGACCGGTGTCGGGCAGCGTCAGCCCGGCGATGACACGCAGCAGTGTGGTCTTGCCCGCCCCGGTTCGACCCAGAAGCGTGGTCATCCGGCCCGGCGCAAACTCCAGTGTGATGCCGGAGAGATGCGGCACCTTGGCCTCGGCCAGCGCGATGTCCTGAAGCAGCAGCATTAGCGCACCGCCCCGGCGAGACCGCCGCGCGAGAGGAAGCGTTCTACCACGAAGGCCAGCACTGCCAGGGGCGCGACCGAGACGATGGCGGCGGCGGACAGCGACCACCATGGCGTGACGGACGAGTTCAGCGCCACGATAGATACGGGCAGAAGCTGCGTCTGTGTGAAGGTCAGGGTGAAGGCGAAGAAGAAGTCATTCCAGCCGAAGATCAGGCAGAACAATCCCGCCACCACCAGCCCTCGCAACACGTTCGGCAGGATCACCCGAAGGAAAGTTGTGACCGGGGGGCAGCCGTCCATCCAGGCCATTTCATCCAGGGCGCGCGGGATGGTGTTGAAGAAATCGACCATCACCCAGACCGCGATCGGCATCAGCGCCGCGACATAGACAAGGATCAGCCCCGGCAGGCTGTCCAGAAGCCCAAGCCAGCGCAGCATCAGGAAGAACGGGATCGCCAGCACGATTGGCGGCATGATCCGCTGGCTGATGAAGAAGAAGGTGATGTCGCCGTTTCGGATCGGACCGGCGCGAAAGGTGAAGCGCGACAGGCCATATGCCGCCAGCGTGCCAAGCATAAGGGCGATGACCGAGGCCGTCCCGGTGACGATAACCGAATTTATATACGGTTTCATGATGTTGATGCCTCCTGCACCGCCGAACAGGGCCTTCCAGCCGGCAAGTGACGGTTCATATTGTGCCCAAGGCAGCCAGGTGGCGCCTTCGGTCACGGCTTGCTGGGTTTTGAAGCTGGTCGTGAGCATCCAGAGGAACGGGACGATCACGAAAGCCGACCAGAGCGTGACGGCCAGATATTTCAACAGCAGATACAGGGTCTTCATGCCTGCGCCCCCCGCACCATAAGCCGCATCAGCGCCTTTGCGATCAGGGTCAGGGCGACCGCCATGATGATCAGATAGGTCAGCGACAGCGCCGCCGAATAGCCGATCTGAAAGTCGCGCATGCCCCGGATATAGATGTAGTAGCTGACCGTTTCCGTCGATGTTCCCGGCCCGCCCGAGGTCAGGACGTAGACCGTCTCCATAATCTTTGACGCCTCGATGGCGCGGATCAGAATAGCCCCGACCGAGATCGCGCCCATCATGGGGAAGGTGACGGACAGAAAGGTGCGGATCGGCCCGGCGCCATCCACCTTGGCCGCAAGGAAGGGTTCGGATGGCAGGGACAGTAGCCCCGCCAGCAAGAGAAGGAACATGAAGGGCGTCCATTGCCACACCTCCACGATCATCACGGCGGCGAAGGCAAAGCCGGGTTGCGACAGCCACGGCTGCGCGCCGATGCCGATGGTTTCAAGGACGGGATTCAGGGGTCCAAGGCTTTCGTGAAAGATCGTGCGCCAGATCACCGACATCACCACCGGCGTCGTCATCATCGGCACCAGAAACAGCACCCGGAAGAACCGCCGCGCGGCAATCTCGCGCCAGACGAGCAGTGCCAGACCGAAGCCGATCACATATTGGATCAGCACGGTCGAGACGCTCAGCAGCGAAAGCCGCCACAGCGCCTCCCAATAGCGGGCATCTTCCCACATACGGGCATACATCGCCCCGCCCGCACTGTTCAGGCCGGGGTTATAGACATCCCAGGATGAAAAGCTGACGCGGATGGTGAAGATCAGCGGGAACAGGATCACCGCGACAAGCACCAGCAGGCCCGGCAAGAGGAAGATGTATTTCTGGCGGTACATGGGAATCCTTTGGCGAAAAGCCGGCTGGCTGTCTGGCGCCGACGGGAAGCGGGTGTCCTGATGGCTTGCCGGAGTCACACAGGCGGAGGACCGGGAGCTGGCCCTCCGCCTGACAGACCGGATCAGCGGTCTTCCAGTGCCACCACGTTGGCATAGGCCTCGCGCACGCGGTCGGCGCCGATGCGGTCAACGATCGCCGTCCATTCGGCGGCAACACCATCCAGCGCCTCTTGTGCCGTCTGTTCGCCCGATTGTGCCCGGGCAACGCCGGCTGCCAGTGAGGACATGAATTCACCCACTCCCGGCACCCGCAGGTCGAAGACCTGGTTCGGCGCGGTATCGATGCCTTTCAGCGTGGCAGTGTAGGTTTCGGCGACGGCCTTGTCCCAGCCGAGCGCGGTTTCGTAGAAGGCCGGATCGAAATGGCTGTCGCGATAGGGGTTGATGCCGAAGCGCCCGATCTGAAGGTCGGCCTCGGTATTCGCCTCATTGGCGAAGAAGCACAGGAAATCAAAGGCCATATCCTGATTGACGCTGTCCTTCGCGACCGCCGATGTCCAGCCCCAGGTCACATAGGACACGCGGTTCGGTTCATCGAACGTGTCCCATTGGCCGGTGGTGCGGTTCCAGACCTCTTTCGCGCCTGGCAGCAGTGCCGCCTCAACCTTGTTGCGGATCGGGCTGTCAGACTGCATCGCCTGAATGAACGCGTCGTCCCAGCTGTAGGACATCAGCGTCTGTCCGCCGCCGAACGAGAAGATCTCGTCGCCAAGACCAAAGGAGGTGCCGCCGGGCGGCATCGACGCCTGCGCTTCCACGAACAACTCCAGCCCGCGCACCCAGCCGGGCGAGTTGACCAGCGGGGTCATGGTTTCCAGATCAAAGAAGAAGCCGCCCTTCACGTCGGGATGCTTGGCATAGGGCGCGACCCGGCTGATAAAGGCCGAGAACATCAGGTCGTCGCGCTTCGTCACTTCGGCGGTACCGAAGTTCGGCGCCCCGTCGCCGTCCCAATCGGTATTGGTGAAGACGGCGGCGACCTCGTTGTATTCCTCCCACGTCGCAGGCACGGTCAGATCGCGACCGGTCTTTTCCTTGAACAGGGCCTGCGCTTCGGGGTTGCTGAACACGTCCGCCCGGTATTTCAGATAGTGGCGGTCACCATCCATCGTATATTGCAGCATCTTGCCGCCCCATGAGGCGACACCGCGATAGGTCTCGGTCACCTCGGCCATGCCGGCGACTTCCTGATAGGCGGCGGGAACCTCGGCCAGATAAGGGTTGAAATCCCCCAGCCAGAGCGAACCGTAGAACAGCACGTCATAGGCCTGCTGCCCAGTTTGGAACGGGATCATGATGCGCTGGAACAGATCGCCGAAGGGCACATGGACGACATTCACCGTCGCGCCGGTCAGTTCCTGGAACTGGCTTGCGTGCAGGGCGGTCGGCTCTCCGATCACGGGGATCGCGTGGGTGATCACGTTCAGCGTGCGACCGGAATAGTCCTTGGCGTCGATGGCCTCGAAACTGCAAATGCCCGGCACATCGGTCTTGATGCCGTATTTCGTGTAGTCTTCAGCAACGACGCCATTGGCCGTGCAGGCCAGCGCGGTGGTTGCAACGAACATCCGCTTCAATGCGGTTCCTTTGGTCATGACAGCCTCCCAGAGTCAGTTTCTTGTCAGATCGCGGTCAGGGCACCAGAACAGCGCGGCCCCTGATCTTGCCGTGATGCAGGTCCTGCAAGGCCTGATTGGCCTGATCGAGCCGGTAGTGTTTCGTCGCCAACTCAACGAGCCCGCGGTCGGCCAAAGCCATCAGCTCGGTCAGCTCGGCCCATGTGCCGACCAGATTGCCGATGATGTTCTTTTCGGTGATCACCATGTCCACGGTGGGGACGCGGATCTCCTCGCCATAGCCGATGACGTAGTAGGAGCCCGCCGGGCGGGTCATATCGAGGCCCTTTTTCGTGGTACCCTTCTCGCCCACGAAATCCAGCACCGCCTCGGCACCCTTGCCCCCGGTCAGGGCCAGCACGGCCTCGACCTCGCCACCATCGGCTTTCACCAGATGGTCGGCGCCATGCTCGGCCGCCAGCGATAGCGAGGCGTCGGAGATATCGACGACGATGATCCGCGCCGCGCACATGGCCCGCAGCACCTGTATGCCGATATGGCCAAGCCCGCCCGCGCCGATCACCACCGCCGTCTGGTCGGGCAGCAATTGCTGTGCTGCCTTCTTCGCCGCGCGGTAGGCGGTCAGCCCGGCATCGGCATAGGGGGCCACATCCTTTGGAGCCAATGTCTTGGGCAACGCAATCAGATTGCGGACCGAAGTATGCAGCAGCTCGGCATAGCCACCGTTGCTGTCCAGCCCCGGGAATTTGCCATCGCCATGCATGTCATGGCCGCGCCGGCAGGCGATGCATGTGCCGCCCGTCACTTTCGGGTGCACGATCACCGGATCGCCCTTCTTGAACCCCTCGACCTCGGACCCGGTCTCCTCGATCCAGCCGGCGTTTTCATGCCCCATGATCAGGGGCAGGAGGGCGGTGCCTGAAGGGTCGGTGTGGGGACGCCAGATGCCCTCGATGATATGAAGATCGGTGCGACACACGCCCGCGCCGCCGATGCGGATGATCACGTCACTGGATTTCACGATCTTCGGATCCGCGACCTCTTGGCCGCGCACCCATTGGGGGGCGGTCAGGCTGGGATCATAGGTATGAAGAACCTGGGCTTTCATGGTCGGTTTCTCGCCTCTTCGGATACCGCCCTCCCCGGCGGTTTGGGGACGTTCGGCGAGGTCGGCCGCGGGCGCAAATTTTGGCGATGCTGCCGATGCGGTCGTTCGCGATCTGGACGAACGGGGGCAGGGGGCGTTCAGCCTCTGAACAGTTTCGCGGGCGGGGGGCGGGAGAAACCGCTCGACTGGCGCACTGTTCACAAGTTGGACAGATGCGGGCGAATCGCCTGCGCCGATTGACAGGGGGTGCGCAGCCGATACGCTTTGATCGGCCCGGGACGAGGGCGCCCAGGTCGCAGGAGGAGATGCGCCGGGACCAAGAATGGACAACGCCCAGGGAGGGGCCGGTGCCATGGAGATGCAGACATCGGCGCTGACCCGCGCGCGGCATCAGCTTGAAACTCAAGGACGGTTTCCCGGCGGCGCCTTGCCGGGCGACATCACTGAAAGCTGGTTGCGAAGCCTGTCGCACGGGCTTGACCCGCTGGAACGAAGCAGGCGACTAATCCTGTCGGCAACCGAATTCTCGGCCACGCGCCAAATGCATGCGGATCTGATCCGCTTTGCCCGGCCCGAGCTGGAACTGTTGTTCGACCAGATCGCCGGGTCCAATTTCATGATCGCGCTCGGCTCGCCCGAAGGGGTGGTGCTGGACACGCTGCACGATGCCCAGTTCGCCGAGACCGATGCGGGTGCACAAGTCATTCCCGGTTCTGTCTGGAGCGAGGATCTCCGTGGCACCAATGCGATGGGCGTCTGTATCGCCACGGGCCGCCCGGCGCAGGTCTATGGCGGCGAGCATTTCCTGCGCGCGCATGGCGATGTATCCTGCATCTCGGCGCCGATCTTTGACGGGGCCGGGCGGTTGGCGGGGGTGCTGGATGCCTCGTCCATGTCGGCGGTGCGTCAGCAGCACACGGCGGCACTCGTGCAGATGGCAGCGTCGAGCATCGAGAACAGCCTGATCCGCGCCCGCCATGACCGCAGCATGGTGCTGCAATTCCATCCGCGCCCTGAATACCTCGGCACGCTGTCGATGGGGATGCTGGTACTGGGCGAAGACCTCACCGTGACGGCGGTGAACCGCAAGGGCGAGATGTTCCTGACCGGGTTCCCGCGCCTGCTGGGCGAAAGTTTCGACCGGATATTCGAGCAGCCCTTCGCGGCGATCCAGCGCAGGCTCGCCGAGGGCGAGACATTGCGCATCCGCGACCGCATAGGCTCGGCTGTCTCTCTCCGCTGCGTGGCAAACCGGGCGAGCTTCGCGCTGGCGCGCCGGCTGCGCCCGAGTCAGGGTGAAGAAGCGGCACCAGTGAAAAACTTTTTCCGCGATGTGGTGGTCGAAGACCCGGCGCTGTGGCAACGGCTTCAGGCACTGCCCGATGCGGCGCGGCGCGGTGTCGCTATCGCAATCAGTGGCGAGACCGGCACCGGCAAGGCGTTGATCGCCCGATTGGCCCATACCGCTACCGGGCGCAAGGGGCCGCTGGTGGTGCTGGACGGGCGGATGCTGGAAGAGGCGGAGCTGTCACAGATCCTCGGTACGGCCGCTCAGCCCGGGCTGTTGCAAGAGGCGGATGGCGGCACCCTGTTTCTGGATGAAGTGACGGCCCTGCCAAGGGCCGCTCAGGCGGCCCTTGCGGCCGCGCTGGACGGTGGTGAGTATCGTCAGCCCGGTACTGGCGCGCTGATCCGCTGTGATCTTCGGGTCGTCAGTGTGACCAGCGAACCGGACGGGTTGGCGGGGCTGCTGCCCGCCCTGCGCTATCGGCTGGAAGGATTCCGGCTGGTACTGCCGCCCCTGCGCAACCGCGGCGACCTTGCGGCGCTGGCCCTGCGCTTCGCGATCTCGGTGCGGCCCGAGGCGCGAATTTCAGAGGCGGCGCTCGTCCGGCTAGCGGCGCATGCCTGGCCTGGCAACCTGCATGAGCTGCGCGCCATCATCACCCAGGCGATGCTGATCTGTCCGGATGCCGTGCTGGAGGCGCGCGATCTGGAGTCGCTGCTGCCCGCAATCGGCGGCGAGGCCCCGGCGGAATGTTGCCCGCAATGCGCCGGCGTGCCCTGGAAGGAAAGCCAGTGTCAGACCATCCGCGCCATGGTGCAGCGGCATGAGGGAAATGTTTCGCTGGCAGCACGGGCGCTCGGCATGTCGCGAACGACGATCTACAAGCATTTGGGTGAGCAACCCTAGGTGCGCAGCCGCTGGTTGCGGGCAGGGATGCCCAGTTCCTCGCGATATTTCGCGACGGTGCGCCGAGCCAGCGGCTTGCCTTCTCTGCGCAGAAGGGCGGCCAGCGCGGCATCGTCATAGGGCGCGCGCGGGTCTTCCGTCGCCACAATCTGCCCCAACCGATACCGGATCGCTGTTGCCGCCGTGCCGTTGCCTCTGGTCGGCCCGCTGTCGAACAGGCTGGACAGCGTTCGCAACCCCTGCGGCGTCTCGACCAAGAGATCGCGCGCCACCCGCCCGACCGTGCTGTCATGCAGGCCAAGGCGCGCGGCGATATCGGACCGGCTGAGCGCCATCAACGCGCCCGGCCCATGGTCTAGAAAGCCACGCTGCCGGGCCAGCACAGCGCGCGCCACTGCCAGTACCGTGCGGTTGCGCCGCTCGACGATCGAGGCCAGCCATTCCGCTTCGGCCCGCACGGCACGCAAACCCGCCGCCCCCTCTCTGCCGGGCGCAAGGGTCAGCACCGGCAGCGTGGCGCGGTTCAGCGCAATCTGCCAGCCTTCGGCCCCGCGCGACACGATAATATCAGGCGCGCGCAGCGGCGCGGGGGGGCCGCCAAAGGCCAGGCCAGGACGCGGGTCCATCCGCCGGATCTGAGCAAGACAAAGCGCCACCACCTCGGGCGGCATTCCAGTGGCCTGTACCAAGGCTGCCACCCCGCCGCTGGCGACCGCCTCAAGATGGCAAAGCACCGCCTCCATCGCGGGCGTCAACTGCCCGCGATCCGCCGCTTGCAGTCGCAGGCAATCGGAAAGCCCGCGGGCGAACAGCCCGACCGGCTCGATCTCTTGCTGGATGGCTGTCAGCATCGTGGTGGCGGCGGCGGGGCTGCGCCCGGTGCTGGCGGCAATCTCGGCCAGTGAACGGTCAAGCCAACCGTTGCCGTCCAGCGCCTCGACAAAGGCCGTGGCCAGCGCCTCATCGGCCCGCGCTGCGCCGATCATACGCAACTGCCCGATCACATGGGCGTAGAGCCCGCACTCGCTTTCGCCCTGATCCTCGATCAGCGCGGTCGACTGCGGCGGCAGCCGAAGACGCAGGAACGGGTTTGCTGCCGCCCGCCGCATCAGATCCTCAGCCAGCGCCTCGTTTGAAAGCAGCAGCAGGTTCACCGCCTGGATCTGCCGGAACCCAAGGTTTTGACGCTGGCTTTGTGTCAGGCGCGCGGTTAGCGTCATCTGATCCACGCCCTGTGGGAGCATTGGCCTTGGCGACCCTCGCACCGGATCAACCCATTGGACCCGAACGGTTCTACCGCGAAATGTCGCCGCAGCTTGCGGCGCGGTTGCGGCAGATGTGGTCTGCCCGCGGGCACGATCTCGACAAGCTCTGGGGAGAGTGCATTCGCGGCCTGCCCGGCTTTCGCCCCCTGCCCATGACCGAGCGACCCGAGACCGATAGTCGTGCCCATGACCGGCTGTGCCTGTTCGATCAGGCGCTGATCTGGACCATGGCGCTGCATCAGGCGGCCGGCGCAGGGATGAAGATCGATGGGCTGCTTCTGGGTCGCGACCAGCTTTGCGCGCTGCATATCCTGAGCGGGCGGGTGGTCGAAACCGTCGCTGCCTTGCGGCTTCTGGTGCTGTCGGAACTGGCGGTGCCGTCGCTGCAACTGGTGCGATCCGTTTCGGAAGATGTCGATATGCTGCTGGCGCTTTTGTTGCGGCGCAAGCTGGCACAGCAATTCGTCGCCTGCCGCAGTGCCGAAGAGGCGAATGATTTCTGGCGGCGCCATATCGCCGGTGGCCGGGCCTTCCGGCTGGTCGCGGAAAAGCTGTACAGCATCGGCCTCGACCATTCCGACCAGAGCGAATACGGCCGCTGGCGGCGCGAGGTGCTGACGCTCCTGGGTTCGGCAGTGCATAGCTCTCCGCTGGGTCAGGGCAACCGGCTGCGCGATGCCGCATGGCCCGCCAATCCGGTTGCGCGTGATTGTCTGGAATTCGTGACGCATCGGCTGCACGAACTTTGCGCCTGGGCGCATCTGATCGACATAGGGCTGGAAGAGGATTTGACGCTGATCTCCTCGGTCGCCGGGGATGAGGCGCGGTTGCTCGTCTTTGCGGCCGGGTCGCGCGACATCCTGCTTGACCAGATGCGTTGGGCGGTCACCGCCGGACAGGCCAGCGGCGGGCAAGGCAGGGAAGCCATGCCCACCGGCCCTGGCCTGTTCAGTGGCGGCCAGACCCTTCACTGATCTTGTCGCTGGCGATCCAGCGCGCGGCCAGCACGAGCGTTCCCATCGCGAATTCCTTGCCATGGGCGCCGATCATCTCTTGCGAGATTTCAGCGATTCTGGCGAAGAAGGCGTCCTTGCTGGCATCCTCGGCGGTCTGCTGGGGCTGGGCTTCGATCATCTCGGGTCTTCCTTTCGTCATTTGAAGAGCTGGGGCGGCAGTGTCACAAGCGCCGCAGAGCCGGCAGCCGTGCCAATGGCAAGGTGAAGCCCGTCCGCAGACCAGGCCAGCGCCGTTACCGGGCTGCCGTCGGCGTGGCGCAGCGGCATTTCCTCGGGCTGGCCGACCCGCGTAATCGCGACGGCCCCATCAGCCATGCCAAGCGCGATCAGGTCGCGACCCGGATGGGCGGCGATCTTCTCGATCAGCACAAGGCCGGATCGTCCGGTTTTCAATGCGCCTGTCGCCTCGCTGGCCAAGGGCGGTGTTGCCAGTGACCAGCCCGCTGCCCGGAAGGCACCGGATGCAAAGATCGCCTCACCCGCCTTGCTGAACGCGACGGAGGAGGGCGGTGCACGGAAGTTGCCGATGCGGCCGATCGCACCATCGTTGCGCCGCAACAACCAGAACCCGTCTCTGCCGTTTGATCCAGCGATCCAGATTCCGTCGGCCGAGAACGACAGCGGCCCGCTGCCTCCGAGCGGGTGGTTTTCATAGCCCTGGCTGGGCTGACCGAGGAGCAGGTTCTCTGCTAGCATCACAGCCAGCGAACGGTCATCCGGCGCGAAAGCCAGAGCATTTGCCGGACCGGGGGTCAGAAGGCCGGCAAGCCTTCGCATTCCCTCTTCCTCATACAGATCGGTGCGGCCGTCGCGGCCCACGGCCAGCCGGCCCGCAAGGTCCGAGGTAACGGCGAAGATCGGGCTGGTCTTGCTGAGCATCGGAATGACCTGGCCCCGCGGCGTGACCCGGTGGATGCGGCCATCGCGCGCCGCAGCAATCAGGCCGATCGCGCCCGAAGCCGCCAAGAGCGGCGCGCCATTGGCCAGTTCTGACGTCAGGATCGGGGTGCCCACCGGTTTTTCGCGCGGGCGGATGGTGCTGCGTCCTGAGTCCGCCTCGACCCGCATCCGGTTCAGCGCCGACTCCGGGTCCTTGAGCGCCATCAGCGCCAGACGGCCGTTCTCCAGCGCAAAGCCTGCGATCGTGCCTGCAATGTCGAGAGCGACATCGCAGATCGGCGCATCGAGCGACCAACTGCGCGCCAGCAGATCGAAAAGCGGGGATTGGCCGGATTGAGGGGCCGGCTTGGCCGGGGCCTCCTGTGTGGCGGTCGCACTCATCGGATGTTCCTCATTTTAGAGCCAGAAACTCTTGCCCGAGGGCGGAGAGCTGTCTTTCCAACGCCTGCACCTGCGTTTCGTAGGCTTCGGCGATAAGCTGTGCGGCGATTTCGGCGCGCTCGGCCTGCGCCAGATCGGCGCCGCCACTATCTTCGGCCATCTGGCGCGCAAAACCCGCGGCGGCGACCTTCTGCAGCAGCCGATGATACTCGCCGGTCAGGGCGCTCAATTCGGCAGTAAGGCGGAACTGATCGGCGAGAATCTCTTGAGCGCCGCGTGCTGTCGCTGTCATAGTCTTCCCCATTCGCCTGACAACCGACCCGCAGACAGGAGCCGCAGATGCAGGAGGTCGATTCCGAAACCCGGTTTCTGGCCGCCATCTCCCGCGCGGCTGCGGCAGAACTGGGCCATGACCATCCGCTTGCCCTTGCCGCGCGCGAGGCTGCAAGTCCGGGCGATGGCGTCCATGTGCAAGAGCTGCTGGTCACGCTGAACGAAGCGGCGCGTGACCGCATCCTTGCCGCCGCTCACGAGGAGATGCGCGAGGATATTCAGGCAATCTGGAGCCACCTGCCCGGGACCGCACAGGGCGACACTATCCACTGAGCCCGTCATGGCCGCACCGGACGCAGGGCGGCTTCATCGGCATTCAGACCGGCGACCACGCGGGCGATCCCCTCGCTGAAGCGCTTTTCTGCAATGTCGATATGGCTGGCGATCGCGTCCCAGATGTCGACCCGCATCAGGGTTTCCACGTCGCCGATCAGGATCTCGATCTCGCCCAGCCGAAAATTGCGCGCCAGTGAGACGCCTGTGGTCACAAACTCCCGCAGCTCAACCGCATGGCTGTCAATGAAGAACGGCAACAGCGGATGGCTGTCTGGCGTCACACCGGCCTCGGCAAGGCGGGCCTCGAGGAAATGGCGGAAATGGCTGTGCAGGATTTCCTGGCTTTGACCAAGGAAGCGCATGGTGAACACCAGATCCTGTGGCGCGCGCGCGACCACCGCTCCGGCGGTAATGCGGGAAGATGACTGATCGGAGTGTAAATGGTCTGACATCTTGGACGGCCTTTGGCGAACAGGCCGACCAACGCCGGCTCATGTGCCCATTGTAACAGCCGCAAGTCGGTGCAAACAGAGACTATTGATATTAAGGCTATGATTATAAATAGGAAAAGCGTAATTTTGCATTACGATTGTAACATTTTATTCCGGTGACGGATTACAGATTTCGGGCCATTTTACATACTGCGCTGCCGCATAAATTTTCTGCACTTCCGAAACCTAGAACGGGGTCCGAATCGTGGGAGACCCTGCTGTAACGGCCTTCCTGTTACAGATTTGTGCAACTCGAGCCCGCAGGACCGTAACGATTGTAACGTTTTGGAACGCCGGGGGAGGGGCGTCGTCTGGCGCGCCGAACTTGCCGATGAAAAAGTTCGCAAAAAATAAATCATTATATATCAGTCTATTATTTTCCATCTCCAACGGGCCCGCAAGAATATTTGGGCGGAGATCCCGCGCTGGCACCGGTTCTGCATGTATCCCAAGCACAATAAGGCGGTTCCCTGATGCCAGGGCAGACCCCGAAAGAACGAAGGAATGGGAGGAGAAGCGAGGCCACCGGAAAACGGCAGCACCTAATGCGTTGTCGCTTTGTGGTTTCCGGCCTCGTTGCCCGCAACCTTTGCCGTGACCTGACCCGGCCCTTCCCTCGCAACAGGGGCCGGAAAAACCGGGGCGGATAACCCGCCCAACGGCCGGGACAAGCCCGTCCCGACCGTCAACATCAGGAGACTCATGGCATGACGCAACTGACGCTCAACAAGATTACCGCTCAGCGCGGAATCTCGGTCGGCGAAGCCACGAAGAAGATCTCGGATCTTGGCTGGAATCCCAGCTATGTCCAGGAAGCCGCGACCTTCCCGACCGACTACAAGATCGCCAAAGCCCCGCGCGACCCGATGAAACAGGTGCTGCGCTCTTACTTCCCGATGCAGGAAGAGAAAGACAACCGCGTTTACGGCGCGCTTGATGCGGCGCTCCGCGGCGACATGTTCCGCAACGTTCAGCCCCGCTGGGTTGAATGGATGAAGCTGTTCCTCGCGATCATCCCCTTCCCGGAAATCTCGGCCGCGCGGTCGATGGCGATGGTGGCCCGGATCGCGCCCGGCGAAGACCTGCGCACCGGCTTTACCATGCAGATGGTTGACGAGTTCCGCCATTCCACCATTCAGATGAACCTGAAGAAGTGGTACATGGAGAACTATATCGACCCTGCTGGCTTTGACATTACCGAAGAAGCGTTCGGTAAGTGTTATGCCACCACCATCGGCCGCCAGTTCGGCGAAGGTTTCATCACCGGCGACGTGATGACCTCGGCCTGTATGTATCTGACCGTTGTCGCGGAAACTGCCTTCACCAACACGCTTTTCGTCGCCATGCCGTCGGAAGCCGCCCGCAACGGCGACTACGCGCTGCCGACCGTGTTCCTGTCGGTGCAGTCGGATGAAAGCCGCCACATCGGCAACGGCCACTCGCTGCTGATGGCCGCGCTGAAAGAGCCGGAAAACCACCTGCTGCTGGAGCGCGACCTGCGGTATGCCTTCTGGCAGAACCACGCGATCGTCGACGCTGCCATCGGCACGCTGATCGAATATGGCACCACCAACCGCGACAAGGAAAAGGAATCCTACGCGGAGATGTGGCACCGCTGGATCTTCGAGGACTACTACCGCACCTACATGCTGCCGCTGGAAAAATACGGCATCAAGGTCCACCACGACGATGTCCAGGAGGCGTGGAATCGCATCACCAAGAAGAACTATGTCCACAAGGTCGCGCAGTTCTTCGCGGTCGGCTGGCCGGTGAACTTCTGGCGGATCGAGGCGCAGACCGACAAGGACTTCGAATGGTTCGAAGCCAAGTATCCGGGGTGGTATGCGGAATTCGGTGAATTCTGGAAATGGTATGCCAAGTTGTCCAAGCCGGGCAACAAGGTCATCACGTTCAACGAGGAAACCGGATACGTCTACCCGCATCGCTGCTGGTCTTGCCTCGTGCCCTGCCTTATCCGCGAGGACATGGTGGTCGACGAGATCGACGGCCAGCTGCACACCTTCGCGCATGAGCTGGACCGCTGGACCGCCGTGGAGGCCTTCTCGAACGAGTACCAGGGCCGTCCTACGCCGGCGATGGGCAAGTTCTCGGGCAAACGCGAGTGGGAAACTGTCTATCACGGCTGGGATCTCGCCGATGCGATCAAGGACCTGAACTTCGTCCGTGACGATGGCAAGACCCTCGTGCCGCAGCCGCACCTGCGCTTTGACAACAAGGACATGTGGACGCTGGACGATGTGCGCGGCCACACCCTTTTGTCGCCGCTGACCCTGCTGCGCGAGATGACCCCCGAGGCACGCGCCAAGCACGTCGCCGAATACCAGGCGGGCTTCACAATCAATCCCTGCAACTAAGGCAGGTTGGCGGGGCCGGTTCCGGCCCCGCCGCTCACCGGGAATAGACTGAGGCGGCCTTGTGAGGCTGCCAGACTGACGGCGGGGAGGCCGGACAGAATGGGAGAGGTTTACACCGTAAGACTTGAACCCGTTGGCGTGGAGTTCGAGGTCGAAGAGGACGAAACCGTTCTAGACGCCGCATTCCGCCAGGGGATCGCGTTGCCCCACGGGTGCAAGGAGGGGCAATGCTCGGCCTGCAAATGCGTGCTTCTCGACGGCGAGGTCGAGATGCTGAAATATTCCACCTTCGCGTTGAATGATGGCGACCGCGACAGCGGTCAGATCCTGATGTGTCGCGCCAAGGCCTTCGACAATCTGACGATCGACCTTCTGAATTATGACGAGGAGGTCCTGTCGAAATCCATTCCGGTCAAGCAGTTCGAAGGCCGGATCACGGATTTTCGCAAACTCACGCATGACATCCGCGGCGTCGAGATCGAATTGAACGCGCCGCTCAAGTTCTGGGCGGGTCAGTATGTCGACATCACAGTCACCACGGAAGAAGGGGAGACGATCACGCGTTCGTTCTCCATGGCAAATCCGCCGAGCGAAACCCAAAAGCTCTCCTTCATCATCAAGAAATACCCGGAAGGAAAGTTCTCCAACCAACTCGACAACGGAGGAATCCGGGCAGGAGCAAAAGTGAGTGTCGTCGGCCCCTATGGCATGTGCTTCCGCCGCGAGGGGCGCGAGGGGCCAGTGGTTCTGGTCGGCGCGGGGTCAGGCATGTCGCCGGTCTGGTCGATCCTGCACGACCACATCGAAAGTGGCGAGGACCGGCCCGTGCTGTTCTTCTACGGCGCCCGCACCGAACTCGATCTCTTCCATCTCGACAAACTGGCGGCGATCACCGCTGAACATCCTTCGGTCGAGTTCATCCCTGTTCTGTCCCACGCCCCGGAGGACAGCGGCTGGACCGGTGAGACCGGCTTTGTCCATCAGGCCGTGGACCGCAAGCTGCGCGAGCTGGGAGTTGCCGGCGAGGGCGATGTCTATGCCTGTGGCCCGCCTCCGATGATCGATGCGCTGACCCCGACGCTCTTCATGCTCGACTACGAAAGCGAGCGGATTTTCTACGACAAGTTCACCACGACGTCCGGTTCGTCGGGCCACTAAGGCGGCCCGACCGCTCTTCGCTGTGAACCAAACCACCTAGGGAGGAAGACCGATGGCAGCAACAGCCAACCCCGTCAAATCCGGCGCCGCAGGCTCCGCGATCTTCGCGGGATCGACTAGCCGCAAATACAACTACTTCGAGCCGCGGGGCAAACGTGCCACCCACTACGAGGACGTCACTGTTGACGTCCAGCCCGATCCCGAACGCTACCTGATCCAGGACTGGATCATCAGCTTCGGCAACGGCAAGGGTGCCTATACCAAGGACAACACCCGCGCGCTCTCGTCGAACTGGCACGCCTTCCGGGCGCCGGACCAGGAATGGGAACGCACCCATTATCAGCGCCAGTCGAAGATCGAGACGATGGTGCAGGCGGTGATCGGCAACGCCCGCAAAGCCGGCGCGCATCTGGTCTTTGATCGGGTCTGGCAGAAGGTCCTGCAAACGCATCTGGGCGCATGGAAACATGCCGAGTTCGGCCTTGGCACCTCGCTCATGCAGGCGCAGCGCTACGGCTATACGCAGATGATCAACAACGCCACGCTGACCAATTCGTCCTACAAGATGCGGCTGGCGCAGGACATCACGCTCTATCTGGCCGAGATCGGCATGGATATCGAGGGCTGGGATGACGAGCTGGGCAAGAAGGCCTGGTTGGAAGATCCAGTCTGGCAGCCCTGCCGGTTGGCGGTCGAGACGATCATGGGCTCCGAGGACTACCTCGAGCAGTATTTCGCGATCAATCTGATCTTCGAACCGCTGGTGGGAGAGTTGTTCCGTTCGGGCTTCCTGATGCAGGCGGCGGCGGCGAACAACGACTTCATCACTCCCCCGGTCATTTCGGCAGCGGAAGCGGACTACGAGCGCAACCTCGCCAACACCATCGACCTGATCTACCTCCTGGCACATGACGAACAGCACGGCGCCCACAACCGCGCTCTGTTCAACGGCTGGGTGAAGAAGCACGCCGATCTGGCGGACAAGGCCGCGACCGCGCTGCAACCGGTCTGGTCGCAACCCCATTCGAAACCCGTGTCCTTCGCCGATGCCCAGGCCGCCTCGCATGAGCGGCTGGCGCATATCCTTGGCGAAGTCGGTCTGAGCCGCTGAGAGGAGCCACCATGTCCAGCACTGCACGCGACAGCACCAAGAGCAACATCTTCAAGTCGATGAAGGACATCGACCTGAGCAGCCGCGAAATCTCGCATGAATGCGGGGTAACCATGAATGACTCGGTCGAGGCCCGCGCCATCGCCGAATACATGGACCAGGATCCGAAGGTGACGGTGACCTACAATCCGGCCACCATCCGCATCGACGGCGAAGGCAAGCTGATCTTCAAGATGGATGACATCTCGGAATATCTCGGCCGCGAAATGACCGCCGAGATCTTCGAGGTCAACACCTCCACCCATTACGGCCGCATGGTCAGGATCGACGACAACACCGTCATCCTGTTCGGCGACATGGACGAAGTTTTCGAGTTCATCTGAGCGACTTTCGGGGGCGCGCGACCACGTGCCCCCGGCTTTCTCAATTCAGCAGGAGGGCGGAATGGCTCAGATGATGAAGGCGGCGGTGTTCGTCGAAAAGGGTCGGATCGTTCTTGAAGACAAGAAGATCCCGGATGTTGGTCCCAACGACGCGCTGATGCGGGTCACCACCACCACGATCTGCGGCACCGACATCCATATCCTGAAAGGCGAATACCCTGTCGAGCGCGGGCTGACCATCGGCCACGAGCCGGTCGGCGTGATCGCGAAGCTGGGTTCGGCCGTCAAAGGGTTCCGTGAGGGCCAGCGTGTAATCGCCGGCGCGATCACGCCCTCGGGTTGGTCGAACGCCTGCCTTTGCGGCTTTTGCTCGCAGGATGGCGCAGGCACGCCGCATGGCTGGAAAGCGATTGGTGGTTGGAAGTTCGGCAATACCATTGACGGCTGTCAGGCCGAATATGTGCTGGTGCCGGATGCGATGGCCAATCTGGCCCCGATCCCCGACGACTTGACCGATGAAGAGGTGCTGATGTGCCCCGACATCATGTCGACGGGTTTTGTTGGCGCCGAGAACGGAAATATCAAAATCGGCGATACGGTTGTGGTTTTTGCGCAAGGACCCATCGGCCTTTGTGCCACGGCCGGCGCGAAGCTGATGGGCGCGAGCCGCATCATCGCCGTTGATACCGTTCCCGCACGGCTGGCCATGGCCAAGCGCATGGGCGCCGATGAAGTGGTCGATTTCAAGGCCTCGAACAATGTGGTCGAGACCATAATGGAAATGACCAACGGTCGTGGCTGTGACGTGGCGATCGAGGCGCTTGGGCTGCAGGCGACCTTTGAATGGGCGCTGCGCTCGATCCGTCCGGGCGGCACACTTTCAAGTCTTGGGGTTTATTCCACCGATCTGAAAATCCCGCTTGATGCCTTTGCCGCCGGTCTGGGCGAGAAGAACATCCGCACCGCGCTGTGCCCCGGCGGCAAGGAACGGATGCGCCGGATGATGGATGTGGTCCGCGCGGGCCGCGTCGATTTCAGTGCGCTGGTCACCCACCGCTACAAGATTGACCAGATCGAGGATGCCTATGAGCTTTTCGCCAATCAGCGCGATGGCGTGCTCAAGGTCGCGATCACCTTCTGACTCACCCATCAATAGATACGCAAGGGAGGAACTTCATGTACAAGACAGCGGACGGTAAAGAGATTTTCGTTCTCGACGGCCATGTCCACTTTTGGGATGGCAGCCCGGAAAACCAGCGCAACATTCATGGCAAGCAGTTCATTGACTGCTTCTACGCCTATCACACGGGTTTCAGCCCGAAAGAGGTGCAGTGGAGCAAGGAGAAATTCGAAAAATACTCCGAGGACGATCTGTATAACGATCTGTTCGTCAACGGCCCGGACGATATGGCGATCATTCAGTCGACCTATCTGAAGGATTTTTACAAGAATGGCTTCAACACGATCGAACGCAATTTCGAGGTGGCACGGCGCTATCCCGAACGCTTCATCGTCAACGGCTCGTTCGATCCGCGCGATGGTGAAAAGGCGCTTGAATACATCCACTTCATGAAAGAAGTGT
Organism: Neotabrizicola paludis; assembly: GCF_044142105.1. Lineage (NCBI taxonomy): Bacteria > Pseudomonadati > Pseudomonadota > Alphaproteobacteria > Rhodobacterales > Paracoccaceae > Neotabrizicola > Neotabrizicola paludis. Next base: position 281,892 of record NZ_JBGTYM010000003.1, read on the forward strand.
ATGATATCAAAGGCGTGAAGATGTACACCGCCGAATGGAACGGGGCATCCAAAGGGTGGCGGCTGAACGATCCGCAGGCCTATAAATGCTTCGAGCTGTGCGAGAAGCTGGGGATCAAGAACATCCACGTTCACAAGGGGCCGACGATCAAGCCGCTGAGCCTTGACTCCTTTGACGTGACGGATGTCGATTATGCCGCGACGGATTTCCAGAACCTGAACTGGATCATCGAACATTGCGGCCTGCCGCGTCTGGATGACTTCACCTGGATCGCGACGCAGGAATCGAATGTCTATGGTGGCCTTGCGGTGGCGCTGCCGCTGATCTTCAACCGGCCGAAGCACTTTGCCGAGATCATGACCGAACTTCTGTTCTGGATCGGTCCGGAGAAGATCCTGTTCGGTTCGGACTACGGGATCTGGACCCCGCAATGGCTGGTCGAGCGGTTCTGGAACTTCCAGCTGGACGAAGAGGCCGTGGCCGGCCGTGGCGTCACCCTGACCGATGCGGACAAGGAAAAGATCCTTGGTCTGAACGCGGCCCGGCTCTACGGCATCGATGTGGCAGCCAAGAAAGCCGAGCTGGCGCAATCGCCGGTTCGTATCGCGGCGGAGTGAGCGATGAGCGTGCCACAGATCAGTGGCTCGAAGGCAAGGGAAGTGTGGCGGCGGCTTTCCGCCGTCACCGACCCCGAGCTGGATGAGCCGATTACCGATATGGGCTTTGTCGAACGGCTGGAGGTGTCGCATCTGGGAGATGTCGAGATCGACTTCCGGCTGCCAACCTATTGGTGCTCGCCGAACTTCGCCTTTCTGATGGCGGAAGGCATCCGCAAGGCGGCTATGGCGCCGGGCTGGGCGCAGAAGGCGCGCGTCCAGTTGCTGGACCATTGCTTTGCCGACCGCGTGAATGACGCGATCAACGGCGACCGGGCGTTTGAGGTGGTCTTTGCCGAACTGACGGAAGGTGCCGATCTCGGCGTGGTGCGCGAGACGTTTCGCGAGAAGGCCTTCCTGCGCCGTCAGGAAGCGGTGATGTTGGGGTTGAGGTCGATGGGCTGGTCTGCGGCGCAGATCGCGGGGCTGACCCTTTCGGGCCTTGATGCGCTGAACTTTGGCAATCTGCCCGAGGCCGCGGCGCAGAAGCCGCGCTACCGCGAGATCCTTGTCGGTGACGGGCTTGCCCTTCTGCCCGAGGACCACGCTTTCGTAACCTGGCGCGGCGATCCGATTGTCGCCGAGGATCTGGAGAACCATCTGAGGCGGCTGCGAGCGCTCCGCATCAACATGGAGTTCAACGGTGCCGTGTGCCGCGGCCTCGCCGCCGCGCGCTACAAGGAAGTCGTCCGTGAGGGAGAGGAGCCCGAACTGATCGACTTCATTCTGGGGCGTGTGCCGCCCCGGGATCACGGGGCCAGCCCGGACAGCCGAAGCTGAGCCACGCCAACCCACCACCATGAAGGGGAACCGGCGCGCCCTGCGGGTCCGGTCACAAGGGAGAATTATCCGATGCCGAACTTTCTGATTCACTCGAACGAGGCCCGTCGGGCGCTGGCACGCGGCGTGGCCCGCCTTGCCGCCGCCGTCGAACCCACGCTTGGTCCGAAGGGGCTGAACGCGATGATCGACCGTCCGGTCGGCACGCCGCTGATCACCCGCGACGGGGTCTCCATCGCGACCGAGATCGAACTGCCGGACCGGTTTGAAAACATGGGCGCGCAGGTGGTGCGCGAGGTCTCGATGCAGACCAACGAGGTTGCCGGTGACGGCACCACCACGGCGATCGTGCTCGCCAATGCGATGATCCAGCAGGGCGTAACCCAGGCCGAGCGCGGTGCTCGGGCGGTCGATCTGTGCCGTGGAATCGAACTGGCCGTCGGCAAGGTTGTTGAGGAGCTGAAGCGGCAGGCAGTGCCGGTCAAGGACAATCCACGCCTTCTAGCCGCTGTGGCCAATATCGCCGCCACCGACCCCCGTCTGGGCGAAATCGTGGCCGAGGCGCACAGCCGTGTCGGCGAAAACGGCATCATCAACGCAGATTTCTCAGTGACGGTCGAGACGACCTTCGAGGTGATCGAGGGCATGTCTTTCGAGCGCGGATATATCTCTCATCACATGGTCACGGACCAGGATGAGATGGAGGCGGTGCTGGAAAAGCCGCTGATCCTGCTGACCGATCAGAAAATTCTCGCACCTTCCGCGCTGGATGCGGCACGTGAGATTGCCGATGCCGAAGGGCGGTCGCTGCTGATCGTGGCCGAAGAGATTGCCCCCGAAGTGGTGGTAACGCTGCTGGAGGCTGCCCCTCCGGGCAAGTATCTGATCGTGCACCCACCGGAATACGGCCATTGGCGCAAGGCGATGATGGATGATCTGGCCATCCTGACCGGAGGTGAGGTTTTGGCCCGCGATCTGGGCAAGAAGATCGAGAATGTCAGCCGTGAACAACTGGGCGCGGCGCGGCAGGTACGCGCTTCGGCCAGCCAGACCACGGTGATCGGCGGTGCGGGCGATGCGGCGGCTATCGCGGCGCGGCGGCTGCAGGTGCAGCGGCAGTATGACATTGCACCGCCGAATATCGAGCAGGACAAGCTGCGCGAGCGTCTGGCCAAACTGTCGGGCGGCACGGCGGTGATTCATGCCGGCGGCCTGACCCCGGTGGAACAGAAGCGCAAGATTCAGTTGATCGAGGATTCGCTCTACGCAATCCGAGCGGCGGTCGAAGAGGGCGTGGTGCCCGGCGGCGGCTCGGCGCTGGCCCACACCGCGCCGGTGCTGGATGCTGTGGCGTCGGAGGTATCCGGCGATGTGGCCGCGGGCGTGGAACTGGTGCGTTCAGTCCTGACCCGGCCGTTGGCGCGGATTGCGATCAATGCCGGATCGGACCCGAACGCCGTCATCGCCGAAGTTGTCCGTTCGGCCAGCGGTTTCGGTTTCGACGCCGCACAGGGCCGGTTCCGCGACATGATCGAGGCTGGGATCGTCGATCCAGTGCGCGTCACCTGTTCAGCGCTGGCCAATGCGGCCTCGGTCGCCAGCCTGATCCTGACCACTGAGACCCTTATCGGTCATGCCGAAGAATATGTTGATCCGACGGCAGGCCCCGCCCTTGGAGGCGGTTCGGAGCGGCTTGGCCGCCAGTAAAGGACAGGGGCGGCCGGATGTGCCGCCTCACGCCGCTTAGGCCCTTGAAATCCATAGGATAAGGAACGCGCCATGAAGGCCGCAAGACTGTATGAATACGATCCGGCGATGAACGTGCAGTTGGTGATCGAGGATATCCCGGCTCCCACCATCCTTGCCCCCGACGAGGTGATCGTCCGCGTTGGCGCGGCCGGGCTGTGCCGCACCGACCTGCATATCATCGAAGGTGTGTGGAAACCGATCATGGACCCGCACAACACTTTGCTGCCCTATGTCATGGGCCATGAAAACGCTGGCTGGGTTGAAGACGTCGGCAGCAATGTGCGGACGGTAAAGGCGGGTGATGCCGTGATCTGCCACCCGCTGCGCACCTGCGGTGTCTGCCTGAACTGCCACCATGGCCATGACATGTATTGCGATCACGGTCTTTTCCCAGGCCTGGGTCTGGACGGCGGCTTTGCAGAGTATTTCAAGACGAACGAGCGTTCGCTGATCAAGCTGAACACCAATATCATGCCGCTGGACGTGGCCCCGATGGCAGATGCCGGAATCACCGCTTATCGTGCAGCAAAGCGGGCCGCAAAGATGCTGCCGCCTGGAAGCTGGTGCGCCGTGCTGGGTGTGGGCGGCCTTGGCCATATCGCGCTGCAATCACTGCGCGAGCTGTGTGGCGCACGGCTGATCGCCATTGATCGTGAGCCGGGGGCACAGGTTCTTGCCAAGGAACTGGGCGCTGACGTGGTGCTGGATGGCGGGCCGAACCTGATTGAGGAGCTGAAAGAGATCACCGGCGGCGGGGCGCATGTGGTGATCGATTTCGTCGGTGAGCTTGGTGTCGAAAACATCTGCTGGAAGCTGTTGCGCAAGGGCGGTGAATGTATCGTCGTCGGCTATGGCGGCAGGATCGAGGTGCCGACGCTGGATCTCGTAGCCAATGAGATCAAGATCGGCGGCAGCCTGGTCGGCGACTATACCGAACTGGTCGAACTGATGGAGCTGAACTCGGACGGCAAGGTGAAGATGCACTACACCGCCTACACGCTCGACAACATCAACACCGCGATCGACGACTTCAAGAACCGCCGCTTCACGGGGCGGGGCGTGATCGTGCCCTGATCTTGGTGGCCGCCGTCAGGCTTTTGAAATAATTTTAGGAAAAGGCGCCACACCCTTCCAGGTGGCGCCTTTTCTACCCGATCTCACTCATAGGTGCGGCGGATGCCGTAGGTCTTCAGCTTGCGATACAGCGTGGGGCGCGAGATGCCCAGAATATGGGCCACCCGGGTCAGATTGCCCTCTTCGGCAATCAGCGTCCGTCTGATCGCCTGCTCCTCCATATCGGTCAGGTTGGCGGGCGCCGGGGCCTCGACCGGCGGCGCGGACGTCCCGCGCGGTTGGGTACGGAGGGCGGCGGGCAGATCTTCCTCGTCGACCATGTCGCCGATGACCATCAGATGCAGCCGCTCGAACAGGTTGCGCATCTCTCGCACATTGCCGGGCCAGCCATAACCGGCCATCAGTTGTGCCGCTCCTTCGGTCAGTACCAGCGGCGCCCGACCAAGCCGCGTCGCCACCGCGCGGTTGAAGTGATCGGCCAGCGCCGGAATGTCGCTGAGCCGTTCGCGCAGCGGCGGCACCTCGATCGTAATCGCGCTGATCCGATAGTAAAGATCGCGACGGAAGCGCCCGGCCTCAACCTCTTCGCGCAGGTCGCGGTTCGTCATCGCCACCAGTTGCACGTCGATCTGACGGCGCTTGGAATCGCCGATCCGGTAGACCGCGCGCTGCTCCAGCACCCGCAGCAGATAGGGCTGCAATTCCAGCGGCATCTCGCCGATCTCGTCAAGGCAGAGCACGCCGCCATTGGCCTGTTCGAACTTGCCCGCTTTGCCATCACGGGTGGCACCGGTAAAGGCGCCCGGCGCGTGGCCGAAGAGCTCTGATCCGAACAACTCGGCCGAGATCGCCCCACAATTCACCGTCACAAACGGCGCGCGGCCCCTGTGGGCGGCCGAGGTATGGATCAGCCGGGCGAACAATTCCTTGCCTGCTCCGGTTTCGCCCTGAATCAGCACGGCCGAACCCGCGGCGGCCGTGCGCCGCGCCAGATCAACCGCAGCGGTAAATTTCGGCGCCTGCCCGATCATCAGCAACTCATCCCGCTCGGCCCCCGAACGGGGGGGGATGCGGAAGGCTTCGACCGGCGCTGCCGGGGCGGCAGCGGCTTGTGGGCGCGGCGGCAGGATCAGCGCTGCTCCGCTGAATTCGCCGTCAAGGAAAAGGCGGCTGACCCCGCTGGGGCGCAGATGTGGCGGGATGGCGCGGGCAATGTCCTGATCGCTCATCGAGACGGTCAGCGGTATGAATTGCTGGCCAAGCGACAGTTTCGGCGCGGGATGATCGCGGAGGGTACCTGAGGGCAGGCGGTGATACATCACCCGCCCGATCCGGTCGAGGATCACCACCGCATCGCGGCCGCCTTGTGCCGGGCTGCTGTCGAGAAATGCCTCAAGCAGCCGGGTGCGCCGCATCTCTTGCCGTTCGGCCAGTGCCGCTTCGATCTCGCGCGCGACCGAAGCGATCATCGCAACATTATGCGGGCGGAAGATCAGGGGCGGCCCGGACAGGTCGACCACCCCGATGATGCGCTGATCAACCGGATCGCGGATCGGGGCGGCGGCGCAGGTCCAGGCCTTGATGCCTTGACAGAAATGCTCGGACGCATGCACCAGCGTGGGGCGACCCGAGCGGATTGCCGTGCCGATCCCGTTGGTGCCGATTGCGGCCTCATCCCATTTTCCGCCCTGAATCAGATGGATGCTGCGCGCTGCCTTGTGGGTGCGCAGATCGCCGATCTGTTCAAGAACCAGTCCCTCGGCGTCGGTCAGCACCAGAATGGCGTTGGCCTCGGACAGCAGCGGTCCAATCTTCTGAAACGGCGCATGGGCGGCGGCGCGTAGATCGGAAGTCTTCTGCCGCGCATCTTCCAGCAGTTCCTCGGTCTCATTCAGCGGCGCCAGTTCTGCGGTGGCGTCGATTCCGGAGGCAAGACTGCGCGACCAGGATTCAAGGATTTCGCGCCGCACACCTGAGGTTCGGCTGTGCTCGATGTCCCGGTAGGTCAAAAAATCCTCCCAGGCGCGCATCGTGGCACGCTGGTCCAGCCAGTCATCGAACATGCCGGTCCGGGTATGGTATCCCGAAAGCTGATCGGTCATGCATCTCCTCCCAAAGGGCTGGGGCGATGGCGTCGCCCTTGCTGTTGCATGTGCACATGCACGTGGTCTGGCTTTTGCAGGAGGTCTGGCGTCCGTGGGGGCAGGCGCCGGCATGTCATTGTGACGCGCAGGATCAGCCCAGACCCAGTCGTTCGGCAATCTCACCGGCGAGCAGGCTTTCCGGGCAGGCATGATCAATGATCTGCCCGTCAAGCTCGCCGATCTTTTCGGTGATGTCATCGGGCAGGCCCGAGACAAAGCCGTTCTCGCGCGAGGCTATAGCAAAGTAACGGGTTCCCTCCTGGCGCCGGATCTCGCCCAGCAGATGGACTTGCCGTCCCGAGCCGTTGTCATAGGCTACAACCCGGTTGTTCACGCTGACCTTGATCCGAATATCCCCGGCGTCCGCCGCAGGGCTGTGCCCGGCAGAGACGGCATAGATGCGACGGCCCTCCTCAGCCGCCGGTGCCCTGGCCGCTTCTGCCTTGGCCCGTTTGTTCGCGCTATAGCCGCCCTGCGTAAGGTGATCGGCGATCTGAGTGATAGCTCCCCGGTTCGCCTGGATGATTCGGTTGGCTCGTTCGTCCTCGCGGCGCGGGCCACTCCGCTTCGAAATGATATCGACCATGGCCATCCTCCCAATGTCCAGTGAGACTCGTAACCAATTGCCCCCGAACGAAGTCCGGGCCCGCCTCCCCGCGTGCCGTTGGTTGCAACGTCGGTTCCGTGTCACCTTGCGCCGCATCTTCTGCACCAAAAGCTATAATATGGATACTGCGTTCAGCAAGCATTTCCGAAAACTCCACCTGCGCGTGGCATCACGCTGTCGTCATCTTCTCCGGCTTTCAGTCGTGGCGCCAGCCCGGCAATTTGGTCAGTCCGCTGGCCTTTCTCAGACGGATGCCGCAGTCCCGCACCACCTCGGCGATCTGCATCAGCTGCGCCTCCATCCCGCTGGATTTGCGCCAGACCATGCCGATGGATCGCAGCGGTTGCGGGTCGCGAAACCGGGCAACTGAAACCTCGGCCGAACGGGTTTCGATCGGCACCGCCATTTCGGGGATCAGCGTCACCCCGACCCCGACGCCCACCATCTGCACCAGTGTCGAAAGCGAGCTTCCATCCAGCATCTCGCGGGGCTGGGTCGAAGGCATGTCACAAAACGACAGCGCCTGGTTGCGAAAACAATGCCCCTCTTCCAGCAGCAATAGCCTCATCTCGCGCAGCTTGTCGCGGTTCGGAACCGGCTTGGCCGCATCCTCGGCGGGGCGGATCAGCACGAAACGTTCATTGAACAGCGGCACCTCGTTCAGCGAGGGTTCCGAGACTGGCAGCGCAAGGATCGCGGCGTCGATGCGCCCGTCGTTCAACTCTTCGATCAAGCGCGAGGTCATGCTTTCGCGCAGAATCGGGCTGAGACCGGGGAACTCCTGCTCCAGCCGCCGCACGACCGATGGCAGCATATAGGGCGCAACCGTCGGGATCACGCCAAGGCGCAACTTGCCTGCGGGCTTCGTCCCGGCGGTGCGGGCCAGATCGTCCAGATCGTCAAGGATCGCCAGCATCGCCCGGGCACGCAGATGCACCATCTCGCCAAACGAGGTCAGCCGCACCCCGCGCGCGCCGCGCTCCAGAAGCGGGCTGCCGGCCCCTTCCTCCATTTCCTTGATCTGCATCGACAGGGCGGGCTGTGTGACCGAACAGGCCTCGGCGGCGGCGCTGAAGGTTCCCAGCCGGGCGAGGGCATCGAAGTAGCGAATTTGTTTCAGGGTCAGGCTGCGCATAAGGAAGTCTGATACATCTTATCAGAATATTCAAGTTTCCCTGAAGCGATCGCCTGGCTAGAATGATTCCAGTTTCGGGGTCGGCACGGGAGAGGTCGGTCCGGGGCAGATCAACACCCGCCGATCCTTTGGGAGGACAATATGGACGGAAACACCCCCGCCGGGCGCTGCCCGGTGATCCACGGCGCTATGCCGCACGCGACCCTTGGGGGGCGCGGCAACAAGGACTGGTGGCCGAACCAGTTGAACCTGTCGATTCTGCATCAGCATGCGCCGAAGTCAGACCCGATGGGCGCGGATTTTGACTATCGCGCCGAGTTTCAGAAGCTGGATTATGCCGGGCTGAAGAAAGACCTCGCAGCGCTGATGACCGACAGCCAGGACTGGTGGCCGGCGGATTGGGGCCACTATGGCGGGCTGATGGTCCGCATGGCCTGGCACGCGGCAGGCACCTATCGGACCGCAGACGGGCGTGGCGGCGGCTCGACCGGCAACCAGCGCTTTGCGCCGCTGAACTCCTGGCCGGACAATGGCAATCTTGACAAGGCGCGGCGCCTCTTGTGGCCGATCAAGCAGAAATACGGCAACCGGATTTCCTGGGCCGATCTGATGCTGCTCGCCGGCAATGTCGCCATGGAGACGATGGGCTTCAAGACCTTCGGTTTCGCTGGGGGGCGCGCCGATATCTGGGCACCGGAGGAGGATATCTATTGGGGTCCGGAGGGCGAATGGCTCGCCACTTCCGACAAGCCGTCCAGCCGCTATTCGGGAGAGCGTGATCTGGCGAACCCTCTTGCGGCGGTGCAGATGGGGCTGATTTACGTGAACCCGCAGGGGCCGGATGGCAACCCCGATCCGGTCGCCTCGGGCCGCGATGTGCGTGACACCTTCGCCCGGATGGCGATGAATGATGAGGAAACCGTGGCGCTGGTCGCGGGCGGCCACACCTTTGGCAAGGCGCATGGCGCGGGCGATCCAACGCTGGTGGGCGCCGAACCCGAAGGCGGCGCCATCGAGGCGCAGGGCTTTGGCTGGCTGAACAGGCATGGCTCGGGCAAGGGCGTCCATACCACCACCTCGGGCTTTGAGGGCGCCTGGAAGCCGAACCCGACCACCTGGGACAACGGCTATTTCGACATGCTGTTCGGCTATGAATGGGAGCAGGTGAAAAGCCCCGCCGGCGCGATCCAGTGGCGCGCGAAGGACTGCCGTCCGGAACATATGATCCCCGACGCGCATGACCCTGCGGTGAAACACGCGCCCTTCATGACGACGGCGGATCTCTCGCTGCGCTTCGACCCGATCTATGAGCCGATTTCGCGCCGCTTCCACCAGAATCCGGGCCAGTTCGCCGATGCTTTCGCCCGCGCGTGGTTCAAGCTGCTGCACCGCGATCTGGGGCCGAAGACGCTGTATCTCGGCCCGGAAGCGCCCGCAGAAGAGCTGATCTGGCAAGACCCGATCCCGGCGCGCGACCATGCGCTGATCGACGCAGCGGATATCGCAGGGCTGAAAGGCGAAATCCTTGCGGCTGGCCTATCCACGGCAGAACTGGTGGCAACCGCTTGGGCCTCGGCCTCGACGTTCCGCGGGTCTGACAAACGCGGCGGGGCCAATGGCGCCCGGATCCGCCTTGCGCCACAAAAGGACTGGGCAGTCAACCAGCCCGCGCAACTGGCAAAGGTGCTCGCCGCGCTCGAGGCCATTCAGGCCGATTTCAACGCCGACCAGACCGGGGGCAAGCGCGTCTCGCTGGCCGATCTGATCGTGCTGGCCGGCGGCACAGGGATTGAGGCCGCAGCTCTTGCCGCGGGACGGCCGGTTTCGGTGCCCTTCACACCCGGGCGGATGGACGCCACGGCGGAACAGACCGACGCCGCCAGCTTTGACCCGCTGGAGCCGGAGGCGGACGGGTTCCGCAACTATTCGAACGGCCGGTATCGCACCGCGCCGGAAGAAATGCTGGTGGACCGGGCGCAGCTTCTGACGCTCAGCGCGCCGGAAATGACGGTGCTTGTGGGCGGGTTGCGTGTGCTGGGCGTTAATCACGGGGACAGCTCCCATGGCGTGCTGACCGACCGCAAGGGGCGGCTTACGAATGACTTCTTCGTCAATCTTCTGGACATGGGCACCGAATGGCGTTCGGCGAATGAAGATCAGACCCTATTCGAAGGCCGCGACCGCAAGACCGGTGCGCTGCGCTGGACCGGCACGCGGACCGATCTGGTCTTTGGATCGAACTCGCAGTTGCGGGCGCTGGCCGAGGTCTATGCCCAGGCTGACAACGGGGCGAAATTCGTTGCTGATTTCGTCCGTGCGTGGGTCAAGGTGATGGAACTGGATCTGTTCGGCGTGTGACGCCCGGACCCGAATGCGCGACGGGGCCAACCCGCCGCGCATCGACCAGACCCGTGTCTTGATGATGCGTTGGTCCTGTTCGACGATGGTGTTCAGATACCTGATCCGCGCATGTCGTCGAGATCTGCAGGTGGTCAGGCCAAAATTGCGCAGATCTCCCATCGTGTCGATCTGCGCATCCGAGGTCGAACTATTGCACAGCTCATTCAGGCGTTCGCCTAACCGATCTGGCCTTGCAGGCGCTCCTCGCGGCCGTCTGGCGGCGCAAGTCCAAGATCAGGGCAATCATCCATTCCGACCAGGAATCGCGGTTCACCAGGCGCGTGTGGCAGTTGTTCCCGGCCCAGCAAAGTCTCGAGGCCAGCATGTGCCGCTGTGGGTACCGTCATGAACATGCCGTCGCGGAAAGCTCTTTCCAGATCCTCAAGCGAGAGCGCATCCACCGACGAACATACCTGAGCGGGGAAACCACAAGATCGGACGTGTTTGACTACATAGAGATGTTCTCCACCCCAAGGCGCAAGCACATGAACATCAACATGCTGTCGTCTGATGACTTCAAAATCAGGCAGGAGAAACTGAACGAGGCAAGTGTCTAGGAAACTAGGGGCACCTCAGTTGACCCACTGAGGCAAGGCTGACACTGTTTGAGGCAATCTGAGTCTTCGCCACCTTTCGACATTCGATGGGGCCGCCGATGCCGACACCATGTTTGACTTCCAGCTTGCCTGAGAGAGACGGGCCCGACGCTGCAACGCGGGCACGGATGGAGTTTTCCAACGACATGCTCTTCGACCGGGCCATGGCCGAAGCCTTCTATGGGTCCGCACCAGAGCGTGCCGGGCGCTTTTATGACGACGACCGCGGGCTGGTTGTGCGCTCGGACATCGATGGAAACCCGTTTCATCAAGATCTGATACAATTCGATCCTGATGCATTTGCGTTTACCGGCAGCGGCACGCCGCGTCCCCTGCCGCTTGTCGGGCATCACAACCAGACAATCGAGAGCGGTGACTGGCTGCATTTCTGCCTGCGTCTGGGTGGGCGGGGCCTGGAGAGTATCTCGAACTTCGCCGATATCGATCAGCCCAGCCGGAGCTGCATTGTCACCCGATACCCTGCCGGTGCGCGGATAGAGCGTATTTCCTCTCCGGTAGATGGCTGGCGTACAGCCTGCCTCTGGCTGCGCCCTGCTGCAGTGTTGCGATTCCTTGAAACCACGGTTTCTCGCGTGCCCGAGCACCTCTCGCTTTTGGTCGATCCCGGCCATATCGATACGCCGACGCATTTTTCGCTGCCGCTGGACGGGCGGATGGTCTTGGCGGTCAACCAAGTCCTGGACTGTCCCTTCACTGGTGGTACCCGGCGTGCCTTCGTTCGCTCTCGCTATCTTGAGATCCTTGCGCTGATCTATCAGGCGGCCGTCGAGATGCCCGCCGAGACTGCTGGCCTGAGCGCTTCGCTGACGCCGCGCACCGCCGAAGCCGTTGCCCGCGCCGCCACGCTTGTGGCTTCACGGCTGGATTGCATGGGCAGCCTTGATGAAATCGCTCGCGAGGTGGGCATTAGCCGGACGCGCTTGACCCATGGTTTCCGCGCGCTCATGGGAACTTCGGTTGAGGTCTATTGGCAGCAGTGCCGCATGAACCACGCCCGCGATCGCCTCTGCGAGGAGAGAGTGGCAATCAGCGAACTGGCACAGCAGCTTGGCTATGCCGAGCTGGCCTCGTTCTCTCGTGCGTTTTCTCGAGCCTTCGGGATAAGCCCGTCGCGTATGCGTTCCAAAGGCTGAGCCCGAGCACGCCGCCCAGCCGGGAGGTGTCGGACGGCTCACTGTACCCGACAAGCCAAATCCGACCGAGTGGCCTGTGATCCTGTCCGTTGTGACAAGGAATTTGTCCGCGCGGACAAAGGCTTTCGTTAAGAATTTACATAGCATGCACCGGTGTTCGTCCTTTGGGGTCGCTTCTCGTCCAGACGCGGTCTCGCGGCATCGGATCAAGAATGCGAAGACGCGGTGTGGCGCCTTCGTCAATAAGTCCAACAGGAAAGAGGTTAAGCCAATGACAACTCGCAGACAGATCCTGGCAGGCGCAGGCGCAGCCTTGGCACTCGGGGCGATGGGGTTGCCCCGGGCCGTCAAGGCCCAAGGCAAAAAGACCGTCGTGCTGGCCTCTATGGGTCCACTGACCGGCAACTTTGACCCGACGTCGCATACCACGCTGGGCCAAGGCAACTTCGATAAGCTTATCTTCAGCCATCTGACCCGCGCGCCGATGGAGGAAGGCAAGACCGATGTTCTTGAACCGGATCTGGCGACCAGCTGGCAGATCATCGACGAGCATACTCTGGAGTTTAAGCTGCGCGACGGCGTGAAATTCCATGACGGGCAGGATTTTACGGCCGAGGATGTGAAGGCCACCTACGAATACGCATCACAGCCGGATCGCCCTGCTTCGTCCTTCTACCCGGGGCAGGTCGAGGTTGAGGTCGTCGATCCGCTGACGGTCCGCATCAAGACCGAGAAATACGGCTATCCGGCGTCGACCTTCTGGTTCGTGTCGAGCTATCTGCCGATCCTCTGCGCGGCCGACATTGCCGACCCGGCCAAATTGCAGTCGCGCCCGAACGGCACGAACGGCTTCAAATACGTGATGACAGAAGGCGACCGCAGCACGCTGGAAGCCTTCGACGGCTACCATGGCGGCCGGCCGAAGATCGACGAGATCGTCTATGCCTATGTGCCCGACGCAAATACCCGCGTCTTGGGCCTGATGAACGGCGAGTACCAGATCGCGGAGCGGCTTGAGCCCGAGCAGTATCAATCCTTGCTGTCGAATGACACGGTGGCCGTGCGAAAGGGTATGTCGACCGAGAACAAGTATCTTCACTTTCGCTGCAACAAGGCGCCCTTCGACGATCAGCGTATCCGTATGGCGGCCTGCCATGCCATCGACCGCGACCAGATCTTGGAGCTGATGGGCGATGCTGGCGTGGCCTCGAACTGCTTCGTCTCGCCGATGAAGTTCGGCTATACTGACGTTCCGAATTATCCGAGCTACGACCCTGCCGAATCCGCGCGCCTCTTGGAAGAGGCTGGCTACCCCGGCGGGCAAGGGCTGCCGCAGCTGGAGTACATCACCTCTATCGGCTTCTACCCAAAGACCAAGGAATACGGTGAGCTGATTGCAGCGATGCTGATGGAGGTTGGCTTTGATGTCCAACTGACCGTTCTGGAGCCCGCGGCATGGGAACAGGCAATCTATCGCGGTGCCGATGGTCAGGGCCCGGGCCATATGTGCGATGTGGGCTGGATGACTGGCTCGCCCGAGCCCGATCTGGTGCTGCGCCCGAACTGGCATTCCTCGGCCGCGCTTATCAATGGTGTCAACGATCCAGAGATCGATGCTGCGCTGGACAAGGAGCGGGCAACGCTGGACCCAGTGGAGCGGATGAAGGTGCTGGCAGAGGAGACTTTCCCGCTTCTCGCCGCCAAGGTGCCCAGCTTCTCGCTCTTCTCGGCGGTGGTCTTCCATGGTGCTGCGAAAAACCTGGAAGGCGCCTACTATTTCCCAAATGGGCCGATCGATTTGACCAAGGCCGATCTGGTTTGAAGCCGCGCATCGGGACGCGCGCTTTCCCTGAAATGGGCGCGTCCTCACGCCAGAACTCGCTTCGGCCCGCCTGTGTGCGGACCGGTTGCAAAAGACTTCTTAGCCGGGCTGATTTGCCCGGCGACCCAAAACAGGACAGGTCATGCTATTTGCCCTAGACTTCTTTCTGCGCAGGTTGCTGCAGGGCCTGGTCATCATCGTGCTTGTGGCGATGCTGATCTTCACGCTGCTTCGCGTGGTGCCAGGCGATCCCGTCCGCATCATGCTGGGCCCGATGGTCACGGCCGAGATGGCCGAGGAGACAGCGCAGAGCATGGGTCTGCGCGATCCGATTCCGGTGCAGTTCATCCGCTACGCCGGTCAGATCTTAAGCGGTGACTTCGGCCGTTCATTCGTGCGCAGTGCGCAAGGGGGCAGTACCGGCGGTTCGCGCGGAGGGGACACTTTCGATGCCGCCAATCGCGCCCCGGTGATGGGACTCATAGCGACCGCCTTGCCCTACAGCCTTCTCTTGGCTGGGCTCGCCCTGGGCATTTCTCTGGCGATCTCGCTTCCGATCGGCATAGCGGCCGGGCTAAGCGCCGGGCGTTGGCCCGACCGGCTGGCGCTATATCTCAGTTCGATCTTCGTTTCGCTGCCGAATATCTGGCTGGCCCTGGTTCTGATCTTCCTGGTCTCGGTTAAGGGGGGGCTTCTGCCGGCGATCGGATATCAGAATTGGACCTACGCCATTCTGCCCGCGCTCGTTCTGGCAATTGAGCTGTCACCCGTGTTCATTCGGTCCGCTTCGGTCGCTGTTTCCAGCAACATGATGGAGTCATATGTGTCGTCAGGCATGATCCGCGGTCTGTCGCGAACCAGGATGGTCGTGGCACACGTCCTCCGCAACTCCATGATACCGCTGCTGAATGTCGTCGGCATCCAGGCCATCGGCCTGCTGCTCGGCAGCCTCTTCGTCATCGAATATGCCTTCAACTACCCTGGCGTTGGGCTGCTGATGATCAATGCCGTGTTCCAGCGCGATTTTCCCGTGATCCAAGCCATCGCCATACTCGCCTGCATGGTTCTGGTGCTGGTCAACATCCTCGTGGACTTCGCTGCCACCACGATTGACAGAAGGCTGCAATACTGATGACGGCCGAACTTGCCTCCACCACCTCTGACGCTCAGCACAAGCTCCGCAGTCAGCGTTCGCTTTCAGCGACCATGTTCATAACGGCCTGGAAGACAACCGAGTTCCGCATAGGCTTTATCGTCTTCTTTGGGCTTATTCTGCTTTCCATCCTGGGGCCGACGTTGCTCGGCGTCTCGCCGACCAAGTTCAGCGTTGCGGATAAGTTCCTGCCTCCCATCGGTTTTGAGGGGGGAAGCTGGGCGCATGTGCTTGGAACTGACCAATTGGGTCGTGATCTCTTTGCCCGTTCGCTGATCGGTCTGCGCAACGCGCTGATGATCGGGCTGATCTCGGTTGTCGGAATGTTCCTGTTGGGCTCAGCCATCGGCATGATTGCCGGTTATGTCGGCGGCTGGGTGGGTTTGATTCTGATGCGAATTACCGACGCACAGATGGCCATCCCGGTCATCATCCTGGCGATCACCATCCTTGGCGTATCGCGACCGACGCCTTTTACCATCGTCTGTGTGCTCATCCTCGCCGGCTGGCCCGCCTATGCCCGAACGGCGCGCAGCGTGATGTTGTCCGAACGACGCAAAGAGTACGTGCGCGCGGCCAAGATCCTTGGCGCATCAGATTTGCGTATCCTGATGGTGCATATAGCGCCGAACATTCTGCCGCCCATTGCCTTTGTCGCGGTTCTGGATGTGGCGCGGATGATGATTATCGAGGCCATCCTCGGCTTCATCGGCATCGGCATCCAGCCCCCCACCCCCACGTTCGGCACCATCATTGCCGATGGCACGAAATATCTGATGAATGCCTGGTGGATCACCACCGTCCCCGGATTGCTGCTGGCGATTTCACTGTGCGGAATCAACCTGATGGGTGGCGCGCTGGAGCGGGCCCGCAACAAACTTCTGCAGGGGGTGTCATGAACGACGCGCAACCCATCCTCAAGGTCCGCGACCTTACCGTCGAACTGACAACGGCTGCCGGACGGCGCAGGGTGCTGGATGGCATTTCCCTCGACCTCCATGCCGACGAAGTGCTGGGGATCATCGGCGAAAGCGGCTCGGGCAAGACCGTGCTGTCTCGGGCGATGGTGAACTGGGTCTCACGCCCGCTTGAGATGACGAGTGGAGAGATTTTCTATCACGATGAAGATCTGCGGAAGATGCCTGCGGCAAGGCTGCAGGGGCTGCGCGGTCGCAAAATTGCCTACATCGGTGCCGACCCGACCAGCGCCCTTGACCCGACGCTGCCGATAGGACGGCAGATCGTCGAAAAGCTGAAGGCGGTCGAGCCGGGAATCTCGGAAGGAGACGCCAAGAAGCGGGTCATCGAGACGCTGCAGGCGGTGCGGATCCCGTCAGCCGCCGAACGATTCAACGAGTTTCCGTTCCAGTTTTCGGGCGGGATGATGCAGCGGGTGATGATCGTCGATGCGCTGGTCACCAGTCCCGACCTTTTGGTCGCGGACAACATTACTCAACCTTTGGACGTGACGGTGGCGGCGCAGATCCTGCGACTGCTGCGGGACCTTCAAGCCGAGTACCGAACGGCGATCCTGTTTGTCTCCTCGCTCTTGGGCGTGGTCAACGAGATTGCGGACAACGTGCTGGTTCTGGCCAATGGCAAAGTCGTCGAGCGCCAGTCGATGCAGGGCATACTGCAGGCGCCCGAACATGCCTATACCCGCCATTTGGTGCGTGACATGCCCCGGATCTGGGAGGTGCCCAGCGACGCACCAGCCGCTCCAGCCCCGGTGATCGTCAGGGACGACCGTCAGGTCATTCTGTCGGTACGGGATGTCAGCCGCACTTATGCCACCAAGGACCGCAACCGTCTGTTCGGCAAGCAGCAGGTGCAGGCTGTGCGGGGCGTTTCATTCGATGTCTTCAAGGGTGACAGCCTTGGGATTGTCGGAGAATCCGGCTGTGGCAAGTCTAGCCTTTCGCGCCTGCTGAGCCGGTTGGAGGCGCCCGACAGCGGCAGCATCCTGTTCAAGGGCAGGGATATTGCCGGCTTGCGGGGGGGCGATCTTCTGAACTTGCGGCGGGGGTTTCAGCTCTTGCTGCAAGACCCATATAACGCGATCCCGGCGCATCTGACCATTGGTCGGACCATAGCGGAGCCGCTGATCATCCATGGCGGCAAATCCAAGACCGAGATCCTCGAGAAGGTCAGAGAGACGATGGCCGAGGTCGGCCTTGCGCCGGAGCTGGCTCATAGCTTGCCGGTGGGTCTAAGCGCAGGGCAGCGGCAGCGGGTCAATATTGCGCGCGCGATGGTGCTGGAGCCAGAACTTCTGATCCTTGACGAGACGCTGTCCGCGCTGGACCAGGTAGAACAGGCCAAGCTTCTGGGATTGTTCGAGAAACTGCAGTCGCGGCACAAAATGACCTACATCTACATCTCGCATGACCTGGGGATGGTTCGCAGGGTGTGCAGTCGCGTTGCGGTCATGTATCTGGGGCGGGTGGTCGAACTGGCCGGGAACGAAACAACTTTCTTCAATCCCGCTCATCCTTACACGAGAGCCCTTCTCTCGGCGGTGCCCGCGATCGAGCGGCGCCCCTACGACGCTGCGACCTACCTGCTGGAAGGCGAGCCGCCGAACCCGATCAACATTCCGCCGGGATGCAGCTTTCGTACCCGCTGCCCCTTCGCCTTCGATCAGTGTGACAAGATCGATCCGAGCCTTTCCGTAAGAGGCGAGGATGATCTGGCCGCTTGTCATCTGGCCGCAGGCGGCATGCCCCCTCCTGTTCCGCCGGTCGTATGGCCGACCAACGATCTGGATTCCGTGCCCGCGTGAACGCCGGCATGGACGCTTAGACTGAGGACTTCGTGTTATGGAATTCGACTATATCGTGATTGGATCGGGAAGTGCTGGATCGGCCCTGACGGCCCGCCTTCTCGAGAAGGGCATGAAAGTGCTTCTGATAGAAGCGGGCAAGCGCGAGCGCATTCCTGTCACTCGCCTGCCCGCGGCTCTGATCCATACGGTTGGCAATCCCAGGTATGACTGGTGCTACAAAACCGAACCTGATCCGACCCGTGATGGACTGACCGAGTCCTGGCCCCGCGGCAAGGTTCCGGGCGGTTCGTCCGCAATAAACGGCATGATCTTCATTCGTGGTGCCAAGCACGATTACGACGCGTGGGAGAAGATGGGCAACCCAGGCTGGGGCTGGAATGATGTCCTGCCTTATTTCCGCCGAATGGAAACTGCGGACAGCGACAAGGACAACGGCGTAAGAGGTGGCATGGGACCGCAGCGGGTCTCTGCGCTGCGCTGGAAACATCCGGTATCCGAGATATTCCTCAAGAGCTTCATCGCTGCGGGCGCCACGTTCAATGACGACATGAACGGCGTATCGCATGAGGGCGTAGCCTGGAACCAGGGCTCGACCAACAAAGGGGTTCGCGCGTCAAGTTTCGACAGTTTCGTTCGCCCGAAGCTTGGAGATCCGAGGCTGAGGTTCATCGACGACACGTATGTCGAACGTCTGATCCTGAAAGACGGAAGAGCTACGGGTGTGGAGGCGGTTCAATCCGGGCAACGCGTAAGCTTTGCTGCCGGGCGCGGCGTCATATTGGCAGCTGGATCGATCAACTCGCCGCAGTTGTTGATGCTGTCCGGCATCGGCGATCCGGCGCAGCTGAAAAAACATGGCATCACGCCATTGGTGGACAGCCCCGATGTCGGCCGGAATCTTCTCGAGCATCCTGGTCTCTATGCGCTGGCCGAGATGAAGGTGCCCACCGCGAACCGGATGGCCCGCCCCCTGCGGGGCGCTCTGGCGCTTGGCGAATGGCTGTTTCGGAAGCGTGGGGTGATGAGCGTTCCAACCGCCCAGTTGATCGCTTTCATCAAGTCGCGACCGGAGCTGGAGCATACGGACCTGCAGTTCCACCTTTTTCCATTCGGGCTGGTGCAGGGCAAGACCAGGCTGGAAATTCCGAAGACGGACCTCGTCACCATCCTGATGAATATCAATCATTCGAAAAGCACCGGCCATCTTGAACTGCGGACGGCTGACCCACGCGAGAAGGTGGCGATCTTTCCCAGGATGCTGGACCATCCTGACGATATCGAGACCTTGCTGCGCGGTATCGAATGGATTCGCCGTATCTGTTCGAAGCCGCCGTTTTCAAACGACATGCTGCGTTTCCTCGACCTGCCGCCCGAGGGCAGTTCGCGCGAGGAGGAGATCGCCTATTTGCGCCGTGCCACGGTGCCGTTCTACCATCCCATCGGGACTTGCCGCATGGGGCCTGACGACAAGGCGGTGGTTCGCCCCGACCTGAAAGTGCGCGGGGTAGAGGGGCTATGGGTCGCCGATGCCTCGGTCATGCCGCGGCACATCTCGGGAAATACCAACGCCACGGCCATCATGATCGGCGACAAGGCCGCGGATCTGATCCACGCCTGACGCCGCGCCGGTAGGGGCGGGGTTCGCTCGGCCGTACCAAAAGCCTGACTGCACCGGCACTCCCTGTGCCCGCGCCCACTTCTCGCCCCTGCGCCCCCGTCGGGACGCAGACCAATGCTTCACGTTCAAAGGGTCGGTTCTGACATGACGTATTTTTCGGAACTCTTTATCGGTGGCCGTCGTGTCACCTCGACCACCGTTCGGATCATCGAGGTCCGGTCACCTTATGACGGTACAGTCGTGGGCACCGCCCCGCTGGCAGGCCCCGCGGATATCGACCTTGCGGTCGCCGAGGCCCGCCGGGCCTTCGATCATGGACCTTGGCCGCGCCTGCCGGTCGAAGAGCGCATCCGGATAATCGAACGGTTCCATGCCTTGTACGAAGCCCGCTCGGACGAATTCGCCCGGTTGACGACACGCGAGATGGGTGCCCCGCACTGGTTCACGCAAGCCATCCGCAGCCTTATCACCAACCAGAGCCACGCCTTCTTCAAAGCTGCGCGCGGCTATCCCTGGGAAGACCGCCGCGACGGTTTCCCTTCGGGCAAGGGTCTGTGGCTGCGCGAGCCAGTGGGCGTGGTCGCTGCGATCATTCCATGGAATGCCCCGCATCAGGTGGCACTCGGCAAATTATATCCTGCCTTGATCGCCGGCTGTACCGTCGTGCTGAAACTGGCCGAGGAAACAGCGGTGGACGGCCAGTTCCTGGGCGAGCTTTTCACCGAGGCCGGCCTGCCCGAAGGTGTGCTGAGTGTCGTCGCCGCCGACAGAGAGACCAGCGAACGACTGATCACGCATTCTGGCATCGACAAGATCGGCTTTACCGGATCGACCGCTGTGGGGCGGCGCATTGCCGGTCTGGGTGGAGCGTTGCTGAAACGGGTCAGCCTGGAATTGGGCGGCAAATCCGCGGCCATCGTCCTCGACGACGCGGACCTGGAGGCGACGGTTGCGGCGCTGAAATACCGGTCCTTCCCCAACAACGGGCAGGTCTGTGTGGCACAGACGCGCATTCTGGTGCCGCGCCGCCGCCAATCGGAATATGCCGAGGCGATGGTGGCGATGATACAGGATATGACCATCGGTGACCCCAGCGACGACGCGACTTTCCTTGGACCGGTCGTCTCGGAACGCCAACGGTTGCGGATCATCGACTATATCTGCCAAGCCGAAGCGGAAGGCATTCGCATTGCGATCGGTGGCAGCGGGATGCCGGATGGCATGAACCATGGAAACTTCATTCGCCCGACTTTGTTCGCCGACGTCGACAACAGTGCCCGGATCGCCCAAGAAGAGATATTTGGTCCGGTGGTCTGCATGATCCCCTATGATAGCGAGGAAGAGGCCGTGGCCTTGGCCAACGCGTCAGAATACGGCTTGGCCGGATCGGTCTGGACGCCCGACGCACAACGGGCCGAGGCCATTGCCCGAAACGTCCGGACGGGAACCATGACGCATGGAAACGCCGCGATCGACCTGCTGTCGCCATTCGGCGGCTTCAAGCAAAGCGGCATCGGCCGCGAGTTCGGCTCCGAAGGGATCAACCACTATATCGAACACAAGACGATAGCGCTTTAGGTCGCGCAGAGCGCTGGTCTGCCACCGGCAAGTCCGGAGCGGTTCAATGGCCTGCGGGCCAGTCAAGCTGCAGAAGGAAAGGTGGTCGGAGGTCCAGAGAGAAGCTTCTTGCTAGCCTATCCCGGCGGAACAAGGTCCACTTCGGCCCCGCCTCTCGCGGTCAGCGGATGGCACCCTTCGGCACCGCCTTCACGCAAGGGGCCGCGTTGAGGTTGTCATGCGTCGCGATACCCAGAAAATGAGCCACAAACTCCAGCGCGGCCAGGTCGAAATCAACCACTCGTAATTTCATTGCGTCCTCAAGAGGATTGAACCCAATCGATTCGCATCCTTGTCGTCCAGAATTGGGGTTAGATTTTGTCGGATCAGCGCCATCTGCGCCCAAGGCCTGCTACATTTTGCCGCGAAAATGCCACAGTTCTTCCTGTCGATCCGCGCGGGATAGCGGGCGAATCGACCCGTCTCAACGGCTCGATCATGCCTGGGTGCATCGGCGCTCTTCCGCCCGGACACTGAACGATCCCACTACAATTAGAGATTGTTCTTCAGTCATAGGCAGATTTGGTAGCAAGCATCGACCCGATAGGCGTGATCGTCGGTCATCGATGTCGTCACACAACCTAAGGCATATCCGCGGCGCATGGGGCTCTCCGGCTGAAACATTGAGGGCATGTCAGACGCACTGTTTCCGAAACCCCTTGCAATGTGAGCTTCGAAGGTTAACTTATTGATAACTTAAGAAGTCATGCAGACGTCCGCTGCCAATCAATGTTGGAGTCGTTCTCCTATGTGGTCAGGTGCCAGTGTCGAGGGGGCCAGGTCAAAGACGCGCCACATCGCAAGTCCTGCGGGTCGGCGCGACCGTGTTGACTGGAGCTCGTACGCGAGAGCCTATGATTTGCTGTCAGAGCACAACCCTGAGTATAGGGCGCTCTTGAGCAACTTTGCGGCATTCCTCGAAACGATCGAGGCGCCGCGTGTGATCTATGACATCGGTGGCGGCACCGGGAACTATAGCCAGATCGCGGCGCGTGCTTTCCGCGGCAGCGAGATCCATCTTGTCGAGCCCGACGCAGGCATGATCGGAGCGGCGAAAGCTAAACTGGCTGACTACGCAAACATCCACTACGAGTCCTGCCCCTTCGAAGAGATTGATGCCACGGGCACGGCTGATCTGGTGGTCTGCGTGCATGCGATCTACACGATGCCGTCGCCCAAGCAGCGGATCGCTGATCTGCGGCGGATGCTTCGTCCGGGCGGCTGGCTCTATCTCGTCGACATTGGCCGCTACATCGACGTAAGTGACTGGCGCAGATATCTGTTTGCCGCTCTCAGGAAAGAGCATGGTCTGGCCGGTGCGCTGCGGATTCTGTGGCAGGGTCGCGAAATCAGCAAGCAGAACAAGGCAATTTTCGAGGCGCAGAAAAAGGGTGTCTACTGGACCCATACCGAGGCTGAGCTTGCCGCGGACGTCATTGCTGCGGGGTTCGACATCGTAGAACAGAAATCGGTGTATCGCGGGTACAGCGACCTCCTCATATGCCGGCCGAGACCGTAGAAGCGCCGGGACAAGCAAGCCGATGTTGAATTCACAAGCTTACGAGGCGTTGACGCACTGCCGCTACAAGGTTGCGACCAGCGGTGATGACCTGGAGGCGATCCTTCGGTTGCGATACAAAAGCTATCGCGCGGAAGGCCTGATTGCCGATAACGAGCGTCTGATCATGACGGACGCCTTCGATGAGACGCCGAACTGCGTCCATGTCGCGATCGAGGTGGACGGTGCGCTTGTGGCGGCGATGCGGCTGCACCTTCTCTCTGAACTCTCGCTTCTGTCGCCGACGCTGGAAGTGTTCCCCGAGCTGCTAGCCGATCTGAAGGCTGGGCAGACGGCGCTTGACCCGACCCGCTTCGCGATCGATCCGGCCTCCCGCAAGAGCCGCGTGCCCCTGCACTTTCTGGCCCTGCGCATCCCGTTCCTTGCCGCCATGTTCTATGATGTGGACCTGGCCTTCGCGTCGTTGCGGACGGAGCATATCCCGTTCTACCGGCGATACCTCGGCTATGAACTGGTCATCCCTGCCCGCAGATACCCTGAGCTGAAGAAACCCCTTCATCTCCTGGTCGCCAAGTTCCGCGACCAGCGCGACACGGTTCTGGCGCGGACGCCGATCTTCGGTCCGGTAAGCGAAATTCCGCAAGCCAACATCGCCTTTCCGTCGCTTGAAGGGGCTTATGCCCCGTCCCGCAAAGGTCGTTCCGCAGCGGCCTGATCAGCGCGCCGCCCGCCCCGCGGCCGCCACAAAGCTATGTCGGCGCCACAGGCTGTACCCGGTTCGGAACGTTGCCGCGCCCGGCCCGCGTCTCGTGTTTTCAAGGTCGAAGGCGCGCGAGGAAGCCCTGCCTTCCGCCTGCTTCTGGCCGATTTTTTGACATATTGATGCGATAGGAGTGAATGCCACGGAGGTGTCAGAGGCACACATGATTAGTCTGAAGACGTTCTGGGCAGCCTGGGAGCATTGGCTCGACCCGAACGGTCGTGAGAAACAGATCAAGGATTACGTGGTCCTCCTCAATCAGCTGGTCTGGCAACGCCAGGCGAGCTTTTTCGCTGCGGCCATGCTAGCGGCGATCTATTTTGACCCCATCTCGACCATGTCTGCCTACCTGCTGGTCGTGCTGACCGAAGTTCTTGACGTGATGCTTGGACGCAAATCCAAGGCATGGGATGGAAACGATCCGGTTGTCGGTCGCGAGATCCTGATACACATCGTGCTGAACACCGCCATCAGCGCCTTGGCGATAAGTGTCTTTGTCATCAACATCGCCGTTCAGCAGACCTCTGGAGGGCATTTCACGCCATTGTTCTTCCTGTTCTCGGCCTCGCTGTTTGCCGCCATGTATAACAGCCTGATGCCGGGCATCCTGATGCTGCGCCTTTCGATATACAGTTGCGCATTCCTCTTCATCGCGCTTCTGGACATCGTCCTTTACTCGCCCCCCCTCAGCTCGCCTGTCTGGCTCGAGTTCTTCACGATCATCTTCGTATTGTATTTCCTGATCGATACTTCCGTGAAATTTTACGTCGGGTATCGGGACCGCGTACATCAGATGAAGTTGATCAATGAGGAAAACCAGCGAACCAGAGCCGCATTGGAGGTGAAGTCGCAATTCCTTGCCACCGTCAGTCACGAACTGCGTACCCCGTTGACCTCGATCATGGGGGGGCTTGATCTTGTCAACAGCGGGGTCCTTGGTGAGGTGCCTGCGAACCTGCAGCCGATCATTCGCATAGCGGCGAAGAACGGGCATCAGCTTGGAAAGCTGATCGACGATCTGCTGGATCTGCAAAAGATCGAAGCCGACGAAATGGTGTTCGATTTCAAGATGATCGACGCCAACGAGTTGGTGTCCGAGGCCGTCGAGTCAACCTCTGGATATGCCGAGAAGCTGGGGATCCAGGTCACGACGCTTCCCTATGCGGGCGACTGCCGGTTCGAGGGCGACCGAGGCCGCGTGATGCAAGTGATGAATAACTTGCTGTCGAACGCGCTTAAGTTCTCGTCCCACGGCGGCACTGTAAAGGTGCAAGTGGACTCCATGTCCGACCGTATCCGGATTTCCGTCCATGACCACGGCGTGGGCATCCCCAAAGATGCCGAGGAACGCGTCTTTGGCAGATTCAGCCAGGTGGATTCTTCCGATGTGCGGAAGGTCGGCGGCACCGGCCTTGGCCTTCACATATCCAAGCAAATCGTAGAGCGCCACAAGGGCAAGATCGGATATGTCAGCGAGCTTGGTGTGGGCTCTGTGTTCTTTATCGAATTCGACCGGGCGACCGAGCCAGGCAAAGTGGATGCGGGACTCCGGCAGGTCGCAGAATTGGCCGAATGCAGCAAAGTCGCGCAATCAACATCCTGGAGACCAGACGCAAGGATCGCCAAATCCAGAACATGAAGGAGAGGTCATGTCGACAAATGGCGTGGCCAGAGGCGGATAGACGTGAGGTCAATGAGGCCAAGGACGCTTCCCCGTCTTTTTATAACGGGTCACACTCGCCGGGCATTCTTGAGCTTTTTTAAGCAGCGCCGACGAGCTTTCGCAAGCGCTGCAGCGCACGGTCCAGGGCGATCCGCTTCTTGCGCATCGGGATCACCGGCAGCGCGTTTCGTATATCTAGGGCTGCCTGATGCTGCTTGCGTCATGGCCGCTATCCGCCAGAAACGGCCCGGGCAGGGCAGATTGTCCGCCATGAGCAGGTCGAAGCCGAGGGACTCGGATATCTGACCCGGACCGATTCCCGTCCTTCTGCGCGGGCCGCGTGCATGGACGCGGAGATCGATCTTGGTCGCGAAGCTGCCGCGAAAAGGGCGGCACCCCTGCCGCGTCAGCCTCCTCCAGCGCCCGTTGCCTGACGGTGGGCGCGGATCGTGCCAGAAGCGAAGTTGATCTTCGCTTGACCGCAGCTGTTCGGCGCCTCATCGAGTTTCGGGGTCGGGCCCGCTGGAAGCCTATTCGAATTGCGGGTCGATCTGGACGCGGTAGCCATTCACCAGGCGGTTGGTCTCGTTCGCCATGCCGACAACGCCCATCAGCTCGCCGAACATCTCGGGGGTCATGCCGGCCTTTTGCGCCGCCGCCGTATGGCTTGCGATGCAGTAGCCACAATTGTTGGTGACAGAGACGGCCAGATAGACCATCTCCTTCACCACCGGGTCCAGCGCCCCCGGCGCCATCACTTCCTTGACGCTTTCCCAGGTCCGCTTCAGACCCTTGGGGTCATTGGCCAAGAGCTTCCAGAAGTTGTTCACATCCTTCAAGCCACGCGAGACCATGATGTCGTCATAGACAGCTTTCACCTCGGGCGAGGCGTCGCGATAGTCGATCGGTTGGGGACGGGCCATGTCTTCCTCCTGTGAACTCAATCCGTTGAGCCTGAGGAATTGCATTCTATATGTCAATATGGCATGCAATTTTACTGCCGAGCGGCTCATGCCTCCGCGCGATGACATCGCCTATCTACGCCGCCGCCCTGATGTTCAAGCGCGCGACGGCCGAGCGATTGCGCTACAAGACCACGCCCGCCCGCGAGGGCCCGGCGGTTCTGATCCATGCTGCGGTGGGTCGGGCACCTCCTGACCGCCTGGCTTAAGGCCAGCGGCTGCCCGGGCGTGCAACTCCTGAGGCGCGGCGCGGCGCATCACAGGGCCGATCGTCCTTCAGGCCTGAAGGGCGCGAATCCCTCTGCCAGCCGACAGATTCACGGCCTGCCTCGTCTAATCCGAGCGACAGAATTCCCTGGAACCTGCTGGTCGTGGAACATAACCCCTGTTGTCCTCTGATTTTCCAGCACAGAGCGTTCGAAGTTTCGGTATGATAAAAATAAAAATTGCATACAAAAAATTCATATCGCATGCTGATCAGGCCAAGAGCCCTACATAGACTCGGAGTGCCGATGTCCGAAGTTCCAGCCCAGACCGCCCGCGACACCACTCTGCTGCATGCCGGCCGCGCCGAAGGCAAGGGACCGGTCAATACGCCGGTTCATCGCGCCTCGACCATCCTGTTCGACAGTGTGGCCGAGCTTGAGACGGCCAAGGCCGCCCGTTTCGCCAAGGGCACATTGTTCTACGGCCGCTTCGGCACGCCAGACACCTTCGCCTTCGAGGATGCCGTCTCGGTGCTGGAAGCCGGTGTCGCGACTGTGGCCGTGCCCTCGGGCCTTGCTGCCTGCGTACTGCCGCTGGTGGCCTTCCTCAAGCCCGGCGATCATGTCCTGGTGGCGGACACGATCTATGAACCGACCCGCACCAGCCTGAACGCCTTCATCGCCCGCAACGGCGTGGCGGTGGAATATGTCGATCCGCGCGCCGATCTGGCGCCGCTCTTGCGGCCGGAAACGCGGATGATCTATCTTGAGAGCCCCGGCTCGCTGACCTTCGAATTGCAGGATCTTCCTGCCGTCGCGGCGCTGGCGAAGGGCAGGGGGATTGTCACCGTCTGCGACAATACCTGGGCCACCGGCTATTTCTGCCAGCCGCTCGCGCTGGGGATCGACATCGTCGTGCAGGCGGCGACCAAATATATCGTCGGCCATTCCGATGCGATGCTGGGCACCGTGACCGTGGCCGATGCCGCGCTGCACAAGCCGCTGCGCGAGGCCGCGAACTGGCTGGGCCATGCGGTCGCGCCGGATGCTATCTATCTTGGCGCGCGCGGTCTGCGCAGTTTGGGCGCGCGGCTGAAACAGCACCACGCCACCGGGCTTGAACTGGCCCGCTGGCTGGAAACCCAACCCGGCATCGCCCGCGTCCTGCATCCCGGCCTGGCCTCGCATCCCGATCACGCCATCTTCCGCCGCGATTTCCGCGGGGCTTCGGGCCTGTTCTCGGTGCTGCTTGACACGACCGACCGCGCCATTGCCAGCCGCTTTGCAGACAGCCTGGCGCTGTTCGGCCTGGGCTTCTCCTGGGGCGGCTTTGAAAGCCTGGTGCTGCCGGGCGACCCGGCGCATGCGCGCACAGCGACCGTCTGGACCGAAAAGCGACAGCTGGTCCGGCTGCATGCCGGGCTTGAGGACCCGGCCGATCTGCGCGCCGATCTGGCGCAGGCGCTGGTCCGCTGCTTCCCGACCTGATCGTCGCCCGTCCCCGCAAAGCCAGGGGCGCGCGATCCGACGACTTCAAGACCCGCAACGACCGCACCCGCCAGACGGGGCACCAACAGGAAAGGCAGACGAATGAACTTCTTCTCCAGAACAGGCCTCAGCCTTGCGCTCGGCCTTGGCCTGGCGGCGGGCGCCGCCAATGCCCAGACCACCAACCTCGAATGGGCCTCGGGCTCGCCGGGCGGCAGCTGGTTCACCATCGTGACCGGCCTGTCCAACATCATCATGGAAAAGAACCCCGATATCGCGATCCGCGTCGTACCGGGCGGCGGGCGGGACAACCCGACCATGATCGACGGCGGCATCAGCCAGATGGGCATGGGGATCGATTTTCTCGCCGCCGCCGCCGCCAAGGGCGAAGAGCCCTATACCAAACCGCATGTCGGCCTGACCTCGATGGGCGGCACCTGGGCCCCGGCCGAGTTCCACATCATCGTCGATGCCTCGGAAACCCGGACGCTTGGCGAGATTCTGGCGGACCCGGCGGTCAAGGTCGGCACCTCGCCCAAGGCGACCTCGGAAGAGCTGACCCTGCAGCGGGCGCTCGCCTTCTATGAAAACAGCGCCAACAAGGTCTCGGCTGGCGGCGGTGCGGTGATCAACGGTACCTATACCCAGCTTGTTTCGGCCTTCGATGACGGCCAGATCGACGTGATCTTTGGCGCCGGTTCGGTGCCGACCGGCATCGCGCTCGAGGTTGAAAACGGCCGTCGCGCGGCGAAGCTGATCGCCATGGACGCGCCGCTGATGGATTACCTGTCCGCGACCTATGGCTATGGCAAGGGCGTCATTCCCGCCGGCAGCTACGAGAAGCTGCAAGAGGCGGGCGCGGGCGACATCCCGGTGACGACGCTCGAGGCACTGATCCTCGTGCATGAAAGCGTGCCGGAAGACGTGGTCTACCGCATGACCAAATCCCTGATCGAGAACCGCGACCGCTTCCCGAACATCTACAAGGTTCTGGCGAAATACGACCCCGCCATCGCCTGGCAAAACCAGCCCGTGCCGCTGCATCCGGGCGCTGAGAAGGCCTATAAAGAACTCGGCTTCATGAAGTAACCGGAGGGGTGGAGGGTCGCGCCGCGCGGCCCTCCACCAGCTCGTGACAGGGACAGGGAACGGACGACATGAGAAAACTCAGCGGACCGGTAAGCTACGGCGTTTCGATCTGGCTGGCCGGGATGGCCATGCTGCATTTCTGGTTCACCATCGGGGGCTATCCACCGCCGCTGGAGCTGGCCTCGCTGCACCTCATGCTGGCGGTGCCACCGATCTTCCTGCTCTATCCCGCAACGCCGAAATCGCCGATCGACCACCCTACACTGCTTGACTGGGGTCTTGCACTGCTTGCGATCCTGCCAAGCCTGTACATCTGGCTCGATCCCGATCGCGTCTACAACCGCAGCGCCTATATCGACCCGCTCAGCATGACCGAGATGGTCCTTGGCGTGGCGATGACGGTCCTCGTTCTGGAAGCCGTGCGCCGTGCGCTGTCGGTGGTGCTGTCGATCCTGGTCTGCGTGGTCATCCTTTACATGGTCGTCTGCAACCTGCTGCCGGGCATCTGGTATTACCGCGACCTGCCGACGATGCAGATCGTCGACATCCTTTATCTGATGAACGGTTCGGGCCTTTACGGCCAGCTTACCGGCATCTCGGCCACGATCGTCGCCACTTTCCTGATCTTCGGCGCCTTCCTTCAGGCCAGCGGCATGGGCAACCTGTTCATGAATGTCGGCACCTTCGTCGCCGGGCGCTATTCCGGCGGCCCTGCCAAGGTCGTTGTGGTGGAATCCGGCCTCTTCGGCATGACCAGCGGCTCCTCGGTCGCCAATGTCGTCGTCACCGGCGCCGTCACCATCCCCGAGATGAAGCGCATGGGCTTTCCCCCCGCTATGGCCGGCGGGATCGAGGCTGCGGCCTCGGTCGGCGGGCTGATCATGCCGCCCATCATGGGCGCTGCCGCCTTCGTCATGGCAGAGATGATCTCGGTGCCCTATGTCGACATCGTTGCCGCCGCCGCCATCGGGGCCGTCCTTTATTATCTGGGCGTGTTCGTCTCGGTGCATTTCATGGCGCGCAAGCTGGGCATCAAGGCGCTGCCCAAGGAAGAGATCGCCACCTTCCGCGACGTGCTGCGCGACATCCACTTCGCGATCCCGCTGATCGTGCTTCTGGTGCTCATGAGCCAGCGCTATTCACCCTATTACTCTGCCTTCTGGGCGACGGTCGCGGTTTTCGCCACCTCTTGGCTGCGCGCCCATACCCGCATGGGCTGGCGCAAGGTACTTGCTGCCTTCGTCGATGCCGGCGCCACGATCAGCGTCATCGCCGTGGCCGTGGCGGCGGCGGGGATCATCACCGCAGGCCTGACCAATACCGGCCTTCTGCTGGCCTTCACTGGCATCATCAAGATGCTGGCAGGGGACTCGCTTCTTCTTCTTGTGGTGCTGGTGGCCCTGTCCTGCCTTTTTCTCGGCATGGGCGTGCCCACGACGCCCGCCTATATCATCACCGCCGCCATTGGCGCGCCGCTGATCGCCGAGCATGGCACAGCCTCTCTGATGGCGATCCACCTCTTCGTTCTTTACTTCGCCGTCATGGCCGATGCGACGCCCCCTGTCGCTGCCGCCTCCTATGCCGCTGCCGCCATCGCCAAGGCCAATCCGCTGGCGACTGGTGCCTGGGCCTTCCGGATGGCGGCTGGCGGTTTCATCACTGGCATTGCCTTCATCTTCGAACCGGCGCTGACGCTGGACGGCACGCTGTATGAGATCGTCACCGCGACCCTGGCCGTCTCGGCGGGGATCATCCTCATCTGCATTGCCTATGTCGGCTACACCACGCGCCCGCTGCCGCTGTGGCTGCGCGTCCTCCTGTTCTTCACGGGGGTCGCCTGCGCGCTGTGGCATGAGGCGCCCGAGATCCTGCGCGGGCTGGCGGGCTATGCGGTCTTCGCGGGGCTTGTCTTCCTGCCAAAATCCGTGCCCGAACCCGCCTCCGCGCCCCAATGACCCCCGTGCCGCAAAGGACCCTGCCATGATGAATCAGAAGAAAACCTATTACGGCGTCTCGATCGGCATCCTGATGGTGAACACCACCTTCCAGCGCTACATCGGCGATATCGGCAATGCGATGACCTGGAATTTTCCGGTCCAGTACAAGATCGTCCACGACGCCGTGCCGTCGAAGATGACCGACCTGCACAATGCAAGCCTTCTTGATCCGTTCAAGCGCGCCGCGGATGAGCTGATCGCGGCAGGCGTCGATGGCATCACCACGACCTGCGGCTTCCTTTCGATCTACCAGCGCGAGCTGGCCGACCATTGCGCGGTTCCGGTTGCGACCTCGAGCCTGCTTCAGGTGCCGATGGTCGAACGCATGCTGCCGACGGGCAAGCGCGTGGGCATCATGACCTACAATGGCGATGTGCTGAACGGCCCCTACCTCGATGCGGTGGGCATCGCGCAGGACACGCCGGTGGCAGGCATCCCGCAGGACTCGAATTTCGTGCGCTGGATCAAGGAAGGCGATACCTCTGTCACCTATGAGACCTTGAAGTCCGAAGTGGTCGAGACTGCCCGCCGCTTCGTCGCGGCCCATCCGCAGATCGGGGCTATCGTTCTGGAATGCACGAATCTTGCGCCCTTCTCGCATTGGATCGCCGAGGCGACGGGCCTTGCCGTTTATGACACGGTGACCATGGTCAACACCTTCCAGGCCAGCTTGCGCCCGCGCGCCTATCCGATGTTCTAAAGGCATGGCGGCGGTGGATCATATCGTGGTGGGAGGCGGCATTGTCGGTGCCGCCATCGCCTATGGGCTGGCGCGCGCGGGCGAGGCCGTCACGCTCTTGGACGAGGGCGACGTGGCACTACGGGCCGCGCGCGGCAATTTTGGCAATGTCTGGGTGCAGGGCAAGGGCGCGACCGCGCCTGATTACGCCGACCTGACCCGCCAGGCCGCTGCCGACTGGGATGATTTCTCCGCCGCGCTACAGGATGAAACCGGGATCGAGCTGCATTTCCGCCGCCCCGGCGCCGCCTATATCTGCTTCTCACCCGAGGAATTGGGCAAACGCGCCGCCACTCTGGCCGCCTCGAACCTCAAGGCGCGTCTCTACAGCCCCTTTGAGGTTTTGGACCGCGCCACCCTGGCCGAACGACTGCCCGCCATCGGCCCCGATGTGGCGGGCGCCACCTATTGCCCCGATGACGGCACGGCGAACCCGCTTTACCTTCTGCGCGCTCTGATCAAGGCCATGAGCGCGCGCGGCGGGCGATACCTGCCGCACCATACAGTCACCGGCCTGTCCCGCGATGGCGCGGGCTTCGCCGTCGAGACGCCGCAGGGCCGCTTGTCCTGCGGACGGATCGTGTTGGCGGCAGGGTTGGGCAATGCCGCGCTTGCACCGTATCTCGGCCTGTCCGCCCCGGTGCGCCCGGTGCGCGGCCAGATCCTTGTCACCGAGAAATTGCGCCCCTTCCTTCCTATGGGCACGAATTTCATCCGCCAGACAATCGAGGGCGGCTGCATCTTCGGCGAAAGCTCGGAAGAGGTTGGCACCGATGACGGCACCACTTTGCCCGTCCTGCGCGAAACGGCCCGCAAGGCCGTCACCGCTTTTCCCATGCTGCGCGATGCCCGTGTCGTCCGCGCCTGGGGCGCCCTGCGCATCATGACGCCCGATGGCGTTCCGGTGTATCAGGGCCGCGACGGCGCGTTCGTGGTCTGCGTCCATTCCGGCGTAACCCTCGCGCCCTGGCACGCAGGGGGGATCGTCGAGCATCTGCGGCGTGGCGCCTTCGACCCCCAGATCTTCCAGTCCTTCCAGCCGGAGCGGTTCGATGTTCAGGCCGCTTGATCCCACGCCGCAGCCCATGGTGTCCGTCACGCTGGACGGTCAGCCTTCGCTTCTGCCCGCAGGCGCGAACCTTGCCGCCGCCCTGCTGGCCGCGGGCTTCACGCCCTTCCGCCGCACGCCCGTCAGCGGGGCGCCGCGCCAGCCCTTCTGCATGATGGGCGTGTGTTTCGACTGCCTTGCCCAGATCGACGGCCAACCCAACCGCCAGACCTGTCTGGAAACCGTGCGCGAGGGGATGGTCATCGCCCGGCAGGAGGGCGCGGCATGATGGCGGAGGCAACCATAGACCTTGCCATCATCGGAGCAGGCCCGGCGGGCCTGTCCGCCGCGACCGAGGCGCGGGCTCTGGGCCTTTCTGTCGCGCTTTTCGACGAACAGCCTGCGCCGGGCGGCCAGATCTACCGCAACGTGACCCAGCCGCGCGGCACCCTGCAGGCCCGTGTTCTGGGCAGGGATTATGCTGCCGGTCGTCCGCTGGCCGAAGCGTTCCTCGTCTCGGGTGCCGCCTATCACCCGGCCAGCACGGTCTGGCGCATCGGCGCCGACGGCCTGTCCTTCACCACGCCCGAAGGCGGCGGTGATCTGGCCGCGCGCCATGTTCTTGTCGCCACCGGCGCGATGGAGCGGCCCTTCGCCGTGCCGGGCTGGACCCTGCCCGGCGTGATGACGGCAGGTGCGGCGCAGATCCTTTTGAAGACCACCGGCTCGCTGGCCGAAGGGGCGGTGTTTGCCGGCTGCGGACCGCTCCTTTATCTCGTCGCCTGCCAGTATCTTCAGGCGGGCGCACGCATCGCCGCCATCCTTGACACCACGCCGAAGGGCGCCTTCGCCGCGGCGCTGCCGCATCTGCCGCGGGCCTTGCGGCAGCCAGGACTTCTGTGGAAGGGCGCCGGGCTTCTGGCAAAGCTGCGCCGCAGCGGCGTGCCGATCCACCGGAATGTCGCCGCCCTGCGGTTCGAGGGCGACACCGCGCTGGCCCGCGTATGCTGGACCTCTGCGGGGCGCGACCAGTCGCTCGACAGTCACCAGGTCTTCCTGCATCACGGGGTGATCCCCAATCCCAACATGACCATGGCTGCCCGCGCCGCCCACCGCTGGGATGCCGCGCAGGCGGCCTTTGTCGTCGCGTGTGACGCCTATGGACGCACCAGCCAGGACTGGCTTTGGGTCGCGGGCGATGGCGGGGGCATCGCGGGCGCCCGTGCCGCCGCCCTGTCGGGCCGCATTGCCGCCCGTGCCATCGCACGCGATCTGGGGCGGATGGCGGCGGATCCCGCCGCCCTTCTGCCCCACCTTGCCCGCGAAACCGCCGCGCGTCCCTTCCTTGACCGGCTGTACCGTCCGTCGCCCCACTTCCTTGCCCCGCGCGATGACGCCACCCTCCTGTGCCGCTGCGAAGAGGTCACCCGTGGCGCGCTGGCCCGCGCCGTGGCCGAGGGCTGCCCCGGCCCCAACCAGTTCAAGGCTTTCACCCGCGCCGGCATGGGCCCCTGTCAGGGCCGCATGTGCGGCACGACCATCGCCCAGGTCTTTGCTGATCTGACCGGGCAAGAGCCCCAGAACGCAGGATATTATCGTATCCGCATGCCCGTGAAACCCGTTACCGTCGGCGAGATTGCGGGCCTGCCCCGCCCCGCCCAGGACCGCGCGAGAGGACAGTGATGACCCTGAATGTTGCCGACCAGATTCGCGCCTCCAGTCCAGCGATCGAGCTTGATGGCGACGATCCTCTGCCGAACCAGATCGCCAGCCATATCCGCCACCAGATCATCCATGACATCCTGAAACCGGGCGAGCCGATCCGCGAACGCATCATCGCCGAACAGCTCAACGTGTCACGCACGCCGATGCGAGATGCGCTCAAGATCCTTTCGGTGGAACGTCTGGTCGAGCTGATTCCCAATCGCGGCGCGATCGTGGTCAAGAACAGCACCGATGACATCGCCGACATGCTGTCGATCTACACTGAGCTTGAGGCGCTAGGCGGTGTCGCCGCCTGCCGCATGGCCAACGAGGGCGACATCCTGCGCGCCGAGCGCCATCTTGACGCGATGGATGCCGCCGTGGCCGAGGGCGACCGCTTCCGCTATTTCCGCGCCAACCAAGCCTTTCACATGGCGATCATCGCCGCTTCGCGCAACAAGACCCTGATCGAGATTCATGCCAACCTATCGCTGCGGCTTTATCGCGTCCGCTACCTTGCCATCATGGCGCAGGAAATCTGGCAGGGACGCGCTGGGGAACATCGTCTTCTGATCGACACGCTGCGCGCCCGCGACACGGCCCGGATGGCCGAGCTGCAGAAGGCGCATTTCCTGGTGGCCTGGCGTCTGATCGACGATTGGGCGCGCCTGTAAGGAAGGACCGATCTCATGCTTCCCCGTCCCGAACGCCCCACGGTCGCAGCCCATTGGGGCACCTATACCGCCGGCATGGCGCAGGGCCGTGTCACGGCCCTGCATCCCATCGCGGCCGATCCAGACCCTTCGCCCCTGTCCGAAGGCATGATAGCCGCTCTTGACGCCCCCGCGCGCATCCAGCGCCCCGCCATCCGTGCCTCGTTCCTGCGCGCGCGCGAGGCGGGCCGTGTCGCGACCGAGGGTGCGGGCCGCGGCCATGAACCCTTTGTCGAACTGCCCTGGGACGAGGCGCTGGACCTGGCGGCTGCGGAAATCGCTCGCATTCGTCGCGACCATGGCAATGGCGCGATCTATGGCGGCTCTTACGGCTGGGCCTCGGCCGGGCGTTTCCACCATGCGCAAAGCCAGATTCATCGCTTTCTCAATGCCGCGGGCGGCTATGTCCGCTCGATCCAGAATTACAGCTATGCGGCCGCCGACACGTTGGTGCCGCATGTGCTGGGCGACAAGCGCGGCCTTGTCTCCGACCACACGACCTGGCCGGTCATCGCCGCAAATACCGAAACGCTGGTGATGTTCGGCGGCGTGCCGTGGAAGAATGCGCAAGTCTCCTCGGGTGGCATCGCGCGGCATATCCTGACCGAGAACCTGGCGGCCCTGCGCGCACGCGGGGCGCGTCTCGTCTCGGTCTCGCCCATCCGCGACGACACGGCGGGCGAGGATGTCGAATGGTTGCCGCTGCGCCCTGGCACCGATACCGCGCTGATCCTTGGCTTGTGCTACGCGTTGGTGCAGGAGGGGCGGGCCGATCAGGCTTTCCTTGACAGCCATACCCGAGGCTTCCCGGTCTTTGCTGCCTATCTGACCGGGAATTCCGATGGCGTGGCCAAGACGCCCGACTGGGCCTCCGCGATCACCGGCATTCCCGCCGAGCGTATCCGCGATCTCGCCCAAGGCATGGCACGCAGCCGCAGCTTCGTGATGATGGCTTGGTCGCTGCAACGCGCCGATCATGGCGAACAGCCCTATTGGGCGGCCATAACGCTTGCGGCGATGCTGGGCCAGATCGGCCTGCCGGGCGGCGGTTTCGGCTTCGGCTATGCCTCGGTCAACGGGATCGGTAATCCGACTCCGGCCTTCGGCTTTCCCTCGCTGCCGCAGCTGGACAATCCTGTCAGCGACTATATTCCCGTCGCCCGGATCGCCGATGCCCTGCTGCATCCGGGAGAGGTCTATCAGTTCAACGGCATGGATCGCGTCTATCCCGACCTGCGGCTGGTCTATTGGGCGGGTGGCAACCCCTTCCACCACCATCAGGACCTCAACCGCCTGCGCCGTGCCTGGCAGCGGCCCGAAGCGGTGATCGTGCATGACAGCTGGTGGAACCCGCTGGCGCGGCACGCCGACATCATCCTACCCGTCACGACCGTGCTTGAACGCGACGACATCGCCGCCTCGGGCCGCGACCGCTTTGTTGCTGCCTCGCATCGCGTCGCCGACCCGGCGGGCGAGGCGCGCGACGATTATGACATTTTCGCCGGCATCGCCGCGCGGCTTGGCGCGGGCGAGGTGTTCACCGAAGGCCGCAGTGCCGAGGATTGGCTGCGCCAGATGTATGGCCAGGCCCGCCAGCGCGCCGCCGCCTCGGATCTGCCCCTGCCCGATTTCGACACCTTCTGGCAGCAGGGCCTCGTCCTGCTGGATCCTCCGGCGCTCAAGGACCAGCCCGATCTTCTGGGCGCGTTCCGGGCCGACCCCACGGCTTCGCCCTTGCCCACGCCCTCGGGCAGGATCGAGATCCATTCCACCCGCGTCGCAAGCTTTGGCTATGACGATTGTCCCGGCCACCCGACCTGGCTGCCGCCAAAGGAATGGCTGGGTGATACCGGCGCCTATCCGCTGCATCTGATCTCGAACCAACCCCGCACCCGCCTGCACAGCCAGTATGACCTGTCCGGCCCCTCGCTTGCCGCCAAGCATCTGGGGCGCGAGGTGATGCGGATGCATCCCGCCGATGCGGCCGCACGCGGCATTGGCGACGGCGAGGTCGTCCGTGTCTTCAATAATCGGGGCGCCTGCCTTGCCGCCGTCGCGTTGAGCGATGACCTGATGCAGGGCGTGGTTCAACTGCCGACCGGCGCCTGGTTCGACCCCGAAGAAGGCGATGCCCCCCAGCCGCTTGAACGCCATGGCAACCCGAATGTCCTGACCGGCGACCGTGGCACCTCGCGGCTGGCGCAGGGACCTTCGGCGCAATCCTGCCTCGTGCAGGTCGAACGCTTTGACGGCCCGCTTCCCCCAGTGCGCGCCTTCGACCCGCCCACCTTTGTTCCCCGTTAAGATTGCAAGACGAAGAAGGACCTCTGATGCAGCATATCGACAATAACGGCCGCCGCTCGCGCGCCATCGTGGCCAATGGCACGATCTTCATGGGCGGGCAGGTGGCCGATGACTTCACCGCCGACGCGGCGGAGCAGACCCGACAGGCGCTGGCGCGGATCGACGCGATCCTGACCCAGGCGGGAAGCGACCGCTCCAAGCTGGTCTCGGCCCAGATCTGGCTGAAGTCGATGGAGGATTATGCCGCAATGAATTCCGTCTGGGATTCCTGGATCGACCGTGACCGCGCGCCCACGCGCTCCTGTGGCGTGGTCGAAATGGCTGATCCCCGCATTCTGGTCGAGATCATCCCGACCGCGATCCTCTGACCGGCCCGGCCGCAAACTTCAACGCCCGTCAGAGAAGGCCTTTAATCTCTTTCTGTGGGGCCGCCAGTGCGGCGCATTGGGCGAACGGGCAGAGTCCGGGTGTCAACTGACCCTTGCGGCGCCTGTTCGCCCTCTCGATTCCCTCAAGCCTTGCCGAGGCCGATGCCATGCAAAAGAAGCGGAGCCTGATCCCGCACCGTTAATTTGGAATCCGAGGCGCGGATATCATCAGGGCTTTGCCGCCAAAAGCGGCTGACCGATCAGAGGCCGGAGACGTTTGCGCAAGCCGGATCGCCACGCCCGACAATGTTGCGACTGCGCGGCGGAGCATACATATTTGGCATGAGAGCCTTCAGCGCAGCTATCAAGCTTCGCCTTGACGAACAGATGCTTGAGCGTCGTGTGCTCGAGCGCCTTCAGCCGGCTGGAATTGGACGGCGGCACGCCCCGAAATTCGCCAGAAAGTGGAGCCGCTGATCCTTTGCCTGCACCAGGCCTCCGCAGCCTTTGGCCCAGCCTCCTGCTCGCGCAGGATCGCGATGATCTGCTTTTCCGCAAACGTCTACCTTTTCATGCCCGGTGCTGCGATAAGCCCGGCCCTGCCTACAGCGCGCCTAGCGAGGCGATGAATCCAACGGCACTGCGGTCAAGTTCAGGAAAGCTGATATGGCATGTGCCGGCATCGCCGGACCATTCCAGCCGCGCATGGCCATTGCGGTCCAGCCGCCCCTTCGCCACCCGCCCGGTCGGCAGGACGACCTCGTACCGCTCATTCGGCACGGCGCAATCGGCCTCGTCCAGCAGCTCGATCTCGACCCAATGACGTTCCACCACCGGATCACGCGCCGGCGTCGGGTCGATCGGCGCCTGGGGCTGCGCAAGAAAGCTTTGCATCAGCACCGCGGCCCGTTCCACCGCTGCCTCGAAATCGTAGACCGGCCGATGCTCACCCCGCGGCCAGGGCAAGACGGCGATCCGCAGCCAGCCCGCCGCCAGTTGATCGCAAAGCCAGTCGATGACGGCATGATCCCCGGTTTCCACCCCCGGTCCCGCGCCGTCGCCATGCATCAGGCCGCGCACCGGTTCGATCTGGCCTGGCCGGAACAGCAGGCTGCGTAGCCGCGCTTCGGTCACGCCTGACCAGCCATGTTCCGTCAACTCCTCCCTTCGGCGCAGCGCCTCGCGCAGATGCCAGGGCCGATAGATCAGCCAGTACTCGAAACCGTTCTCAAAGCGCAGAAGCGGCGCCGGGCCGTCGCCAAGCAGATTCGCTTTGTCAACCATATCCTTCCCTCCGCGGCTCCCGCCTTGCGCCCCGCGCTTGTCAACCGGACAGCCGCAGCGGGCCAGGGTCGGGAAAGGTCGAACTCGCGCGAAAGTCACCCCTACTTTCCTTTGACACAATCCCTGCGGGTGCGGTTCAGTTCAAAGAAAAAATGACGGAACGATACGGGAAGGGGGAGGCTGAATGCCGAAGAAACACCGGGTAGAGGCGGGCGACTGCATCGCCAGCGTCGCCTTCGAGAACGGCTTTCTGCCCGACAGGATCTGGGACCACCCTGAAAATGCCGCCCTGCGCGATAAGCGGGTCACCGGCAATGTTCTAGCCGCCGGCGATGTGCTGCATCTTCCCGATCTCGATCCCGACGAGGTGGAAAAGCCCTGCGACCAGCGCCACCGTTTCCGCCGCCGGGGCGTGCCCGAACGGTTGCAGATCAGGCTTCTCGACCTGCTTGATCAGCCACGCGCCGACCTTTCCTACCACATCACCGTGGATGGCGCAGCCCGATCGGGTGTCACCGATGGCGATGGCTGGATCCGCCAGGCCATTCCCGCCAACGCACAGAAGGCCGAGCTGAAACTTGAAACCGGCGAGGTCTATCAGATCGACCTTGGCCACCTGCCCCCGCATGACTGCATCGCAGGGGTGCAGCAGCGGCTGAAGAATCTTGGCTTCGCCTGCGACGAAGACCGGCGCGGCGAGGTGGGCGATGCCACGCGACGGGCAATTGCGGGCTTCCTGGACGATGCCGCCGCCGCCAGCCGCGACTGGGACTCGGCGGCGATCTGCGAGATCGGGCAGAAGCTGCGCGCCGCGCATGGGAGCTGAGTGAATGCGCTGCGATGTGATGAATTGCGACGCGCTGGCGGCCAGATTTCAATGCACGACCTGCGGCGCGCTGGCCGATCTTTGCTTCACACATCGGCAGGGTTTCGTCTGTCGCTGCCGTCAGATCAGCTGGGGTCCGCCGGTCGGCCCCGATCCCCAGGCCGGGACGAGCTTTGCTGGTCAGGGGTTCGCTGGGCCGGGCTGGCAGAATCCCGAACCGCCGCAACCGCCCCCGCAACCCTCGGCCCTGCAATCGCCGGACCTGCCGCAGGGCTTCGTGCCACAGCACGTCACCGTCGCGCGCCATGATCAGAATACGCTCGCCCCACCGCCGAACCGGCTGTCGGTGCTCAGCTTCAATCTACAGAACTTCACCGGCGACCATCGCATGGGTCGAACCAACGGCCCGATCGGATCGCCTGCCAATGAGCTGCGGGCCGAGATCGTCGCGCGCCTGATGCAGGTCTGGGGCATCGATCTGCTGCTGGTGATGGAGACCGGATCGGATGTCAGCGCGGCGATGGAATCGATTCGGCGCCATGCTGGAAATGCCTATACCTCGCTGGTCAGCCCGCATACCCATGACACGCCGGCCGTCACCCGGCATATGGTCGAGGTGCCCCATCCCTGGGTGCGCGATGTGCTGCGCCTGAGGCTTCTGTCCGAACAGTTCCGCCTGGATTGCAGCGATCCGCGCCACTGGACCGAGGCGACGGTCTTCGCGATGCTTGAGCAGCTGAACAATTGCCCCGGCGCGGCGGCGCTGCTGGACGAGCCAGGCGCCCGCTTTGCCGAAATCCGCGCCCTGCGCATCGCGATCAGCGGCCAGATCCTGTCCGCTGACGCGATCCCCGGGCTGGATTGCGATATCCCCTCGCGCCCCGAGCAGGTCTTGCCCTGGATCCAGGCGATGGACCTTTTGCGCGACGAGGCGCGTCTGGTCCGGTTCGGCGTCCGGCCTCCATCGCACTTTGACCCCGACACGCAGTTGCGCCGGCTGATGTGCTGGATCGACATGCTTGAGGTGAAGGGGCTCTACCGTTTTCTGGCCGAGAACCCCAGTGGAGCGGGCACCATCGTGCGGCACATCTGGCATCGCCGCAGCAAGGACATGCTGGCCGTCTGCGCTGTGCTTCTGGTCGCCTATCGCCGGATCACGCTTGAGCGACGCTGGGAAGAGCCGCTGGACCAGCATGAGGACGCCGATCTGTATTACGAGGCGCTGCGGCATTTCGGCTGT
Source organism: Neotabrizicola paludis (assembly GCF_044142105.1). Classification (NCBI taxonomy): domain Bacteria; kingdom Pseudomonadati; phylum Pseudomonadota; class Alphaproteobacteria; order Rhodobacterales; family Paracoccaceae; genus Neotabrizicola; species Neotabrizicola paludis. Next base: position 323,092 of record NZ_JBGTYM010000003.1, read on the forward strand.
GTCGACTTCCACTTCGAAACCTATGGCGCGCTGTTCCGCGGCACCAATCACCAGCGTCAGGAGATGCTGCAAGTCGTCGGCAACTGGTCGATCATCCGCTTCGACGACGAGGGGAATGTCCTTGACACCCAGCGCCCCGGCAGCCCGTTCAACTGGCGATCGGCCTGGCGCGCCGCGGTGCGGCTTCCAGGCACGCGCTGGGTCGAGGTGCTGCTCTTTCATACCCGCTTCACCCCCTCGCGCGAGGCGCTTGAGAATGAAGCGGAGGGCACCAATGTCGCCCGGACGCTGCGGATGCGCAGCGACAGCATCCTGACCGTGGCGCAGGCTGTCACCGACGGCTGGGGCATCCCGATCGTGATGTGCGGCGATTTCAACCTGCCGATCAACGAAGGCCATCCCGTGTTGACACATTTCGATGGCCAGATGCAGGACCTGGGCTTTGCGCGGGTGCCGGGTGGTCAGCCGCTGTCGACCCTGTGCTCGCCCGGAACGATCGCGCGTCAGGGACAAGATTTCTACAGCGCCGCCTATGATGGGGCCTATCTTCAGGGCATTCCCGACGGTCATTTCGCATCGGCGATCATGACGATCGAAGATATTGGCACGGCCCTGGGCAACGCTCTGATCGAGCGGCTGAAGCCCTATGTCCTGGCCTATTACCGCCGCAAGATGGGCGGGCTTCTGGAGCGGCTGCGCAATCGCCGGGCCCGGCTGCTTGAAAACCTGCCGCGCAACCGGAACGTCCATGAGGCCTTCATGACGATCCTGGCCGATCTGCGCGCTGTCGGCGGAATTCGGGCTGATCTGTTCTGCCTCCGCGAGGCGGATTTCCGAAATCTGGAGGACCGGCTGAGCGCGCGCCTGCGTGCCTTCGAAGCGCGGCCGCTGGCGGCCAATGCCACGGCCGACGACCTGGCCGCCGATCCGGTCGCGGTTCTCATGACACAGCTGCGCGAACTTGAGACCCACGTCCGTTGGAACGATCTGGACGGAACGCGCCAGCGGCACATCCGCGATTTCCTGGCCGAACTTGCAGACTCTCAGATCATCTTCGACAATATCGACACCCGGCCGGCGGTCCGCTGGGCGCTTGGCTATTCGCTGGTTGTCAGCGATCACTTGCCCTTGCGCCTGCGTTTCGACCTGGACCGCCCGCTCTAGCACCGCCGCTTCTGCGACGCCCTGCTTTCAGTGGCAGCAGCGTCCGTGCGCACGCCATATCGGCGCCAGCTTCCGCAAACGCGTTCGCAGCGGGCGCTGCGCAAGCCACCATTTTGCCGAACCTTCCAACCTTCGGAAAAGCGCGGCCCCCGCGGGGGCCGCACGACATATGCCGATTACTCGACCGCTGCGCCGATGGCGGTGAGGCCGGCCGTGGCGCAAGCCGCGTCGATATCGCCCGAGGGTGCGCCGCCGACTCCGATGCCGCCGAGCAGCGCCTCGCCGATGCGGATCGGCAGGCCGCCCGCCTGAATGACCATGCGCGAATCCATATCGCGCAGGCCGGCATTCTCGGGGGACGAGGCGATGAACCCGGCCAGCCCGGCCGTATCGCGGCCCATGGCGGCCGAGGTGAAAGCCTTGCCCGTCGCGCTGGCGCCAGTATGTGGCCCAGAGGCATCCGCCTTCAGCAGCACCTTGGTCGCGCCATCGCGCGCCACGATGGCGACGCTGACATTATGGCCTTCGGCGGCACAGGCCTTCAGCGCGGCATCGGCGGCCTGCACCGCCAGATCCACCGGCAGATAGGGCGCGGTCGGCAGGTCTTGCGCGGCGGCGGCGAGGGGTGCCACGAAGGCGGCGGCAAGGATGGTGGTGCGGATCATGGAAATCTCCTGTCATTGGCGATGACCGGAAGTTAATCCCGCTCCGCCCGAACGGGTATGCGTAGCCCTTGCATCGGCCTCCGTAGAACTACCGAGCTGCGCGGCTCTCCAGCCAGAGCCGGGTCATCTCGGCCTGGGAACTGGTGCCCAGCTTGGCCCCGATGGCGGCGCGGTGGCTTTCCACCGTGCGCGGCGACAGGCCCAGCCCCGCGGCGATCTGCCGTGTGGTGAAGCCCGCTGTGATGCGTTCCAGAACCTCGGCCTCGCGCGGGGTCAGGGTGGAAAGCAGCGCCAGTGTCTCGGCCAGCTCGGCCCGGCGCTCCAGCTTGCGGTCGAGGAGCGCCTGCGCTTTCTGGATCGCCTCGATCAGGTCCTGCTCGTCGACCGGCTTCGACAGGAAGTCGATGGCGCCGTTTCGGAAGGCGCGGCGGCAGGCCTCGATATCGCCATGGCCGGACATGATGATGGTCGGCCAGTCGATGGCCAGATCGGCGAGCCGTTCCTGCAATTTCAGGCCAGAGATCACCGGCATGCGAATGTCGATCAGCAGACAACCTGGCGCCAGATGCGGCAGGCGGCCTAGAAAGCTCTGCGGATCGGCAAAGCCGGTCACCGGAATGTCCACGGTCGAAAGAAGCAGGGTCAGCGCCTGACGCACCGCTGCATCGTCATCGACCAGATAGACGGTATGGGTCATGGCGTATCACCGGCCAGCGGCAGGGTGATGCGGAAACTAGCGCCGTCGGGGCTGTCTTCCAGCGCAATCTCTCCTCCGGCGCGTTCGACCAGCCGTTGGCTGAGCGCGAGGCCAAGGCCGGTGCCGTCCGCGCGGGTGGTGGTAAAGGGGGTGAAGAGCCGCGCCCGCATGTCGGGCGCGATGCCGGGGCCGTTGTCGCGGATCGTCAGCACGGCCTGGCCCGCCTCGGTCCGCAGGGTCACGCGGACCTGCCCTGCGGGCCTGTCGCTCAGCGCTTCCAGCGCGTTGCGCACCAGGTTGAACGCCACCTGTTCCATCTCGACCGGGTCGGCACGCAGCAGGACCGGATCTGGTGGCAGGTCGAAGGCCAGCGCCACGCTTTGCGCCCGGGCCTGTGCGCCCAGCAGCGCGGCGACATTGCGCAGCGCGGCGCGCAAGTCGAAGGCCAGCACCGTCGCCGTCTGCGGGCGCGACCAGTTGCGGAACCTTTCCAATATGGCCGAGGCGCGGCGGGCCTGGGCCACGGTATCCTCAAGCACCGAGGCCAGCCGATTGCTATCGCCGCGCGCCAGCAGCCGTCGCCCGGCCTGCGCCTGCGCCAGAATGGCGGTCAAGGGTTGCGTCAGTTCATGCGTCAAGCCGCTGGCCATCTCGCCCATGGCATTGACGCGCGCGGCGTGGGCCAGCCGTGAGTCCAGCGCGCTGAGCCGCGCCTGTTCCATCGCCTGTCCTGCCCGTCGCCGCTGGCGCAGGAAGGCCAGTGCACCAACGGCGGCCAAGGTGGCGGCCAACAGGACCAACGCCGTGCGGAGCGGCGGGAAAAGGTCGCGGAGCGCGATGCTGCGTGCCGTGTCCAGCCGCAAGGGTTGCGAGGCGCTGCCCAGGATCTTGGTCTGCCATGCCTCTTCAACCGCGCCGCGCCGGAACAGCGGCGTTCCATCCGGCAGCGACAGGGCCAGGCCGAGTCCGGGCCGAGTCCAGAAGGGGCCGGCCTCGTCCAGCAGGCGGGCGGCGTCGATCGACAGGATGAGCCCGTGGCGCGCTGTACTGGAATTGGGGCTGCGCTTGACCATGATGTAATGCCCGGTCCGTGCCGGATCGGGCAAAAGCGCGATCTCTCCGTCCGAGGCCAGGGCCGCCGCCCGGATCTGGGTCACCAGCGCGGGATCCAGGGCCGTTCCCACTGCCGCGCCATCCCCCTGCAGCGGCACCAGCGTGATGGCGCTGATGCGTGGATAGAAACGGGTGATCGAGGCCGCCACTTCCAGAAATAGCCTTTGGTCGGGATCGTCACTCGCCACCGCGATCGCGGACAGCGCCGTCAGATGCGCATCATGCTGATCGGCCCGTTGCGAGGCCAGACGATGCAGCACAGCGGTTTCCTGCGCCAGCTCGGCAGTCAGTGCCCGGTGCTGCAGGATCCCCATGGCCGTCAGCAGAACAAGCAGCAATCCGGCCCAAAGAAGAGCCAACCTTGCCGGGTTTTCCAGAAAGGGCACAGATCGCGTCATGGCGCCAATCTTGCAGGTCGGACAGGGAAGGGAAATGGCCTGTTCAGCCCGCGGGCCTGCGCAAAAGTCGCCGTGACGGAGGTTCGAAAGCCGGACCAGAGCGTTGGATCGCTGCGCAGGTCGATCGGTTCTCTCGATCTGCTTTCCGAGAACAGCTCCGTCAGACCATTCAATCCTCTCTGCCGTGATCCTGGGCGCAAAGCGCATGGTCGCCAAGCGTCTCGATGACGCGGCAGTCGCGAATGGTGCCACAGGCGCATTGGTCGATCATGCGGTGGAGTTCGGCCTCGAGCGCTTTGAGGCGGGCGATGCGAGCCTGCACGGCTTTGAGCTGAGCCTTGGCGATATCGTCCACTGCTGCGCAGGGCTGCTCGGGTCGATCGGACAGGCTGAGGAGGTCGCGAATCGCATCGAGCGGGAAGCCCAATTCGCGGGCGTGGCGGATGAAGGCGAGGCGATCGCGCGTGCCGCGATCATAAAGGCGCTGGTTGCCTGAGCTGCGCCCGGCCTCGGGCAAAAGGCCGATCTGTTCATAATAGCGGATGGTCGGAACCTTCACGCCTGTCGCTTGTCCCAACTTCCCGATGGTCAGCATGCGAATGTCCTTGAAGCTATAGCGGCTAGAGCAATTAGGTAAGAGGCTGACCTGATTCGAACAAGGTGAAGGAAAGGGCAGCAAATGGCAGAGCGGCTCGAATGGAACGTCAGCGGCATGGACTGCGCCTCCTGCGTCGCCAAGGTGACGCGGGCGGTGGAGCGCATGCCGGGCGTCAGCGACGTTTCGGTCGCGCTGATGGCTGAGAAGCTGTCCCTGACGCTTGCGTCAGACACCACCCCCAAGGACAAGATCGAGGCGGTGGTCAAGGCACTTGGCTATGGCATCGCGCCGAAGGGTACCGCGGCGCCGAAGAAGAAGGCGTTCGTGATGCCTGGGGACGCGTCGCATGATCGCGGGCCCGGAGATCGCAACCATGACCACGAAGCGTCGGCCCATGTGGCCGATACCGGTCATGGCAGTCCGGGCCATGTCCATGACGACCCGGCCGACCGCGGCAAGCGCTGGTACCAGACGGCCAAGGGGCGGCTGGTGATCGTCACCGGGCTGTTGCTGGCCGCAGCCTGGGCTGTGGAGCTGCTCTCCGGCCATACGCTCGGATACTGGGCTTTCGTCGCGGCCTGCGTGATCGGCGTGGCCCCCGTCACGCAGCGCGCCTATGCGGCGCTGCGCATGGGCCAGCCCTTCACCATCGAAAGCCTGATGACCATCGCCGCCGCAGGCGCCCTGTTCATCGGAGCGACCGAGGAAGCGGCACTGGTCGTGTTCCTGTTCGCGGTCGGAGAGGTTCTTGAGGGCGTGGCCGCCAACAAGGCACGCGACGGTATTCGCGCATTGGCGAACCTTGTGCCCAAGACTGCGTTTCTGGTCGATGGCGGCCAGACGCAAGAGGTTCCGGCGGGCAGCCTGCGGATCGGGCAAGTGGTTCTGACGCGCCCCGGCGACCGCATCCCGGCGGATGGCGAGATTGTCAAGGGCACAAGCGGTGTGGACGAAAGCCCCGTCACTGGCGAAAGCGTCCCCAAGACGCGGGGGCCGGGCGAGATGGTCTTTGCCGGGTCGATCAACACCGAGGCGGCCTTGCGCATCCGTGTGACGAAGATGGCCGAGGACAATACCATCGCCCGGATCATCCGCCTGGTCGAAGAGGCCGAGGAGGCGCGTGCGCCGACCGAACGGTTCATCGACCGCTTCAGCCGCTGGTACATGCCCATGATCGTGGCCCTTTCGGTGGCGGTGATCCTGATCGCGCCGCTCGCCACCGGAGCGGACTGGAACACCTGGATCTATCGGGGACTCACGCTGCTTCTGATCGGCTGCCCCTGTGCGCTGGTGATCTCGGTTCCGGCCTCCATTGCCTCGGCCCTCTCGGCTGGGGCGCGGCGGGGTCTTCTGATGAAGGGCGGTGCGGTAATCGAGGCGGCGGCCAGGGTCCGGCAGGTCGCGTTCGACAAAACAGGGACGCTGACGCTGGGACGTCCGCAGGTGGTGGCGGTGGTCCCTGTCGCGGGCGCGACCGAGACAGAGGTGCTGCGTCTTGCGGCTGCGGTCGAAGCAGGGTCGAGCCATCCGCTTGCTCAGGCCATTCTGCGGCGGGCCGAAGGAATTGCGGTTCCTGCCGCCACCGCCGCCCGTTCCCTTGCCGGCAAGGGCGTTTCGGCGAAGGTCGAGGGGCGCGACCTGACCATCGCAAGCCCTCGCTACGCGACCGAGCAGGGGGCGCTGCAGGGCGACTGGATCGTCCGGGTGGCAGAGCTGGAGGAGGGCGGCAAGACCGTTGCCGTGCTGTTCGACGACAAGTCGGCGCTTGGCCTGATTGCGCTCAGGGATGAGCCACGTGCGGATGCCGCGGATGCGGTCCGCCAATTGCGCGCGATGGGCATCACACCCACGATCCTGACGGGCGACAATTCCCGCACGGCGGCGGCGATCGCAGAGGCCCTTGGCACCGAGTTCCGGGCCGAGATGCTGCCCGAAAATAAGCTGGCCGCGATCCGTGAGATGGCTGCTCAAGGCGGCGTGATGATGGTGGGCGACGGGATCAACGACGCACCCGCCTTGAAGCAGGCAAACGTCGGGGTCGCGATGGGTTCTGGAACCGACGTGGCCCTGGAAACTGCCGACGCGGCGATCCTGCGCGACCGCGTGACGGATATCCCGGCAACGATCCGGCTTGCGCGGGCAACGATGGGGAATATTCGGCAGAACGTGGCGCTGGCTCTGGGGCTGAAGGCGGTGTTTCTTGTGACGTCTGTGCTGGGGATCACCGGGCTCTGGCTCGCGATCCTTGCCGATACGGGCGCGACGGTCCTCGTGACGCTGAACGCCCTGCGTCTGCTGGCCCAAAATCCGGAGAAGAGCTAAGATGCTGCATCTCTTCGGCTGGGCGGTGCTCGCTGTCCTTGCGGTCTATCTGGTCCTTTTCTTCGCGGGAGGGAGACTGGCCGCGCGGGCGGCGGGGCGTTCAGCGTGGCTCTTCGACGCGGCGACGGGCCGCGACCGTCTGGCGGCGATCGGGTTCCGCGCTGCCTTTGTGCTGGCGCTCGCGGGTCCGCTTCTGTGGCTGATCCTGCCCGTGCTGCACAAGATCGACCCGCTCTGGACCGAGGGGCGGTTTCCGCCTCTCGGCCTTGTCGGCGCGATGATGGCGGCATCGGGCGCGGGGCTGGCCGTCATGGCGCAGAGGGCGATGGGCGCGTCGTGGCGGGTCGGCGTGAAGGCGGGCGAGACGGGGGTGTTGGTGCGGGACGGTCTATTCCGCTTTTCGCGCAATCCGACCTTCCTTGGGCAGGGGCTGCTGCTGGCGGGTGTGGCGCTGGCCATCCCTTCGATCCCGACCGCCTTGAGCGCGGGCCTGTTTCTCTGGTCAGCGCGGACGCAGGTTCTGTCCGAGGAAAAGGCGCTCATGGCTGCGAATGGCGCGGCGTATGGGGAGTTCGTCCAGACCGTGCCGCGCTGGATCGGCTGGCCGCATGACGGTGAGCGATGACACGACTCTGTCTGGTGCTGGCGGCAGCGGCGGCTGCTGGCGTTCGCCTCACCAAGAAATAGGTGATCGCTGTCCTGTCCCTCCGGGATTTTTATCCCCGTTCTGCAGGGGTCACGACCAACGCTCGGCTTCAACAAACGGGCGAGATCCGGGATGCTGGGTGCAAGACCAGGAGGCGGGCCCCGTGGACGGTAGCTTTGACGCGGCGATACCGGCTGAGCTGGCTTGGATGACCCGACGCCGCCACAGTCGCCAGCGACGGATGCGTTTCATGGCGCGCTTGTTTCTGCGCGGGTTGAACGCAGAGCGGCCAGCCTATCCAACAGTGCGATCGCGAAGGCGGCGGCAAATGCCCCCATCATGGTGAGAACGATACGGATGAAGACCGCGTATCCCGCATCCTGCGTGCTGAGCGCCCCTGCCACAAGCGCCAGCATGACCGAGAATGCGTATTGATAAACCATGCTGGGCTGCGGCCCGGACAGCATTTTCTGGCCAAACCAGAGGCCGCCAAGGAAGATCAGGCCCAGGATGATCGGCAGATGCTGCGACAGGACGAACAGTGCCAGAACACCAAGCGCCACTGCGCTGCCGTAGATTGTTGCACACACGCGCTGCGCTGCTTCAGAAAACACCGCCTGGCGGGTCGGAAACACGAGGACCATCGCCGCCACCACCGCCATCATCATGTCGGAGGGTTGCATCACGGCGTAGAGCCAGATGCTGAAGCCCAGGAGGATGGTGGCCCGGATAGCCGCCCCTTTGACCGGGTTGCCCTGTCCTGGCGTCGGTTCGTCGACATGGCGTTCCTTGGTGCGCGCCGGCACCAGCAGATACACGATGGGACCGACGACAAGCGCGACAAGGGCCGCCTGGACAATGCCATCGCGAAGCGTTTCCACCGTGGCGCAGCCGTGTATTCCCATCACCGAGATCAGCACGGTGACAACGACGAGCAGCATGCCCGCCTGTGCGCCAGAGCGCAGGATCATCAGGAAGCCAAGAAAGTAGAGCCCCCACATGACCGTGACATAGGCCCACGGCATGGGGCGCAACGACTCGACCAGCCACGTCATCATCGAGGGCACAATGATCATCGCGGCCACCCCGCCGATCAGCTTGGCCGGATCAAACGCCCGGCGCTGTGCTGCGATCAGGCCCACTGGCAGCGCCGCGACGATCGGCGGCAGCGCGGGGTCCAAGAGCGGGATCGCAGCATAGGCCAGCGCGCCGGTCAGACCAAGGCGAATGCCGTAATTGGGGTCTTCGCGCAGATCGGGGCGGGGCGTGACATACATGTCAGTGCAGATAGCTTGCCCAGGACCGGAGGCGCTGGAGGCTGCGCGCCAGCAGCACGATGAGACCACTGTCGCTGCCACTGGCAAAGATGACGGCATGGACCTTGCCGCCGACCCGGACGTTGGTGGGCCAGGCGTCCATCCCGCCCTCAAGCTCGATCCGCACGGGAATGCGCCGCGCTGGTTCAAACCAGCGATTGGTGGGCTGATTCACCACCAGCCCATCCTGAGTGCTGCGAGATCGGGGTTGAGGGTCGAATACCAGGTCATTTCGAGGTTCTCTCCGGTCAGGCGCTGCACAACGTCGCCGTCATGCAGCCGTCACAATCGAAAGAGAAACGTCCGGGGCGTGACGGTTATTCCAACATGTCAGGATTTTTGTGCGGTCCGGTTCGGTGCAGCCTTTGACGACTGGCCTACCCCGCTTTGTCATGTGGTGAAATCGAGATTGGACCCTCAAGCGAAGGCCCGACCCTGAAAGCCCGCCTCTCGGGCAGCGCGCTGGTCGCAAGAGTCCAGTTCTGGCTGTGAGGCAAGAGCGCCCCCCGCATCTGTGCCAAGGTGGCGAATGCGCCTGCTCCCGGCGCGGGCGCAGACGTAGCTTGATCCCAAGGTCTTTGCCCTGATCAACGTCCGCATCCAGCGCGGGTACGCGGCACCACGCGCCATTCCAGGCAACAGACGGCGCAGGAGCGGACCCTATCAGGCCCCCCACACCTCGCGCAGCAAGGCGACCCAGTTCTCGCCCATGATCTTCTCGATCCGCGCTTCCTTCCAGCCGCGGCGCAGCATTGTGGCGGTCAGCGCGCCCGTATGGCCGATCGTGTCGAGGCCGGCGGGGTTCTGGATCTTGCCGAAATCGGTAAGACGGCGGGCATAACCCTTGTCATGGGTGATCCAGTCGAAGAACTGCTGCTCATGGCCCTGGGTGAAATCGGTGCCATAGCCGACCCGGTCCTCGCCGCAGAGGTTGATGACGTATTCCATCGCTTCGACATAGTCGTCGACCGTGGCATCCACCCCGCGGGCCAGAAAGGGCGTGAACATCGTCACCCCGACAAAGCCGCCATGGTCGATGATGAAGCGCAGCTGTTCGTCGGTCTTGTTGCGCGGATGCGCCTTGAGACCGGATGGCAGGCAATGGGAATAGGCGACGGGCTGCGTCGAGGCCAGAATGATGTCATGGCTGCTTTTTGCGCCGACATGCGACAGGTCGCAAAGGATGCCAAGACGGTTCATCTCGGCCACCATCTCGCGGCCGAAATCGGAAAGACCGCCGTCCTTGGTCTCGTAGCAGCCGGTGCAGACAAGGTTCTGCGTGTTGTAGGCCATCTGGATGATGCCGACGCCCAACTCCTTGAAAAGCGGCAGATAGCCAAGCTGGTCTTCCATGCCCGTGACGTTCTGCCAGCCCAGGATGATGCCGGTCTTGCCCTCGGCCTTGGCGCGGCGGATGTCGGCGGTGGTCTTCACCTGCAAGATCAGGTCGCCATGGTCGCGGAACCAGGCCTTCCACTGCATGATGTTGCGCATCGTCGCGGTGAAATCTTCCCAGATGCAGCAGGTGCAGTTGGCCGCAGTGATGCCGCCCTTCTGCATGTCGCGAAAGACCTCGGGGCCGAAATCGGACACGATCAGCCCGTCCAGAACGGTCAGGCGGGCATGCAGGCTTTCGGCCTCCGAAAGGAGGGTGTACTGGTTCATCATTTCAACTCCTGAAAAGCTAGTTCTCGCTGACGATCACACCTGCCGTCGGGGGCCAGGACAGCCAGACCTGGCTGCCCTTGGGCAAGATCGCGGGCCCACCCAGACCGGCCGCCACGGCGCGGGCGGTCAGGGTCAGGCCCGTCTCGGTGCGCACCTGATATTCCACGGCAGAACCGTGATAGGTCATGATCTCGACCTGGCCGGCAAGGCAGTTCTCGGCGCCGGAAGGCGCGGTCGGCAGAATCGAGATGACTTCGGGGCGAAGGGCAAGGAAGGATCGCCCGGCGACGGCCGCCTGGCCGGAAAGGCGCAGAACGGGGCCGGCCTCAATCGCAAAGGCCTGCTGGCCTGGCAGCATCTTGCCGGGGAGAAGGTTCGGGATGCCCAGAAAGCCCGCCGCGAAGGCCGAGCGGGGGGTTCCGTAGACCTCGTCCGGGGGACCGACCTGCTCGACCTTGCCATTGTACATCAGCACCATGCGGTCGGCGGTGCTCATCGCTTCGTCCTGGTCATGCGTGACGAAGACGGTCGTCAGTCCCAGGGATTGCTGCAATTGGCGGATCTCGATCTTCATCTCTTGCCGCAGCGAGGCATCCAGGTTGGACAGCGGCTCGTCCAGAAGAAGAACATCGGGTTCGATCACCAGCGCGCGGGCCAGCGCCACGCGCTGTTGCTGACCGCCGGACAATTGCCGGGGAAGACGGTCGGCATATTGGGCCAGGCGCACCCGCACCAGCGCCTCGCGCACCTTGCGGTCGGTATCGCTGCGGTTCACGCCCCGCATCTCAAGCCCGAAGGCCACGTTCTGCGCCACGGTCATATGCGGGAAAAGTGCGTAGTTCTGGAAGACGAAGCCCATGTTGCGCCGATTTGGGGGCAGGGCGGTCACATCGCGTCCGCCCACCGTGATGCGCCCGCTGGTCGTGTCGACAAAGCCTCCGATCATGCGCAGGGTCGTGGTCTTGCCGCAGCCCGAGGGGCCTAGAAGCGCGACCAGTTCACCGTCGCCGATGCGGAGCGACATATTCGCGACGGCCACCGATGTGCCATAGTGCTTTGCGACATCCTGAAGAACGACGTCCGGCATGCTTTTGTCCTTTCAGAAGGCGCGGCTGAGTTTGGCGTAGCGGTCGGTGATCAGCAGAAGCACCGTGATCAGCACGATCTGTACGGTCGCCACGGCGCCGATGGTCGAATCGAAGTTCCATTCGAGGTAGTTGATCAACGCGATCTGCAGGGTGGTGCTGTCAGGTCCGATCAGGAAGATCGACTTTTCAAGGTCGATGAACGAGTTGATGAAGGCGAACAGCGATCCGGCGATCACCCCCGGCTTGATGACCGGCAGCGTGATGCGGAAAAAGACGGTCAGCGGTGCGGCGCCAAGGCTGCTGGCTGCTTCTTCTATCGAGGGGTTCACGCTGATGAGCGAAGTGGTCACCAGACGGATCATCCAGGGCAGCGCGATCAGGCTATGCGCTACGATCAGCCCCAGATTGGTGCCCGCGACACGCCAGCCGGTCAGAAACTCGACCTCGAGGAAAAAGACGAACAGCGCGCTGCCCCCGACGATACCGGGAACGACCATGGGCGACATCAGGATCGTGTTTATGGTCTCCCGCCCCCGGAACCGGCCGCGGACGAGCGCGAAGCTGGCAGGGAGGCCGAGGCAAAGCGCGACGACCGTCGCGATCAGACTGGTGCGGAGGCTGAGGAAAAACCCGTTGCGGAAATCCGACAGTTCCCAGGCGCGGCGATACCAGTCCAGCGTATAGCCCTCGGGCGGGAAGGACAGGATCTTGTTCGAGAAGAAGCTCATCCAGATGATGAAGATCAGCGGCAGGACGATGAAGCCGATCACCAGCATGCTGAAGGCTGTATAGCCCAGACGGATGGACGTGGACTGACCCGCGCGCATCATTCGCTCCATTTCCGGTATCTGCGTTGCACGACGACCGAGACGCCGACGGTCAGGATCATCGTGACGGCCATGAGGATGAAGGCCAGGGCGGCACCGAAGGGCCAGTTCATCACCTTGGCGATCTGTTGATAGACGGTCGGCGCCATCATGTGAAAGGTGGGGCCACCGATGAGGACCGGCGTGGCATAGGCATTCATCGAGAGGATGAAGCACAGAACCGAGCCGGCAAGGATACCGGGCATCGCCAGCGGCAACACGATGCGGCGCATGATGGTGAAATGGCCAGCGCCCAGGCTTTGACCGGCATCTTCCAGGTTCTGGTCGATGGATTCGAAGACGCTGTTCAGGGTGATGATCATGAAAGGCAGTAGAACCGAGACGAGACCGATGATCACGCCCGGCGCCGAATACATCAGGCCAAGCGGTCCCTCATGCCCGAAAAGCCCGAGGAATGCCGCAAGCACCCCCTTGTCGTTCAGGATCAGCATCCAGGCCGATGTGCGCACGGCATTGCCGATCAGCAGCGGCACAAGGATGACGATCAGCAGCATACGCTTGGCCAAGGCACTGACGTGACGTGCCAGGAAATAGGCGACGGGCACGCCCGCTACCAGACAGATCGCCGTCGACAGGCCCGAGATCCAGACCGTGCGCCACAGCACTTCTTGATAGAAGGCATCACTGAAGAACTTGAGATAGTTCTCGGCCGTGACCGCGCTGACCATCAACTCGGCAGGGTCGTAGCGGTTCAGGCTGTTGCGCAGCATCAATGCGAGCGGCAACAGAAGGCCCAGAGACACGAAGATCAGGCCGGGCGCGGCCAGCATGGGGGTGCCAGCCCTGCGAGCCGCCCCTTTCGGGGCGACGGGAGCAGGGCTGCCGGCAGCGGTTTGTGTCATGCTCATGCGCTTTCTCCGGCCAGATCCGGGATCAAACCGCGAAGGATTTGTTCCACCACTCCAGCCATGCCGCCGTGTTTTCGGCAACATAGGCATAGTCCAGGAAGTGCATCTTCTTGCGTTCCTCTTCCGAGAAGTCGACCAGGGCGCGCAGTTCGTCCGACAGGGTCGCCTTGCTATTGGCGGGGGCGTAGAGGCTCGCCTCGGCCAGGCCCGCCATCGCCTGCGGATCGAGCATCGCGTCGAGATAGGCATAAGCGCCGTCGCGGTTCGGGCCGAACTCCGTCAGGCAGGCGCCGAAGGTTACGGCGATCGCCCCTTCCTCGGGATACTGGATCGCCAGCGGCAGGCCGTCCTTGGCCCATTGCAGGCCGCGGGCCTTGTAGTTCACAGCGATATCCACTTCGCCATTCGCCAGCCCGGCCTGCAGCTGCTGATGCGCCGCATAGAGCCGCGGCCCGTTTTCGGCGGCCAGCTTCTCGAGCATGGGCTTGCCATCCTCGACGCTGGTCATGTCGCCTTTGGAGACCAGTCCGGCCATCATCATGTAGTTGAAATAAAGCTGGTTGGTCAGGCCGATGCGCCCCGCCCATTTCGGATCGAAAAGCTCAGCATAAGATTTCGGCGGCTCCGAGACCTTGTCCTTGTTGTAGATGATGACGACCGCGCTGTAGAGCCAGGGCACGAAGTAGGGCGCTCTAAGCTCTTCCACGACATCGGCGTAGTTCGGGATCTGCGCCATATCCAGTTCCGCCACCACCTCTTGCTGGCGCAGTTCGTACGCATCCGAGCTGTTGACGTGGATCACATCGACCGAGGCGCGGCGGATGCGCTTTTCGGCGAGAAGCTTGGCCTTGCGCTCCGGCTCCATTCCCAGATCGCGAACGAGGGTGAAGCCCTTGTCTTCAAGGAGTGGCTTCTCAACGAAGCGGACTGTCCGGTCGTTCCAGTCGCCGCCCCAATTGGAAACCACGATGGTTCCGCCCGCCGCCTGCGCTGCCCTGGGCATGAGCGCGGGAAGGGCGGCCCCGGCCATGAGCAGGCCAAGAATGCGGCGGCGGGAGAGGGAGGTCGCGGTGCGAAGATCGGCTGTCATCTGTGTCTACTTCCCTGTTCTGTTGGGCCGGCAGGTGCGATGCCTTGGCCGGTCCTCCTTGTGTTGTCGGGCTACGATGCGGGTTGCGACAGTGATTGTAAAATATCAATTGTCATTTTATTAATTCCACATTGATATCAAATTTCGAGTACAGAATGAGCTTGGATCTTCGTCATCTGCGCGCTTTCACGGCCCTTGGTAAAGAGCTTCACTTCGGTCGGACAGCGGATCAGCTTCACATAGCGCAACCCGCGCTTTCCAAGATCATTCAGCAGCTTGAGGCCGAGATCGGGGCGCCGCTCTTGCTGCGGACGACGCGCCGGGTCGAGCTGACCGAGGCCGGCAAGACCTTTCTGGCCGAGACAGCCAGCGTCGAAGCGCAGATCGAAAGAGCCGTGGCAAGCGCGCGCCACGCGGCCCGCGGCATCCGGGGGGAATTAAGAATCGGTTACACGGATTTCGCGATCAACGGGCGGCTGCCGCATATGCTGCGCGACTTTGCGGGGGCGCATCCCGATATCCGGCTGAACCTGATCTTCATGCCGACCACCGCGCAGCACATGGCCTTGCTGCAGCAGACGATCGACATCGGATTCATGATCGGCGCTTTCGAGCACAAGACAACCAGCAGCCTGACATTCGACGAGGATGACTATGTCGCGCTTCTGCCGGCATCTCATCGCCTCTGCGCGCGTGAGGCGCTGACACTGGCCGAACTTTCGGAAGAGAAGTTCGTCCTTGGCACGGGCGACAACTGGTCTGCCTTTCGCAATCGCCTTTTCGCGGAATGTCGCAGCAGGGGCTTTTTCCCGGACATCGCGCTCGAGGCGTCGAACAGCGAGGGCATCTTCGGCCTGGTCGTGGCCGGAGTGGGGATCACCATCTATTCAAGCTGTGTCGGCAATCTGCCGCGTCAGGGCGTCGTGGTGCGGCCGCTCAGCGATGTGACCAACAAGCTGCCGGTCACGGCGGTCTGGGACAGGACAAGCCGGTCGCAGGCGCTGGACACGTTCCTGAAATATCTGCGCCGCTCGGCCCGGAAGCCGGCGGCGCAGCCATAGGATTCAGGGCTAGGCTGCGGCCTGGCGATCCTTGATCCCGTTGAGATAGCCGACACAGTCGTCGACGCTGACCACATCGCCGAACTTGGCGTCGATGTCGAAGAGGTTCCAGGCGACTGCCCCCGGTACGCGATCGCCGATGGCTTCCCTGACCGCGATGGTTCTGAACCCATCGGCCAGCCCGTCACAGATGGTCTGACGCACGCAGGCACAGGCGGTCACCCCAGTGACCAGGATCGTGTCCACATTCGCGGCACGCAGGATGCCCGCGAGTTCCGTGCCGTGAAAGGCCGAGGCGCGCTTCTTCAGAAGCGTGTATTCGCCCTCGACCGGCGCGATCCGACTGTCGATGGCCCAGAGTTCCTTGTCCTTGAGGTTCACGACATCGACCGGGATCTTGTCATGCCAGAGACCCATATCGGTGAAGGGTGACGTGCGGTCGGTGATCTCATAGGCGGTGGTGACGTGAATGACCGGCACCCCATTCGCGCGGCAGGCCGCGAGCAGCCTTTGCATCGATGGGATGATCTCTCCGTCCATCTTTTCCTGATCGCAGGTGAAGGGATTGCCGGGCCGCGTCCAGGCATTCGCAAGGTCGACGCTGATCAGCGCGGGCCGGTTTCCAAGGCCGACGCGGCGCTGGAAACCCCGTTCCTTGTAAAGCTTGCTGGCCGTATCGAAGGCCTGCTGGAGCAGGCGGTCCAGTTCTTTCGGGTCAAGGTCTTGCATGTGTCTCTCCGTTCCTAAGACGTGCCCCGCAGAGCGATGCAGGGCATCTGGGCCAAGGATGCGAGGGGTAAAGACGAAAATGAAATGGTCATTGATCAAGGATTGATGCATGTTATGCATCATGGAAATTGGCGGGAATCTGTTGTGAAACCTTTCGGTGGCCTTGAGCTCGTGTCATCATTTATCGTTGTTGCAGAAGAGCTTAACTTTCGCCGCAGTGCGGAGCGCTTAAACCTGGACCAGTCGGCCTTGACGCGGCGCATCCAGAAACTGGAGCATCTTCTGGGCTTCAGGCTGCTACAGCGCAACACTCGGGAAGTGTCGCTGACACCTGCGGGCGAATCCTTCTATCGAGACAACGCGGCGCTGATGGACAGCTATCGCGACGCGGTTCAAGCGGCCCGTCGTGTCGCCTCGGGCCATACCGACGGGCTGCGCATCGGCTATATGACCTTTGCCGCGCCGCAATTGATGCCCGGTCTGCTCGCGCAATATCACGCAGCCTATCCCTATGTCCGTCTGACGACGATCTATCTGCGCACACAGGCGCAGAAACTCGCCCTGGCGAAGAACGAGATCGATGCGGGCTTTCTGATCGGCGGGTTTGATCACCCCGATTTCCACAGCCGACAACTCGCAGATGAGCCGCTTTATGCGGTCCTGCCGGTCACGCATCCGCTGGCGCTTCGCGCTTCCGTGACGCCGGCGGAGGTAGCGGAGCAGCCGCTTGTCCTGGGGGAGATGCAGGAATGGGACGAATATCGCTGGCGGCTGGAAAGCCTGTTCGGCGCCGAGGGCCTGTCGCTGACCCCGCGCTTTGAGGCGGCGCATACGCTGGCCATTGCGGGGCTGGTCGCGGCGGGGCTGGGTGTCACGGTCTTTCCCGAAAGCCTGGTCGGGGTTCTGGGGCAAGGCGTGGTTGCGCGCCGGATCGACCACCCGCTTTTCAGGTCGCGCATCGCCATCGCCTGGAACAGCGCCAACACCTCGCCAGAACTTCGGGATTTTCTCTCACTGGTGGTCGCCCGGTCACCATCCCCGGGCTGAACGGCGTCGGGCGCCACCCGGAGACCCGTCAGGAGGT
Source organism: Neotabrizicola paludis (assembly GCF_044142105.1). Lineage (NCBI taxonomy): Bacteria > Pseudomonadati > Pseudomonadota > Alphaproteobacteria > Rhodobacterales > Paracoccaceae > Neotabrizicola > Neotabrizicola paludis. The sequence goes on from NZ_JBGTYM010000003.1 coordinate 340,466, forward strand.
CGGGCGTTCCGTCGGGGCAGACGCAGGCGTGTGACACGATCTATCGTGCGTTGGTCAGCAACGGGCTGGTGTGAAAGCCTTGCGTGCTGCCGCAAACCCCCACGGCGCGCGGAAAATCCACTTGGCCCGGCAGGTCAGATTTCCGCTGCCACCTCGGTCGCAACGGGGGCAGGTTTCGCGCGTCGATTGACATTCTGACAAGGCCCGCCGAGAAGTTCTGACGAGACCCGGATCAGCAGTCCGGGCTGCGGCTGACTGGTGCCCCCAGCCGCCAGCCCTTGCGCCAGGGCTTTGCCGAAAGCTCAACGGTCCTTGGTCAATGTGTCGATGAACCGCGCGAACAGTTCGCCCTGAGAGCCGATGCCCAGCTTGGTATAGATGTTGCGCCGGTGAATGCGCACCGTGCCAGAAGAAATACCAAGGATCTGGCTGATCCCTTCCGCAGAGTAGCCTTTCAGCGTGTATTCCGAAATTTCGCGCTCGCGCGGGGTCAGCAGCCCTTCACCGAAGCGCTGGAAGCGGCGTTCGATCTGCGGGTCCGCGGTTCCCGCCGCGCCAAGCTCGGTTGTCTTGAACCTGCCTGGAAGGTCTTTCCAGTGCCGCTGCACGGCGGCTTCGACCACGGGCCAGGCCTTGCGCAACGTGGCCAGTTCCCGCGTCGAGAACACCTTGTCCGCGCGCATCAGCGACAGGACGATTCTGGCATGCCGCCCGATCTCGACGAAGAAGCCGATCTCTTCGGCCAGACCTGTCCGCGCATAGTAGCTGCGGAAATATTCCCCCTGATAAAACCGGTCCGGCGCAAGATCGCGCAGGCGGTACAATCCGTCCGCGACCGGCCCCATGGCGAGAGGTCGTGTCGCGGCAAGATAGAACGGGTCCAGCAGGTAGGGCCCGGCCTGATAATCGGTCACGAAGATCGCCCGCTTGCTGCCCGGAAAGTCGTCGTAAAGATCCAGCGGACGGGCTGTGCCCGAATAGCCGAAGATGACCGTGAAGTCATAGACCGCGATGCTGCGTAGAAAATCCGCAAGACGTTGTGGAAACTCGCCCGTGCCTTCGGCGGCGATCAGGCGACCGATCTGCTCGAACTGGACCTCTATGCTCATATCGTAGGATTTTTGAAACTCTATGCATTTTGTGGTATATACAACTTTTCTCACATTTTCTACGATTTTTGTGGTTTCATGGCATAGACGTGGATGTGGGGCGCGTGATGCAGGTGGATGACTCCCCGATTGCAGAGCTGCGCGGCACGACCAAGCGGTTCGGCTCGGTCGTCGCGGCGCGGAACCTGAACCTGACGATCCGCCGGGGCGAATTCCTGTCCTTCCTCGGCCCCTCCGGCTGCGGCAAGACGACCGCCCTGCGCATGCTTGCAGGGTTCGAGGCCCCGACCGAAGGCGCCGTCTTTCTGGACGGCCAGCAGGTCAACGATGTTCCGGCGCATCACCGGCCGGTCAACATGGTCTTTCAGCACTATGCGCTGTTCCCGCATCTGACCGTGGCCGAGAATATCTCATACGGCTTGCGGCAGCGGCGTCCGAAACCGCCGAAAGCGCAAATCGACGCCGCTGTCGACCGGGCACTGGAAACCGTGCGCCTTCCCGGCTTCGGCCCCCGGCGCATCTGGGAAATGTCCGGCGGCCAGCAGCAGCGCGTGGCGCTGGCGCGCGCGATCATCAACGAACCGAACATGCTTCTTCTGGACGAACCGATGGCGGCCCTGGACAAGAAGCTCCGCCACGACATGCAGATCGAGTTGCAGACCCTCCAGCGCCAGCTTGGCATCACCTTCATCCTGGTCACCCATGACCAGGAAGAGGCGTTGTCGATGTCCGACCGCATCTGCATCATGCGCGAGGGCGAGATCGTCCAGATCGGCAGCCCGCGCGATCTCTATGACCGACCCAAAAGCCGCTATGTCGCAGATTTCGTCGGCAAGTCCAATTTCTTCTCTGGAACGGTGGAAGGCGTCGAAGGCGGGACTGCCCGGCTGTTCGGCCCCAACGGCGTAAGGTTCATCGGCCCCGCGGTCGAGGGCTTGGTCCACGGCGATACAGCGACTGCGAGCCTGCGACCCGAACAGATTCACCTGACGCGGAGCAAGGTCGGCGTGCCTGTCACGGTGATCAACCGCATCTTTCTGGGCGAACACACCGAATATCTGGTGCGCAACCCCGATCTTGGACAATTCCTTGTCCTCGCTTCGCGTCAGGTCGAAGCAGGCGAGGGCACATTCGAACCGGGCGAAACCGGATACGCGAGCTGGCGCGATGGCGCGGCTCTCATTCTCAGCAACGACTGAAACCCAACGGGAGACTGAACATGACCGACCGGAAGGACTTCATCTCACGCGAAAAATTCATGGCCGAGCTTTACCGGTACAAGAAGGGCTCGGTCACACGCCGCCATTTTCTGGGCGTGACGGGCCTTGGCACGGCAACGGCAGTTCTGGGCGCCGCTATGCCGGGCCTGCGTTCCGCCGCCTGGGCGCAAGGCGCAATTGGCGATCGTGTCGTTCTTGCGACCTGGCCCAACTACCACGACCCAGCGAATTTCGAGGCTTTCACCGCCGCCACCAGCGCGGCGGTTGATGTGAACGTCTTCGGTTCCAACGAAGAGATGCTGGCGAAGCTGCAAGCGGGCGGTTCGGGCTGGGATGTCTTCGTGCCGACGAATTACACGATCACCACCTATGTCGGAGAAGATCTGATCGAGCCGCTCGACCTGTCGCGCATCCCGAACTACGACCCCGCCGCGTTCAACGAACGCTTTGCCGGGCCGGGCACGGTGGATGGCAAGGTCTATGCCGTATCCAAGAACTGGGGCACCACCGGCTTTGCCGTGAACACCGCGAACCTTGGCGACAAACCCAAGCTTACCACCTGGAAGGAATTCTGGGACCTGACCATGACCGACTTTACCGGCCGGACCATGGTGCATGACTATCAGCTGACCACCATCGGCAATGCGCTGAAATATTTCGGCTATTCCTTCAACTCGATCGATCCGAAGGAACTGGCCGACGCCGAGAAGCTGCTGCTTGACGCCAAGCCGCATCTCTTTGCCATTTCCTCGGACTACCAGCCCTCGATGCGGTCGGGCGATGCCTGGATGACGATCTGCTGGACCGGCGACGGCAAGCAGATGAACCGCGACATGCCGGAAATCGAGTATGTGCTGGGCAAGGAAGGCGGCGAGCTCTGGTCCGATTTCTACGCCATCCCGAAAGGCGCGCCGCATCTGGACGCGGCCTATGCGCTGATAAACTTCCTCTTGGACCCGGCGGTGAACGCCAAGGAAGCGTTGTTCCACGGCTATCCCACCGCCGACAGCAGGGTAGACGCCCTGATGCCGCCCGAGATTCTGGCCGACCCGATCCTGTATCCGGCGAAGGAACTTCTGGACGCGCTGGAATTCGGGGCCGCCGTCACTCTGACCGATCCCAACCGCGCCGAGCTGATGGCGCGCTTCAAATCGGCCTGAAGCCATGTCGCCCAGGTTGAAGACAGGGCTTCTGCTCGCTCCCGCCGCGCTTTGGCTTCTGGCCATGCTGGTGCTGCCGCTGGTGGTCGTCCTTGTCTTCAGCTTCGGCGAGCGCGCGGCGGCCGGGGGCTACTCTGCCGCCTTCACCTTCGAGAATTTTGCCAATCTCGGCACGCGCTGGACAGCGTTCCAGAACACGTTGGTGCTCGCCCCGGTTGGCACCGTGTTGTGTCTGCTGATCGCCTACCCCCTGGCTTACTACCTTGCCGTCAGATGCGATCCGAAATGGCGCACGCTGCTGCTGATCCTCGTCATAGTGCCGTTTTGGACCTCGATGCTGATCCGGTCCTATGCCTGGATCTATCTGCTGGGCGGCCAGGGGATTCCGAAGCTTATTTCCCTGACCGGGCTTGGTAATCCGCGGCTTGTCTACACGCCCTTCGCCGTGCTGACCGGCATCATCTATGGCTATCTGCCGCTTATGGTCTTCCCGATCTATGTCAGCCTCGAACGGCTGGACAAGCGCCTGCTGGAAGCCTCGGCCGATCTTGGCAGCCCGCCCTGGCGCAGCTTCCTTCAAGTGACGCTGCCGCTTTCCTTGCCCGGGGTCGCCACCGGCTGCATGCTGGTCTTCATCCTTCTGATGGGCGAATTCCTGATCCCCGCGATGCTGGGCGGCGGCAAGGTGTTCTTCGTCGGAAATGCCTTGGTCGACCTTTTCCTGCAATCGCGCAACTGGCCCTTCGGCGCGGCGGTCGCGGTCGCGCTTGTCGTCATCATGCTTGTCACCGTCACCGCCTATATGCGCGCCACGCGCAAGTGGGCCGGGGGCCGTGACGACGTTTCCCTGATGTGAGGGCGCGATGAGGGCCTACGCGCTTGCGGTATACCTGTTCCTCTACGTCCCCATCGCGGTCATCGCGGTCTTCTCCTTCAACGCGGGCCGCCACGCCGCGCAATTGCAGGGCTTTTCCACGCAGTGGTACGGCAAGGCCCTGTCGAATCCCTTCGTGATGGAGGCGCTGCAGACCAGCGCCACCGTCGCCTTCGCCTCGGCCACCTTGGCCACCATAGCGGGCACCCTGGCCGCCCTTGCGCTGCAGGGCGTCTCTGGGCGGCCAAGGCTGATCTTCGACGCCCTGCTTTACATCGCCGTCATGGTGCCCGGCATCGTCATCGGCATCGCCACCCTGATCGCGCTCGTCACCCTGTTCGACTGGATCAACCCGGCCATCGCCGCGCTCTGGCCCCTAGCCGAAGCCGCTCCGCAGTTGCATCTCGGCAAGGGCTCACTGATCGCCGCGCATGGGCTTTTTGCCATGGCGCTGGTGGTCATCATCGTCCGAGCGCGCGTGGCCGGCATGGATCGCAGCTTGATCGAGGCCTCGGCCGATCTTGGCGCCACGCCATGGGGCACCTTCCGGCAAGTGACCCTGCCGCAGATCTTCCCGGCGATCCTTGCCGGGTTCCTCCTTTCCTTCACCTTCAGCTTCGATGACTTCATCATCGCCTTCTTCGTCGCGGGATCGGAAACCACCTTGCCGATCTACGTCTTCTCCTCGATCCGACGCGGCGTGACGCCCGAGATCAATGCCATCGGCACGATGGTCCTGGCAGTCTCGCTCCTGATCCTCGTCGTAGCGCAATCGATCCTGCATCGCGGCCGCAGCCGGAAAGCAAGCTAAGCCATGAAGGACGGGACGCTTCTCAAGGATCACGTGGCCTTCCTGACCGGGGCAGGCGCCGGCATCGGCCGGGCGGGGGCGCTGGCGCTTGCCAGGAACGGGGCAGAAGTGGTGGTAACCGACCTCGATCCTGCCCGCGCCAATGCCGTCGCCGATGCGATCATTGCAGCCGGAGGGCGAGCCCATGCCCAGGGCCTTGACGTGACCCGCGACGCCGAGCTGGAAGCCGCTATCACGGCCACCCATCGCCGCTTCGGTCGGCTGGACATCCTGCATTCCCATGCCGGCATCCAGATTCCCGGCAGCCTGGAGGAAGTCACCCCTGACGAAATGGACCACTCGTGGCGGCTGAACGTCCGGTCGCATTTCACCGCCGCCCGCGCCGCCATGGCGGTGATGAAGCCGCAGCGAACCGGGTCGATCATCATCACCGCCTCCAACTCCGGGGTCCAGTATGACCGCGAGATGATCGCCTATTGCACGACCAAGCACGCCGTCATCGCCATGGTCCGCCAGATCGCCGTCGACTATGCCCGCCATGGCATCCGCTGCAACGCGCTCTGCCCCGGTTTCGTGGACACGGTGTTCAACGCCGGATTCGAAAGCCAGATGGGCGGGCGGGCGGCGCTTGAAAGCTACGTCGCCGACACGATCCCGATGGGGCGCTGGGGCACCCCGGAAGAGATTGCCGAAAGCATCGTCTACCTCGCTTCGGACCGCTCATCCTTCATGACCGGCCATGCCCTTGTGATCGACGGCGCGGAATCGCTCTAGGCGCGTGCCGGTCAGTCGCCGGACATCACGATCACGCGCGGGGTCTTGGTTTCACAGGCCTCGGTAGGTTTTGTCGCAAAGCTCTGCGTTGAGCGGCAGCAGTCGTAGATTTTGGCGTGTTCTGCCGCCTGCGCTGCAAACCGGGCGAAGGACTGAGGTGATCAGCCTTGACCGGCCTCCGCCATCATCTTCAGCCGCACCCTGTAGCCTGACAGTATGTGCTGACGCGCCGCCCGCTCCGCGCGGTCACCGTCGCCGTCGGCGATGGCGCCCACGATTTCCTCATGTTCTTTCTGAGCAGCTTCGACACGTTCGGCACTTGCATAGGTCGAGCCGGAAAGCAGGCTCAGATGCACCCGAAGATTGCCAAGAGCTTCGATCATGAACTTGTTGTGCGACGCCTGCACGATCAGCCGATGAAGCATCTTATTGCGCTCGAGCAGTTTGACCGGGTCGCGCAATCCCTTGTCGGCCTCGACCATGTCGCGCAGAAGCCCAACCTCGGCGCGTGACGCATGTTCTGCGGCAAGGCGGGTCGCCATGCCTTCCAGCCCTTCGCGGACCGAGAAGAGCTGGCGCAATTGATCATAGCTCATATGGGCGACGATCAACCCACGCTGCGGGCCATGTTCGGCCAAGCCCATGGCATGCAGCCGGTGCAGCGCCTCACGCACCGGCGTGCGGCTGATGCCAAGCCGCTGTGCAAGCTCCACCTCGGTCAGTCGGCTGCCCGGGCGCAATTCACCCTGCTCGATGAGCGTCATGATGTGGTCCAGCGGGCTGCGCTTGGCTTCGTCGGGTTCGATCTCGCGCTTCATGCCTATGCCTGCCCTTCGCGTCGCTGCCCCGCCAGTTAACAGCTTTGAGGCATGTGGTTGAGTCATGTATACAAATGTTCTGCCTTTCGCGCCAGACGCTTGCACTGCCGGTCCTGCTATGCCCGGCACTAGCCGTTGAGGCGATCAAGACCGCGGCGCAATTCATTGATCAGGTCGTCCGCGTTCTCAAGCCCGACATGGATGCGCACGGTTTGCCCCCCAGGCGCCCATTGTGTGGCGCTGCGGTAGACCGACGGGTTCGATGGAACCAGAAGGCTTTCAAAGCCACCCCAGCTTGAACCCATGCCGAAGAGGCGCAAACCGTCGAACATCCGGGCAAGGGCTACGCGATCAGTCTCTCGTATCACAAAGCCGAAAAGCCCGGAGGCCCCGGTGAAGTGTTTCGCCCATAGCGCGTGGCCGGGGTCACTCGGCAGGCCGGGATGCATGACCCGCATCACCTCGGGTTGCTGCACCAGCCAGTTCGCCACCTTGAGGCCGCTGGCTTGATGTTGCGCCATCCGCACCGCCAGGGTGCGCAGGCCGCGCAGCGCCAGATAGGCATCATCGCCGCCGATGCAGACGCCGAAGCGCAGATAGGTATCGCGCAGGCGGTCATAGACGCCGTCGCGGCAGGCGATGGTGCCAAGCATCAGATCGGAATGGCCGGAAATGTATTTCGTTCCTGCCTGGACCGAGATGTCGGCGCCCTGTATCAGCGGTTGGCAGAAATAACCACCGCTCCAGGTGTTGTCGATTGCGGTGGCGATGCCATGCTTGCGGGCGACCTCGCAGATGGAAGTCACATCCTGAATCTCAAAAGTCTGCGAGCCGGGGGATTCCATCCAGATCAGCCGGGTTTCCGGCCGGATCAGGCTTTCGATCCCGGCACCGATCACTGGATCGTAGTAGGTGGTCTCCACCCCGAATTTCTTCAACGTGAATTCACAAAACTTGCGCGCCGGACCGTAGGCATTGTCGGTCATCAGGATATGCGCGCCCGGTTCGGCGAAACTCATCAAGATGGTGCTGATTGCATTGACGCCCGAGGGCGACACCAGCGCGCGGTCGGCCTGCTCCAGTTCACAAATGGCATCTTCCAGCGCATGCGTCGTCGGCGTACCGCGGCGGGCGTAGCGCAGCTTTGCCCCCTCTTTGGCATCAAGGGCGGCAAGATTCGGGAAAAGGATTGTCGACGCGCGGTAGACCGGCGTGTTCACGGCCCCGGAATGATCCGCCGGAGAGCGGCCGGCATGGGCCAGCCTCGTGTCAAATCCCAGATTTTCTTCGCTCATTCCCGGCACCTTCGTTCGATCAGTTCACTGTTGCATGCATCGCAAAACATTTGTATACAGTGAAGCAAGGGGCGTCAACCTGATCATTGGAACAGCCCCGCAACAGGAGGGAAGACGATGAAAGAAGCGAAGCTGACCCGGCTTGCCGCAGCTGCGACTATGGCTCTTGCGGCGACTGGCGCGACCATGGCGCAAGCGGAATCGGGCGATACACTGGCAGCCGTGAAGGCGCGGGGCGAGCTGCTGTGCGGGGTTCACCCGGCGCGTCACGGCTTTGCCGCGCCTGACAGTCAGGGCAACTGGAGCGGCTTCGAGGTCGATTTCTGCCACGCCATTGCGGCGGCCGTCTTTGGCGATGCCACGAAGGTGCGCTTCGTCGCGCTGTCATCGCAACAGCGCTTTCCGGCCATCCAGTCGGGCGAGGTGGATGTTCTGGCCCGCAACGTCACCGCCACGCTCAGCCGCGACACGGCGCTGGGGCTGAATTTCGCGCCCCCGATCTTTTACACCGGCACCGGCTTTCTGGTCCGCAAGGCCGATGGCATCGCGAAGATCGAGGATCTGGACGGCGCGGCGATCTGCATGGCGCCCGGCTCGACCACCGAGCGCAATGTGGCGCAGATCTTCGCCGCCCGCAGCATGACCTACACGCCGGTCGTGATCGAGAACAACAAGCAACTGGTCGACGCCTATGTGACCGGACGTTGCGATGCGCTGACCAAGGACAAGGCCGCCCTGCCGGGCGTGGCAGCCTTTGACACCGAAAATCCCGCCGACCACATGATCCTGCCCGGCATCTACTCGAAAGAACCGCTGGCCATGGCGGTGCGGCAGGGCGACGACCAGTGGTACGATCTGGTGAAATGGGTTACCTTCGCCACTTTCAACGCCGAGGAACTGGGCGTGAACCAGGCCAATGTCGACGAGATGAAGGCCTCGGACGACCCGGATATCCAGACGCTTCTGGGCGTGATCGGCGACAACGGCACCAAACTGGGTGTCGACAACACCTGGGCCTATGCGATCGTCAAGCAGGTGGGGAACTACGAAGATATCTACATGCGCCATTTCGGCCCGGAAAGCCCGGTGGCGCTGGACCGGGATCTGAACGCCCTCTGGACCGAAGGCGGGCTGCTCTACGGCTTCCCGATGCAGTAGGTTTGGCAAACATCTGAAACGACCCTCCGCACCGGACCAGCCGCCTGCGGAGGGTTAGCCGACACTGCCATCGCCGGGATTCCGACATGACCGATGCCACTGCGGGCCGCAGCGCAAAGCCGCCGAAGCGCCCCCTTAAAGATATCCTCTACAGCGAAGGCTTCCGCACCGTGATCTATCAGATCGCGCTGGCAGCGGCCGTCGCGCTTCTGGGCCTCTATCTATATCAGAACGTGGTCGAGAACCTGAGCCGGCAGAACATCGCCACCGGCTTCGGCTTTCTGAAGGAAGTCTCGCAATTCGAGATCGGCGAGACGCTGATCGGCTATTCCTCGCGCGATACCTATGGCCGGGCGCTGATGGTCGGGCTGATGAACACGCTGTCGGTTTCCGCAGCGGGCATCGTGCTGGCCACGGTGATCGGCTTTGCGGTCGGCATCATGCGGGTGTCCAGCAACTGGCTTCTGCAGCGGATCGCGCTGACCTATGTGGAAATCGTCCGCAACATTCCGGTGATCCTGCAGGTGATCTTCTGGGCCGCGGTGATCCGCAACCTTCCCGCCCCGCGTCAGGCGCTGGACCTTTGGGGTCTGGGCTTCCTGTCGAACCGCGGGCTGACCTTCCTGATGCCGGTCGCCGATCCGGCGCATGCCTGGATGCTGGCCGCGCTGGCGATCGGGATCGTGGCGGCGGTGATCGCGGCCCGTCTGGCGCGCCGCCACCGCGAGGCGACCGGGCGCTATATCGACATGCTCTGGCCCTCGGTCGGGCTGATCCTGGGTCTGCCGCTGCTGACCTGGCTGGGCTTCGGCGCCCCGCATGAGCTGAGCTTTCCCGAACGCCAGGGCTTCAACTTCGCCGGCGGCGCAACGATCAGCCCGGAATTCGTGGCGCTGATGGCGGGGATTGCGCTGTATTCCTCGGGCTTCATCGCCGAAATCGTGCGGGCCGGCATTCAGGCCACCCCGCGCGGTCAGGTCGAGGCCGCCCGGTCCATCGCGCTGCGGCCGCGCTTCATCCTGCGCTATGTCGTTCTGCCCCAGGCGCTGCGGGTGATCGTGCCGCCACTGACCAGCCAATATGTCAGCCTGATCAAGAACAGCTCGATCGCCGTCGTTATCGGCTACCCGGATCTGGTGAACATCGGCAACACGGTGATGAACCAGACCGGCCAGGCGGTCGAGGCCATTGCGGTGATGATGGTCGTCTATCTGATCGTCAGCCTCGTCACCTCGATCGCGATGAATTTCTACAACCGCCTCGTCGCGATCAAGGAGCGCTGAGACATGGCCCTTGCAACAACAGAAGCTGCGGCGCCGGTCAGTGCCTATGATCCGAACGCCCGGTTCTCCGCCGGGCTGTGGCTGAAGACCAACCTCTTCAGCTCGATCTGGCAGACGCTGCTGACGCTGGCCGTCGCGGCGGTGGTGATCCGCGTGCTGTGGTTCGTGCTGGATTGGGGCGTCGTGAACGCCGTCTTCTACACCACCGACCCCGAGCTCTGCCGCGCCGCCACCGGCGCTTGCTGGGCGGTGATCGTGGAAAAGCACCGGCCGATGCTGTTCGGGCTTTATCCTTACGAGGAACACTGGCGGCTGGTGCTGATGATGGTGATCTATCTTGCCACCGTCGTCCTGTCGCTCTGGCCGCGCTGCTGGAACCTGCGCTTCCTGGTGCCGCTGTGGATCTTTGCCGTCGTCTCGATTGGGGTGCTGATGTTTGGCGGCGTCTTAGGTCTGCGCTTCGTGCCGACCTCGGAATGGGGCGGGCTGCCGCTGACCATGCTGCTCTTCACCGGAACGGTGCTGATCGGGATGCCCATCGCAGTGCTTCTGGCCCTGGGCCGGCGCGCGCCGTTGCCGGTCGCCCGGGGCGTTTCGGTTGTGTTCATTGAATCGCTGCGCGGCGTGCCGCTGATCACCATCCTTTTCGTCGCGGTGAACGTCTTTCCGCTGTTCCTGCCCGCCGGCGTCGAGGTGAACAAGCTGCTGCGCATCACCGTGGGGATCGCGATCTTCTTCGCCTGCTATCAGGCCGAGGTGATCCGCGGCGGTCTTCAGGCCATCCCGCGTGGGCAATACGAGGCCGCAACCTCGCTGAGCCTGACCTATTGGCAGACGACCACCCGTATCATCCTGCCCCAAGCCCTGCGCATCAGCCTGCCCGCGATCACCAACCACATCATCGCGGCGATGAAGAACACCTCTTTCGTGATCATCATCGGCCTGTTCGACATCCTGACCGCGACCACCGCCGTGATGCAGGACCCGCTTTGGCGCAAGTTCTATGTCGAGGCCTATCTCTTCGTCGCCGCTGTCTACCTCTTCTTCGGCTATGCCCTCTCGCGTTACGCGCGGCAGGTGGAGAAGTGGATCGCTGCGGGCCGCATCTAGCGCCCCTTCCCGGAGTTTCCCATGACCCAGACCGCCCCCACCGCCCCGCTTGCCGCGACCGCCGAGCCGGTCATCCAGATGAAGAACGTCTCGAAATGGTACGGCCAGTTCCAGGTTCTGCACGAAGTCAGCCTTGATGTTGCGAAGGGCGAACGCGTCGTCGTCTGCGGCCCTTCGGGCTCGGGTAAATCGACGCTGATCCGCTGCATCAACCGGCTGGAGGTGCACCAGTCCGGCGACATCTTCGTCAACGGCCTTGAGATGACCGACAATGTGAAAAACATCGACAAGATCCGCCGCAACATCGGCATGGTGTTCCAGAACTTCAATCTTTTCCCGCATCTGACCGTTCTGGAAAACCTGACGCTTGGCCCGATGCTGACGCGGCAGATGAAGAAATCCGCCGCCGAAGAACTGGCGATGCATTTCCTGCGCAAGGTGCGCATTCCCGAACAGGCGCAGAAATACCCGCTGCAACTGTCGGGCGGCCAGCAGCAGCGCGTGGCCATCGCCCGCAGCCTGTGCATGGAGCCCGAGATCATGCTTTTCGACGAGCCGACCTCGGCGCTTGATCCCGAGATGATCAAGGAAGTGCTGGATACGATGATCGAGCTTGCCGAAAGCGGCATGACGATGATCGTCGTGACCCATGAGATGGGCTTTGCCCGCACCGTGGCCGATCAGGTCGTCTTCATGGCTGATGGCCGCAAGGTCGAGGCGGCGCCGCCCGAAGAGTTCTTCGGCAACCCGCGCGAGGAACGCACCCGCGCCTTCCTTGACCAGATCCTGAAACACTGATGCCGCGCCCCCGGTCGAAAGCCGGGGGCCGCGCCTTGAAGGAGCTTCCCGCGTGACGTCTCTGACGCCCGAACTTGCGGCCCGCGCCGCAGGCCTTTCTCTTGGCGATCTTGATCCCGCCGTGCGGCACTGGGCCAGCCGCGCCCTTGCCGATACCGTCGCCTGCGCGATCGCCGGCGCTTCGGAGGCGGTGGTGGGTCAGGTGCAGGCCGTGCTGCCGATGGCCCCGGGCCCTGCGGCGCTGATCGGTCAGCCGGGGCAGGCGCATGTGCTGGATGCGGCGCAGGTCAACGGCATCGCGGCGCATGCGCTGGATTTCGACGATTGCAATCTGGAAATGGACGGTCACCCGTCCGTGTCAATCGTGCCGGCGCTTCTGGCGCTGGCCGACCGGCAGGATGTCAGCGGCGCCGATCTTCTGACCGCCTATGTCGCGGGGGTCGAGGCGGAAATCCGCATCGCGCGGCTGTCGAACCCCGCCCATGCCGATCGCGGCTGGCATCCGACCGTAACCTTCGGCGTTCTGGGCGCGGCCGTCGCCTGCGGGCGCCTGCTGAACCTGCAGGCGCCGCAAATGGCGGTGGCGATTGGCATTGCCGCGTCTTGTGCCGCAGGGCTGCGGGCCAATTCCGGCACGATGACCAAGCCGCTGCATGCGGGGCAGGCCAATCGCAACGGGCTGCAGGCGGCCTTGCTGGCGCAGGCGGGCTTCACCGCCAATCCGGCGGCGCTTGAACACAAGTTCGGCTATATGGCCGCCTTCAACGGCAGCGTGCCCGCTGATCTGTCGCCGGCGCTGGACGGCTGGGGGCAAGATTATGCGCTGCTGGCGCCGGGGATCGCGATCAAGCAATATCCCTGCTGCGCCTTCATCCATTGCGCCATCGACGCCGCCGCGGCGCTGCGCGACGATATCGACGGGGCCGAGATCGCCGCGGTCGAGGTGGCCCTGCATCCCCGCCGGCTAAAGAACATCGACCGGCCGCAGCCGCGCGACGGGCTGGATGCGAAATTCTCGACCCAGTATCTGACCGCGCGGGCCCTGCTGGCCGGCCGCGTCGGCTTTGCCGATTTCGAGCCGCCCTTGCTGGACGATGCCGCGACCAAGGCGCTGGCGGCGCGGGTGCGGCTGAGCGCGCATGACGCGGAGGATCTGTCCTTGGGCCATGTGACCGTGACCCTGGCCGATGGCCGCCGGCTGAAGGCCAGCGCCAGCGTCGCCATGGGCCGCGGCCCCGCCAACCCGATGACCGAAGCGCAGTTCCGCGCCAAGTTCGACGATTGCACCCGCGCCGTGCTGCCCCCCGCAAAGGCCGATGCGCTGCATGCGGGCCTGTCCGCGCTGGCCGACCAGCGCTCGACCCGGGCGCTGACCGCGCTGATGCAGCCCGCTTCTCTTACCTCTCCCCGCCCCGAATCCGACCGCGCCGCCCCGGGCGCGCAGCACGAAAGGTGATCCGATGACCTCCATGCCTCTCTCCCGCGAACTCGCCAAGCGGGTTGTCGCGCTTGATCCGGCGGGGTTCGACCCCGAGGCGGTGAAATGGGCCCGCAATGCGATTGCCGACATGATCGGCTGCACGCTTCTGGGCGCGCCGACCGAGACGACCGATGCCGTGCTGATGCCCGATCTCTACGGGCCGGGCCCCTGCCTGGTGCTGGGCCGCAAGGTGCGGCTGGGCGCGCTGGATGCGGCTTTCGTGAACGGCACTGCCGGCCATGCGCTGGATTATGACGACACGTCGAAATCGCTGTCGGGCCACCCGACGGTGATCATCATTCCGGGCCTACTGGCCCTGGCCGAACAGCGCGGCGCCACCGGCAAGCAACTGACCGACGCCTATATCATCGGCGTCGAGGCCGCGACGCGCTTTGCCCGGGGCGTGAACTTCCAGCATTACGAGAAGGGCTGGCACCCGACCGCCACGCTGGGCATCTTCGGCGCCGCAGTCGCTGCGGCCGTGCTGATGGATCTGGACGAAGAGCAGATCGCCCATGCGATCGCGATCTCGGCCTCGCTCGCCTCGGGGCTGAAGGCGAATTTCGGCACTTCGACCAAGCCGATGCATGCCGGCATCGCCGCGCGCAACGGGCTGTTTGCCGCGATGATGGCGGCGCAGGGCGTGAACGGGGCGCCGGTCGCGCTGGAACATCCGCAGGGCTTCCTGGAAGTGTTCAACGGTGCGGGGAATTACCAGGCCGAACGGATGCTGACCGGCTGGGCCGAACCGCTGGACCTGCTGGCGCCGGGGATCTCGATCAAGAAATACCCTTGTGTCTACAGCGTTCATGGCGCCATCGACGCGGCGATCATGCTGCATGACGGCGCGCTGAAGGGCGCGGCGCAGGTCTCTGACGTGCTGGTGCGCATGCATCCGCGCCGCCTGCTGCCGCATGTGCGCAATCCCGCCACCAGCGCGCTGAACGCAAAATTCTCGCTGCCCTATGCGGTGGCGCGCGGGTTGGTCAACGGCGCGGTGCTGCTGGAGCATTTCGAGGATGCGGCGCTGCAGGATCCCGAGGTCACCCGCGTCTCGGGCCTGATCCGGATGGAACCGCATGACGATGACGCCAATGATTACGGCGCCGAAGTGGTGGTGACGCTGGCCGATGGGCAGGTGCTGCGCCAGGCGGTGGCCGCCCCCCTGGGCCGCGGCCCCGAAGTGCCGCTGCCGCAAGAGATGCTGGAGGCGAAGTTCCTCGATTGCGCCCGCGCCAGCCTGACGCCCGAAGGCGCGCAGGCGGTGTTCGACCTGCTGATGCGCCTCGACACGTTGCCCCGCGCCGCCGACCTGACCGCCGCCATCGAAGCCGCGACCCGCTGAAGGAGCCCGAGAGATGAGTTTTGCACGCGAACTGGCCCGCCGCGCCCTTGGCATCCGTTACGACGCCCTGCCCGAAGAGGCGCTGCATATCGGCCGCCGCGCCCTTGCCGACACGGTCGGCGTGGCGCTGGCCGGCGCCGATGCGCCGGCGCTGGATGCGCTGGAAGACGTGCTGGCCATCGGTGCCGCACCGGGGCAGGTCTCGCTCTGGGGCAGGGGGGGCAAGCGCGCCTCGATCCTGCATGCGGCGCTGATCAACGGCACCGCCGCCCATGCGCTGGATTTCGACGATTGCTCGACCACGATGGGCGGTCACCCCTCGGCGCCGGTGGTGCCGGTGGTGCTGGGTCTGGCCGAAGCCTATGGCCTGCCGGCGCGCAAGGTGCTGGAAGCCTGGGTCACCGGGGTCGAGGTGGAAACTCGGCTGGCGCGCGGGCTCTTGCCGCATCATTACGAGAAGGGCTGGCACCCGACCGCCACGCTGGGCGTCTTCGGCGCCACGGCCGCGGCGGGGCGGATGCTGGATCTGGACGAAGACCACATGACCACCGCGCTGGCGGTGACCGTGTCGATGGCCTCGGGTCTGAAATCCAATTTCGGCACGCCGGTGAAACCCCTGCATGTGGGCCAGGCCGCGCATAATGGCATCATGGCGGCCTTGGTCACCCAGCGCGGCATGACCGCCAATCCCGAAGCGTTCGAGCATACTTACGGCTTCTTCAACCTGTTCAACGACGCGGGCACCTATGATGCCGATGCGATCCTGGCGGATTGGGACGGCGCTTTGGAAGTACTGACCCCCGGCATCGCGATCAAGCAGCATCCCTGCTGCGGCAGCGCACATTCCGCCATCGACGCCGCGATGCGCATCGTCGCGCGCGAGGGGCTGCTTTCCCCGGATGCCATCGCCCGGATCGACACCAGCACGCATGAGCGCAGGCTTGCCCATACAAACCGGCCCACGCCGCGCTCGGGTTTGGATGCCAAGTTCAGCGTGCAGTTCCTGACCGCCAAGGCCCTGACCACCGGCCGGATCCGCCTTTCGGATTTCGACGATGCCAGCTTCCTGACGCCCGAGATCGCGGACCTGCTGCCGCGCGTCCACTCGGTGGGTCACCAACAGGCCGATGCCTATCTGGGCGAGGTGCGGGTCGAGATGAAGGACGGCCGGGTCTTCACCGATCACGCCTCGACCAATTTCGGCCGCGGGCCGCTGAACCCGATGTCGGATGCCGAACTGGGCGACAAGTTCACCGATTGCGCCGGGGACCGGCTGGGCGATGCGGCCGATGTCTATGCCGCCTTCCTGGCGCTGGGGCCGGACACGCCGCTTGCGCCCCTGCTGGCGCGGGTTGCCGGGAAGAAAGGCTGAGCCGATGTTGACAGTCTATGGACGCGCCAATTCCTCGAACAGCGCCAAGGTGTTCTGGCTGCTGGAGGAATTGGGCGAAGACTATGAGCTGATCCTGACCGGCCGGAGTTTTGCCCCGACCGATACGCCGGAATTCCTGGCGCTGAACCCGTTCGGCAAGGTGCCGGTCCTGCGCGACGGCGAAACGGTGGTGTGGGAATCGAATGCGGTGCTGCGCTATCTGGCCGGGCGGAAGCCCAACGCGCTTTGGCCCGCCGACCCCGCCGGGCGCAGCCTGGCGGATCGCTGGATGGACTGGGCCTCGATCTCGCTGACCCCGCCGATGACACGGCTGCGCAAGGCGCGGGCGGACGGCAAGCCCGGCAGCGAGGCGGATCTGGCGGCTGTGATCAATGCGGCCAAAGCGTTGGATACCTGGCTGGCGCCACGGTCATTCTTGGCAGGCGAGAAACTTTCGCTGGCCGATATCGCCGCAGCCCCGTCGGTGTATCGCTGGTTTCGCCTGCCGGAAAGCAGTCTGTCTTTGCCGGCGCTGGCGCGCTATCGTGACCGGTTGGAGAGGAATGAGGGATATGTCCGTCATATCCGTTCGGCGCTTGGCTGATCTGGTCGGCGTCGTTGCGCCCGGAGCCGCGACCGCGGCAGGGCCCGCCACGGGCTGCCTTTCAGACATCTCAGCTCGGCATCCGTCGGCGTCATATATGGACAGGCATTCCCGTTTTGCCCTCCGCACCCGCCAGAGGCTTTCGGTCTTTTCCTATGTCGGCCGGCACCATGATGCGTCCTTCGAACAGGCGGCGCGCGGTGCGCAAGAGGCTGGCGACAGGCCGGCCCTCGCGCAGGCGCATGCCGACATCCAAACGGCCCATCGGATGCTCGAAAACGATGACCGATGACGGGGTACGAAGACCGGCGACCCGTTCGACCACCGTTCCTTTGATCATGCCCGCCGTCGCAAGGCCGATTGCGCCGGTCGTGGCGAGGGTCTGATGACAGCTGTGAGGCATAAATAGCGCACAAGCAGATCGTCATCCTGCGCAGGCGGCGCGATGAGCAAAGGTTCCGGAACAACTTTTCCGAAACGTCGCCAAGCCCCATTCGGCGCCCGACTTCACGTCGCATCTCCTCGAGCCGGGCGAGCAGAGTGGTGTTTTCAGTCAGGTCCTGCGTGCTTTCATTGCCTGTGACGCCGATGTCCGACGCGCGCAGGATCATCATCGGCATCGCGGCGTTGATGCAGGTCGTTTCAATCCCGCTGATCCGCTCACGCGCGAGGCCCGTCGGGAACATCGATTCATGCGACCGAGCGGATGCGTCAAGAAAAATCAGCATCACGGGCGCTGCAGTTCCGGGGACGCCATCGATCTTGGCCGCGCCGGCATAGGCAACCACGCCGCCTGAGGTCAGGACTTCAGCCTCGATCTCAGACCGCGCATTCACGTTATAGGTGCGAATGATGGTGACCGGATCGGTGGCGCGGACAAGCCCCGACTCGATGGCAAAAGGACCCACGGCAGAAAGCATGTTGCCGCAATTGGGCGATGTGTCCACAAAGCGCTTTCCAACTCCAACCTGGGCAAAGAGATAATCTACATCCACGCCCGGTCGGCTGGAGCGGGAAACGATTGCCACTTTGCTGGTCACCGCATTCGCGCCACCGATGCCATCGATTTGCAGCGGATGCCCCGAACCTATTGCCGAAATCAGGATTTCATCCCGCGATTGCGGGTCTACCGGCAGGTCCTTCGCCAGAAAGAAGGGGCCGCGAGATGTCCCGCCGCGCATCATCCACAGGGGATACCCGATCGATCGTTCATTCGATTGGCTCTCTGCTAATTGATGCAATGTACATAACTTTCGATGCGTGAATTGCAGCGGCTGGTCTCAATGAAGCATTTCGCAAATCGAATAGTACTTGAAATGCAAAGAATCTAGAGAGTGATCCGTCTTGCGTATCAATTGCGAGATCCTCGATCTCACGTCGTTCCTCATGATCGTCAAACTGGGGAACTTTCATCTTGCGGCTGAGGCGCTGAATATGTCGCAACCCGCGTTGAGCCGTCGGATCCAGAAACTGGAACAGACCATCGGCGGGGCGCTGCTGGATCGCTCGACGCGTCATGTCACCACGACTGCCATGGGGATGGAACTTGTTCCGCTGGTGCGGCGCATGTTGGAAGAGTTTGACAGTTCGCTTTTTGCGTCACGCGCTACGCGGCCTCAGCGCGCAGCGATCATCAACATGGCCTGCATACCGACAGCTGCTTTCTACTTTCTGCCTTCGGTAATCCGCCGCTTTTCGGAGGAGTTCCCGCAGGTCCGCTTCTCGATTCTCGACCTTCCGGCAACGCAGGGGGTGCAGGCGGTGGGGCAGGGCGAGGTCGAATTCGGCATCAACTTCATGGGAAACACGGAACCGGAGCCGGAGTTCATCCGGCTGATCGAAGACCCATTCGTCCTCGCATTGCGCAAAGACCACAGGCTGGCCAGAGAACCGCAGGTTACTTGGGCCGATCTGCAGCGCTTCCCGCTGATATCGGTGCACCGTTCCTCGGCTAACCGCACATTGCTTGATTCAGCTTTGGCCAAGTCGAACCAGAATCTGCCCTGGACCTATGAGGTCACGCATCTGTCCACTTCGCTTGGCTTGGTGGAGGCAGGATTGGGCATTGCCGTTCTGCCTCGCTTGGCAATGCCCCAGCTCGATCACCCGTTTCTGGCAGCCGTCCCGATTGGGCAACCCGAAGTGACGCGCACGATCGGCATCCTCAAACGGCGCAGTGTCACGCTGTCGCCCGCCGCCGAGCGGTTCATGAAGATGCTGATCGGCTCCTGGCAGCCCGGCGAATAGCGTGGCGTAAATCTTGCCAGGGTTCACGATTGCCTGCGTGTCAATCGCCGCCTTTAGGGCCGCAACCCGACCCGTCGCATCGCCCTGTTTGCTGCGCCGATAGGGCCCGCTCCGAACGAGACGACCACTTGTTAACCCCTTTCCGCGCGGGCTGCCTGCGCCGCGCTGAAAGCTGACCCCACCGCCGCGCAACGAATGACCATCAGCCGTCGGCAAAGCCAGTGCCGTTCACTTGCATATGGGAAGGCGATGAGAGGATCTGGCGGCGGCTATAGCGGCAAGGCAACCTCGAAGGTCGAGCCTTCTGAACTGGAAATACAGCGTACGGAGCCGCCATGGCCCTGTGCAACATCGTTCACGATCGCCAAGCCCAGACCGCAGCCGAGCGACTGATCCGTATCGACGCGGAAGAACCGGTCAAAGATGCGTTCCTGCAGATCGGCCGGAACGCCTGGGCCGTCATCGCGAAACCGCAAGAAGACGGTATCAGCTTCAAAGCTGATGACTACATCAAGAAGGCCGCCTGGTTGCAGGGCATATTTCGCGGCGTTGTCGAGGATATTCGTGACAAGCTCTTCGATCAGAATAGGATCGCAGCGCACCGGCTCGGGCTGTCCGATTACCGAGAACCCGACATCGACACCTCGGCGCAACTGCGTTTCGGCGAAGGGCCGTATCTTTTCGCGCACCAAAGCGACCAGGTCCAGCGGTTTGGCCAGCTCTCGCAGGCTGCGGCCGCGCACCCGCTCCAGCGAAAGCAGCTGCGAGGTAAGGCGGCTTGTCTGCCGGGCACTTTCAGCGACATCCTGTACACGCGACCGCAGTTCGGCCTCGTCAGGCGCGCTGATGGCGGCTTCGGCAAGGCTTTGGATCGCGGCCACCGGATTTCGCATCTGATGCGCCGCATCCGAGATGAAGCCGTCGCGCAGGGCGATGGCTTTGGAGAGTCGGTCGAAGAGTGAGTTCAGGGTTCGGACCAAGGGGCGAAGTTCGGGCGGAACCCAGCGCCGGATCGGGCGCAGGTCGTCGGCGCTGCGCTGTCCGATAGCCTCACGCAAGTCGAGAAGCGGTTTCAGGCCAAGCTGGATGCCGAACCACAGGATGATGGCGGCGGTGACAAGGACCGAGCCAAGCAGCATGATTGATTGGATGACGAGCTCGCGAGACAGGGCGTGGCGCTGCGTCGTGGTCTGCCAGACCTCGACCGTGACCCAGCCACCGAATTGTGGCTCGCTGATGAATTCGCGCAGGGTCACGGCGCGGACCGTGCGGCTGAGCGAGATGCTGTCATAGAACATGGGCGCGCCACCCTGGGCTTCCACCCCTTCGGGCGGATCGGGGGGGTCGGAATAGCCGGTAACGAAGCTGCCCCCGGGCCCGGTGATGCGATAATAGACAGGGTCGCCAAGCGCAGAGGTCAGATCTTCCAGCAGGGTCTCGGTCAGCATGTCGCCTTCCGAGAGCACCACATCGCGCGAGATCGTCAGGGCGACGGCAAGAAGCATATTGTCGTAGAGTTCCTGCGACAGCCGGTTCGCGGCCTGATACCGCGCGACGGCGGCAATGGTGGCCACCGCGATCAGGGGCATCATCAGCAGGAGATATAGTCGCCCGCGCAGCGACAACCGCCGCAGCATCAGCCGCCGTCCAGCATGTAGCCAAGGCCGCGCGCCGTGCGGATCGACACGCCGGACCCTTCGATCTTGCGCCTGAGCCGCGAGATTAGAAGCTCGATCGCGTTCGGCTCGACCGGCGCGCCGGTGCCGTAAAGCGCGTCGGCGATCCGGTCCTTTTCAATCAGACGGCCCCGATTTTCCAGGAGCAGTTCGAACAGAGCCAGTTCGCGCCGGGGCAGATCCAGATTGCATTCGCCATAGAAAACGGCGCGCTGTTCGCGGTCATAGATCAGCTGACCCACCGCTTCGCGCGCCAGCGCCACTTCGGGGCGGCGGCGGGCCAGGGCCCGCAGGCGGGCAATCAGTTCCTCCATATCGAAGGGCTTCACAAGATAGTCGTCCGCCCCGGCATCCAGCCCCTCGACCCGTTCCGAGGTCTTTCCCCGAGCGGTCAGAATCAGCATGGGAATAGTGTCGCGCCGCGCGCGGGCACGACGGATGATTTCGATCCCGGACAGCCGGGGAAGGTTGACATCGACGATGGCGACATCGGCGCGCTGGCGCGACAGGAAGGTGTCACCGTCAAGCCCGTCATCCAGATGATCAACCGCATGCCCTTGATCTCTAAGGGCATTTTCGATGCCTCTCGCCAGGCTAAGATTGTCTTCCACCAGAACGATACGCATGAAAAACCCTTTTGCGCTAGACAGGTTGCCGACAGAATTCCCCCTTAGCTCTGCATCAGGCTGTTCTTGGGAGGAGAAATCAAGAACGGCGTCGCGTCCTGTCGCGTTGAACGCAGGGGAGGGCGTGTGGGACAACAGAGGGAGAAAAGCAATGACGGAACCTGTGGGATTCACCCGCCGTGCCACCTTTGGTCTGGTAGCCGGTGCCTTTGCGCTGGGTCTGGCTGGTCCGGCGGCGGCCGAAGTCGACTTTGCCGGCAAGACGATTGAATGGATCATCCCGTTCTCGGCCGGTGGCGGGTCGGATACCTGGGCGCGGTTCAACGCGCCGCTTCTGTCGAAATACCTGCCCGGCAATCCGGTGGTCGTCGTGGTGAACGAGCCAGGCGGCGGGTCGACCAAGGGCACGAACCTGTTCGCCGCGCGGGCCGAGCCGGACGGGCTGATGATTCTTGGCACTTCGGGCTCGACGCAGTTCCCCTATCTTCTGGGCGATCCCCGCGTGCGCTATGAATACAAGGACTGGAAGATCGCCATGGCCGGCCCGACCGGCGGCGTGGTCTATACGACGCCGTCGCTGGGCCTGAAGGGGCCCGAGGATATCGGCAAGTTGAAGGACAAGGATCTGGTCTATGCCAGCCAGGGCGCGACGTCGCTGGATCTGGTGCCGCTGTTGGGCTTCCGGCTCATGGGCATGAAAGTGCAGCATGTGTTCGGCTTCAAGGGCCGCGGCGATGGCCGTCTGGCTTTCGAGCGTGGCGAGGTGAACATCGACTACCAGACCTCGTCGGCCTATCTGAAGAACGTGCAGCCGCTGGTGGATGCCGGCCAGGCTGTTCCGCTGTTCAGCTGGGGCGTCCTGAATGAAGCAGGCGAGGTGGTGCGCGATCCGACCTTCCCGGACCTGCCGTCCTTCGTCGAAGCGTATGAGACAATGACGGGTGCGGCCCCCTCGGGTCCTGACTACGATGCCTATTTCGCCTTTTTCACTGCCGGTTTCCCGGCACAGAAGATGGTCTTCCTGCCCAAGGGCACGCCGGACGATATCGTCGAAGCCTATCAAAAGGCGTTCGAGGACATGAAGGCCGATCCTGATTATCAGGCCAATGCCGAAGCCGTGCTTGGAAGCTATGGTCAGGTCACCGGCGCTCTTGCTCAGGCCTTGTTCGAGAAGGGCACGACCATCACGCCCGAGTTGCGCAGCAGCGTCGCGACCATGCTTGGCGCGGAATATGGCGTCAAGCTGGGCGAGGAGTGACCCCGCAGCCCTGATCAGCGGCGGGCCGCTTGGCCCGCCATCCTGACCCGAAGCTTTCCTCAACACCCCACCCGTCGCCACGCAGGCGACCAACACGGGAGTTCCCTCCGTGGTCGATACCCTATTGCAGGCTCTGACCGAGCTATTAAGCCTGAAGCACCTCGCCTATATGTTCCTGGGCCTGTTTGTGGGCCTGCTGATCGGCATCCTGCCGGCCCTTGGCGGGATCGCCGGCCTGTCGCTCTTGATCCCGTTCATCTACGGTATGGACCAGGTCTCGGCCCTGGCCATGCTGATCGGTCTTCTGGCGATCATGCCCACCGGCGACACGTTTTCGTCGATCTTGCTTGGAATTCCGGGCGGATCGTCAAGTCAGGCCACGGTGCTGGATGGCTTCCCGTTGGCCAAGAAGGGCGAGGCGGCGCGAGCGCTTTCCACGGCTTTCATCTCTTCAATGTTTGGTGGTGTGTTCGGTGCCATTGTTCTGACCGGCTTCGTCTTCATCGCCCGGCCGGTCATCCTGGCCTTCGGTTCGGCGGAGCTGTTCATGCTGGCCCTTCTGGGCCTGTCGATGGTGGCGGTCCTGTCCGGGCGCAGCCTGGTGAAGGGGATCGGCGCCTGCTGCATCGGCCTTGTCATCGGCTCGATCGGCGCTGCGCCTGCGACGGGCGAATTCCGCATGGTCTTTGACATCGAGTATCTCTACGACGGCATCCCGCTGGTCGTGGTGGGCATGGGCGTTTTCGCCATACCCGAGATCGTCGACCTGATGCGACAGAACCAAGCCATCGCGGGTGAGATGCCCCTGGGCAAGGGCTGGGGCCGCGGAATCCGCGACTGGGCCAACAACTGGTTCCTGTCGCTGCGCTGCTCGGCCGTGGGCTGCATCGTCGGGGTAATTCCGGGTCTGGGCGGATCGGTCGTGGACTGGATCGCCTATGGCCATGCCGTGCAAACGACCAAGGACACGTCGCAATTCGGCAAGGGCGATATCCGCGGCGTCATCGCGCCGGAAAGTGCCAATAACGCGATGACCGGTGGGGCCATGCTGCCCACGATCCTGTTCGGCATTCCCGGCTCGGGCTCGATGGCGGTCTTCCTGGGCTGCATGGTGCTGATCGGGATCGAGCCCGGCCCCTCGATGGTCACGACCGACCTGCATCTGACCTATACGATGATCTGGTCTCTGGCTCTGGCCAATATCTTCGGCGCGCTGGCCTGCGTCTTGCTGGCCCGCCCGATTGCCGGCCTGACCAAGGTGCCGTTCCAGTACATGGCGCCCTTCCTGATCGTGATGATCGCCTTCGCGGCCTTCCAGTCCACGCGGTCGATCGACGACCTGATCGCCCTGCTGATCCTCGGCTGTGTCGGCGTGCTGATGAAGCGCTTCGGCTGGTCGCGCCCGGCGCTGTTGATCGGCTACGTTCTGGCGCCGCAGGCCGAAACCTTCCTCTATCAGGCGGTGCAGTTCAACGGCTGGTCCTTCCTGGGTCGCCCGGGGGTGATCATCATTGGCGTGCTGACGCTGGCCTCGATCTATTTCGGCCTGCGCAACCGCGTGGACGAGCATGGTCAGGTCGGCCCGGTGCAGGATAATGTGCCGGACGTGCCGCAGCTCAAGGCGCATCTGCCCCAGATCGGCTTTGCGGCGGTGGTGCTGGCGGCCATGGGCTTCGCGCTGGTCGACTCCTTGCAGCACGACTTCTTGGGCAAGGTCTTCCCGCTGTCGGTCTCGATCGTCGGTCTGGTGATTGTCGGAGTGCTCCTTTGGGAGCTCTGGGCCGGCAAGCCGGGGCACCACTCGCATTTCGATGCCGAACTGACCGGCGAACATGTCGGCAAGGACGGCGTCCACGGAATGTGGTCGGGCCTTGGCTGGCTGGCGGCTCTGGTCGTGTTGTCGACGCTGGTGGGCTTTGTCCTGGGAGTGACGCTGTTCTTCCTGGCCTTCATGCGGCTCCGGGCCGGTGCAAGCTGGTTCCGCAGCATCCACATGACGGCCTGGGCCGTGGGCGGGATCGTTCTGGCCGCCTGGCTGCTGACGCTGAACTTCCCGTCGGGCCTGCTGCAATCGCTGGTGCATCTGCCCTGGCCGCTGCGCTGAGACGGCACTAGGCCCGCGCAGCAAGCGCGGGCCCATTTCCCTTTCTTTCAGGAGGTCGGAATGACCCAGACAGCGATCCCCTTTCATTTCTTTCGTGGCGGCACCTCGCGCGGTCCCTATTTCAGGCGCGAGCATCTGCCCCAGGACCCCGAAGCACTTGCGCGCGTGCTCGTCTCGGCCCTTGGCTCGGGTCAGGCGCTGAACATCGATGGCATCGGCGGCGGCGCCGCCGTCACCACCAAGGTTGCGATGCTGTCGGCCTCCGAGACGAATGACGCCGACATCGACTATTTCTTTGCCCAGGTCAGCGTCGAAGACGGCAAGGTCGATTTCAAGCCGACCTGCGGCAACATCCTGTCGGGCGTCGGGCCCGCAGCAGTCGAGATGGGGCTGATCGCGCCGCAGGGCGATGTGACACGGATCCGGATCCGGTCTGTCAACACCGGCGCCAAGGTCGAGGCGGTTGTGCGGACACCGGGGGGACAGGTCGAATACGCGGGCGACGCGGCCATTGACGGTGTTCCCGGGACTGCGGCGCCAGTCTATCTGAATTTCATGGACGTTGTCGGCGCGGCCACGGGTGCGCTTCTGCCGACCGGCAACCTGCGTGATGTGATCGATGGGATCGAGGTCACCTGCATGGACGTGGCCATGCCCGTCGTTGTGGCCCGCGCCGCTGATTTCGGCCTGACCGGCGTCGAGACTGCCGAAGAGCTGGACGCCAACAGCGCCTTCTTCGCCCGGATGGAGCCGATCCGGCTAGAGGCCGGGCGTCGCATGGGCATGGGCGATGTCGCCAATTCGGTCACGCCGAAATTCGCGGTCTTGGCGCCGCCGCAGCATGGCGGCACGATCACGGCCCGGTATTTCATGCCGTGGAAATGCCATCCGACGATGGCGGTGACCGGGGCACAATGCCTCGCCTCCTGCGTCCTGACGCCGGGCACTGTGGCCGAAGGGCTGTTCACGCCACCCGAGGGCGCGCCTGCGCTGGTCCTGATCGAGCATCCATCGGGCGCCATTGATGTGACAGTCGACTACGAGACAGGCAAGGACGGGTTCACGCTGAAGTCGGCGGGCCTGTTGCGCACGGCGCGCCTTCTTGCACGCGGCGAGGTGATGGTTCCTCACGCGGTCTGGGACGGCAGGTGAAAGTTCATATCCTCGACGACTGGGCGGATAGCCTCCGGCATCTTCCCTGCTTCGCGGCATTGGCAGGACATGAGGTCACTGTCTGGACCGACCGGGCCGAAGGCGCAGACCTTAAGGCGCGCCTTCGGGACGCAGAGGCGATTTGCCTGTTCCGCGAAAGGACGCGCATCACCGCCGATCTGATTGGGGCATTGCCGTCGCTGCGGCTGGTTTCGGGGCGTGGCGCCTGGCCGCATGTCGACGTGGCGGCCTGTGCAGCGCGCGGCGTTGCCTTTTCAAGCCACCGCCCGCCCGAGGCGCCGAACCATGCGGCGGCCGAGCTGACCTGGGCGCTGATCCTTGCGGCGCTGCGCGATCTTCCGGGGCAAATCGCCCGGGCGAAGGCCGGGCTCTGGCAACACGGGATCGGGCGCAGCCTGCGCGGCCGGACCGTCGCGATCTATGGACATGGCCGGATCGGCAAGCTGGTTGCCAATTGCGCTACCGCCTTCGGAGCGCGGGTGATCTGGTGGGGCTCTGAGGCCGGAAGGGCGCGCGCGGCCCTTGAGGGCGGCGAAGTGCCGGAGAGTCGTGCGGCCTTCTTCGCCCAGGCCGAGATCCTGACGCTGCACTTACGCTTGACGCCGGAGACGCAAGCTATCGTGACTGCGGCAGATCTGGCGCTTATGCCGCCACGCGCGATCCTGGTGAATACAGCCCGGGCGGGGTTGATCGCGCCCGGCGCGCTGCTGGCCGGGCTGGAGGCAGGTCGACCCGAAATCGCGGCTCTGGATGTGTTCGAGAGCGAGCCGCTGACCGACGCGACCGATCCTTTGCTGTCTCATCCGAGGGTGATCGCCACCCCGCATATCGGGTTCGTCACAGAGGAGGAGCTGGACTTGCAGTTCGCCGATGTCTTCGCGCAGGTCAACGCCTTTGCCGCGGGCCGGCCCCTGCATCTGGTTGGCCCGGGGGCGCTCTGACGCCCATCAGCCGCGCCGCCACTGGCGCCCCAAGGATCACGATGACCAGCCGGGTCAGGTGATGCAGGATCACGAAGCCAAGGTCGGCCCCGGCAACAAGCGCCAGCACCGTCATTTCCGCCTGACCACCGGGCGCGAAGGCAAGAAAGCCCTCAATCGGTTGGGCAAGTCCGCTGAGCGTCACGATCTCGGTGAAAACGGCCGCAAGGGCGGCAAGCAGCAGCACGAAGGCCAGCCCTGAGAGGATGAAGCTGCGCAGTTCCCGGAAGGTCACGCCCACATATTGCACGCCAATGCCAATGCCGATGAAGAATTGCGCGGCCCAGACCGCCTCGGCCGGCGGGCGGCTGTGGATCAACCCGCCCAAAGACAGGGCCGCAGTCAGGATCATCGGGCCAAGGATCGTCGCACCGAAAAGGCCGATCCGCTCGGCTCCCTTCCAGCCGATCAGCGCAGCAGCGGCCATGAGCAGGATTTCCAGCGCCGGAAGATCGCGCAGCGGCGCGCCGACCGCACCGGTCAGCCCGGCGCCATAGAAGACCGCCAGGATCATCGGGGCCAAGGTGACGATGACCAGGACACGCGTTGCATGGATCAGCGCCAGGGCGCGGCCGTCGCCGCCGGCCTCGGTGCCGAAGATCACCATGTCCTGAAGTCCGCCGGGCATGGCCGCATACCAGGCGGTCACCGGATCGTAGCCCAGGCGGCGGAAGAAGGGCACACCAACCAGCCCGATCAGCACGACATAGAGCGGCACCAGCGCCACGCTGCCCGCCATCTGCGGAATGCGGGCGACGACTTCGGGGGTGATCGAGGCGCCGACCGCGACGCCCAGGATCGTGCGCGCAAGGATCGAGACCGTGCCCATCCCCTTGAGTGGCGCCCCCGCCAGCGCCGCGATCAGGCAGGCCGACATCGGCCCGAACAGGAATGGCAGTGGCAGGCCCGCAAGGTGGAACAGCGCGGTCCCCAGCAAGGCCAATGCCAGTGTCCCGAAACGGTGCAGCATCGACATGGGCATGACTGTTCTCCTTGCATCAAATTGTATCCAACTGTATACGTTCGGATACAAAAATTGCAAGCGAGTCGCATCATGGCAGATGACTCTGAAATTCCGCAGGGGCAGGGGGCCTATCGCCGCCTTCTGGACGAGATCCGTGATGGCGCGCTGCCGCCCGGCATGCGGCTGCGCGAAACCGAACTGGCCGAGCGGCTGGGCATCAGCCGCACCCCCGTGCGTGAGGCCATCCGCCAGCTTGAGGCGGATGGTCTGGTCGTGCATCTGCCGCGTCAGGGCGCGACGATCCGCAGTCTGGACCATGCCGAAGTGGTCGAGCTGTACGAGATGCGGGCGGTGCTGGAAGGCACGGCGGCCCGGCTGGCGGCGCGGGCCGCCTCGGACATCGAACTGGCGGAACTGGTGGCGCTGAACGGCGAACTGGCCCAGGCGGCGGTAGGGCCGGAAGCGCGCGAAGCGAACCGGCAATTCCACCGCACGCTGATCGAGGCGGCGCGCAACCGGTTTCTCGTCAAATCGATGAGTGCCCTGCAGAAAACACTTTTGATCCTGGGTCCGACGACGCTGGCTGAACCCGAACGGGCGGTTTCGGCGGTCGAGGAACATAGCGCGGTTCTGGCGGCATTGCAAATGCGCAATGGCGCCGCGGCCGAAGCGGCCATGCGCGTGCATGTCGAGGCGGCGCTGTCGGCCCGGCTGCGCGGCATGCGCGGACGCGAAATTCCCCTGGAGGACGAGGCATGACGGACTGGCCGCAAACATCCTGGCCCGAGACATTCGACCTGGCCGTGGTGGGCGGCGGCAATGCCGCCCTGTGCGCCGCGATCACCGCGGCCGAGGCCGGGGCCAGCGTTCTGGTGCTGGAAGGCGCGCCGAAGCCCTATCGCGGCGGCAACAGCCGGCACACCCGCAACTTCCGCTGCATGCACCGCGCGCCGATGGACCCGCTGGTCGGCAGCTATGAGGAAGACGAATATTTCCACGACCTGATGCTGGTGACCAAGGGCAAGACGGATGAGGGCCTGGCGCGGATGGCGATCCGCTCGTCCGAGGAATGCCTGCCCTGGATGAAGGCGCATGGCGTGCGCTTCCAGCCCTCGCTGTCGGGCACGCTCAGCCTGGGGCGGACCAATGCCTTCTTCCTGGGCGGCGGCAAGGCGCTAGTGAATGCCTATTACAACACCGCCCAGGATCTGGGGGTGAAGGTCGCCTATGAGGCGCAGGTCACCCATGTGCATCTGGACGGCGACCGGATCACCCATCTTCAGGCCGAGATCGCGGGCAAGCCGGTGACGGTGCAGGCGCGGGCCTTCGTGCTGGCCTCGGGCGGGCTTCAGGCCGATATCGACTGGCTGGCCCGGGCCTGGGGGCCCTCGGCGCGCAATTTCTTGATCCGCGGCACGCCCTACAATCGCGGCGTCGTCTTGCGCGACATGCTGGATCAGGGCGCGGAATCGGTCGGCGATCCGACCCAGTGCCATGCCGTGGCCATCGACGGGCGGGCCCCGAAATACGATGGCGGCATCGTCACCCGGCTGGACTGCGTGCCGTTTTCGATCGTGCTGAACCAGAAGGGCGAGCGCTTCTATGACGAGGGCGAGGATGTCTGGCCCAAGCGCTATGCGATCTGGGGGCGGCTGGTCGCGGCCCAGCCCGATCAGGTCGGCTATGCGCTGATCGACGCCAAGTCGATCGACCTGTTCATGCCCTCGGTCTTTCCGCCGGTAAAGGCCGACACGATCGAGGAACTGGCGGCGAAGATGGGCCTGGATCCGCAGGCGGTGCGCCGCACGGTCGACGGGTTCAACGCCGCCTGCCGCCCCGGCAAATTCCACCCGACCGAGCTGGACGGGCTGCGCACCGAAGGGCTGGACATCGCCAAGACCAACTGGGCGCGGCCGCTGGATACGGCGCCCTTCTATGGCTACCAGCTGCGCCCCGGCGTGACCTTCACCTATCTGGGCCTGAAGGTCGATGCCCGGGCCCAGGTTCACGGCCCCGGCGGCCCGATCCGCAACCTTTGGGCGGCCGGAGAGATCATGGCCGGCTCGATCCTGGGCCAGGGCTATCTTGCCGGCTTCGGCATGACCATCGGCACCGTCTTCGGACGCATCGCGGGCAAGGAGGCCGCCGCCCATGTCGCTTGACCTGACCCCCACCGCCCCGCTTCTGTCGGCCACCGGCGAAGCGCGCCGCCAGATCGAGATCTGCAATGCCTGCCGCTATTGCGAGGGCTTCTGCTCGGTCTTTCCGGCGATGACCCGGCAGAAGGCCTTTGCCGATGGCGACCTGACGCAGCTGGCGAACCTGTGCCACAACTGTCGCGGCTGCTATTACGCCTGCCAATATACCGCGCCGCATGAATTCGCGCTGAACATCCCGGCGGCCTTGGCCGAGGTGCGGGTGGAAAGCTGGGAAAGGCTGGCGCGGCCGCAGGCGCTGGCGCGGCTGTTCCAAAGCCATGGCGTGGCGATGGCGGGGCTCTTGGTGGCGGCGCTGGCGGGGTTCTTCTGGGCGCTGGCGGCGCTGAAGCCCCTGGCGGGCGCGGGCTTCTATGCCCATCTGGCGCATAACACGCTGGTGGCGATCTTCGTGCCGGCCTTCCTGCTGCCCCTGGCGCTGATCGCGCTGTCGCTGCGCGACTATTGGCGCGAGGTCGGCGGCGGCCGCGTGCGCCTGGCGCATCTGCTGCAGGCGATGGACAGTGCCGCGCGGATGAAGAACCTGTCGGGCGGCCATGGCGAGGGCTGCAACTTCGAGAAGGGCGACCGCTTCAGCGACCGCCGCCGGCTGTTCCACCAGTTGATGATGTACGGCTTTCTTCTGTGCTTCGCGTCAACCGCCAGCGGCACGGTGATGCATTATGCCTTTGGCTGGGAAGCGCCCTATCCGCTGTTCTCGCTGCCCAAGCTTCTGGGCGTGCCGGGCGGGGTGATGATGCTGGCGGGGGCGGCGGGGCTGGCGCTGCTGAAGCTGCGGGCCGATCCGGCGCTGGGGGCCCGGCGGGTCTGGGGCGGCGAGATGGCCTTCATCCTGCTTCTGGGCTTCGTCGCGCTCACTGGCCTTGCGCTTTATGCAGCCACCGGCACGGGTGCGGTCGGACCGCTTCTGGCGATCCACCTGGCGTCGGTGATGGTGCTGTTCCTGCTTATGCCCTTTTCCAAGATGGTGCATGGCTTCTTCCGGCTGGCCGCGCTGGTAGCCGAGGCCGGCAAACCGGCACCCGTCGGCGGGGCGGAATAGCAATCGGCGAGCCGAGGCAGGATCACCGCATGATCAAGAGACGTGTCCAGGCGAGCGTCGCCGCGCAGGCCGTCCTGGACATTCTTGCGCCGCAGCTTCTGGCGGCTACCCTGTCGGATGCCCTTGGCCTGACCGATGTGAAGTTCCGCTATCGCCAGAGCGATACCAAGATCGCCTGACACGCGGTGCCTCCATTCAGACCAGGTACGGAAGTTTGTGGCGCTGCAGACCGCGTCGCGGGCTATTCGTGCCAATGTTCCGCGACGAAGGGCGCGTGGCGGCAGGTGCCGTGGGGACCGTCCTTGACCATGGCCGGTTTGATCTGCCCCGCAAAGGAGATGATCGACGCCCCGGCTGGCGGCGCAGCTATGCCTTGCGGCAAGGGATGATCGGCATAGGCACCGCAATCCTGGCGAAAATAGACGATAGACCCATCCCTGAAATAGGCCATCTCCTGCAGCTTCCAGTCCAGATACCTTTGATCCGAGACAAAGCCCGCCGCGCCGCGATGATGCTGGCAGCGGGCAACAGTCCCTTCGGGATCGGCAACGAAATCTGTCCAGAGATGCGGCATCGCCCCAACCCGCACGCGCATGACGGCGCAATGGCCACGCGTATTGCCCGCCTGGTTGCGCCCGCGGGCGACCATGAAATCATTCTGGGGATGATCGAACAGGAAATCGACCTTGTCGATCAACACGACATCGATATCCACCTGCAGCAGCAGTTGCCCTTCCAGCCCAAGGAAACCGGGCATGAACACTGCGAGCTTCTTGCCATTGCCGCAATCCCGTGGCGCGAATCCATAATCAGGCATCGGATGCGCACGGATCGAGTCGCGCAGGCCCTGCGTATCGTCGGTGACACAGTGGAAAATATGCGGGATCGAGAGTTGGCGGGCAAACATGGCATGAAGCCGGTTCACATCGTCTGCGGAATAGAGATTGCCCCATTTGAAGCAGTTGATATGGACGGTCTGGTCAGGCACCTGTCGCCCCCATCCGCCGCTCGCGTTTTGCCAGCGCCTTGTCGATCTCGGCGCTGTTGCGCGCCAGATGATCCGTGACGAAGGCCCGATCCGCCTGATCCAGCGCCTCGCCGCACAGCAGTTTGGCGATCACTTCGGGATTGTAGAAACGCAGTGCCGCAGACAGGATCATCGCTTCGTCGATCAGATCGGCGGTCGTGCTGGGCGAACAGATATCGGCAATATTGTCCGATCCCATCCGTATATGCACGCCGCGCGCCACCAGTTCCAGAATCCGTGGCATCGCATTGCCTGTGGGCGCGATCAGCGGCCGCAGCATCCGCATTCCCAGCGCCGCCGACGGGCAGGCGATCAGCCCGATCTTAAGCGCGGCCATGGCCTCGGCCAGACGGTAGAAGCGCGCGTCGTCATAGGTCGAGGGCGAGACCATATGCACCGCCCAGACCATCGGTTCACCATTGGGCGAAACCGGCGCGCCGTGCTGGCGCACCACTTCGACCAGGCGCTCGGTGCCCCGTTCGGAATCCTCGAAGCGCTGATCGGTGTGGACATGGACCATCTTCCCGGTCTCTTGCGCCAGGGCCAGCACGCGGCGGCAGCTTTCCTCGAAGCCGATATGATCGGGGTAATCGTCGATATCGTCGGCTTCGGGCAGGCATCCGATGAAATCGGCCTCACGCACCCCCGCCTCGAACACCCGCCAGCGCTGCGGTTCACTGTCCTTGAATCCGAACGGTGTATAGGCGCCCAGCCGGATGTCGATCCGGTCCGCCCAGGTCGCCTTGATTTCCTGCATCCATTCCAGGCCTGTCAGACCTACCCGGTCGGGGGTGACATCGACCATCGTGTCGGCGCGCCGGGTGCCGACCTCGTGCATTTCCTCAAGCGTCTCGTTCACCCTGGCGAAAAAGTCGTCGCGGTCAAAGGCCGGCCCGGCATGGAGATCGGCGATCATCGCATGTTTCTGCTGAAGCGAGATGTGGAAGTCTTCATAGGCGCGATGATCGGCGCTGGCGAGATAGCGATCTTCGAAAGTTCCGGCCCGGTCCAGATGCAAATGGGCGTTGAACAGCCCGCCTTGCATCTGCACCGCGTCCTTGAGCCGTTTGTACCAGATTCGGGACATGTCACTCCTTGCGCAGGCTGGGCACCGCATCGCGAAGCCGTTTGATCGCCCCTGTGAGATCAAGGACATGCGGCTCCTGAAAATAGATGCCATGGCTTCCTGAGACCAGCTCGACGCTCAGCTCTCCGGTGTAGTAGCGGGCGAAATCAGCCGCCGGATCTCCGCCGGCAAGATAGGGGTTGCGGTCGCTGTCCCGGCCGAAAGTCAGGGCAATGCGACCATCATAGGAGGTCGGCACCATCTTTTCATGCAGATGCAGCAGGTCGACCTGCCGACCCGCTGCACGCAATTGCCGGGCAAGCGAAAAGGCGATGACAGCCGCCTGACAATTTCCCCCGATGAAAAGCGGGCCCTTCGGATGGATTTCGGCAATCTCGCCGGCATAGACCAAGGCGAGGCGCTCAATGTTCTCTGGTGACTTGATCATCACCTCATACCCGGACCGCATCCCGTAGACCGGCTGGTCCGCGCCCAGATAGCGGGCCAGCGCGTCCAGTTCGCGTTCCGACTGTAGGCACCAGAACAGCGGCAAGCGGGGACCATCCGCGTTGCGCCCGACGATCAGGGCATCGCTGGAATGGCGTGTTCCTTGCCAGATTCCGGTAAAGCTGCGCAGTCTCGCCAGGATTTCGGGGTCAAGCCCATTGCTTAGGTGGACGCTTTCCGGCGCCGTCACCGTCTCGGCCAGCGTACGGATCGTCCGCGCCGAGGCCATTGCGACCGAAGGGCTCTTGCGGCCCGCAAGCGCGGCCACCTCAGTCAGCATTCGCACCGCCAGAAGCGAATGGCCGCCAAGATCGCGGAAATCGTCGTCGATCCCCACCGGGGTCTCTGCCATGAGCAACCGCTGCCAAATCGCCGCAATGGCGCGCTGCAAGGCGGTCTCGGGCGGAACCGCACCGGGCCGGGCCGCAGGGTGTTCGACCCGCAGCCGGTCCAGATCCACCGACCCGTCCGCCCGGCGGGGAAGCGCGGCACAAGTTACAAAACGGATCGCCGGAAGCACCTTTGCCGCCGACCCTGCAAGAGCCGTAAGCAACGCCGGGCGCGCGACCGGATGGAATTCATCAAGCTCCAGCCAGAGCGTCGTCACGCCACTTCGATTGTCGGTATGGCCAGCCGCGGCTGCCACAGCGGGCAGGCTTTCGGCCGCTGCCAACAGCGCAGAAAGATCGGGCCCCGCCAGCATATCGATGCCGCGCAGCGCGGATTGCAACAGCGCGGCAAAGGCCCGGGCCTGGTCCGGGTCGAATACGCCTTCCGCCCAGTCGATCCGGCATGCCAGATCGGGCCCCTGGGCCTCGAAATTCACTGCAAGGTCGAAATCAGATTGCGCGCGCGCAACAAAGACCGGCCGCAAGGCTTGGCCTTGCAGCAGCCCGGCCGGTCCGCGCTCTTGCCAGCCGACCATCAGCCGGTTCAGCGGCACGGCGGCAAGCTTTGCCAGTTCCGCGCCCGGCACATGCCGGTGGTCGTTGGCGGCCAGAAGCAGCCGTCCGATCTCGGCGGCATTTCCGGGCTGAGTCGGGACCGAGATCGCCAGAACGCGGTTCAGATACCCGATGGTGCCTGCCGATTGCGGATGGTCACGGTTCAGCACTGGTGTTGTCACGACGATGCGGCTTTGCCCCGTCGCCGCGCCCATCGCCCGCGCCACGGCGGCGATCGCGATGGCGCCCATAGGAATGCCCAACGCCCGAGCATCCGCGCGAAGGCCCGACGCCAGTTCGGGCGCGATCGCGAAAGCATGGCTGCGGGACGCCTCGGGGTCGCAGTCGCGACGGGACAGCGGCAGCGCCGTTGCCGTCTGCCGGCCTTCCAGATGGCCCCGCCACCAGTTCAGCGCCATCGCCTGACGCGAGGGGCTGGACTGCCCCCGTTCCCAGCGCCCAACATCGCCGATCTGCCAGGCCCCGGAAGTCCGCGCCGGGGCCGCGCCTTGCGAAAGCTCACGGTCGATGGCCGCGAGTTCGCCCAGAAAGACATCGCGTGAGAATCCGTCGAAGATCAGGTGATGAAATACCCAGGCGAGCAGAAAGCGGTCGGGACGAAGCTGGATGGCCAGCGCCCGCCACAGTGGCCCCTGCTCCAGATCGAAGGATCGGCCAACAAACGTGCGGAGCGCCCCATCCGCGGCTTCTCGGTCAAGCTCGAGAACCGCATCAAGCCCCAGCCGCGCACCACGCGGACGCAGCTCTGGGGCGTCCTGATCCAATGGAAAGCACTGGCGCAACGCATCGTGCCGATCTTGAAGGATATTCTGCGCCTCGATCAGCCGGAATAGGTCGATCGTCCCCTCAACCTCGACCACCAGTGGCACGTGATAGCGGGCATCGTCACGAAAGCTTCGCGCCAATGGCAGAAGGGCGGCCTGCGCCAATGTCAACGTAGTCGGCGCGACCGCGGCGGATTGATCCTGGAGCAAGATGACAAGATCCTCGCGCGCCGCCTTCAGCCGTTCACGCATCGCCGGTCCCAGCGCCGTGGCGGGTCCGCTCACCGAAATCCGGTCGCCATCCAGCGTGAGGCAGATTCCCTGCGCGGCAAGATCATTTAGAAGGTCGACTGTTTGGGTCACAAATATGAGCGCCGTTTAACTTTTAATGTGGCCTGTCAGGAAGCAGGCGCGAAAAGTGCCCCGCGCGCGGCCCTGCCTTGGCACTATGGAAGGCAAATCGCGCGGGCACAATCAAAGCTCGAAAGAGATGAAGTTATCATCCCGCGAGAGTTTCTCATCATGTCCCAGCCCGGCCGCGACGGCGAGGGTTCGGGGCGCAAGGAAATCGGCGGAAAATTCGGCACGCCAGAGACTGGCGCTGGCTTGAATCACCACGCTGTGGCGATGGAATAGCGGATCGCCAATCATCCGCGATCCAGCATGAAGCCCATCCGTCATCCGTTGCCGCCCATGTCCCTGCGGCGCGCACATCGCCGCGTCATAGGTAAGGTCAAGCCAGGCGCAAAGCCGCTGCATTTGCACCTCGGGCTCGGCCACCAGGGTCTCGTAACGCAGATGGATCTGCCGCTCCGCCGGGATATCGCGCAGGAAGGCGACCGTCGTTTCGGCGATCCGTGTCCAAAGCAGTTCCGCCAGCTGCCGCGGTGCGAAGGGCAGGGCGGGCCCCCCCGGTCCGGTCAGCCGGGGCCACCACAACTGCTCCATATGCGCCTTTTCGAACGAACGGATCATGCCATAGGGATGGCGCGTGAGATGGATGTACCGTGCATCGGGAAAAAGATCTGCCATCGCCCTGAGCGTTTCGGGATGAACGGCATTGAACGGCGTCTTCTCGGCCAGAAGGCGCGGGGCGACGGCGGCTTGCAAGTCTTTCAGAACCTCGGCAACCGGCCGGGCATCCGCTTCCGCTTGCTGCATGGCAGCAAGGGCGGCCTCGGCCCCGATGCCCTTGGCGGCCATCATCGCCCTGGGCAGGCCCTCAAGCTGCGAGCGATGGGCCTGACCGAACCAGTCCCGCCGCGCTGCCATATCGCGGAAGGACAGGAGATAAAGCTCAGGCGGCGCGAACAGGGCGGGATGGCCCGCCAACATCACCCGCAAGAGCGTTGAGCCTGACCGTGGCGCGCTAAGGATGAACACTGCACGGTCATTTGGCACAGCGTTCAGCACAGGCGGGGCGGGACAGCGCAGGCTGGCATCGAATGCCTCCTGCTCGGCCTGCGTCAGTGGAAGAAGGGGAGGCGCCGCGGGCATGCGACCATGCAGAATCTCGGCGCAAATCTGAGGATAGCTGTCGCGCAGCAATGCCTCGAAAGCCGCCGGACTGGGCGCTTCATAGAGCGATGAGACATAGAGGATGGCATCGGGAAAGCGGTCCTGCATCAGCGCGATCGCCTGCGCGGCCTGCAAGGATGTGCCGCCCAGCAGAAAGAAATCGTCTCCGCCGCCGATGGCGGGGCGGCCAAGCACTGATGCCAGGATCGCGGCGACCCAATCGCCGACCGGCGTCAGCCCCACCGCCAACGCCGATGCGTCCGGAGTGCGTGGCGCGGGCGGGTTCGCAATACGTTCGGAAAGGACGCGCCGCAGCAACTTGCCCACCGCCGAACGCGGGATCGCATCAACGATATCAACCGAGGCCGGCATCCGCCCGTGCCCCAGGAGCCGCCGCACTGCGCGGCGGGCCTCGGCTTCGGCATCCTCTGGCGGATTTGCCACGATGATGGCGGCGGCAATCTCCTCGCCCAATGTGTGATGCGGCACCGAGAAGGCGGCGGCATCGGTGATCCATGGCAGGGTCAGCAGCGCCTCTTCCACCTCCGCCGGGGCGATCATTTCGCCGCCGCGGTTGATCTGGTCTTTTGCCCGGCCCGTGATCCACAGATGCCCCATCGCATCGAACCGGCCCAAATCGCCTGTGCGGAACCCCGCCGATCCGAACCGGGCGGTTTCGTCCTCTTCTGCCAGAACGTAGCCGGGTGACACCTGCGGGCCTTGGACAACGATCTCGCCTGCGAGGATTGTAACCTTCGGCCCGACCGGCACGCCGACCGATCCGTCCTGGTGGTCGAGCGGCTGGCTCGCAATGACGCCGGCCGTTTCGGTCATCCCATAGATCTCGATCACCGGCACAGCCAGCTTTGCCTCGGCATCCCGCCGCAGCGATGCGGGCAGTGCGGCGGAAACCGAGCGCAGGAAACGCAACCCAAGCGGACCCTGGTCGGGGTCAGCGACCAGATCGGCGATCATCGGCGGGGCGAGTTGAACCCAGGTCGGCGCAAGCTCCATGCCCGCGGCAAAGGAGCGCCGGGAAAAGCTGCCGCCGAAAATGACGCTTCCCCCGGCAAGCAAAGGGGCCGCGACCAGATCCCAGAGCCCGCCGATATGGAATTGCGGCAAGAGATTCAGCGCCCGATCATCAGGACCAAGCGCCAGAGACCCCCGCAGCGCTTCGGCGGCGGCCATCAGATTCGTCTCTGTCAGCGGCACGAGTTTCGGCAGCGCTGTCGTTCCCGAGGTTTGCAGCAGCATTCGCGTGCCCGCCGGCAACGCAAGCCGCATTTGCCCTGCGCCCGGTTCAGTCGATAGCGACAGATCCCCGATGGCGTCGCCATTGGTAGCAAGCGCCACCGCAATGCCTCGCGCCCGCGCTGCGGCAACAACATCGCCAGGCATATTCGCCGCCGTTACAACGAGATCCGGTCGCAGCCGGTCAAGCGCGATTGTCAGCTCATGCGGCGTGCTTTCAGGATTCAGTGGCAGGACGACCCCGGATTGCATGGCCGCCACCGCAACCAGCACCGAATCCGGCCCCGGCGGCAGAACCGTTCCCACATGGCCGCCGGGTGGCAGCAGGCCGGCGATCCGCGCCACCGCCCCGGGAAGGTCGCCATGGTGCAGCGGGGCGCGGCCGGGCGCCAACAGGGCGGGCCTCCCGTCGCGGGTTGCGGCAAGACGCTGCAGGCGGTCGATTAAGGCCTGGGTCATCGGGCAAAAGCCGCCGCTTCGAGGGCATGGATCTCAGTCATCAGCTCGGTCATGCGCGGCAGCAGATCGACCTCGGGTGAAGTCCTGAGGCTGAAATTAAACGACCGGCGGGCCAGCGCCGTGGCAGGACTGACCGGGGCCACGCCATGCCAGGCGGCTGGGGTCTTGGCGAAAAAGAACAGCCGGTTCGGTCGGTAGCCGCAGTTGTCCAGGACCGTCACCTTGTCCTGTGTCAAAAAGAAGTTGCTGAAGTTCAGGTTCTGGGCGGGGTCTTTTGCCGCGTAGACTTGCGTTCCGCCGCCCCAGTCGTCCTGCCAAGCCTCCGACGCGAAATAATGCACGAAGGTCAGCAACTTGTCTGTCGAGTCGCTGTGCGGTGGCAGGCTTACGCCCGGATCAAGGCTGGAGAATTCACAAGACCAGCAAAGCTGGTCGGGGCGCAGCGCGTGACGCAGCGCATAGAGGGCGCGGTAAGGGCCTTCGGGCAGGCTGCCAAGCGGGATCAGGCGGCGCACCCAGTCAAGCGCCGCGGCCCTAATATCCTCGCGGTCAAGGAAAGCCAGGAAATCGGCCCAGGCCGGCGCCTGCTCGGCCAAGCCCGCTGGGCCGCGGGGCGCCGTGAAGCGCAGACGCTTTTTTCCCTTGCCAAGAATTTCAAGATCGGGATGGAGCTCCGGCTCCACGAAAGCAGCAGCAAGGCGCTGATAGAGCGAGGCGGGCAGGAAATCGTCGACATGGCCCTGGGGAAAGGGGTCTTGGCGCAGCGTCAGGTCAGCCCGCGCCCAGGGCATGACGATTCCCTCCAAGTCATGCCTCCCGAAAGCAATCGCACATGACCTGTTCTACTAGGCAGCTGCCATCCCTCCGTCAATCGTGCCCCGCAAGGGTCGGGCACGAACATCGGGCTCGCCGTCAGCTAAGCCCTGGCGGCCTTGCGCCTTGGCGAGGGCGGGCGGGAATTGCGCCGCGCCCGAAGGAAAGGATGGACGCTGCCACCAAAGTCACCGAGCCGGAACGGGGTTTCGGCGATGCGCTGGCACACGCCAGCGTGCTGGTGGTCGATGACGAGGCGGGAATGCGGCACTTTCTTGCGCGCTCGTTGTCGAGCCGCTGCAAGGCGGTGGCAGTGGCCGAGGATTGCGACGCGGCCATGGCGCTCATGGAAGCGCGGCACTTCGATCTGGTGATCGTCGACAACATGATGCAGGGCAAGCGTGGCGTCGATTGGCTGGCCGAACAGCGGGCGAAGGGCCTGTTGCCGCCGGCGATCCTGATCACTGCCTTCGCCGATCTGGTAACCGCCATTCAAGCGCTGAAGGCGGGTGCCTCGGATTTCCTGCTCAAGCCGTTCCGATCGAACCAGATCCTGAACGCGGTGGCGCGCTGCCTGGAGCGAGTGCGTCTTGAGCGCGAGAACCACATGCCGCGCCATGAGCGGCACGCCAATTCCGACAACCGGCTGCTGCGCGACCGGCTGATCGGAACTCACCGGCCATTGAGGCGGTGCGGCAGACCATCGCCGGCTGGCGCCGCTGCCTTCTTCGGTGCTGCTGACCGGGCCATCGGGCACCGGCAAGGAAGTGGCGGCGCGGCTGATTCTGAACCGGATGGCACAGCAGATGGGCGGGCCGGAGGTGGCGCTGACGCCCCGGCTCGAGGCGGGCCTGGCCGCCTATCACTGACCCGGCAATGTGCGCGAGCTGCGCAACATGATCGAGCGGACACTGATCCTGGGGCGGTTCCCGGCAGAGCTGGAGGCACCGATCACGCCTCGGACCGGCGCTGGGGCTGAAGCTCCGGCCGAGACCTTGGCCGGTGTGGAGCGACAGGCGATCCTGGCCGCGCTGACAGCAGCCGGGGGTGACCGATAGGCGGCCGCGCAGCGCTTGGGCATCTCGCGCAAGACCATCGATCGGCGGCTGGCCGACTGGAATGGCTGAGACCGCGTCGCCGGGCCTGTTTCGCTCGGTCCGGCACCGGTTGCTGCTGCCGATGCTGGTGGTGCTGCTCCTGTTTCTTGGCACAACGATGCTGCGCTGGACGGGCAAGGTCGACGATCGGTTGATGACCAAGGTCAACAGCGACCTGACCGTGGCGCGCCAGTATCTGGAGCGGATTCTCGAGACGACGGATGAGCGGGCGCAGGGCGGCGGAGAGAAGGCCAAAACCTGGCGCCGCGCGCTGGGGCTGGACTATCTCTACCTTCTGGATGCCGAAGGGCGGGTGATGGGGGTCAGCCCGGTGGGCGCGCGGCCGCCACCGACACAGCCAGGCCTGCGCGGCACGGCCATCGACATCCTGCCCCATGCAGTCATCGCGGCCCTGTCGCCGGATCTGGCGGCGCGGGCGCGCCTGGATTTGGTGCCGACTGAAAATGCGGTGCCGACCGACCGCGCCAGCGAAGATCGCGGCATGGTCGTGTAATCCTTCGTGCCGGTGACGCTGCCCGGGGGCGGGCAGGGCACAGCGACACTGTTTCTCGACGATGTGCGGATCTCGACCAATGTGCGGCTGTTCGAGGGGCGCCGGGCCCTAGGAACCCGCGTCTCGGCGGCGGTGCGCGAGCGGGTGCTGGCCGGGGGCGAGACCTGGCTGGACCGGGCTTTTGTAATGAACGACTGGTATGTCTCGGCCTGTGAGCCGATCCGCGACCGGCAGGGCACGCGAGTCGGGATGCTCTATGTCGGTTTCCTTGATGCACCCTTTGCCGAAGCCAAGCGCAGCACCCTTTGGTACGTGCTGGCGGCTTTCCTGGCCGCAACGCTGGTGACGGTTCCGGTGTTCCTGGCCTGGGCGCGCAGCGTGTTCCGGCCGCTGGAACAGGTGACGGATACGATGGGTCAGGTCGAGACGGGCAATCTTGGCGCGCGGACCGGCGTGACCGGCCAGCACAACGAGGTGGTTCGGGTGGCGCAGCATCTGGACCTTCTGCTGGACCAGTTGCAAGCGCGCGATCAAGAACTGCGGCGCTGGAATGACGAGCTGAACGCCAGGGTCGAAGAGACGACGCGCAAGCTGATCTTGTCCGTGAAGCAGGCGACCATCGGCGAGATCACCGCCGCCGCCGCGCATGAGATCAATAATCCGGTCGCGGTCATCCAGGGCAATCTGGACGTGTTGCGCGAGGTGATGGCGGAACGGATGGACGAGGTCGAGACCGAATTCCGGCTGATGGACGCGCAGGTCCACCGGATCTCCTCGATCGTGAACCAATTGCTGCAATTCGCCCGGCCCGAGGAATATGCCGGCTGGACCCAGCGGGTGGACCCGATGCAGGTGGTTTAGGATTCTCTCCCGCTGGTGCGCCATCAGCTCGCCGAGGTGGGGGTGGAGTTGCGGCTGGACGGGCGGGCCAGCCGACAGGTATCGATGAACCGGACCGAATTGCAGCAGGTGATCGTCAACCTGATCGCCAATGCCTGCAATGCACTGCCCGCAGGCGGCACGATCACCATCAACGCCAGCGACGCCGACCGCGACGGGGTCAGCGGCATCTGCCTGCGGTTCAGCGATACCGGGACCGGCATAGCGGAAGAGACCCTGGCGCGGATATTCGATCCCTTCTTCACCACACGCGGCGCACGCGGCGGTACCGGGCTTGGCCTGTCGATTTGCCGCACGCTGATCGACCGCCAGGGCGACAGCATCGAGGCCGAAAGCCGTCTGGGTGAGGGCGCGACCTTTACCATCTGGCTGCCCGAAGCGGTCTGACCGGACAGATTGACCGCAGCGCAGGATAGACTGTCCGCCCGCGTCGCCCTTCTTCCAATTCAACACATTGATTTCATGCAGAAAGGCAGGCTGTCGCAGTTTGGCACGATCTGCGCTTGCAGAAAGGCGGGGGCAGGGGCCTGGTCTTACAGCAAGACAGGCCAGGAGGCGCAGGCGCAGCTCTGCGAAGGGCCTTCCCCCGCAAAGGGCCAAAGAGGCCGAGGGAGGGAAAGATGACTGCAATAACCGAAGGGATGGCGGGCAGCCCCGGGCTGCTTGACCGGGAAAGGATCATCGCGAAACCGGGTTTCAACCGCTGGCTGGTGCCCCCCGCGGCCCTGGCCATCCATCTGTGTATCGGCATGGCCTATGGCTTCTCGGTGTTCTGGCTGCCGCTGACCAATGCCATTCCCGGCGAGGCCAGCGAAGCCTGCAAGGCCATGGGGCTGGGCACGGCGCTGTTCACCACCGAATGCAACTGGCGTATCGCCGATCTGGGCTGGATCTACACGCTGTTCTTCGCGCTTCTGGGCTGTTCGGCCGCGATCTGGGGCGGCTGGCTTGAGCGCGGCGGGCCCCGCAAGGCGGGCTTTGTCTCGGCCCTGTGCTGGTCGGGCGGCATCGCGGTGGCGACGATGGGGGTGATGACCCATCAGCTCTGGCTGATGTGGCTGGGGGCGGGGGTGATCGGCGGCATCGGGCAGGGCCTGGGCTATATCTCGCCGGTCTCGACCCTGATCAAATGGTTCCCCGACTGGCGCGGCATGGCGACCGGCATGGCGATCATGGGCTTTGGCGGCGGTGCCATGGTCGGCTCGCCGTTGGCACAGAAGCTGATGGAACATTTCAGTGCCGATGGCTCGATCGGGGTCTGGCAGACCTTCCTGACCATGGCGGCGATCTATCTGGTCTTCATGATGGGCGGCGCCTTCGGCTATCGCATCCCGCCCGCCGGCTGAAAGCGGCGCGCGCCCTTTTGCACCTTCGCGGGTGGGGTCAGTTTGGCGCAGTTTCGTTGCGCCCGAGGCGCCGTCAGCCTATTCAGCCAATCATTTGTCTATTTGTCAAACCTTTTAGTATATCTGCGCT
The DNA here is from genome assembly GCF_044142105.1 of Neotabrizicola paludis. Taxonomy (NCBI): domain Bacteria; kingdom Pseudomonadati; phylum Pseudomonadota; class Alphaproteobacteria; order Rhodobacterales; family Paracoccaceae; genus Neotabrizicola; species Neotabrizicola paludis. Next base: position 384,323 of record NZ_JBGTYM010000003.1, read on the forward strand.
CGTGCTATCCTCGAGGCGATTCTGAACAACCCGAGAGTGGCATGGCGCTGGAATATGAAGAAATCGTGCGCAGCGGCCTGCCGCGGCAGGTGGCGGACCTGATCCGCACCGCCATTCTGGAAGGGCGGCTGAAAGTCGATGAACGCCTTCCGACCGAAGAGGAACTGGCACAGCGCTTTGGCATTTCACGGCCCACCGTGCGCGAGGCGCTCAAAGTGCTGGCGGCGCAGAATCTGATCCGCGCCCGCCGCGGCCCGACCGGCGGGACATTTGTCTGCCGCCCCGACCCCGAGCAGATCGGCCGCACTCTGACCGATGCGGCAACCCTGCTGATCGGTGTCGGCACGTTCAGCGTAGATGAAATCGTCTCTGCGCGGCTCGAGACCGAGTCTGTCTGCTGCCGCCTGGCAGCCGAGTATCGCCGCGACGAGGATCTGGAGCAGCTTGCCGCCGAGATCGCCAGGCAACGGGACCAATCTCTGTCGGATGAGGAATTCTGCGCCTCGGATGTGCGGTTCCACCGTGCCTTGGCGACAGCCACCCGCAACGGACCTCTGTGCCTGATGATGTATGCGGTGATCGAGAGCTTCGTTCCGGTGACCAATCTGCTGATCTATGCCGACCACGAGCGCCGCCTCACCGTCGACGGGCATGCCCATGTGCTGGATGCGGTTTCCGCCCGCGATGGCGATCGTGCCGCCAAGGCGATGCGCGAGCATCTGAACGGAATGCATGCCATTCTTGACCGGGCCCTTGCCCGGCGCGCCAGCCGCAATGCCGCAGCCGCCTCTTCAGAAGGAAACAACAAATGACCGACACCTTCCGCGCCCTGATGATCGTCGACCACGAGGGCAAGCCACGCGCTGAATTTCGCGAGATCGCGCTGAGCGACCTGCCGGATCACGGCGTTCTGGTCGAGATCTCGCATTCCACGCTCAACTACAAAGATGGGCTGGCCGTCAGCGGCACGGGCCGGATCGCGCGACGGCTGCCGATGGTCGCAGGGATCGATCTTGCCGGAACGGTCGTGGAAAGCCGCTCGCCGCTCTGGTCGCCTGGCGACCGCGTGATCGTCAATGGCTGGGGCCTCTCTGAAACCGAGTGGGGCGGGTATAGCCGCTTTCAGCGGCTGAAGCCCGAATGGCTCACGCGCCTGCCGGAAGGCTTCACCCCGGAACAGGCGATGGCGGTGGGGACGGCGGGCTATACGGCGGCCCTGTCGGTGAACGCGCTGGAGGATTGGGGCGTGATCCAGCCCGGCGGAGCCGAAGTTCTGGTCACTGGCGCTGCCGGCGGTGTCGGGTCCACCGCGATCCCGTTGCTGGCTTCGGCGGGCTATCGCGTGACCGCCGCCACCGGACGACCCGAGACGCATGACTATCTGGCGGCTCTGGGCGCCACCGGCTTTGTCGACCGGGCTGCGCTGGCCGAGAAGGGGGGCGCCTTGCAGAAAGAGCGCTGGGGCGGCGCGGTGGATTCGGTCGGGTCTACCACGCTGGCGAATGTGCTGGCGCAGACGATCTATGGCGGCGCGGTTGCGGCCTGCGGTCTGGCCGGCGGCATGGATCTGCCGGCCACCGTGGCCCCGCATATCCTGCGCGGCGTGGCTCTTCTGGGCATTGACAGCGTGATGGCACCGCAGGCCCGGCGGGACCGCGCCTGGGCGCTGCTGGCGGCCCGGCTGGACAAGGCATACCTGGCCGCCATTGCACGGGTCGAGCCGCTTTCTGCCGTGCCCACCCTCGCCGCCGATATCGTCGCGGGACGTATTCGGGGGCGGGTCGTGATCGACATTTCCGCCTGAGGCCAGGGGAAAGGGACGGGTCGATACGCCCGATGGGGGCGCGTGGCGACCCAGTCCGTCAGTGTCCGCGCCGAAGGGCATCTTGACAGCGGCACGCTGCGGCTGGTCAGTGAGCACGTTTTTCCGCGTTTGGCGACGGGTTTTCCTCGAGACATCCCGTCGCACAAAGACCGCACGTCAAGCCTCGTTTCCGGCGCGCCCTTTGCAGACGGGCGCGATCGCAAACGAGAAGAGATAGGCCTTACCCTGGCGAAGCACCCCTATGGCTGCACTCCACAACGCGGTGGACCCACTCTGCAAACACTCAGATCACCGCCTCGATCAGGAAAGGGCCTTTGCGGGTCAGCGCGGCGCGCAGCAGCTCGCAGAAGGCTTCGGCGGTGTCAGCCCGGGCGGCCTCGACGCCCATGGCCCGTGCCAGACCGACCCAGTCCAGCGCTGGATCGTCAAGATCGAGCATTCGGCGTGCATTCTGCCCGGCAGGACCGGCCCCGACATTCAGCAATTCGCCGTGCAAGATCTGGTAGCGGCGATTGGCGAAGACGATGGTCAGCACGTCCAGGCGCTCGCGTGCCTGGGTCCAGAGGCCCTGAACCGTGTACATGCCGCTGCCATCGGCCTGAAGGCCGATGACCTTGCGGTCGGGGCAGGCGACAGCAGCACCGACCGCCATGGGGATGCCGTCGCCGATCGCGCCGCCGGTCAGTTGCAAAAAGTCATGTGGTGCAGCGCCATAGGTTGCGCCGAAGAAATCGCGTCCCGAGGTGATGGATTCATCGCAGATGATCGCGCCCTCGGGCATCGCGGCGGCCAGCGCCAGCGCGATGGCGTCTGGGGTCAGCACGCCGCGCGGCAGGTCGGGGCGCTGGCGCGGCGCAAGCCGGGCCACCGGGGCCAAGCCCACTTCATCGGCCAGCGCGGCGATGGCGGCGGGCAGATCGTGATGCGGCGGTGCAAGCTCCAGCACGGCGCAGCTTTCCGGCAGCATACTGCCGGGCTTGCCCGGATAGGCGAAGAAGCCGACCGGCGCCTTGGCCCCGATCAGGATGACCTGCTCGGTGGTGGCGAAACAGGCCAGGGCCTGGTCGATGACATAGGGCACGCGATCCAGCGCGATCCGCCCCGCGCCGCGCTGCATCCGGCCATTGGCCTGCTGGGCCAGAAGCCGCGCCTCGGTCTTTTGCGCGATCCGGTCGAGCAGTTCCAGTTGCGGCGCGCGCAAGGCCAGGCCGCTGACAAGGATCGTGGTTTGGCGCCCGTTGCGCAAGGCCTCGGCTGCCGCTCGCAGCTGCGCGGGATCGGGCAGGGGCAGCGGCGGAGGGGCGATAACGGTGGGGGGCGGAAAGGTGCCCTCGGTCCAGGCCGCATCGGCAGGAAGGATCAGGGTCGATATCCCGCCTGCCCCGGTCAGGGCGGCGCGGATCGCCTCTTCGGTGCGCGCTCCGACATTCGCGGTGCTGTCGGCCCGGCCGATCCAATCCGACATCGGCCGCGCAAGCGAATCGATGTCCGAAGTCAGCGGGGCGTCATAGATCAGGTGATAGGTGGCATGGTCGCCGACGATATTGACCATCGGAGTATGCGCCCGCCGGGCATTGTGGAGATTGGCCAACCCGTTCGCCAACCCCGGCCCGGTGTGAAGCAGCGTGACGGCGGGGCGGTCAGCCATGCGGGCATAGCCATCGGCGGCGCCGGTCACCACGCCTTCGAACAGGCCAAGGACGCAGCGCATCTGCGGCTGGCGGTCCAGCGCGGCGACGAAATGCATCTCGGACGTGCCCGGGTTGGCAAAGCAGGTGTCGATCCCGTTCGCCAGCAATGTTTCGCAAAGAATGTCGGCGCCGTTCATTCCGTCCTCCGGGCAGGTGGTTCAACCTCGGCCCGGCGCGCGGCACGCCCAGGCCAGAAGGAGGGGCAGCGTCGATCAGGCTGAGAAGGCAGCGTATTTCCGCGCGGCGCAGGCTGCAATCGCGGCTTCCATCGCGGCGTGCTTTTCCGCAGCCTCGCGCAAGCTCAATCGCCAGCTGCCGGCGCAGGGTGCTGCCACCCGAATGCCCTGTGGCGGGACGCGCAATCCCGGCTCTGCGACGGGGACGGGCCGGGGGCGGCCCGGCTCGTCAGACGAACGAAAACCCGGGTCGATCAAGCGAAGAGCAGGATCTGGACATCGGCGACATTTGTCCCTGTTGGTCCGGTCTTCAGCAGGTCGCCCGCCAGGCCAAGGGCGGCATGGCTGTCATTTCGGGCAAGCAGCAACCCCGGATCCCCACCCGCGGCCCGGATGCGCCCCGGCGTCGCGGCATCGACCAAGCCGCCGGCGGCATCTGTCGGCCCGTCGCGCCCATCGGTGCCGCCCGAGAGGAAAACCCAGCTTCGGCCCAGATCCGGCATCGCCATCGCGATGCGCAGCGCAAGCTCCTGATTTCGCCCGCCCCGGCCATCGCCCCGAAGTGTCACCGTCGTCTCGCCGCCGAAGACCAGGCAGGCCGGTCGCCCATGGCTTTCCCGCCGCGCCGCCTCGATGACCTTGGCAGCGGCATCGGCGACATCTCCGGTCAGGCAGTCGTTCACCACAACCGCCTGCGGCCCCTCTGCCGCCACGACGGCGTCCAGACTTTTGCGGTTTGATCCGATGAGGATGTTCCGCGCCGGGGGCAGGGGTGCCAGAGCGACATCCTCTTGTGCCAGCACGAGCCTTGCGGCTTCGGGCAGGCTTTGCCAGGCACCGCGCGCGTGCAACAGGTCGCGGGCGGCCTTGCGGTCTCCAATCGGCGCAACGGTCGGCCCCGATGCGATCACCCGCAGGTCATCGCCGATCACGTCGGACAGGATATGGGCCGTCACCGGAGCAGGGCTGGCGATCCGCAGCAGCCCGCCGCCTTTCAGCCGCGAAAGCTGTTGGCGGACAAGGTTCATTTCGGTGATGTCAAAGCCACCCGCCAGAAGAATCTGGTTCACCTCGGCCTTGTCGGCCAAAGTCAGGCCGGCAACGGGCGCAGGCAGCAGCGCCGATCCGCCCCCTGAAATCAGAGCGATCACGCGATCCGCCGCAACAGCGGGCGTCAGCAGCGCCTCGACCGCCGCAGCCGCGCGCGCGCCCCGATCATCAGGCACCGGATGGCCCGCGACATAGACACGGGCACCGCGCAGCGGGCGACCATTTTCCGCATTCGTCACCACGACCGCTTTGAATGCCGCGCGCCCCAGCCGACCAAGAAGGTATTCGGCCATGGGAATGGCGGCTTTGCCCACCGCGACGATGCGGTAGATGCCGCCGGGATCAGGTCGGGGCAATGGCGCCTCGGCCAGCGCATTTGCCAGTGCACGGGCCGGATCGGCGGCGGCGCAGGCCTGCGCGAAGAGCTGCTGTGCCCTTTCGCGCAGGCCGATGACGAGGTCAGGCTCCGGCAATCTGACGGGCCTTCTCGACCAGAACCTCGGCCTGACGGATCGAGGCATAGTCGATCAGCCTGCCATCCAGCGACACGGCACCCTTGCCCTCGCGCGCGGCCTGTTCCATCGCCTCGAGGATGCGGCGGGCTCGGGTGACTTCGGCCTCGGACGGGCTCATCACCTCATTGGCCAGCGCAACCTGGCTGGGATGGATCGCCCATTTGCCCTCGCAACCCAGCACGGCGGCACGTTTGGCCGCGGCACGATAGCCGTCGGGATCCGAGAAATCGCCGAAGGGACCATCGACCGGACGCAGGCCGTTGGCGCGCGCGGCCACGACCATGCGCGCCAGGGCATAGTGCCACATATCGCCCCAATGCACGGCCCGGCTGCCGTCGTCCAGCTTGTCGGTCAGAACCGAGTAGTCGGGGTTCACGCCGCCGATGATCGTCGTGCGGGCGCGGGTCGAGGCGGCATAATCGGCCACGCCGAAATGCAGGCTTTCATTGCGCTTCGAGGCGGCGGCGATGTCCGAGACATTCTGCATCCCCAGAGCGGTCTCGATGATATGCTCAAAGCCGATCCGCTTCTTGTACCCTTTCGCATCCTCGATCTGGGTCACCATCATGTCGACGGCATAGACATCGGCGGCGGTGCCGACCTTGGGGATCATGATCAGGTCAAGACGTTCGCCGGCCTGTTCGACCACATCGACGACGTCACGATACATGTAATGGGTATCAAGGCCGTTGATCCGCACCGACATGGTCTTCTTGCCCCAATCCATCTCGTTCAGGGCCTTGATGATGTTCTTGCGGGCCTGGGCCTTGTCATCGGGGGCGACGGCATCCTCCAGATCAAGGAAGATCACGTCCGCATCCGAAGCGGCCGCCTTTTCGAACATCTGGGGGGCGCTGCCTGGAACGGCCAGCTCGCTGCGGTTCAAGCGCGCGGGCGCCTGCTGGATGACGTGGAAAGACATTGTTTGGGCTCCTGCCAAGACGTAGGAGCTGCACCCGTCTTAAGGCATCCGCGAAGGCAGGGTGCTTCGTCAAGACAGAAAATGTCGCGGCCTAAACCTCGCCTCGGGTCATGCGATTGGCATAGAAAAAGGCGATGGCCTGGGCGCGGTTCTTCACGGCCAGCTTCTCGAACAGGTTCGAGAGGTGGAATTTCACTGTATTCGCGCTGATGTTCAGCTCGCGCGACAGCTCGCGGTTGGTCAGCCCCTTGGACAGGGCTTCCAGCAGAATCCGTTCGCGCGGCGACAGCGATTCGATCGGATCCTGTTTCAGGCTGCGCACATCCAGGAACGGAAAGACCATCTGGCCGTTGGCGACGGCAAGGCAGGTCTCCAAAAGCCGCTCGACCGATTCGGAGCGCGAGACGAATCCGGCAGCCCCCGCGGTCATGGCCTTGCGCGGGATGTCGCCGCTGTCTTCGGCATAGACCACCAGGCGCGGCGCATTGGCCTGGGCGCGCAAGACGTCGATCAGGCGCGCACCGCCAAGGGCAGGCAAGGTCCAACCGATCACGCCAACCTGCACCGGCATACGCATCGCCATGCCAAGAAACCCTTCGGCTGTGGCCGCAGTCGCCACCAAAGAGAATCGGCGATCCTTCTCGAAAATCTCGGACAGCGCGGTCAGCATGAGCGGGTTTGCATCCGCCAGCATCAGCGTGATCCGTTCGGCCTTGTTCTGTGCCTCAAAAGCAGCCATTCCGACCTCCGCCCTACCCGTTTTGGTAGGGTGCAAATTGCATACCGCAGTATATCAACCTTTTTGGGTAGGTATTTACCCATCCAAATAGATGCCCAAAAGCAGGATATTCGACTGTTGTGGGATTTGTCGAGCGCCGCTTTCCTAAGCGTCAGGACCGACGTCCCAGGCAGGCCCCGCGACCCTTTCTTCCGCTGCACCCGGAAGGTCGCAGGTCTTCCGAAACGCTCGGTCACGCCGTCAATCGCCTTGGGAGGGGCGTCGCATGACAGATACCGAAATTTTCCCGCAACTCTCGATTCCCGAGACCCTGGCCGCCGGCCCCGGTCCGGGCAACACCGACGCGCGTGTTCTGGCAAGCTTTGCCAATGCAGGCCTTGCCGATCACATGCAGGCCGATGTCCTGCGCGGGATGATCGAATGCAAGGAAATGCTGCGCAAGGTCTGGGGCACGAAGAACACCTATACCTATGGCGTCGGCGGCACCGGATTCAGCGGGCTGGACTGCCTCGTCTCGGCCATTCTGCCGGGAGACACTGTCGTTGTCTTTGTGAACGGCACGTTCAGCGGCATCGACGGGCTCTCGATACGCATGAAGGCCTCGAGCCGCGAGGATTTGCGCGCCAATCCGATGGATCCGCACCCAGGCAATGTGACCATCGTCACCGTTCCGCATGGCCAGTCGGTCAGCGGCGAACTGGTGGACCGGGTCCTGGCCGAGAAGAAACCGAAATGGGCCTTCATGGCGCATTGGGAAACCGGGTCGGGCCGCATCAACGACCTGCAGGGCTTCTCGGATGCCTGCCAGCGCCATTCCGCCCTTGGCCTTGTCGACGCTGTCTCGTCGCTGGGGATCGCGGATTTCTCGATCGACGATTATCCGGGAGTCGTGGGCTGGGCATCCTGCCCGCAGAAGGGCGTGCTCTGCCTGCCGCTGACCTATGCGCCCGTAAGCTTCAGCGACAAGTATATCGAGGAAGTGCGCGCCAATGGCTGCCACACCTATGTCCACCATCCGATTCTCGAGGCCCGGCACTGGGGCATCGTGGATGGCAAGGACGTGGCCGCGGGAAGCTATCACCGCACCCATTCCGGCTATGCGGTTGCCGCTTTCCACGAGGCGCTGCGCATCAACCTTCAGCATGGCAGGGCCCGCAAGGCGGCAGACTATGCGCATCATGAACGCGCCCTGCGCGAAGCCGTGTCGGCGATGGGCTGCGAGGTCACGTCGAACATGACCAGCCTTGTCGTTCTTAACCTGCCCGGCGCGCTGGCGGGGCGTGAAAAGGAGCTGGTCCAGTCCTGCCGCGCCAAGGGCTTCGGCATCTGGCCGACCCTGTCCGAGCCGGTCCAGGTTCGGATCGGCATCCTGAACCAATTGTCCGAGGCCGCGATCACCGACATCGTGACGCGCTTTGCCACGGCGATGAACGACATGGGGGCCGGGGTGGACATCGCCCGCGCCACCCAGGGGCTGCAAGCCTATTACAAGAACCTGATGGCCGCGGAATAGCCGGAAGAGAGGGAGGCTAAGATGGATATTCACGAATACCAGGCCAAGGAAATCCTTGCGCGGTTCGGCGTCGCCGTGCCGCAGGGCGGCCTGGCCTACAGCCCCGAGCAGGCGGCCTACCGCGCCCGCGAACTGGGCGGCGACCGCTGGATCGTCAAGGCGCAGGTTCATGCCGGCGGGCGTGGCAAGGCGGGTGGCGTCAAGCTTTGCAAGTCAGAGCACGAAATCCAGGATGCCACGAACGAGATGTTCGGCCGCAAGCTGGTGACGCATCAGACCGGGCCCGAGGGCAAGGGGATCTATCGCGTCTATGTCGAGAATGCCGTGGATTTCGGCCGCGAGATCTATCTCGGCTTCGTGCTGGACCGCACGACGCAGCGGGTGATGATCGTCGCCTCTTCGGAAGGCGGGATGGAGATCGAAGAGATTTCCGAGACTCGCCCCGACTCGATCGTGCGCTCGACGGTCGAACCCGCGGTCGGCCTGCAGGAATTCCAGGCCCGCGAAATCTCCTATGCGCTGAATATCCCGCCTGCGCTGACGCAGCAGATGGTCCGCACCCTGACCGGCTGCTACCGGGCCTTCCGCGAGCTTGACGCCACGATGGTCGAGATCAATCCGCTGGTCATCACCGCCGACAACCGCATCCTGGCGCTGGACGCCAAGATGACCTTCGACAACAACGCGCTGTTCCGGCATCCGCAGATTTCCGAACTGCGCGACAAAAGCCAGGAAGACCCGCGCGAAGCGCGCGCGGCGGATCGCGGCCTGGCCTATATTGGCCTGACCGGAAATATCGGCTGCATCGTCAATGGCGCGGGCCTTGCCATGGCGACGATGGACACGATCAAGCTTGCCGGGGGCGAGCCTGCGAACTTCCTCGACATCGGCGGCGGGGCCACGCCCGAGCGGGTGGCCAAGGCCTTCCGGCTGGTGATGTCGGACGAGAATGTCCAGGCGATCCTTGTCAATATCTTCGCGGGCATCAACCGTTGCGACTGGGTGGCCGAAGGTGTCGTGCAGGCGCTGACGGCGAACCCTGTCGATGTGCCGGTCATCGTCCGGCTGGCGGGCACCAATGTCGAGGCGGGGCAGAAGATCCTTGCCAATTCCGGTCTGCCGATCCTTCGTGCAGGCTCGCTCATGGAAGCGGCCGAGCGCGCGGTCACGGCCTGGAAGAACGATCAGAAACAGAACACCAAGATGAGGGCGATCTGATGAGCATTTTCCTCGACCGGCAAAGCCGCGTTGTCGTTCAGGGCATCACGGGCCGCATGGCACAGTTCCACACCAAGGAAATGCTGGATTATGGCACGAATGTCGTGGCCGGGGTGGTGCCCGGCAAGGGCGGCGAGACCGTCTTCGGCGTGCCGGTCTTTGACACGGTGAAACAGGCCGTCGAAGCGACCGGGGCGGATTCGAGCCTTGTCTTCGTGCCGCCGCCCTTTGCTGCGGACAGCATCATGGAAGCGGCCGATGGCGGCATCCGCTATTGCGTCTGCATCACCGACGGCATCCCCGCGCAGGACATGATCCGGGTCAAGCGCTACATGATGCGCTACCCGCGCGAGCGCCGCATGGTGCTGACCGGTCCGAACTGCGCCGGCACGATCAGCCCGGGCAAGGCCCTTCTCGGCATCATGCCCGGCCATATCTACCTGCCGGGCCATGTTGGCATCGTCGGTCGCTCGGGCACGCTGGGCTATGAGGCCGCGCAACAGCTCATGGATCGCGGCATCGGGGTGTCCACCTCGGTCGGCATCGGCGGGGATCCGATCAACGGCTCTTCGTTCCGCGATATCCTTGAGCGGTTCGAGGCGGACCCCGAAACCCATATCGTCTGCATGATCGGGGAAATCGGCGGGCCGCAGGAAGCTGAGGCGGCTGCCTATATCCAGGAGCACATGACCAAGCCGGTCATCGCCTATATCGCCGGCTTGACCGCGCCCAAGGGGCGCACCATGGGACATGCGGGCGCGATCATCTCGGCCTTTGGCGAAAGCGCGTCCGAGAAGGTCGAGATCCTGACCGCTGCCGGTGTCACCGTGGCCGAGAACCCCTCGGTCATCGGCGAGACGGTCGCACGGGTCATGGGCCGCAAGGCAGCATAAACGGGAGGGAAATATGGCGAAGCCGAAGGTTCTGGTGACGCGGCGCTGGCCGCAGGCTGTCGAAACACGGATGGCCGAGGTCTTTGACCTTGACCTGAACCGCGATGACAAGCCGCTGTCCGAGGCGGCGCTTCGCGACGCCCTGGGCCAGTATGACGCCATTCTTCCCACAGTGACAGATCGCCTGCCCGCGCCGGTTTTCGACGGCCCGGGCAGGCGGACAAAGATACTGGCCAACTACGGAGTGGGCTTTGCCCATATCGACACCGAAGCGGCCAAGACGCGCGGCATCACCGTGACGAACACGCCCGATGTCCTTTCTGAATGCACCGCAGACATTGCCATGACGCTGATGCTGATGGTCGCACGCCGGGCCGGCGAAGGCGAACGCGAGCTGCGCGAGGGCCGGTGGTCGGGCTGGCGACCGACCCATCTGATCGGCACCAAGGTTTCGGGTGCAACGCTGGGTATCATCGGCTTTGGCCGCATCGGCCAGGCTATGGCACAGCGGGCACATTTCGGCTTCGGCATGAAGATCCTGGTCCAGAACCGCTCTGCCGTCCCCGCCGAGATTCTGGCCCGCTACAACGCGGTGCAGGTGCCGACCATCGAAGACCTGCTGCCGGAATGCGATTTCGTCTCGCTTCATTGCCCCGGCGGCAAGGCGAACCGCCATCTGATCAATTCCCACCGGCTTGATCTTATGCGGCCCGGCGCCTTCCTGATCAACACCGCCCGCGGCGAGGTGGTTGAGGAACATGCGCTGGCCCAGGCCCTGTGGTTCGGCACCATCGGCGGGGCGGGCCTGGACGTCTTTGAACGCGAGCCGCAGGTGCCTGACGCGCTTCTGAACGCCGACAATCTTGTGCTTCTTCCGCATCTCGGCTCGGCCACGCGGGAAACGCGCGAGGCGATGGGTTTCCGCGTCTTCGACAACCTGACCGATTTCTTCGACGGCAAGACGCCGCGCGATCGGGTGGCCTAGGTCATGGCCGCCACATTGAAGCCGCGCGACAGCATCCCGGCAGAGACCTACGATTATTCGGATAGCCTGCGCGCCGACCTGCACAGGCTCTGGCGCAACGTCATCGGGCGCCGGGCCCCGCAGGTTGCTGCTTTGATCGAAGGGCCCGAGATGGACCTGCCGCCGGGGGATGCGGCAATTCCCTGCCTTCAGGCGATCACGATCTGGTTCCAGCTGACCCGGATCATGGACGAGAATGTTGCGATGCGCGACAGGCGCCAGACCGAGGCCCAGCAAGGGGCGGCCGCGGTCGACGGCAGTTTCGCCAAGGCCCTGGCCGAGCTTGATCCCGCCATGTCCGGCGCGGCTTTTGCCGAAATGGCGCGCCAGCTTTCGGTCGGACCAACGCTGACCGCCCATCCGACCGAGGCCAAGCGGGTGACGGTTCTGGAAATCCACCGCCGAATCTATCGCCATCTCGTCGCGCTGGAAACCCAGCGCTGGACCCCGCGCGAGCGCGACGAGATCCTGCGCGATATCGAAAGCGAGATCGATCTTCTGTGGATGACGGGCGAGTTGCGCCTGGAACGGCCCAGCCTGAAGGATGAAATCGACTGGGGTCTGCAATTCTTTCGCGACAGCATCTTCGACGCCGTGCCGCAGGTGTTCGACCGCTTTGCCTCGGCCGCGACGGCGCGCTTCGGCGCGATGCCCGAAATCACGCCCTGCATCAAATTCCATTCCTGGATCGGTGGTGATCGCGACGGCAATCCGAACGTCACTGCGGCGATGACCGCCGAAGCGATCCGCCGGTCGCGCCAGACGGTTCTCGACAAATATCTTGCCACCCTGCGCGCCGCTGCGGGGGCGATCAGCATCACGTCACGCATCGTCCGGCTTCCCCTGTCCGATGAGACGCGCCTGCGCGCCATCATCGCCCGCACCGGCGATCCGGCCTTGCAGGAATCCCGCAATCCGGGCGAGTTGTTCCGCCAGGCGCTCAGCGTCATGGCCGAGCGGATCGAGGCAACCGGCGCAGGCACGGGCCGGGCCTATGCCTCGGTCGCGCAATTCGTGGCCGACCTGTCGGTGTTGGACGCGGCGCTTGTCGCCATCGACGCCCATGTCATCGCCGAACGCCATCTGCGGCCAATCCGCTGGCGGGCCGAAACCTTTGGTTTCCGCACCGCGACGCTGGACATAAGGCAGAACTCGACCGTCACCACCGCCGTGCTGGCCGAGATCTGGAAACTGGCCGGGGCCGCGCCCGAATTCGGCAGTCGAGCCTGGTCAGACCAGCTCCGGCGCGAGCTGGGCCAGCCCGACCTGCCCTATATCGACCGCGCCCGCCTGTCCCCCGAGGCGTGCGAATTTCTGGATGTTCTGGCGCTGATGCGCGCCACGCAACTGTCCTGCGACCCCGAGGCGATCGGACCCTTCATCCTGTCGATGAGCCGGTCGAGCGACGATATCCTGGGCGTCTACCTGCTGGCGCGCTATGCCGGATTCGGGGCCGAGAAGCTTGACCTGCGGGTGGTGCCGCTGTTCGAAACCATCGGCGACCTGCGTCGCGCCGCTGCCATCTATGACGATCTTCTCACTGTTCCGCTCGCGCAGCGCAGCATCCGAATGCGCAACGGCATGGTCGAGATCATGCTCGGCTATTCCGACAGCAACAAGGATGGCGGCTTCATATGCTCGACCTGGGAGCTGGACAAGGCACAGCGCCGCATCACCCAGATGCTGGCACGGCACGGGTTGCGACCGCTCTTCTTCCATGGCCGGGGCGGATCGGTCAGCCGGGGCGGCGCGCCCACGGAACGCGCCATCGCGGCCCAGCCCGCCGGTACGATCCATGGCCAGCTGCGCATCACAGAACAGGGCGAGGTCGTCTCGTCGAAATACGCCAATCGCGGCACGGCGCTGAACCAGCTTGAACTCCTGGCCTCTTCCGTGTTGGCGCATATGCAGACGCGGGTGCAGCCCGCCGCCAATCCCGAACATGCCGACGCGCTCGAGGCGCTGTCGGCCATGTCGCAGACAGCCTATTGCAACCTGCTCGAACTGCCGGGCTTCATCGACTATTTTCAGATGGCCAGTCCAGTCGAGGAGCTGGCGATGCTCAAGCTCGGCTCCCGTCCGGCGCGCCGCTTCGGTGCCAAGAGTCTGGCCGATCTGCGCGCCATTCCCTGGGTGTTCGCCTGGTCGCAGAACCGCCACCTGCTGACAGGATGGTATGGCTTCGGCTCGGCCGTCGCCTCGTTCCGGCAGGTGCGGGGTACGGATGGCGACCGGCTCCTTGGCGAAATGTTCGCCCGACATCCGCTGTTCCGGCTGATGGTGGACGAGGTCGAGAAATCGCTGATGCTGTCGGATATGGAGATCGCGGCGCTTTATGCCGGTCTGGTCGAGGATGACGAGATCCGCGCCCGCATCTTCACCCGCATCCGCGACGAACATGCCCGCACGATCGCGGCGATGCGTGCCCTGACGGGCAGCGCCGCCATCGGCATGCGGTTCCCCTTGATGCGCGACAGGTTCGCGCGTCTGCAACCCCAGCTTGACCGCATCAACCGGTTGCAGGTCAGCCTGCTGCGCGAGACCAGGACGAAGCCCAGCAACCGCGCCGCCGTACCCCTGATCCAATCGATGAACAGCATCGCCGCCGGCCTGGGCTGGACCGGTTGAACAAGGAGATCTTGATGAACGCCCCCCACCGCGATACCGGCTTCTTCACGGAAGCGCTTTCGTCCCGCGACCCCGAGCTCTACGGCGCGGT
>NZ_JBGTYM010000004.1:0-320880 GCF_044142105.1 Neotabrizicola paludis
AAGGCCGCGATCAGCGCGGCCAGCTCGGCCGAGGCGCGCAGCGGTGCAGCAAGGGCGCCGGGGATGAAGGCCGGGCGTTCGATGTGTTTGGTCTCGATGCCGTCCGTCGAATAGACCACCATGCCGATCAGCACCGAAGGCGGCAGGGTGACCAGATAGCCTGCCAGCCAGGCATTCCAGACTGCGGCGGCCTGCTCGACGCCCGCGGCCTTGACCTGGTAGTCGGCAATGGTCTCCGGGCCGCCCAGGCTCGCCATATGCGCCTCGGCCGCGACGGGCTGCTTGGCCGCCTCGGCGAAGGTCGCATAGGTCGTCTGTTTCGCCCGGCGCAGGCCGGTCTGGATGTCGTCGAGAGAAGACCACATCAGATCGCCCTGCGCATCGCGGACATAGCGCATGGCCTCGGCCGTCTGGAGCACCGCCGCGACGGCGGCGTCCATCACTGCGGGAAAGCGGGAAAGGCCCATCAGGCACCCCCAGCGGTGAGGCCGAAGCTGGTCAGGTTGAACTGCTGCGTCGCGACCAGCGCCGGGTTGTCGATGATCATGTCACCACCACCGCCGATGCCCGAGCAGCTGCCCTGGATGTGACAGGTGCCGCCCACCTTGATGCGGAAATGCCCCGCCGTGCCCGAGGCGTCGGCGCTGGCATCCTGCCAGATGCCCTGCATCGCTTTGGCGCCGGCCGCAGCCGCCGCCATCCAGTCGGCGGGCAGCGTGATGGTCGCGAGGACCGTGCCGGAATCGGCGGCGGCACAGTTGGCCGGGGCGGCACCCGTGCGGATTTCCAGCGTCACGCTGGTGCCGATCGCGGCCTCGATGGCGTCAAGCCAGGCGTTGCGCACGGCGGTCGAGAATTGGAAGGCCATGGATTGATCCTTTCAGGGTTGGTTGCAACCGGCATCGAGCCGGGAAATCAGGGTGCGGCCGGCCGCCATGCTGGCAGGGCCGCCGTCCGTTACCAGCGCGGCAGCGAGCCGCGCTCGATCGCCCGCCGTTGCATCACAGACCGCCGCGGGCTGCACGCTCGCGCAGCCAGGCAGCATCATCAGCGGCATCGCCGCGAGAAACAGGCGCATGGTCGATCCTCTCTCTGGTTTTGCGATAGGCGGCATCCTCGGCCGCGCGCTGGCGGGCGCGGGCCCGCCGCTGCCCGAGGTGGAAGGCCAGGGCCAGCGCCAGGAGCGCGGCGCCGGCGGCATAGAGCGTCCTGCGGAGGGCGCCCATCATTCCAGCCTCCAGCGATAGCCGATCGTATAGACCGCATCGATCTGGTTGAAATTCGGATCGACTTCCTCGAAGGCCCTGCGCGCACGTTTGACACAGGAATCGATGGTGCGGTTGGGATTGGCAGTGGCCTTGGTGACGATGGCAGCGAACAGCGCATCTCGCGACCGAATCAAGCCCGGGCGGCAGGCCAAGTGGTAGACCAGCAGCATAGGCGCTCGCGGAAGCTTGACCTTGACTCCGTCCCAAGTGGCCAGCCAGCGCGGAGCATCGATCTGTAATCTCCCAAGGGTCAGGGATTCGATCCGCCGCCCCCGCACGTCGATCATGATGAAGCCACTCATTTCGACAGGTCCGCGCCAGAGCGGGCCGCCTCGACCCGGGCCAGCCGGATGCGACGCGACAGGATCACCGCGCCGCCCAAAAGCGCCAGCACAAGGAGGGCGGGCCAATGATCGCGCAACAGCGCCGTCAGCACGGGCAGGATGCCGTTCGCCTGGTCGACCGCGTCCCGCACTGCGGGCAAGGCCGTGGTCACGGCCGCCGCGCCCGCCGCCACGTCGATCCCATCGCTGGCCTTGATCGTCTCGCTGCCGCGCTTGCGCAGATCATCGGCCGAGACATCGCGCTTGGGCTTGGGCTTCGCATCGACCAGCGCCGCCCAGGTGCGATTGCCCACGATTCCGTCCGCATCGAGAGAATGATCAGCCTGGAAGGCCAGCACCGCCCCGCGCGTCAGGTCACCGAAAATGCCGTCCTTCTTCCCGGCGAAATATCCGAGGCGCGCGAGCTGATCCTGCAAGTCCAGAACCATCGCACCGCGGTCGCCGTGGCGTATCGCCGCCCGGCCTGAAGCGGTCGAAGGATCGGCGCGACGGATCGCCAGGATCGACGCGGCGGGATAGAGCTTGTCCGAGACCTTGTTGCCCTGGTTGCCGCCCCGAACGATCACCCGATCGCCATTGAACCCCACCAGAAAGGCGACATGGCCCGAGGGCGGTGCGCCGCGCGGAAAGACCACGACGTCGCCGGGCATGGCCTCTGCCAGCGAAACCTTGCGGCCCCAGGTCGCATAGGACCGCGCCATGAGCGAGCCTGACGGCACCAGCCCGACCTCGGCCAGCACGGCACCCACGAAGGCCGCGCACCACGGGATATCATCCGTCATGCCCGGGTAGCCTGCGGCGGTGAAAAGCGCCTCCACCTCCGGGTTGGACTTCGCGCCGGGCCATTCGTCCAGACCGACATAGCGACCGGCCGCCTCAAGGATCTGTTCGTTCGGGTCCATCTGGACACCCCCATGAAAAAGCCCCGCGCGATGGCGGGGCGGATGGACGAAGTACACACTATAGTGTGTTTTCCTGTTGCACAGCTTGGCGTGAGTGTGTATAAAGATACTCAGAAAGGAGGAGCGATGGAGCTGGAAACCAACTCAAGAAAGCTCCTGAAGGTTCTGAAAGACGCAGGGTTCGAGGAAGTGTCCAAGCGCGGATCACACCTCAAGCTTCGGAAGGGAAACAGGACAGTTATCCTCCCCCACCCGAAGAAAGACCTGCCACTAGGAACCGTCAGGAACATCTACCAACAGGCCGGGCTTCTCCTGCCAACTCGCTGCCGCAAAGGATTTGCACATGCGTTTCTACACCGCCCTCGTCCATCAGGACGAAAACAGCGCCTATGGCCTGACCTTCCCGGATCTTCCCGGCTGCTTCGCCGCTGCCGACGATTGGGATGGCATTCCTGCCGCCGTGACCGAAGCCCTCGATCTGTGGTTCGAGGATGCCCAGGACGTGGCCCCCGCCTCTCTTGAACAGCTCCGCCAGCGCAGCGATATCACCGAAGCGCTGGCGGCCGGGGCGGTGCTGTTGCGCGTACCCTATGTCCCGGCCGATACAGCGGTTGAACGGGTCAACATCACGCTGGAGCGCGGCCTGCTGCACGCGATCGACACCACGGCCAAAGAACGTGGCATGACCCGGTCTTCCTTCCTCGCCATGGCGGCGCGGCATCAGTTGACCGGCGCCTGATCAGGGCTTCGGACCGGACCCAAACCTGAACGCGACATAAGCAGCGCCGACAATGCCGCCGAGCGCGGTCAGCAGACCGGCCATCTTGATGATCAGATGTGCCACCCTCTGGCCGCTTTCGATATCGATGGTGGCGCTGGCCATGCGGTCCAGCAGGCTCATCGTCTGGCCCGGCGATGTCTCCATCAACGCGCCGAACATCTTTTCAACCCGGTCGTGCGTTTCGCGGCGCAGGTCGCGATCGGCGTCGATCCGTCGATCCATCTCGATACGCGCCGCCCGGTCTGCCTCGATCTGACGCTGCAAGTCGTTGACCGCAATTGCCAGCCGATCGAACTCATCCCGGGTTACGCCGCGCCGCCTGACACGGGTCTGATCCTCCGGCATCAGACGGGCTCCATAATCGCGTCGATCTCTTCGGGTGATGCGGCAGACGCGATGGCCGCCTGCGTCGACAGGCGCAGCGCCTCGAGCTGGGCCGCAGCGGCTCGCCAGAGCGCCGCCATGTTGAGCCAGAGCTGCGCCAGCTGATCAGCATCTGGCGCCGTGATCCCGATCTCGGCGGCGAGGAGCGGATAGTCTGCAAGGTCCGGCGCGACAGCGTTCACCCAGGCCCGCGCCTCTGCCTCCTTGGCGAGATAGATCATGTCCTGGCCGGGCAGATCGGTGATCAACCGAACCCGCGCAGTCGCTATCGTCCCCGTCAGCCTGTCCATGGCCGCAACCCGCGCCTCAGCAAGGGCTGCAGCTGGATCTGCGGCAGGCGGGACGGCATTCCCGCCTTCGACGATCCAGCCTGGCCCGGCCATCTCGACCTCTGGCCAGCCCGCCGCCCAGTCGGGCACATTTTCCGGCTCGACCTCGATCACGTTGACGACGATGCCGTTTTCGACCTGCGCAAGTCTCATCATCCCACCTCAGAACCAGCGACCCTCGGCCGACGCGCGCCCCTGGACCGCTGTCGCGATGCTGAGCGGCGCCATGATCCGCACCGACGCCTGTGCAACGGTCACGCCAGAGATGACCTCCCAGCAGCGAGCATCATTGCAGTTCCCGGGTTTCACCACGGGCGGGGAGCCTGTGAGAAACGGCGCGGGGAATGTCCAGGTGATCGCGTCGGAGTAGAAGGTCGACCCGACGGCTGTCGTCACCCCCGTGGAAACGAGAAAGGGGCTTTGGCAGATCATCGTGCCATCGGAGAACTTCACATAGTCGCCGTTGGGGTTGCTTCCTCGGTCGATGACCAAGCGCGTGACCCTGAGCCAGTTGGCCGCATAGACCGCCGTCGATGGGCTGTTGACCAAGGCAAGCAGTGTGTCCCCGACCGTGAAGGCCTGTCCGCCAACCGTGCCCGCGACCGTCACGATGTACTGGTCGCCCGCAACCGCACCAGAAGGGAACGACCCCGAAGCCGCCGACCAGAGGCCCTTGATCCCTGCCTCCTGCAGCTTCTCCAGCACCTGGCCCGAAAGCGTCCGCAGACTGACCGCGCCAGTGTCGATCCGGGATTCCGTGACCCATCTGTTGGCCGTGATCCAGGGGATAAGATTGGTCTGAAGGAAGGCCTTCAGGCTCGCGAGGCTGATCTTCTTGTTGCCTCCGGCTGTCGCGCCAGCGCTGGCGTCAAGCACGGGCAGGAAATCAGCCTCAGCCAGACCGCTCGCGGTCAGTTCCTCGAACTCGCTCATCTTTCTGTCGGCCATGCCCCTGTCCCCTTAAATCCAGATCCGCATTTCACCACGGGCACCTGCTGCGTTTCGCCCGCCACCACCGCCCGGTGCCGAACCCGCGACCGCAGGAGCGCCGCCGTTGCCACCGTGGACGCTCGCGCCACCGACGCCGCCGCCAGTTCCCGCACCGCCGCCCCCACCTCTGATAGACGATCCGCCAGCGCCGCTCGATGAACCACCGCCACCGCCGCCATTGCTGTAGAGTGCGTTGCTGCCTGGGTTTGGTGACCCAACACCGCCCCCGCCGCCCCCCAGACCAGCAACAGTGAGATTGCCAGCCGCGCCTTCACCTCCGCCCCCACCACCATTGCCAGCGTTGCCCGCACCACCACCGTAGGCCGTCAGCAATGACCCGAACGAAGTGTTTCCGCCCGCCGTTCCTGTTGCCCCACTGGGCAAGCCACCAGCACCGATCGTCACCGCGACGCTCGACGGCAGGTCTCCCAGGCGGAACCGCTTGATGGTGTATGCGCCGCCTCCACCGCCGCCAGCACCAGCACCACTAGTTCCGCCACCCCCCGCGCCCCAGGCTTCAACAGTGACCATCGTGTCTGGGTCAAGTCCGCTGGGCTTGGTCCAAGTTCCGCTGGCAGTGAACAGCCAGTAGCGCGCCGGATCGGACGACGTGTCCGCCAGGCCGGTCAGAACGCGGAACTGCCCGCCGATATACTCGATCAGGCTCCGCGTTCCGGTGACCAGCATTCCGGCGACCAGCGCGGCGCCTGTCTCATCGCGGACCGAGACGGCCGCGCCGCCGTTGATCGCCAGGGTCACGGCGCCGGTATTCGTCGCCGCCCATGTGATCGTGAACTTCATGCCATCTGTCAGGCCCGCCGACAAAACCGGGTCCAGGGTCGCGGTGACGACGTTGCCGGTGCCACCGACACCCGTCAGCTTCAGCGCCGAATTGTCGTAGAGGTTCTTGATGTGTCTTGCGTATTGATCCCCCATGCCCTCGGGCTGCGACCCCGTGTTCTTCCACGGGACATCAACGGACGCGCCGTTGAACGTGTTCCGGTTCGTCATTTCAGCTCCAGAGTTGGGGGGCTTCGTCCACGGCCGTGATGGTCGCGGTGAATTGGCTGGCGGGCACGATCCCGGTCACGATCAGGCGCTTGAACTCCTGGGAGACAGGGCCGCAAACGACGAGCGTGTCTTCTTCGATCCCGTCGGGATCGATCCCCGGCGAAAAGGTCACGACATTGCCAGCGACCGCCGCGCCGAAATGCAGCGTCACGCCTGTGTCGCGCCGAATGCCGATCCCGACCTCAAGACCGGCGACCGACAGGTTGTCCTCGGCCGACAGATTCGCGATATCGTCCAGGAAGGGATAGTCATCGAGCGGCAGACTCTGGTCCAGCGTAAGCGCTGTGATCAGCCCGCCCGTGATGACCGCGCTGATGATGCGCGCGGCCCCAGACCATTCCGAAAAGGTGTTGTGCGCGACCCCGACAAGGCTGCCCTTGCGGCACATGATGCTCTCGGCTGCCGCATCCCAGCTGAAGAACGTCCCGCGGAACTCGGGCTGCGCCATGTCATAGCGCGCCTTGGCCCGCGCCTCCGCTTCAGTCACCAGGCCTTCATAGGTGACCTGTTCCATCTTTCCGCTGTCATCGGAAAAGCCGGGCCGGAAGACGCTGATCTGATGCAGTTCATAGTCCCGGCTGGCGTCCGGGAAGTTGACCCGGAAGCCGTCCGGCAGCGCAGGGAAGCCCCGGGTCCACTTGAAGTTGTTCATGTTGCGCGGTGTAAAGATCTGCATGACCGGATCGGCCGAGGTATCGCGGTCCATGATCACGCCCCAGGTGTCGGACATGTAGGGCCGGGCATAGCCGCAGGAGGAGACGATGCGGGCCGCGTCGTCGACCGTCTGGTCTTCCATGATGGCGTTGCAGCTGTAGCCCATGGTGATGCAGCGCTGGCGAAACGCGACCAGCCCGGCCTCATCGATCAGCGCCGCAGGAATCGGATCGGCATTCTCCGCCCCGGCGAAGATGTCGCGCAGATGCGGCGCCGGATTGCCGGTGACCGTCCAGGTCACCCAGGCAGCGCCATCCCAGTCCTTGACCCACCCACCGGCCAGGCAGGACACATTTTCGACCGCCCGATTGCGGGCGCGCACGGCAACAACAGCCAGGTCGCGCGATGGAAGCGGATGCTCGTTCCAGATGCTGGCCGAGCGCAGGATGTAGAGCGCATCTGCGACATTCTCGGTCGACATGGCGATCTCTGGCGTTGCGCCGCGGAACCCGAAGAAATCCCATACCGAACCGCCATAGGCATAGGTCGCGGGCGCATAGTCGGATTTCCGGAAGGAACAGCCGCGCACCATCTCGATCTCGTACCGGCCGATCGGGAAGACGGCGGGGTCAAGCCGCAGCTCAGCGGTATAGCGGTCCAGCGCGATCCGGCGCAGCCCAGTGCTGCCCAGGGTGTTGCTGTCCATATATTCGTCGCCGGACCCGGCATAGAAATAGCTGTTCGCCACATAGTCAGGCTGCGCCGGGACCGCACTCTGGCCCGGGCTGCGATAGCGCGCCTCTGCCCAGCCCTCACCGGTCGACGCGGCCGGCGCGATGCCGACATCCGACGTCCAGACCAGCTTGATCGTGCCGCGCATCTGGCCAATCCGCCCGCCCTGGAATTGCAGCTCGGGCAGGTTGATCCAGGTCGACGAGCCGACCTGGCGCAGGCGCAGCCGCACCGGCACCCGCAGACGCACATTGGCATTGGCGGTGTTGCCCAGGCCCTGCGGGAAGGCGATCTGGATCTGGTGTTCGTCGGGCCGGTCGCGCGTCGACATGAGCTGCGGCTGCGGCACGGCGAGAGCATAGCCACCTTCGACAGGTTCCAGCGTCTTGTTGTCGGCATCGCTCAGCACATGGCCGCGCAGTTCTGCCCGCAAGTTTTCGCTGCGCGCCTGGCGGGTCAGAAGATCGATCACCGGATCGCCCGGCCAGCCCTCGCGTACCTCGAACTGCACGTCCCGCATGCTGTCGATCGGCGCGGCGCCGACACGGATATTGCTGATCTGGTGGGGCCCGGCCAGGACATAGGCCGCCTCCACGATCTCATCCGGCCCGTCGAAATAGACGAATGGTTCCGAGGCGAGCGGCGGGAAAACCTTGCGCTGACCGATCACCCGCGGGATCGCCGCATTGACCTGCAGCACATTCCCCGAGGCCGAGGCATTGCCGGCATCATCATTCTTCTGCTGCTTGCGCGGCACGGGTGGCGCGATCAGCGAAGACAGCAGCATCGATCCCACCAGCGACACCCCGGCCGCCAGCGCATAGGCAGAAGCGGAGCCCGCCGAAAAACCCCAAGCGGCAGCCCAGCCCCCGCTGGCAATGCCCGCGGTCAGGATCGTCAGGCCGATGCTCGCGATCGTGGCGAGGATGTTCTTGCCGGAATCGTCGCCCCCGCCGCGCGGCGGATAGTGAAAGGTGATCTCGGTCACCGCAGGCGCGCGGGGCCTGACCAGGGGCCAACTTTCCCGCGGCACTTCAAAGCCGTTCAGGCAGATCACGCCATGGCTGTCGAAATCCCCGGGCAGGCCGGGCATCAGACGGCGCATCTCGGCAAGGTTCGCCCCGGCCTCCAGGTGACGTACGCGCGGGGTGAAACTGAAGGGTTCGCGGTAGGTCGCGGCTATTCTCAAGATGCGAGCCTCCGATAGCCCCTGATCCGGCCGGACAGGTACATGTGATTGACAGGCATGATCAGGGACCCGGTGGCTGGCTCGGTGTGCAGCACCTGCCCGCCTGCCAGAAAGACCCCGACATGCGAGGTGATGTCGCCGCCGCTGGTCGGCCGCATCAGGACAACGTCCAGCTCGGACGGGTCCTCGACCGCGCGCCAGCCGTCATCCTGGCCGCCGCGCATCGCCCGTGCCACGCGGACCAGGTCGCGGGCGCTGATCTCGCCATAGGATGGCAGATCGATGCCCAGGCGCGCCGCATAGACCGCGCGCACCAGCCCCCAGCAATCATATGCCGCTGGCCCCCGCCCTCCATCCACGAAGGGCATGCCGACGAACTCAGACGCCCAGCTCACCTGAACAGGCCCGGGCAGCGTGCTTGCGTGGCCCGGCGGCTGGGCCAGGGCTCTTGAGTGTAATCCCGCAGCATCAGCGTGCCGGTGATGTCCAGCGGCGTGCCGGTGACATCGATGAGGCTGAAGAAGCGGAAGCCGTACAGCACCGTCGGCACCGGGACGGTCGGCATGCGCGGCACAACGGACAGGTCGAAGTCGGCCGAGCTGCGGACCTCCAGGGCCAGCGAGGCGCGGCCGGTGATCGACAGCAGCGTGTTGCCGATGCGGCGATCGACATTCTGCACCCTGATCTGCGTCGTGGGCGGCGCTTCGTCGTCGTTCAGCAGCTTGAACTCGAAGGGGCAGCCCACATAGAGATCCGACCCCACCATGAAATCGATCGGGTCGCAGACCACCCTGATCGGTTCGGGCAGGGACGCATGATCGATGGTCAGGAAGGCGAGAAGGATATTGGGGCTGGCCGAAGCATTCAGGTCTGCCCGGACCGGCGCGGTGATATCCCTAGCCATTGAAGGCAAAGCCCTCGCTTTCCAGGATGCGGTCGGCCTGTTCCTGCAGCACGTCGTCGACGCCTTCCTGCAGCACATATGTCGGACCGAAGCTGCCCGCCCAGGACATCACCGTGAAGCTGATCGAGATGCCCCGGATGCCGCTGCCGCGCGGCGTCCTGCGCGACTTGCGCACGGTATAGGCTGGGTCTGCCTTGACGAATTTCCACGGGCTCAGAACCCGGGTGATCGGATGCGCCCATTTGAACGGATACCCTGACAGACCTTGGTCTTGATGACCGGGCCATGGACGAAGTCCGCAGACTCGTGCCCGATCAGGTTCGGAATCGCGACCTGAAAGCGGCTCTCGCGGACGGAAGCTCAGAGACGCACCAGACCATTGCGGCCATGTCGCCCGCCCGCCGGTTGTCACTGGGCAGGGAGCTTGAATCGCAGCGGCAGGCCGTCGAGTCTGCCCAGACCAAGCGCCAGATGACCGCCGAGGAAGAGGCGGCGGCGCTGAAGATGCTTCGCGGGATCAGCCACCCGGCCTCAAGACTCGCAATGGCGCGAGAGATTGGACTCGCGTGATGGATACACCTAAACCCGTTCTGTCCGTTGCCGAGATCGTCGCCATTTGTCGCCGTCTTTCAGGGTGTTGGCTGGACTCGTTCAAGTATAACTTCATCCGCAACAAGTGGGCTTTTGTGGCCCCCGATGGCGCTACCTACCCCATCAGCCAGAACGATCTACCAGCGGTCGCAGTGGAGCTAGGCGGCTGGCCTGAAAGTCGCGGGGTGGCGTCGTGAACCTACGCGAGATGGCTGAGAAAATCCGTGATGGTGGCGGGGCCGTGTCCAGATTCGTAGCCCGCCCGGACGCGTCTGGTAACTGTAGGACCGTCTGGCCCGGCGTGGTGATCAGCCAAGCCCAGTATTTCGAATTGCTCAGGCTCTGCCGCCCTATACCACAATCTAGCGCCATGCAGGCGCATGACCGGGCCGTGGGCCGCAATACCTAAGCCTGTGGGCCGCGCTGGTGGCCCATAGAGATCAGCGGCGGGGCCGCTGGTAGCGCCGGATAGGCGCAGTGCTCAAAGCACAGGCGGGCCGGTAACGGTCCGCCACCCCCTCCCAATGCAAGGAAGACCAAAATGGCCCAGAAGGCCAATTCTGACACCTATTCGACCGTGGAAGCGTCCGTTGTGGCGGAGCTTTCGGGTCTGCTTAAAGAGCATATCGCGCTGGCCACCTGTCCTTTGTTCATGGACGCGGACGACTGGCGCAA
This sequence comes from Neotabrizicola paludis, assembly GCF_044142105.1. Taxonomy (NCBI): domain Bacteria; kingdom Pseudomonadati; phylum Pseudomonadota; class Alphaproteobacteria; order Rhodobacterales; family Paracoccaceae; genus Neotabrizicola; species Neotabrizicola paludis. The sequence goes on from NZ_JBGTYM010000004.1 coordinate 10,815, forward strand.
GGTCTGTTGCGGCCTGCCCCGGATCGCTCACCTTGTCGCGTTTGAATGCGGCTTCAAGCTGGACAAGACCGGGTACACATACGAACGCCGCGCGCCCCTCCCGCTGGGAAAGGAAGAGCGCGGAGTCGGGTTGAACACCCTTCGCGACAGGTTCGCGGCAATCATCCACGCGCTAGACCCGGCTGGCGTCCTATGGGCCATGGCCAAGGCATGAACCGCCGGGAACGCGAAGAACACCGCCAGAGAGAGGGCCGGAGATGGGCCAGAGCGATGGCAGTAAGGGCGACGTGGGACTCGTCAGACCATGACGAAGAGGCCATTCGGCTTGAAGCTGAAATAGCGGCTCTGGTGGCCGCCGGGGCGGTTGTTCGCTGCCCCGCCCGATGGGCCGATGGTGCCACACAGTCCAGCCTTTTCGACATTTAAGCTTCAAGCCGAAAGGCACCGGATAGAAGCCTAAAATTCAGCTTCAAGCCAAAAAAATCCTTTAAAATGAAGTACTTGACGAATCTCATCCGAGTGTGAGAGAGGATTCGGACAACCAACGAAAGGAGCGAAAATGGATTACGACGACATGAACGAAGCTCAGCACGAAGCCTTCTGGAACGAAGTCACGTGGGAGAATGCTGAGATTGCAGCCGCCAAGGTGGGCGGCATGCGTAGAGACGCTGCAATGAAACTGATTGAGGGCATACAGGACGGCTTTAAGCGTCTTGGGTTCGGTTCCGTGGGATGCCCCACCATCGCAATCTATGCCGAAGAGCTTGCCCGGTTGGCTCAGCTTCCGGAGCCAGCCCACAACGTCCAGTTGCTCGAAATGCCTTCCGAGGAGGCTGTAGCATGAACCCGATCGACCTCACCGCCCGCGAACGTGCAGAAACCGAAATCCTGACCCTCTCCGCCGAAATGGTGGAGAGGGCGGAGCAAGCTGCCTTCGACCACGTCGCCAAGCTGGCGCGGCGCGTTGCCGAGACGGCAGAGACGCTGACCACGCATGAAACTAACCCGGCTTGAACTGTCCCGCCTGCATGTGGCCTGTGCCAACGCTTTGGGCGTCGGGCAGGGACATGCAGAGGGCCGTGCCCCGCGTCAGCGGGCAGCGTTCGCGGAACTGGTGGGAACCTGCCCCCTCCTGTTGGCAGACGCCCTAGAGGCCTCGCTGGCGCTTGATGACCAACTCGACCCTCAGACGGCCCCGCATCGGTTCTCAGGTCGAGAGCTTGCCCGCACCTACGGCTCGCAAGACCTCGCCAGCTATGCCGCGAAACTGATCGGAGCGCGGTGGGAAGCCTTGCACTGGACCACGGCGGAACCCGGATGCGGCGCGACCTTAGTGAAGCTGCCGCCGGATTTCTGGCACGAATACCTGATTACCAAGGCCGAAATGGCCCGGCCCAAGAAAGAGAAGACTGAATGACTGACGCGACTGCCTTTGACATTGAAACGCCCTCCATAGACGATGGAACGCCCCTGCCTTCGCTAGGCAAGGTCCGCATGGGGAATGGCGCTGCGACCCTGCGAAAGCGGTTATCCGGTCGGGATATTGAGAACATCCGCAAGGCCAAAGGACTTGACGCGGAGGCTATCTCTACTCAACTGAACAAGCGCGATGTGGACGGGCGATTGCGCGTTGTCGCGCCCACTGATCGCGGCTTGGTCATGATCTTCGCTCACCTACATGTCGCCGGGGCGTCCACCATCGAACGCGCCCGTGTCAGCGAGGTCATCCGCAAAAACTGGCCCCAGTTCAACAGCAACGACTTGAAGGCAGCGCAGAACCTTGCCGAGTGCGAAATTGATGCCGCCCGCCGGTCGGCTGCCCGGAAAGACACGGAAACGAATGTCATCGATCTAAACGGCTTTGACGAACTGTGCGCCTACCCTTCGCGAGAGAGAAGGCGGCGGGTAGCGTGAGCTGGAAAGCCGCGCTGCCCCAAGTTTCTTGGCGACATGCCCCGGATGGGGCGGAATTTCAGTTCAGTTGTAGGGCGGATCAGTGCAGTTTTTCGCGAACTGCACTGGAACTGCACTGAACTTTCTCTTTCTACTCCAATACCTTAATTCGATTTAGTGCAGTAGTGCAGTTGATATGGCGACCATGCTCACAATAGAAATCACCCCCACCCCCTAGGGGGAGGGTCATTTTCCTATCCTCTGGAGGTGGCGAAACAACTGCACTACTGCACTGCGGGGCCATCTCGCCCAACAAAACAAGGGAAAAACGGCAGTGCAGTTGCGAGTGCAGTTGGCGAATAACTGCACTGACCGCTGACGCGGTCCAACCCTTGCCATCTGATATCCGGGCCACCATCTCCGTACAGTCCGACACATCGCGAGGATCAACATGCCCGGCAAGTTCTTTATCCAAGAGACGAACATTCGCAGGCCTGATGGGCAAGAAACGTCCTATTTCGACATTTACGCGCTTATCATGGTTGAAGGTCATGAGATGCCGCACACGAGTTCCGAGATCGGCTTCTCGACCCGTGAAGAGGCCGAAGCTTGGGTTGAGAAACACTCTGTTTGACTGCAGGGAGTCGGCCCGCGTCAGCGGGCCTTGTTCGCCTGCGACAGAACCGAACCGGCCAAGGCCTTGGTACGCGCGCCATACTTGGCACTCGAAAGGACCTGCGAAGCCCGGTCTTCCATCCGAGCGCCAGTCTGCCTGCCCGCCTTCGCTTGAGACAGCGCCGAGCCTGCTAGGCTCTTTGCAGTCGCCGATGCTTTCGGGTTCATGAGGGTCCTCGCGGCACGCGAAGCCATCTTGTCCGAGGTTTGCTTGATATTCCGTGCCATTTGAGAACTCCGTAGATTGCCCTACCACGAAATCTAGCAGATGTTCCCCTTTCGTCCAAACGGAATCCACAAGCTCTAGCTCACCCGCTTTCCGGGCTATCGCATGCCCCCGAGCAGCGCCACGAACCCCGCAACCCACGTCAAGACGACACACCAGCCGATAAGCTTGATCATGATGCCGCCCTGTCACCTTGCGCCCCGGTCATAGCAACGTAGACTGACGGACCTGTCAGGAAAAGCGATCCAATGTCTTCAGAAATGTACAAGGGTGTTGAGCTATCCAGTCGACACGAGCTAGCTCACGAGATCGCCAAGATGCGTGAGATCATAGACGGCTTAGGACCGCTTTCATCCCGAGTCGAAAGCATGTGGTGTGACTCCAAGGCCGGGTCGACCTACTCTGTCACCGTTCGAGATGGGAAGTGGCACGACGACTTGCGGCGGGCAATAGCCGATTCAGCGTTTGCAGCCGGTGGGCACAATGGCATCTATGTAGAAACTGATGGCGGACACGGACTCACTCTCGATCCCGATTGGCCGGGGGACCGGGAGGAAATTGAACTCATGGACGCTGTGGAAGAGGTGGAGGCCGCACGATTGAACCAGCCGCAAAAAGAGCTCATACCGAAGGGGTTCCTTGACCGCCTTCGGACCGCCATCCCACTTTCAGAAGTTGTTGGCCGGTCGACAAAGTGGGACCTTCGCAAGAGCAACATGTCAAAGGGCGACTACTGGGCCGCCTGTCCATTTCACGACGATACCGGTACGGGCTTCCACGTCGATGACCGAAAAGGATTCTACTACTGTTTTGGCTGCCACGCTAAGGGCGACATAGTGACGTTTGTGAAGGAAAGAGATAATGTTTCATTCATTCAGTCAGTTCGACGACTGGCCTTCATTGCTGGGATGGATCACGAATTGTTGCCCGCGACACCTGAACCACCGACCATTCTTCAGTTAAAGGACGTCATTGTAAGGACCTTCAGCAAGGAGAACTTCCTTGAAGTCGGCATTCTGACCGGATGGTCGAACTACATAAGGACGCACGACAGACTCCTGCGGAGTCTTAGCTGGAACGACCCCGACTACGCCGGAAACGTTCTAGAGATGCTGGGAGCAATGGAGTCGAAGAAGGACGGATCGTTGGAGAAGGTACAAGCCTACGTCTCAACAACTTTCCCCGAACAGGCGCACATCGTGACACAAACGGCTGCCTTCTCAGCTTCGAAGTCTGTTCTCGGCTATCAATACATCACACCCCGCAATGACATCATCGCGGTAATGATGCCCTTTCAGCCATCCTTTGGACCGGTGTACGAAGCCATCAAAGGAGCCTGTGCAGATACCCCCCTTCCCGCCAAGCGAGCGGATGAAGTGTGGACCCATTCCACCGTAATCAGCGACATTCTGGAATTGATTAATCACGCGGCTGTTGTCGTGTGCGACTTAACCGGACGTAATGAAAACGTCTTCTACGAGCTTGGTATTGCGCACGCGTGGAACAAGACAGTTATCCCCATCACCCAGAATGCCGGTGACGTCCCCTTCGATCTCCGCCACCATCGCTATCTGCAGTACCTGAATAACGGTGAAGGGCTGATCGCAATGCGCCGCGAGCTAAGCAAACGGTTGACGGGTCTGCTAGGTGCGTCTTACGAATTCTAACCCTGCAGGTCGCCCCGCATCGCCCAAGGTTGTCATTCCGGTGGGGGTGTTGCAGTACCCCAATGGTACGCGGGCCGCCCCTCGAAATCTCGCTTAACCCCTTGTTTAGACTCGCGAATCATGCTTGGGGCGTGTTACAAAGTGGCCTAGGGTCGCAAAGGCGACTGTGCAAAAGGGCCACTGTGAAGATCGTTTCCTACATCCGCGTATCGACCGACCGGCAGGGGCGCTCTGGCCTAGGCCTTGAGGCACAGAAGGCCGATATCGCCGCTTACGCGGCCCGGCAGAATGCCGCCATCACGGGCGCTTTTACCGAGGTGGAGTCGGGCCGGAACAATGACCGCCCCGAACTCGACAAGGCCCTTCGTCTGGCCCGTGTGACCGGGTCCAAGCTGGTGATAGCCAAGCTTGACCGACTGTCCCGGAACGCCGCTTTTCTCCTGTCTTTACAAGACTCTAACGTGGACTTCGTAGCCTGCGACATGCCGGAAGCGAACGCCCTGACAGTCGGTATCATGGCCGTCATTGCCGAGGCTGAGTCCCGGATGATCGGTGCTCGCACCCGTGCAGCTATGGGTGCGGCTAAGGCACGGGGGCGGACCTTTGGCAACCCGAACGGTGCCGCCGCCCTCAGAGCCGCAGGCAAGGGCAACAGCGCATCCTGTCTGGCCAAACAGCAAGCCGCGCTTGCGCGCGCCCATGACCTCTCAGACGTGCTGCAAGACGTCCAAGCCTCTGGGATCACGACGCTTTCTGGCATGGCAGAGGAACTGAACCGCCGTGGGATCAAGACGGCGCGGGGCGGGCGCTGGCACGCTAGCAGCGTATGCAACGTGCTGTCCCGGCTGGCAGGGTAAGGCCAAGCCCAACCCTAGGACAGTCAGGCGAGCGAGGAGCTATGGGCTGTGGTTAATGCCCGCGTTTGCGGGTGTCCGGCACAAAATATGGGTTGGGGACCCGTGACGGGGTTAGCGGTGGGGCCATCGAAAGCGGGCAGTAGCAGTCGAGAGTCGTTGCAGCAACTTTCCCCCTCCCACTATGCAACTTTCGGCTTCAAGCCGATTTTCCGCGTTGCTATAGTTGCTTTGTTAAGTATTTCTTGTCGTGGCCCCACCCCCCATTCCAGAATTTGAATCTGGCCTCCATTTTTTTCCAGATTTTTCCAAATAGAGCTGCATAGGCGGATAGCCGCTCGTGCCAATTTATAGGTAATTCAACCGAACGGGGTTAAAATTCCCAACTCAGGCGGTCGATTGGACGAGGGTTTCTCCTCTACTCTCGCCCCAGTTTCTCAAACCCCCGGCCCTGATATTCCCGACTGACACCGAGCCACCCCGGCCCGTTAGGAAAACCTTCTTGAGGCGAGGGTAAGTGGCATCCAGACAGACTGCGGCTACCGCGTCGAGCCCAAGGCAAGAATCCTCGCCCACTCCCCATAACCGATTGGGCTGACGAGAATGTATGCATGTCACTGGACACAAAGATCGGACTTGTGGAGTGGTGAGCCGGCGTTCCTCACCTAACAGAAGGCTCCACCCCGGATGACGAGGGTCAACGGTGGAGACCTAGCTGCCGTTTGTTGCGGTAGCGACGAAATTCTGCCTTGGGGGATTTTACTAAGGCCGACTTGAGTTCAGAGAACTTCAGGCGGACATTCACCCGAAGATATTGCTCGGGTATGATGTATGAGGCTTTGCTGATATCAGACTGTGAATGAGACGTTCCCGGCTTCCTCGATGAGCGTGTCGAGCAGTATACTAAGCTTTGCCGAATCATACGGCCCGTCGCGGAGCGCCTCATCGCTCTGGCTGAAGAAGTGGTGCTGATAGGATTCCTTAAACTCCAAGGCACCGTGCCATGCGTCGATGTCTTTCTTGTAGTTGCTCCAAAGAACTTGTGCAGCTCCAACGTTCGGAAGGTCGAGATCAAGATAACACTCAATTGCCGCGGCGCGTCCGTTGATGTCAGCCTTGCTTACTCCCTCAGGACCTCGCGCGGCAAAGCTGCGAAACACTTCGAGGTTCGGCAGCAGCATCGAGCGAATGTTTGCCGGAAGGCTTAACTTGCCCAGTTTCCGAAAGGCGTCCATTCCTTCCGCGTCGTTGTCGAACACGAAGAGAACCTTGTTCTGAATGTCGATACGCAAGAGCCCTTCGGCGAACTTTACGAGGTTGCTCGCTCCCCAGAAATGATGCCGCTCGTCTAAGTCAACATAGTTGAAGAAATCAGCGACGTCGGGCCGCAGGATTTCGAGGGCCCGCTTGATAACACGCGAGTCCGACGCCCCTTCAGTCGCGACTAACACCTTCTGCACACGTCGCGCGCCCGGCCTGAAGTCATCAATGCTGGCCCAACCGTTACGAGCAAGAGGACCGAACTCCCAAACCACTTCGGCGTCGAGGTTTGCAGGATTGAGCGCGAAAACCCGCAGCATCGATTCCGCACTCAAGATGCAGAGGTTTGACGAAAGATAACTCTTTTCCGAGTAATACTGATCATTGAATCGATTGCCCGGTATCCGAGCAAATTCTTCAGCATCTGCAGCGAAGCGACCCTGCGCTACCTTTCCCCGATCCAGTGTTTGGTACTCGACGTAATCGTCCTTCAACTCATTGAGCGGATAGCGGCAGGCGAGCGCGCAGAACTCTTCGAATGTAAGGAATGAGGTCAATTCAGATGGATCGCCAGACAGCGCCATTTGTGCCTCTTCCGCGAGAACTGCTTCATACTCCATTCGTGCGGAAGCCAACGAGTGGTTCAAGAGTTCTAGGCGAGGAACCATCCTTCCAAGCGTCCTTGCGAACACCATTTCCGAAACCTCAAGATCCGCGATCTCTTCGGGATTACTGGCATAGTAGTCGTAATTGATCTCCTCCATTCTGCGGCGGGTAAGATCGCCGTCCTGAAACAGGTGCCCGAAATCTATGCCCATATGATTCTTAGAGTAAGACAGCGAGATTCCGCAAATCCTTAGATTGATTTCTGTGCCCATGTGAACCTTGCTTGCTCTACACTCGTGCTGTTGCGGCTAACGAGCATCTTGACCGCCTCAACGTTGCGCGCGACCAGCCATTCGTCAATGTCCGCTTTCAGGCCCAATACTCCATTGGAAACGTCAGACTTGACGGAAGGGGTGGTGGAACCATCATCAACGCCCCCGGACGATCCACATCAGCACGCGCGCCGCGGACAGCTTCCGCCGGTCACGCAAGTAAGTCGCGTCGGACACGGCGAGGGCCGGACAGGCCGCAGTAAAGCAGAATGAATGATGCTATGAAGGGAACGGGACACCGCCACCCACTCGGAGAATACGAAGCCGAGCTTGAAGCGAAAGTGGAGCTTCTCCGCGCGTACTTCGCGGCAGGGATTCCTGTGATCGTGTCTGCGGACGGGCTGACCTTCCGACCGGAGCGCAGGCTGCCTGCTAACGCAGGCCAAGGCCAGTAGTCCGCCCCGGTCTGCTACTCTTCGGCCATGCAGAAAAATACTCTCTGTAAGGTCTTGAAAAAGGCCCTCGGAATACCCATCTAAGCGAGTCCCGATGGATGCCACCAAGACGGCTGCCTTTGGGGCGTCTCGGAATTACCCGGGGCGTCACTGCGTATCATAACAAGGAAGGAATTTGAATGAGCGGAGTTTATGAACAGGCGGAACGCGAGAGAGAACAGAAAGACCTCGCCGACCATCTAAAAACATTAATCGACACTGAGACAGTGAAAGACCAGCCCGAACTCGGAATAACCAAGCAGGTCATCGACAAAGGTCGGGATAGTCTGAGCGACAAGCAGGAGTGGGTATTCAAGACGAAGGTCTATGACCCGTACTGCGACCAAAAATGCGAACTCTGTGGGGAGAGAATACCCGTGTCCGAAGCGTGGGACTTCGAAGCTGGGGACCTGCAACACACGTGTAGCAGTTGCCGACACGATCTAGAGAACTTCCCTGACTAGGTGAAACGAGGGGTGGCGAGAGCCACCTCTCTTCCGCTTTCTCCGGCCTGCGTCAGCAGGCGATTCGGGTCGCACTCTGTACCCATGTCCGTACCCATCGCCTGTACCCATGTCTTCTGCGATAGCGAAGTTATCCCTTCAATATCAATGCTATACAGATGTTCCCGGAAAAATCGGTGAAATTTCAATCCTCTCTTGCAGCACCATTTTTCTCCTTTGTTTCAGCCGCATGCGATCAACCTATCTACGGGCTTCTTCGCGCTACAAGCGGTTCTTGACGCTGGATGGCGCCGTTTCTGGCTAGAAATCGGCAAAACCGCTCGGCGGAACCGCTCACCACGCGCGCAACATGAACGGCAAGGCCGTCAGCCAGCGAAAGCTGTGCTTGTCCTGAGCGTCGAGTGGCGAGGAACGGGCCTTGTCTCACGTTCTTGGCGTTGGGGCAGGAGGATGGCCACTGTCCTTTTGCCGTCTCCAAGAGGGAACGTCCCTTGCTGGCGCGGATCACGCTGTCCGCTTGGCCGCCGACAGCGCCCGCATAGCGCCGCCACAGGCCTCCGGGGGCAGTTTGGCTGAAACAGGGCCTTGCCCCGGTACCGCTTCCCCTTTGCCTTCCTGCGCGCGGGTGCTATGCCCCGCCGCAACCGAATCCGCTGCCATCGGAGCCCCCATGCCCGCCATCACCGAGCCAAAGCTGATTTCCGGCAATGCGAACCTGCCTCTGGCAAAGTCGATCGCCCGCCGGATGTCGATGCATCGCGGCATGTCGATCAGCCTGGTCGATGCACGGGTCGAGCGCTTCAACGATCAAGAGATCTTCGTTGAGGTGTTCGAGAACGTCCGCGGCGAGGACATGTATATCATCCAGCCGACCTCGAATCCGGCCAATGACAACCTGATGGAACTTCTGATCATGGTCGATGCGCTGCGCCGTTCCTCGGCCAGCCGGATCACCGCCGTGATCCCCTATTTCGGCTATGCCCGCCAGGATCGCCGCGCCAAGGCGCGCACGCCGATCTCGGCCAAGCTGGTGGCGAACCTGATCTCCGAGGCCGGTGTGGACCGTGTGCTGACGCTGGACCTGCACGCCGCGCAGATCCAGGGCTTCTTCGACATGCCGGTCGACAACCTTTATGCCGCGCCGGTGTTCAGCCTGGACATTCGCCACCATTTCAAGGGCCGGCTGGACGAGCTGATGATCGTGTCGCCGGATGTGGGCGGCGTTGCCCGTGCGCGGGAACTGGCCAAGCGGATCAATGCCCCGCTGTCCATCGTCGACAAGCGCCGCGAGAAGGCCGGCGAAGTGGCCGAGATGACCGTCATCGGCAATGTGACGGGCAAGACCTGCATCATCGTCGATGACATCTGCGACACGGCGGGGACGCTGTGCAAGGCGGCCGAGGTGCTGATGGAGCAGGGTGCCAAGGAAGTGCATTCCTATATCACCCATGGTGTGCTGTCGGGCCCGGCGGTCGAACGGGTCACGAATTCGGTGATGAAATCGCTGGTGATCACCGATTCCATCCAGCAAAGCGACAAGGTTCTGGCTGCGCCGAATATTCGCGTGGTGCCGACCGCGCCGATGTTCGCCCAGGCGATCCTGAACATCTGGGGCGGCATGTCCGTCTCGTCGCTGTTCGAGGACGAGACCCTGATGCCGATCTATGAAGGCATGTATTCCGGGGTGTGACCGGGCCAGGGCGGGCTTGCGGTGCGATGTCCCACGGCGGGACATCCCCAAGAACAAGCATAATCAATCACTTAACTCTGATCCATTAACCCTTTGGTAAGGGTTGCGCATGCCAATCGCCTGTCGTGTCAGGCGACATCCCAATCGTCGTCATCGCGGACCGGACCGATCGCGGTCCAGTCGGCGCGGACGCGGGCGATGCGGCTGTCGCCCCAGGTCCGAAAAACGATGTGAAAGCCCTTGGTGGTAACATTCTCGGCCTGAAGATCGACGCGGGAATTGGTCTTGTGGTCAATGTCCCACATCGACAGGCCCAAAGTCACAACCGGCAGATCGGTGAAAGCCTCGCGAAAGCTGACCAGAAAGCGGCTTTCCCGCTCTCCCTGCCCGGTCCACATCTGCCCGCCATCGGCGAAATCGGAAAACAGCACGCGGGAGCCCTGCTGGACACCGATGGATGATCCGAACCGCCGCATGTTTCGATAACTCCGCTTTTCCGCGCTAGTATCGCGCGAAAAAGACAACTCTGGGACGAGAAAATGCAAAGGCCCCGCCGGTTGGCAGGGCCTTCGCGAAAGCGTTTCCCGGGCGGATCAGACCGCGACAGCGGCCTTCATCGCCAGAAGGTCGGCCATGGCCTTGTCGGCGGCGTCCTTGTCCAGCGCCACCGCCGTTGCCTCGGAGGCATCGGCGATCAACTGGTCTAGAAGCGCCGGGGTCAGTTCCTCGACCGGCACCGCACGTTCGGCCAGGACCGAGACGCTGGAGGCGCTGATCTCGGCGAAACCGCCGGTAACGACATAGGCCTTGGCGCCATCTGCCGACAGAACCCTGAGCACGCCAGGACGCAGGGTGGTGATGGTAGGCGCATGCCCCTCCATCGCCGTCATGTCGCCCGCGGCCCCGGGGATCTGCACCTCGGTCGCCTGGGCGGAGGCCAGCCTCCGCTCGGGGCTGACCAGATCGAATTGCAGATTTCCTGCCATTTAAGCCCCCTTACGCCGCAGCCGCGGCGAGCTTGGCAGCCTTGGCTTTCACTTCTTCGATGTCGCCGACCATGTAGAAGGCAGCTTCCGGCAGGTGGTCATATTCACCGGCAACTACGGCCTTGAACGAGGCGATGGTCTTTTCCAGCGGAACCTGCACACCGTCCGAGCCGGTGAAGACCTTGGCCACGTCGAAAGGCTGCGACAGGAAACGCTGGATCTTCCGGGCGCGGGCCACGGTCAGCTTGTCCTCTTCCGACAGTTCGTCCATGCCAAGGATGGCGATGATGTCCTGCAGCGACTTGTAGCGCTGAAGAATGCCCTGCACCGAACGGGCGACCGAGTAATGCTCTTCGCCGACGATCTGCGGGTCCATCAGACGCGAGGTCGAGTCGAGCGGGTCAACCGCCGGATAGATGCCCAGCTCCGAGATGGCGCGCGACAGGGTGGTCGTGGCGTCGAGGTGAGCGAAGGAGGTGGCAGGCGCCGGGTCGGTCAGGTCGTCGGCCGGAACGTAGATGGCCTGGACCGAGGTGATCGAGCCCTTCTTGGTCGAGGTGATGCGTTCCTGCAGCGCGCCCATATCGGTCGCCAGCGTCGGTTGGTAGCCCACGGCCGAAGGAATACGGCCCAGAAGCGCCGACACTTCCGAACCCGCCTGGGTGAAGCGGAAGATGTTGTCGACGAAGAACAGAACGTCGGTCCCCGACATGTCGCGGAACTGCTCGGCCAGGGTCAGGCCGGTCAGCGCCACGCGGGCACGCGCCCCCGGAGGCTCGTTCATCTGGCCATAGACAAGGGCCACTTTCGACGCCGACAGGTCATCAACCTTGATAACGCCCGACTCGATCATCTCGTGATAGAGGTCGTTGCCTTCCCGCGTCCGCTCGCCCACGCCGGCGAAGACCGAATAGCCCGAGTGCACCTTGGCGATGTTGTTGATCAGTTCCATGATCAGAACCGTCTTGCCCACGCCGGCGCCGCCGAACAGGCCGATCTTGCCGCCCTTGGAATAGGGAGCCAGCAGGTCGATGACCTTGATGCCGGTGATCAGGATCTGCGATTCCGTGGCCTGCTCGCTGAATTCCGGGGCGGGCTGGTGGATGGCGCGGGTTTCCTTGGCATCGACCGGGCCTTTTTCGTCCACCGGCTCGCCGATGACGTTCAGGATGCGGCCCAGCGTCGCGTCGCCCACCGGAACCGAGATCGGCGCGCCAAGATCGGTGCAGGCGGTGCCGCGGACAAGACCTTCGGTCGCATCCATGGCGATGCAGCGGACGGTGTTCTCGCCCAGGTGCTGCGCCACTTCCATGACCAGGCGCTTGCCGTTGTTGGTGGTTTCCAGCGCGTTCAGAATCGCCGGCAGCGCGCCGTCGAACTGCACGTCGACGACGGCGCCGATGACTTGGGTGATCTTGCCCGCGCCGGCGGCGGCAGCGGCGGAAGCTTTCGGGGCTCTTGCCATGGTTAGGTCCTTTTCATCCGCGCTGCGAGATCGCCGTCTCGAGCGCCTGTTTCACTACATCCGCGAGCCTGGCATCGCGTGTCTCGAAGAAGGTCGTCCTGGTGCCGGACGAGGTCGCAATGTCCACCTTGTAGGTCTTCCACTTCGCGCCGAAGCGAAAGCAAAGCGCCGTCGCCGCAGCCAGTGCGACGAAGGCGATAAATCCCGCCCCACCCGCGAGCGATCCAAGCGTCCCAACCGCCAGCGCGATGCCCAACAAGGTCAGAAGGTGGAAGCTGACAGAGCTGCTCACCTGGCTAATGTTGGATACCGGAAAGCTTCCCGCCGCGCTTTTCGCAAGCGTGGCGGTGATCGAAACGCCGGAGCTCTGGAACGGCAGCGACGTCATTACAGCGCCTCGGCGCCAGAAATGATTTCGATGAGCTCCTTGGTGATCGAAGCCTGACGCGACCGGTTGTACTGGATCGTCAGCTTGTTGATCATCTCGCCGGCGTTGCGGGTCGCGTTGTCCATGGCGGACATGCGCGAGCCTTGTTCCGAAGCGCCGTTTTCAAGGAGGGCCGTGAAGATCTGCGTGGCCACGCCCCGCGGCAGGAGATCGGCGAGGATCGCCTCTTCCGAGGGTTCGTAGTCGTAAAGCGCGTTGGTCTCGGCCGCGTCGAACTTGGCCGGGATGATCTGCTGCGCGGTCGGGATCTGGCTGATCACCGACTGGAAGCGGTTGTAGAAGATCGTGACCACATCGGCTTCACCGGCTTCGAAAGCCGCCATCACCTCACGCGCGATGCCTTGCGCGTTGGAATAGCCCACGCGCTTGACCTCGCTCAGGTCTACATGGCCGATGAAGTGCTGCGACCAGTCGCGCTTGAGCTGCTCGCGGCCCTTCTTGCCGACGGTCAGGATCTTGACCGTCTTGCCCTGGGCGATCAGCTCGGTTGCCTTCGCACGGGCAAGCCGCACGATGGTCGAGTTGAAGCCGCCGCAGAGGCCGCGTTCCGAGGTCATCACCACCAGAAGATGGATCTGGTCACGGCCATTGCCGGCCAGAAGGCGCGGTGCGCCTTCTCCCTGACCCGCCGCAAGCGAGGCGATCACCGCCCCCATGCGCTCGGCATAGGGACGGGCGGCCTCGGCGGCATCCTGGGCGCGACGCAGCTTCGCCGCCGCCACCATCTGCATGGCCTTGGTGATCTTCCGCGTGTTCTTGACGCTTCCGATCCGGTTTTTCAGGTCCTTAAGGCTGGGCATGTGCCTTCTCCTTCAGGGCCGGGGTCAAGCGAAGTCTTTGGCGAATTCGGCGATCGCGTCCTTCAGCTTCTGCTCGTCCGCGCCCTTGATCTTGGGGTCGGCGGTGGCGATCCAGTCGAGGATATCCTTGCGCTTGCCGCGCAGGAAGGCCAAGAGGCCCGACTCGAACCGGCCGACATCCTTGACCGCCACCTTGTCGAGGAAGCCCGCAGTGCCCGCATAGATGACGCAGACGATTTCCGCGTTGGTCAGGGGCGAGTATTGCGATTGCTTCATCAGCTCGGTCAGGCGCGCGCCGCGGGCCAGCAGCTGCTGGGTCGAGGCGTCGAGGTCCGAGCCGAACTGGGCGAAGGCCGCCATTTCGCGATACTGGGCGAGCGACAGTTTCACCGGGCCAGCGACGGTCTTCATCGCGTTGGTCTGGGCCGAGGAGCCGACGCGCGACACCGAGAGACCGGTGTTCACCGCCGGGCGGATGCCCTGGTAGAACAGTTCGCTTTCCAGGAAGATCTGGCCATCGGTGATCGAGATCACGTTGGTCGGGATATAGGCCGAGATGTCGCCGGCCTGGGTTTCGATGACCGGCAGCGCGGTCAGCGATCCCGAACCGTAATCGGCATTCAGCTTGGCCGAACGCTCGAGCAGGCGCGAGTGCAGGTAGAACACGTCGCCCGGATAGGCTTCACGTCCCGGCGGGCGGCGCAGCAGAAGCGACATCTGGCGATAGGCGACGGCCTGCTTGGACAGGTCATCATAGATCATCAGGGCGTGGCGGCCGTTGTCGCGGAAGAATTCGCCGATCGCCGTGCCCGAGAAGGGCGCCAGGAACTGCATGGGTGCCGGGTCCGAGGCGGTGGCGGCGACGACGACCGTGTAGGCCATGGCGCCGGTTTCCTCGAGCTTCTTCACCAGCTGGGCGACGGTCGAGCGCTTCTGGCCGATGGCGACATAGACGCAGTAAAGCTTCTTCGATTCGTCCGAACCAGCGGCGTCGTTATAGGCCTTCTGGTTCAGGATGGTGTCGAGCGCCACCGCGGTCTTGCCGGTCTGACGGTCGCCGATGATCAGCTCGCGCTGACCGCGGCCGATCGGGATCATCGCGTCGACGGCCTTGAGGCCGGTGGCCATGGGCTCGTGCACCGACTGGCGCGGGATGATGCCCGGAGCCTTGACGTCGGCAATGCGACGCTCGGACGCGACGATCGGGCCCTTGCCGTCGATCGGGTTGCCAAGCGCGTCGACCACGCGGCCCAGAAGGCCGTTGCCGGCGGGCACGTCCACGATGGACTTGGTGCGCTTGACGGTGTCGCCTTCCTTGATGTCCTTGTCGGAGCCGAAGATCACGACGCCGACGTTGTCGACTTCGAGGTTCAGCACCATGCCGCGGATGCCGCCGGGGAATTCGACCATCTCGCCGGCCTGGACATTGTCCAGCCCATGCACACGGGCGATACCGTCGCCGACCGACAGCACGCGGCCAACTTCGGCCACTTCGGCTTCCTGGCCGAAGTTCTTGATCTGCTCTTTCAGGATCGCAGAGATCTCAGCAGCCTGGATTCCCATCACCCAACCTCTTTCATAGCATTCTGCAGGGAAGCGAGCTTCGCCTTGACCGAGGTGTCGATCATGGTCGAGCCCAGCTTGACGACAAGTCCGCCGATGAGGCTTTCATCAACGGTGGTGTTCAGCTTGACGGTCTTGCCGCCGACGCTGGCCTTCAGCGTCTCGGCCAGTTTCTTGGCCTGGGCGGCGGTCAGCTTGGTGGCCGAAGCCACTTCGGCGGTCACTTCGCCCTTTTCTTCGCCGATCAGGGCGGTCAGCGCACGCAGCAGTTGCGGCAGCACGAAGAGGCGGCGCTTTTCGGCCATCAGCGCCAGCGTATCGGCGACAAGCGGCGACAGGCCGATCTTGGCGCCGATGGCGGCCATGGCGGCCCCCTGCTCGCTGCGCGAGACGACCGGCGAGGCGATCATCGCGCCCAGTTCGGGCGAAACGGCAAGCGCATCCGCAAGGGCGGTGGTGTCGGCTTCAAGGGCCGGCAGGCTGCCCGCCTCCTTGGCCAGTTCGAAAAGTGCTGTCGCATAGCGTGCGGCAATGCCCTGAGAGATCGAAGCTGGTTCGGCCACGGCCTTCCTTCCCCTTTTTTCGGGCTTCACCCCACCCTGCCCCGGCGCGCGCACCCGCGCGACCGCGACATCTGGAAGCCCCTTGTTCACCCGATTTCGCGGGCGTCCTTAGCAGAGGCTTCCGCCCCTAGCAACGGGGTTGGTCGCGCTTTCGTGAGGCCGCGATACAGGTTTTCAAGCCTGTCAGCGCCAACAGCGCGGCCCTGCGACGCTTTGGCACCGGGCCAAGACCGGCCATTCGTGGAAATTCGCCCGGTCTCACGAAGATTCGGCAGCGCAGCATTCCGGCCGACGCTGACCGGCAGGCCAAGGCGTGGCCTTTCAGAACGGCGGTTCACAGCCGGGTCACGATGGCGTCAGACCTGCTGCGGCAGGGCCACCTGCGGTTGACATTGGCCATGCGCGAAGATTCATATGAAAAACAGAATATATCGTCGCGAGACCTGCGGCCCCGGCCCCTCCTTGCCCCGTCTTCCCCCTGCCCCGCCGCCTTCGGCGTGCGGGCCCCAGAAAGGCTTTGCCATGTCAGATCATCCCGCCTCACATCGTCTTTCGCGCCGGAGCGCAGTCATCGTCGGGCTTGGTGCTGCCGCTGGCAGCCTGATCGGCGTGAAGGCGCAGGCGCAGGACGCCCCGGCCCTGGCTGCGCCGATCATCCGCAACAACGCGTCCAGCTTCCGAATGCAGCAATGGCAAGATCATTTCGAGACGCTGGGCAAGGCCACGATCGTGGCGGACACGGTCTCGCGCGCGCTGCATTACTGGAGCGGCGATGGCAGCGACTATCGGATCTTCCCGACCTCGGTGCCGATCTCGGACGAGTTGACCAAGCGCGGCTATACCGAGATCGTGCGCAAGAAAGAGGGGCCAAGCTGGACGCCGACCGCAAGCCAGAGAGAGCGCTATCCCGATTGGAAGCCCGTCCCGCCCGGACCGGAGAACCCGCTTGGCACCCATGCCATGTATCTGTCCTGGCCCGCCTATATTATCCACGGCACCCATGACACGCGGAAGATCGGCCGCAAATCCTCGGACGGCTGCATCGGGCTGTATAACGAGATGATCGCCGAGCTGTTCCCGCTGTGCCCGGTCGGCACCCAGGTACGGGTTCTCTAGCGGCCCGCCCTAGCTGCGCCCCAGCGCAGGCTTTGGCGCGGGGCCGACGCCCCGCACCCCCTCCAGCACCTTGAGCGGGGTCTTCACCACCGCGCCCAGGCCACCCCGGGTGGGGGCATAGACCTGCTTGGTAGCCTCGACCATCAGCACACCGCCCGAGAGCCAGGGCAGGCGCTGGCCCAGCTTTTCCCAGAAATCTGCCGTGCGCAGCCAGAAGGGCGCGCGGCTTGGGGGGGCGTGCAGGACGGTGAGGCTGCGTTCGGGGGTGAAGCCGTGGCGGCGGAGCTGCGCCTCGAGCTGCGAGCCGGAATAGGGCCGGCCAAAGCCGAAGGGCGTGATATCGCGCCGCGACCAAAGGCCGGCGCGGTTCGGCACCACGAACAGCGCCCGGCCGCCGGGGCCGAGAACGCGCTGCGCCTCTTCCAGCACGCCGGAGGGATGTTCGCTGGTCTCAAGCCCGTGCATCAGGACGAGCCGGTCGACAAGCCCCGTCGGAAGCGGCCAGGCGGTCTCTTCGCACAGGGCGCTGACATTGGGCATCCCGACCGGCCATGGCATCACGCCCTGCGGCCCGGGCATCAGCCCGACGACCCGCCGGGCCTGGGCCAAATAGGGCCGCAAGAGCGGTACGGCAAAGCCGAAACCCGCGACCGTCCAGCCCGGCGCGGGCGTCCAGAGGCGCAGCATCTGATCGCGGATCGCACGCTGCGCCACGCGCCCCAGCGCGGTGCGATAGTAGAAATCGCGCAGATCCTGCACATCAAGGTGCATTGCGGCCGTCCCCTTTCTCGGGCGATGCTTGCCGCCATCTTAGACGCGGAATGAGGAATGACCATGGCTCTTGAACTGGTGACGGTGCCTTGCCTGAAAGACAATTTCGCCTTTCTCCTGCGCGATGCCGGTTCGGGCGAAGTGGCGCTGGTCGATGCACCCGAAGCGGCGCCGATCCTTGCCGCGCTGAAAGCGCGCGCCTGGCCGCTGACCCGCATCCTGATCACCCATCACCATGACGACCATATCCAGGGCGTCGAAGAGATCCGCGCCGCGACCGGGGCTGAAGTGCTGGGCGCCGCCGCCGATGCCCATCGCCTGCCCCGGCTGGACCGGGCGCTGCGCGAGGGCGATGCCGTGGCCGGGGGGGCCGAGCAAGGCGTGGTGATCGACGTGCCGGGCCACACGCGCGGCCATATCGCCTTTCACTTTCCGCAAAGCCGGATGGCCTTTACCGCCGACAGCCTGATGGCGGCGGGCTGCGGCAGGCTGTTCGAGGGCACGGCGCAGGAAATGTGGGACAGCCTGTCGAAATTCGGCGCGATGCCGGGCGAGACGCTGATCTGCTCGGGCCATGATTATCTGGATGGCAACCTGCGTTTCGCCCACTCTCTTGAACCCGACAATACAGCGCTTATCTTGCGCATCGAACGTCTGGGAGCGCTGCGCCGCGAAGGCCGCCTTCCCATGCCTTCGACCCTTGCCGAAGAACGGGAGACGAACCCCTTTCTCCGCGCGGGCTTGCCGCAAATGAAGGCGGCTCTGGGCATGGAACATGCGCCGGACGCAGCCGTTTTTGCCGAAATCCGCCAGAGGAAAGACCGGTTCTGAAGCGTCTGCATCACATTTGACGTGATGCATGACCGCTTTTGCGGCAGGGGCGCAGTTTGGACTTGCAGTGCGCTGCGGAACACCGAACTTTAACAGTATGAGGCCACGGTTGGTTTGGGCCCTGTCGATGGCCTGACCTGACCCCCGAGGAACAGGAGCACGCTAAAGTGCCGTCATTTTCGTCCACGCTTGAACAGGCCATCCACGGTGCTCTGGCGCTTGCCAATGCCCGCCGCCATGAACTCGCCACGCTGGAACATCTTCTTCTGGCCCTGATTGACGAACCCGAAGCCGCCCGCGTGATGAAGGCCTGCTCGGTTGATCTGGACGAGTTGAAGAAGACTCTGACCGATTTCATCGATGATGACCTGTCCACCCTGGTGACCAGTGTCGAAGGCTCGGAAGCTGTGCCGACCGCCGCCTTCCAGCGCGTGATCCAGCGCGCAGCGATCCATGTGCAATCCTCGGGTCGGACCGAAGTGACGGGCGCGAATGTGCTGGTCGCGATCTTCGCCGAGCGCGAGTCGAATGCCGCTTATTTCCTGCAAGAGCAGGATATGACGCGCTATGACGCGGTGAATTTCATCGCCCATGGCGTGGCCAAGAACCCCTCTTTCGGCGAAAGCCGCCCTGTGCAGGGCGCGGACGAACCGCAGGAAACCCCGAAGGCCGAAGCGGGCGAGGCCAAGGAATCGGCCCTGTCGAAATATTGCGTCGACCTGAACGTCAAGGCCCGCAAGGGCGAGGTCGACCCGCTGATCGGCCGTGAGGCCGAGGTGGAGCGCGCGATCCAGGTCCTGTGCCGCCGCCGCAAGAACAACCCGCTTCTGGTGGGCGATCCCGGCGTGGGCAAGACCGCCATTGCCGAAGGCCTGGCCTGGAAGATCATCAAGAAGGAAGTGCCCGAGGTTCTGTCGGGGGCCACGATCTTTTCGCTCGACATGGGCGCTCTCTTGGCCGGCACCCGCTATCGCGGCGATTTCGAGGAACGGCTGAAGGCCGTGGTCAAAGAGATGGAGGATCATCCCGACGCGATCCTGTTCATCGACGAGATCCATACCGTCATCGGCGCAGGCGCCACTTCGGGCGGCGCGATGGATGCCTCGAACCTCCTGAAGCCCGCGCTTCAGGGCGGCAAGCTGCGCTGCATGGGCTCGACCACCTACAAGGAGTTCCGTCAGCACTTCGAAAAGGACCGCGCGCTCTCGCGCCGGTTCCAGAAGATCGACGTGAACGAACCTTCGGTGCCGGATGCGATCAAGATTCTGATGGGTCTGAAGCCGCATTTCGAAAGCCATCACGACCTGCGCTATACCGCCGACGCGATCAAATCGGCGGTGGAACTGGCCAGCCGCTACATCAATGACCGCAAGTTGCCGGATTCGGCTATCGACGTGATCGATGAGGCCGGGGCGGCGCAGCATCTGGTCAGTGACTCGAAGCGCAAGAAGGTGATCGGCACCAAGGAGATCGAGGCCGTGGTGGCCAAGATCGCCCGCATCCCGCCGAAGAACGTCTCGAAAGACGATGCCGAAGTGCTGCGCGATCTGGAAAAGACGCTGAAGCGGCTGGTCTTCGGCCAGGACAAGGCGATCGAGGCGCTGTCTTCGTCGATCAAACTGGCCCGGGCCGGGTTGCGCGAGCCGGAAAAGCCGATCGGCAACTACCTGTTCACCGGCCCGACCGGCGTGGGCAAGACCGAGGTGGCGAAGCAGCTGGCCAATACGCTGGGTGTGGAGCTGCTGCGCTTCGACATGTCGGAATACATGGAGAAGCATGCGGTTTCGCGCCTGATCGGCGCGCCTCCGGGCTATGTCGGTTTTGACCAGGGCGGGATGCTGACCGATGGCGTCGACCAGCATCCGCATTGCGTGCTGCTTCTGGACGAAATCGAGAAGGCGCACCCGGATGTGTTCAACATCCTGCTGCAGGTGATGGATCACGGCAAGCTGACCGACCATAACGGAAGGGCGGTGGATTTCCGCAATGTGATCCTGATCATGACCTCGAATGCCGGGGCGGCCGATATGCAGCGCGCCGCCATCGGCTTCGGTCGCGAAAAGCGTGAGGGCGAGGATACGGCGGCGGTGGAGCGCACCTTCACGCCGGAATTCCGCAACCGCCTGGATGCGGTGATCAGCTTCGCGCCCCTGGGCCGCGAGATCATTCTGCAGGTGGTCGAGAAGTTCGTGTTGCAGCTTGAGGCTCAGCTGATCGACCGCGGCGTGCATATCGAGCTGACGCCCGAAGCCGCCGATTGGCTGGGCGAGAAGGGCTATGATGACAAGATGGGCGCGCGCCCCTTGGGCCGGGTGATCCAGGAGCACATCAAGAAGCCCCTGGCCGAAGAATTGCTGTTCGGTCGGCTGACCAAGGGTGGTGTCGTCCGCGTGGCGGTCAAGGACGGCGCCATCGAGTTGCAGGTGCAAGAGCCGCAGAAGCCGCGTCTGACTGGGCAGAAGCCACCGCTGCTGACCGCCGAGTAGGTCAGAAACCCCCGCTTCGGCGGGGGTTTTTCTTTGCCATCCGGTCGCTTGCCTGCTTGCCCCCGGCCCCTTCCGCCCCTAGCCTGACCCGGCGGGACGACCCGCCTTGTTCGAGCAATCCGGGACGGCCCGGCCTTTAAAATGGGGTTGGGTCATGCCTTGGATTTATCTGGTTCTTGCTGGTCTGCTGGAGGTCGTCTGGGCCTTCGCGATGAAGAAATCGCAGGGTTTCACCGTGCTCTGGCCCAGTGTCGTGACTCTGGTCGCCATGGCCGCGAGCTTTGGCCTTCTGGCGCTTGCCATGCGCAGCCTGCCGCTGGGCACAGCCTATACGATCTGGACCGGCATCGGCGCGCTGGGGGCTTTCGTTTTGGGCATCGTGCTTCTGGGCGAAGCCGCAAGCGCGGGCCGTCTGGTCGCGGGCGGGCTGATCCTGTCGGGGCTGGTGCTGATGAAACTGTCGACGCCCTAGCGTTCGGTCAGTTTCAGCTCGATCCGGCGGTTCTGGGCGCGGGCCTCTTCGCTGTCGCCCTGCGCTACGGGCCGGTATTCGCCAAAGCCGGTGGCGGCCAGCCGGTCTGGCGGGAAGCCCAGGTCGTTCTGCATATAGCGCACCACGGCAAGGGCACGGGCCTGTGAGAGTTCCCAATTGTCGCGGAACTCTCCGAAACCCGAGAGCGGCACATTATCCGTATGCCCGTCGACCCGGATGATCCAGTCGATGCCGGGCGGGATTTCAGCGCGGATCTCGTTCAGGATCTGGACCACGCTGGCAATCTGCGCCCGGCCCTCCGGCGCAAGGTCGGCTGAGCCGGGGTTGAACAGAACCTCGCTGGAAAAGACGAAACGGTCGCCCACCACGCGCACGCCCTCGCGCCCGGCGAGAAGGCTGGAAAGCTGGCCGAAAAATTCCGAACGGAACTTGGCAAGATCGGCATTCTCGGCCTCGAGTCTTTTGCGCTCGGCCTCTTCCAGTTCGGCCCGCGCCTTCTGTTCCGCCGCCACCTGCGCAAGCGCCGCGTTCAGATCGCGGCCAAGCGATTCCATCTGCACCTCGGCGGCCTCGCGCTTGGCCTGGGCATCGTCCAGCACGCCGTGGAGAGCGCCAAGCTGGTTGCGCAGGGCGGCGATCTGCTGGTTCAGAAGCTCGACATCCCGGGCGGCCGCCAGCGCCTTTTCCTGCTCGGCGCTGAGCTGTCGTTCCGCTTCTGCCAACGCGGCCTCGCGTTCGGAGGCGGTCTTTTTCCCGCTGGCTTCCGCCGTCCGCGCCGCCGCGAGAAGGGTCAGGGTCTCTTCGGCCTTCTTGCGCTGTTCTTCCAGTGCAAGCGTCATCGCCGTCAACTCGGTCTGCGCACCTTCCAGCCGTTTGCGCAACGCCTCTAGCGCCGCCGCATCAGCGAGTTTCTGTTTCTCGGCGTCGCTCAGATCTTTATGCGCCGCATCCAGAGCCGCCTTGTCGCTTGCCCCCGTGCTGCGCAGATCCTTGACCAGCGCCTCAAGCGCATCGGCCCGCGCGGCGGCAAGGCGGGCCTCTTCGGTCTGGGCATCGGTCTCGTCGCGCAGCTTGGCCAGGGCCAGTTGCAGCGCCTCCTGCTCGGTGATCAGCCTGGCCTTGGCCGCTTCAAGATCCGCCACCGAAGCGGCCAGGGCTGTGGCCTTTTCCGTCTGGGCATCGCGGTCGGCGGTGACAGTGGCAAGATCAGTCGCGAGTTTGTCGCGATCGGCGACCAGCGCCGCAACCTGCGCCTCGAAACTGGTGATCTGGGTCTTGGCGGCGGTTAGATCGGCCTCGCGCGCAGCAAGATCATTCTGCAACCCGGCGATCACGCCTTCCTGCGCCTTGCCACTTGCCAGCGCGCTGGCAAGCGAGGCCTCCAACTCGCCCACCTGCCCCTCCAGCCCCTCGGTCTTGCGCCGCTCCAGGCCCAGCGCTTGCGACAGCGCCGCGACCTGTTCGTTCAGCACCGAAAGCTCGGTCGTCTTGGCATCCAGCTCGTTCGACTGGGTGGTGATCTGGTCACGCAGCACCGATTGCATGACGGTGAAGATGGTCAGCACGAACATCAGCACCATCAGGAGCGTGGTCACCGCGTCGACGAAGCCCGGCCAGATCATGTGGGAATCGCGGCGGCGGGACAGGCCCATGGTCTAGCCCCGTCCCACGGTCGAGCGGGACAGCTGGCGGATCGCGGCGGTCAGCGCCGCGATATCGGTGCGCAGATCGGCCACGGATTCCTGACGGCCGGCGCTGATCTCCTCAAGAATCCGCAGCAATTGTACGTCGATCGAGCGCAGGCGCATACGGCTCTCGGCATCGACGCTGCCTGCCTCCTCGCGGCCCTCAAGTGCTGCGGTCAGCGCGGCGGTCTGCGCCACCTGCCCTTCAGCGATGCGGGACAGCAGGGCCGTGCCCCCCGCCTCTTCCCCCAGCCGTTCCGCCAACCGATCCACCGCCTGGGTCAGATCGTTCATCCGGTCTTCCATGACCGAACGCGCGACATCGGCCTGCGTGTACAGCGTCTGAAGGCTTTCCATCTGGCCGGCCATATGGTCCAGCACCTGCACGATGGCCGACTCTTCGGCGCTGCCGCCTTCGCCCTCGCTCAACCCGATCCGGGTGATCGAAGAGAGCCATTCCTCAAGCTCACGGTAGAAACGGTTCTGGCCATGGCCTGCGAAAAGCTCCAGCAGGCCCACGACCAGCGAACCGGCCAGACCGAGAAGCGAAGAGGAGAAGGCCGTGCCCATGCCGCCAAGCTGGCTTTCAAGCCCGCCCATCAGCTTGCCGAAGACATCAAGCCCGCTTTCCCCCGGTTGCGGGGCCAGACCGCGGATGGTCTGCACCACGGCGGGAACGGTGGTCGCCAGCCCCCAGAACGTGCCCAGAAGCCCCAGGAAAACCAGCAGGTTGATCAGATAGCGGGTGATGTCGCGCGCCTCATCCACCCGCTGCGCGACGGAATCGAGAATAGAGCGGCCCGAGGAGGCGGAAATCGTCATCGCCCGCCCGCTGCGCCCGCGCAAAAGCGCCGCCAGAGGCGCCAGAAGACGCGGCGCGCTGGCTTGGTCGGCCTGCGGGTCATGGCGCAAGAAAGCTTCGATCCAGCTTACCGATTGCGCCAGGATCAGAACCTGCCAGAAACAGGTCAACACCCCCAGAAGGAAGACGAAGCCGATCAGACCGTTCAGCAGCGGATTGGACAGCACGATATCGCGAACCTGGCCATGGATCGCCCAGGCCCCTGCCGCGACAAGGACGCAGACCACCAACATAGTGGTGATGGCGCGGATCGGCTGGCTGAAGGTCGTGCCCGTCGCCTGATCGGGTCGTTGCATGAAACCGGCCTGCCCCTGTTCGCTCGTGCAGCGACCTTAGCAGCTTGGCCGCGCCGTCAAAAGCAATTTGGCGTCAGGCCGAAAGGCTGCGCACCCGTGTTGCCAACCATTCCAGCTCTTCATCGGCAATGCCCAGTTCGGCCAGATGCGCGGCCGTGGACCACAGATAATCGCGGTTCGCCCCACGCCCGCCCATCGCCCGGGCGATGATCTGCGCCTGTTCCTCGAGTGCCAGTCCGCCGCAATATTGCGCATGATGCGGGTCGATCACGAAACCCAGCGCGGTCAGCGGCCCCTTGTCGGTGGAAAGATCCAGGGCGACCTCAAGATAGGCCGATGAGACCAGTTCACGTTCGCGCAGCGTGGCCAGGGTTTCGGCCTCGGCCCCCGGTGCCACCCTGAAAGCGACGCCATCGCAATGCGCCTCGGGCGCGGCATCCAGTGCCAGAACCAGCCCAGGCGCGGCGACCGAGCCGCGATGGTGGATCGAGCGCATACAGAAACTGCGCCGCCAGCCGGGCGCGCGGGCGATGCGCTGTTCCGCCACGGGAAATTCGGGATTCCAGATCAGCGATCCATAGCCGAAAACCCACATTTCCGTATCGGTCACTGGCCCCTTCTCCTTCGCCGCTGTAACGTCCGGCCCTGTAAACACCCGATTTGCGGGCGGGAAAAGGGGGCGCGGATGCGCTGGCTTCTGGGCATCGTCATCGTCGCCACCGTTCTGTGGTTCGGCTACTGGTTTGCCGCGACCACGGCGATCCGCAATGGCGTTGACGGCTTTCTGGCAGACCAACGGGCAAGCGGCACGCTGATCGAGACGAGGGATGTTTCGGTTCAGGGCTTCCCCTACCGGTTCGATCTGACGCTGGATGGTTTGAAGCTGAAAGACCCGGTCTCGGGTGCGGGCTATGAGGGTGAGAAGCTTCAGGTCTCGGCAATGGCCTGGAAACCGTGGCACATCCTCGCCGCCCTGCCGCCCGATCAGGTCCTGACCGTGGCGGGTCAGGAAATCGAACTGACCGGGACCGAGCTGATGGCCAGCCTGCGGGCGCGCCCGGCGCTGGATCTGCCGCTGGAAGAACTGCGGCTGGGCGGACAGGCGATCGGGCTGTCCTCAAGCGCGGGCTGGCAAAGCGGGGCAAGCAATCTTCTGCTGGCGCTGCGGCAGGCCGAGACCGGGCCTGCGGATTACGCGCTGGCGCTGTCGGCCGGGGGCGTCAAGATCGACCCGGCCTTCGGCGCGCGGCTGGCGGCGGTGGCCCTGCCCAACCAGCCCCCACCCGGAATGCCCGACGAGGCCGGGCCGCTGCGCGCCAATATCCTTTTGCATTTCACCGCGCCGCTTGACCGCAACTATGCAGCGGTGCAGCCGCGTTTCACCGGGCTGGACATTGGCGAGCTGCATCTGGAATGGGGCGCGCTGGTGATCGAGGCAACGGGCAAGCTGGCGGCAGATGCCGAAGGCTATGCGGCGGGCGAGGTCAAGCTGACCGTCACGAACTGGGACAGGCTGCCGCCCGTGCTGGTGGCGCTGGGGCTGGTGAAGCCCGAAGTCGCGCCGACGATCGGCAATATGATGAAGGCGCTGGCCGGGCAGACGGGCGATCCGGAGCTCTTGCAACTGCCCCTGAAACTTGCCGATGGCCAGATGAGCCTTGGCCCCTTCCCGCTGGGTCCGGCACCCTTGCTGATGCCGCGCAGCTGAGCCCCGGTCTTCGACAAGAACCCGCACCTAGCGGCAATAGGGTCCGGTCCGGTAGGGCGCGGTGTCAAGATGCAGGTGATCCTCGTGATAACCGTCCGAGCCGGGGCCGAGCGTGGTGCCGAAGATGCCGCAGGCGCCCCTGTGCACCCCGCGCAGCGCCTTGTAATTCTGCGCCACGCTCAACACCTTGCCATTGGCAAGAACCACTGCCGCGATGTCGATGGCCTTGCCGCGGCCATGCTCGCTGACCTTGGCCCCCTTCACATTGTTGCGCGACCGGCAAATGTAATGCGCCGCCACCTTCAACTCGACCACCTGGTTGCGGAAGGCGGGCTGGACCACTTGATCGACCCAGGTGTTCAGGGCCTTGGCCGTGGCGCAATCGATCGTCGCACCCTGGGACAAGGCCACACCGGATATGCTGGTGACCCTGACCCCATCCGTCAGGCCGCAGCCCTTCACCTTTGACCGGATCGGCGCGATCTTCTCGCCCTTGATCGCGTTCACGCCGCAGACCGAGCCCTTGCGTGATCCGGCTTCCCGGGCCTTCTTCTTCGACTTCGGTGCGGGTTCGGCAAGGGCAAGCTCTGTCTCATCCGGCCTTGGCTCGGGGCGCGTGGCAAGCAGGTCCGGCCCCACGGCCTTGGCTTCACTGGCCTCGCGCACGGCCGCGACCTTGCCGCTGATCGCGGCGGGGCGGGGCTGTGGGCGCAGCGATGACAGAAGGGCCACGCCGGTGGCGGCAGGCGAAACGCCGGGTGTCGCCGCGGCCAGGGCCGGGGCCGCAGCCGGCGCGGGAACCAGCAAGGCCGGATTGGCGGGCGGCACGGGCGAGCGGTCGATCTCCTGCGCGGCCAGCGGGGCGGCGGCCAGCGCCAGAAGCAGGATCAGGCCGCGCCGCATCGCCCTAGTCGCCGGCGGGTTTGGCACCGCGGCCAAAGTCGGGGGCAGCCGTATCCTGCCCGGCCTCGATGATGCCACGGCGGATGGCGCGGGTGCGGGTGAAATAGGCGTGCAGCGCGTCGCCATCGCCCATGCGGATCTGGCGTTGCAGCATGAAGAGTTCCTCGGTGAAGCGGCCAAGGATATCCAGCACCGCCTCCTTGTTGGTGAGGAAGACGTCGCGCCACATGGTGGGATCGCTGGCGGCGATGCGGGTGAAGTCGCGGAAACCGGCGGCGGAATATTTGATGATCTCGGATTGCGAGACGCGGCGCATGTGATCGGCCACGCCGACCATAGTATAGGCGATCAGGTGGGGCGCGTGGCTGACCACGGCAACGACCAGATCGTGATGCGCTACGTCCATGGCATCGACCTGCGCGCCCATGGCTTTCAGCAGGCCCTCAAGCCGAGCCAGCGCGGCGGGCTCGGTGCCGTCCAGCGGAGTCAGGAGCCACCAACGATTCTGGAACAGCGTGGCAAAGCCCGAGCGCGGGCCGGAATATTCCGTGCCCGCCATCGGATGGCCGGGGATGAAATGCACATCTGCGGGAATATGTGGCCCAACGGCCTGCACCACCGCCCCCTTGACGGAGCCGACATCGGTGACCGTGCAGCCGGGTTTCAGATGCGGCGCGATCTCGGCTGCAATCGCCGCCATCGCGCCCACCGGCACGGCAAGAACCACAAGATCGGCGCCCTGCACTGCCTCGGCTGCCGTCTCGCAGACTCGGTCGCAGAACAGATCGCGGGCGATGGCGCGGGTCTCGGCCGATTTGGCATGGCCCACGATCTCATCGCACAGACCGCCCGCCCGCATGGCATGGGCCATGGACGAGGCGATCAGCCCCAGCCCGATCAGGGCCACGCGGGGATAGGGCGCGCTCACTCGGCCACGTCTTCTGGCGCGCGGGCGACAGGAGCGGCGCCCGCCGCCTTGAACTGTGCCACGGCATGGGCGATCCGGCGGCAAGAGGCCTCGTCCCCGATGGTGATGCGCAGACAATGCGGCAGGCCGTAGCCCGCGACCCGGCGCACGATCAGGCCCTGGCTTTGAAGATGGGCGTCGCAGGCCTCGGCTTCGGCCGGATTGGCGAAGCGGGCGAGGATGAAATTGGCCGAGGACACATCGGATGGCACGCCATGTTCGGCCAGCGCATTGGCCAGCCAGCCGCGCATCCGGGCGTTTTCGGACCGGCACTTGACCACCCAGTCCTGATCCAGGACCGCCGCTTCCGCCGCATCAAGCTGCGCGGTCGACAGGTTGAAGGGTTGGCGGATGCGGTTCAGCACGTCGATGATGTGTTTCGGCCCATAGCCCCAGCCTATCCGCAAACCGCCCAGGCCATAGATCTTCGAGAAGGTGCGCGTCATCACCACATTCTGCCGCGCCTCGACCAGCGCCAGCCCGGCATCGAAGCCCTCGACATATTCGGCATAGGCCCCGTCCAGCACCAGGATGGCCTGACGCGGCAGGCTTTCGGCCAGGCGCTGCACTTCGGCCGGAGAAATCATCGTGCCGGTCGGGTTGTTCGGATTGGCAAGGAAGACCAGCTTGGTGCGGGTGTTGCAGGCGGCAAGGATCGCATCCACGTCGATCACCCGCTCGCGTTCGGCCACCTGCACCGGCGTCGCGCCGACGGCGTGGGCCAGAAGGCGGTACATCAGGAACCCGTGCTCGGTGAAAACCACCTCGTCGCGCGGCCCGGCATAGGCCTGGGCCAGCCATTCCAGCACTTCGTCGCTGCCCACGCCGCAGATGACGCGGGCGGCATCCATGCCATGCACCTCGGCAATCGCGCCGCGCAGCGCGGCATGGTCGGTCGAGGGGTAGCGGTGCAGGCTGTGGACCGCGCGTTGATAGGCTTCCTTCACCCGGTCGGAGCAACCAAAGGGATTCTCGTTCGACGACAGCTTGACCACGTTCGACACGCCGGCAACCGTCGCCTTGCCGCCCTCATAGAGGGCGATCTCAAGGATACCGGGCTGTGGGCGGATCGCGTCGGACATTTTAGCCTCCTGGAGTCGCCATGGGTATTAGCGGCAGGCCGGTGGCAAGGCCAGAGGCAGCACGGCGCCGAAGCGTGGAATTCTGGGGATGCTTATTTCTTGCTGGTATAGGACTTCGCCTGAAGCCAGTCCATCAGCGCCATCAAGACGCCCGAGATGACGAAGGTTAGGTGGATGATGACCAGCCATTTCAGCTCGGTCTCGCCAAAGGTCTTGGCATTGTCGATGTCGCTGATTTCCATGAAGCGCTTGAGCAGATGTATCCCCGAAATCGCCACGATCGAGGCGATGAGCTTCATCTTCAGCCCGCCGAAATCGACCTTGCCCATCCAGCCGGGCCGGTCTTCATGCTCGCCCAGATCGAATTTCGACACGAAGCTCTCGTAGCCAGAGAACATCACGATCAAGAGAAGGTTCGCCGCCAGCGTCAGGTCGATCAGCGTCAGCGCGACAAGGATCATCTTCTCGGCCGACATCTCGAGGACCTGCGGCAGGTAATAGGCCATCTCCTTGATGAAGATCACCGTCAGCATGCCCAGCGAGACGGCGAGCCCCAGATACATCGGCGCCATCAGCCAGCGGCTGGCGAAAAGCGTGCGCTCGAACTTCTGTTCCATCGTGCGCGCCGCCGTTCTGCCCGTTATGTCGCTCATATCCCTGCCCCTGCTGGCTGTCCGCATCCCGAGATAGCCGCAGCGCGGCGAAAGGCAAGCCCCGCCGTCTCGGGCGGGGCGGGAATCACGACCTGTCAGGCGGAAAGAGCGACGGCGTCCGGCCCGGCGGGATAGTGCAGCCGGTCGGTCGGGTCGGTCGCGGCCCGATAGACCGCTTCGGCGACATCGCTTTCCCTTGTGGTCAGCGGCGGGTTGGCGAAGGCGGCAAAGATCGGCGCGGCGAAATCGGCATAGGCCTGCGGGATCATCTTTTCGACCGGCACCGGGATGTTGCGCGAGAAATTGGTCGTCGGCGCATAGCCGGGTTCGACCAGACGCACCCGCAGGCCAAAGGCACCCAGTTCATGCGCCAGCGATCCGGTGAAGCCTGAGATGGCGGTCTTCGACCCGGTATAGGCGGCAGCAAAGGGCATGGCGGCCAACGTGACACTGGAGGTCACGTTGATGATCGTGCCCGCGCCGCGCGCCCGCATCCCCGGGATCGCGGCCTGACACATGGCCATGGTTCCGAAAGTGTTGGTCTCGAAGATCGCGCGAATCCTGTTCATCGGCATCGCCTCGAACGCACCCACCATGCCAAGACCGGCATTGTTCACCAAAACGTCGATCGGCCCGGCCGCGTCGATCGCGGCGGCGATGCTGACGGGGTCGGTCACATCCAGCGCCAGCAGTTGCAGCCGGTCCGATTCTGGCAACAGGCCCTGGCGCGGGCTGCGCATGGTTGCGATGACGTTCCAGCCTTGTGCCAAAAAGTGGCGCGCGGTTTCCAACCCGTAGCCCGAGGAGGTGCCTGTGATGAGGGCGGTTTGCATGGATCTTTTCCTGTTCTGTGTTGACGGAGCAAAGGTAACTCGGCAAAACAGGATTATCTGCGGCTAATAATCCGTATTTATATATCGAAAGTCCTAATATGGCCGACCCCCTTTCGCAGATCATCGGGCTTCTGCAGCCGCGTACCGTCGTGTCCAAGGACATCACCGGGGCGGGCGACTGGGGCGTCGCCTATGACGATTTCGGCAAGCCCAGCTTTTGTGCGATGATGAAGGGCGAATGTCGGCTTCGGGTTTCGGGGACGT
Organism: Neotabrizicola paludis; assembly: GCF_044142105.1. Classification (NCBI taxonomy): domain Bacteria; kingdom Pseudomonadati; phylum Pseudomonadota; class Alphaproteobacteria; order Rhodobacterales; family Paracoccaceae; genus Neotabrizicola; species Neotabrizicola paludis. The sequence goes on from NZ_JBGTYM010000004.1 coordinate 41,691, forward strand.
CCGAGGTCTGGCTGCGCCCGGGTGATTTCGTCCTGTTGCCCGCAACGCCCAATTTCACCCTCTGCAGCCCCGAGCCGGGGCCGCTGCGCCGCATCAGCCCGGCCATCGCCCAACCGATGCCAGGCGGGATGCGGCATGGCCGGGCTGAAGGACCGGCGGAGATGGAGATGGTCGGCGGCTATTTCGAATTCGCCACACCGGACGCGCGGCTCCTGGCGGCGCTTTTGCCTCAGATGATCCATATCCGGGGCGAGGCTCGGCTGACCGATCTGGTGCGGATGCTCGGCGAAGAGGCCAGTCAAAGCGGGAGCGGCACTGATCTGGTTCTGGTTCGGCTGGTCGAGATCTTGCTGATACAAGCGCTGCGCGCCCTGCCTGACCAGAGCGCCGCTCCGGGTCTGTTGCGCGGGCTCGCCGATCTGCGCTTGGCCCCTGCCCTGCGGGCACTGCATGACGATGCGGCGCGGGACTGGACAGTGCGCGATCTGGCGGCCGTGGCGGGGCTGTCGCGCTCGGCCTTCTTCCAACGCTTCCTGACCCGGGTCGGGCTGCCGCCCATGGAATACCTGCTGTCCTGGCGGATGGCTTTGGCAAAGGATCTGCTCCGCCGCGGCGGGCTGGCGCTGGAGCGCGTGGCTGAGCAGGTGGGCTATGGCTCGGCCGCAAGCTTCAGCGCCGCCTTCACCCGCCATGTCGGGCAGGCGCCGGGCCGTTTCTCGCGGCAAGGCGGATAAGGCCGGGCAGACAGGGCCGAGCCGACCAAAGCAAAAGGCCGCACCCTGAGGCGCGGCCTTGAAGATGATGGAACCGGCCCGCAGGCCGGGACCGATCAGTTCTTCGCGTAATATTCGACGACCAGGTTCGGTTCCATCTTCACGGCATAGGGCACATCGCCCAGGCCGGGCTGGCGCACGAACTTGGCGGTCAGCTTGTTGGTGTCGACTTCCAGATAGTCCGGCACGTCACGCTCGGTCAGCGCGATGGCTTCGAGGATGATCGCCAGTTGCTTCGACTTCTGGCGCACTTCGACCACGTCGCCTTCCTTGACGCGGTAGGAGGCGATGTTCACAGCCTTGCCGTTCACCAGGACATGGCCATGGTTCACGAACTGACGCGCAGCGAAGATGGTCGCCACGAACTTGGCGCGATAGACCACGGCGTCGAGGCGACGCTCGAGCAGGCCCACCAGATTTTCGCCGGTGTCACCGCTGACGCGGGCCGCTTCGGCATAGATCTTCTTGAACTGCTTTTCGGTCAGGTCACCGTAATAGCCCTTGAGCTTCTGCTTGGCGCGCAGCTGGGTGCCGAAGTCCGACAGCTTGTTCTTGCGGCGCTGGCCGTGCTGGCCCGGGCCGTATTCGCGCTTGTTGACCGGCGATTTGGCGCGGCCCCAGATGTTCTCGCCCATGCGGCGGTCGATTTTGTACTTGGCAGAGGTGCGTTTGGTCACCGCTGATCTCCTTCATCACGTTTTGAAGGGCGTTGTCCTTTCCGGGCGAACCCGGCGACAGGCTTCCGCTTGCGCGGGCCGCCAACACCAATGAAAAGCCCCGGAATCGCTTCCGGGACCGTGGCGGGGCTTATACGGGGCGCGGCGGCAGTGTCAACCGCTGGCGATACTTTCCTGAAATCGTCTCAGGCCGCGCGGCCCGAACCGGATTCATGTCGCAGGATCGCCGCTTCCGACGAGGACAGGCTGCGCCGGGCGAAATCGCCATAGACCATCGGATTGACGTCGATCCCCGGCATCAGCGCCAGCAGACGGGCGCGGTCATGGGCGTCAATCGTGTCGAGGGCCGTCGCTCCTGGATGGAAGCTTTCGGTCTCAAGCCCGTTGGCGATCAGGATGTCGTGCCGCTCCAACAGGAGGTGGTGATAGGTCACCTCGCGCAGCGCGGAATCGACCAGGACCGTCGTGTCATTGACCAGATCGACAGCGGCGACCAGCGCCTCATCGGCATTGAACAGAGCGCGCGCCGCCGCGCCGCGCACCAGCATGCGGTGCTGGGGCGAAACCAGCAGATCGGCATCTGGCCGCCCGGTTCCGAAGGCCTCGGCCCGGATGCGGATCGGGCGCAGATGCGGCATGGCATAAAGCCGCGCCCCGGTCATGCGGCGGCTGCCCGACCACAGGATCGGCTGGACGCCATTGTCACGGGTCTGCACCAGATCGCCCTCGCGAAGCGTCTCGATCAGGCGCAGGCCACCGGGGGTCAGAAGCCGTGTGCCCGGCGCGAAACAGATCACGCCGCCCGAGACCCGGCTGCCCGCCGCGCCGCCCGACCGGTCGATCTCGGCCCGCACGATCCACAGATCGCGCCCCGCCGGCGGCACTTCGCCCAGGAACATCAAAAGCCGCGCCCCGCTGTCTGGCACTGGCAGGATCGTCGCGATATGCGAGCGCAGACCGTCGGTGACGACGAAGCTCTGTTGCGGCGTTTCGGGATCGGACTCGGGCGCCGGGGCGGCTTTGCCGTCGCGCCCGACGGCCGCGCCAATCAGACGTTCCACCATGCGCGCCGCGCGTCTGCGAATATCCGCCCCGCCTTCCGCCGCCTCCAGAAGCAGCACATCGCCCGGTGCATCGATGCGGACAGCCGTGCCGGAAAAGCGCCAGGTGGCGCCCACCGTCACGGATTCCAGCGATGCGGCGCGAATGCCGTCCACTTCCGTCTGCGACCAGGAGATGACGAACGTGGCTCTCAAGCCCGTTCCCATTTGCCCGTTTGCCTGCTCGTTTTGTTTTTATTGACTGAAAAGTTAACAGGCGGGAATCCGCCGCGCTAGGACCAGAAAGCCACAGTCGCGGCGAAAGCGGCAGTATTTTCCGGCAAATGCAGGCTCAGAAGCGAAGGTTGAGGGTCAATGCACCCAGAAGTTGTCCCTCGCCCTGGCCATCGAACTCTTCCGACAGCCATGTCAGGCCGTAGAAGGCCGAAAAGCCGCCCGCGCTTTGCCAGGCCAGCCCGGCGCGCAGACGTTCGCGCGTATCCTTCCTCACTGCCGCCCCGCCCGCGGGCAGAAGGGCGCTGTCCCAGACATGGGCGATGTCGCCGCCCAGGGTGAAGGTCAGGCCCGGCACGTGATCGCCGGAAATCGCGCGATAGCGCTGCCCGGTCGTCGCTTCGCGCAGCATCAGCGCGTTCTGGCCAAAGCGGCCGAATGTCATATCCGCGCCCAGCCGGACCCAGGTCTCGATCCCGGCCTGGGCCGCCACGAAGGGGCGCAGCGTGACCGCCTCGACCAAGGGTAGGCTGCGCCCGGCCTCGAAGACAAGCGTCGGATAGACGGCGTCGCCGATCTGGTTATCCAAGACCTGCGGCTGCGCCACGCCAAGAAGATCGTGCAGCCGGTCCTGCAAACGACCAAGCCCGGTCTGCGGCCCAGTGACGGCAAGGTCGACGCCAAAGCTGGTCTCGAGACCCATGCTCTCAAAATGGCTGTGCATCCCAAGGGTCAGTACCCCGGCATAGCGGCGGTCGCCTGGCGGCGGGTTCGACAGGGTCGAGGGCGAAATGATCTCGGCCCGCGCCCGGAATTCGAGGATCTCGCCGAAAGTGCCGGGGAGGCTGCCCGACCAGGACGGCCCGCGCAACCGGCTGACCGTATAGGCGCCGGTGCGCCAGCGGTCATGGCCATCGCCCAGCCCGTCATTGGTGAACATGCGGCCCCAGCCGAGCGTGACCCGCTCTTGCGCCTGCGCTGCTCCTGCGCTCAAGGCCAAAGCGAGCGCCAGCCCGCGCATGATCCAACCCGTTTTCATCTGCCCTGCCCCACCAATTCCGCGCGGGAATTCAACCGCTGCGCCTGATCGCTGTCAGGGGAAAAAGTGGCGGTTTTGCGGAAAGCGCGCGGCCCGGGCGGGCAAGACGGGGCTCAGGCGCGACCTGCGGTATGCGACAGCGAGATCGGGTCGATCCCCAGTGCCTTGAGCGCGAGGCCCCATTTCTCGGCATCGGGCGCCGAGAAGACGATCTCGGGCAGCGCATCGGCAATCAGCCAGTCATTGCGCAGGATCTCTCCCTCGAGTTGCCCCGGCCCCCAGCCGGAATAGCCCAGGGCCAGCAGCGCGCGCTCGGGCCCCGCGCCGCGCGCCAGCGCCTCGAGCACGTCCAGAGTGGCGGTCAGCCGAAAGCCGCCGGGCACGCGCATCGTTGCCGTCTCGCCATCCCAATCGGCCGAATGCAGCACGAATCCGCGGCCGCGCTCAACCGGCCCGCCGTAATGGACACGGATTTCGCGGCCTTCCGGGGCGCGGGTGATCTTCAGATGATCGAGCAGATTCCCGAAACTGAGATCGGTCGCCGGCTTGTTGACGATCAGCCCCATGGCGCTGTCGCCGTCATGGGCGCACATCAGGATCACGCTATGCGCGAAACGCGTATCGCCCATGCCGGGCATGGCGATCAGGATCTTGCCGGCAAGGTCCATCGACTCAAGGCCCCCTTTTCCACTTGGCCTGAACATGGGCCGCCTCGCGGGCAGTCACAAGTCCGGCTTGCGGCACCGAGGACACATCACGCGCCCTCTCGCCCTTAAGTGATTTCCCTCTGGCGGGCCTCTGCCTATCTTGTCGGCATGTTCACGCGCTCTTCCCTGACCCGTCTCTGTTCTCTCACCACCGTCGCCATGGCGCTTGCCGCGAGCGACGCGCTGGCCACGACCCAGGACGATGTGCTTCAGGCAAGCGTTCTGACCGGCTGGCAGACCGGGGCGGGGCGACAGATGGTGGCCCTGCGGCTGAACCTCGCGCCGGGATGGAAGACCTATTGGCGCAGCCCCGGCGACGCGGGCATTCCGCCGGAATTCGACTGGTCGCAGTCTCGCAATCTGGCCGCGGTCACGTTTCACTGGCCCGCGCCCTCGGTGTTCGAGACGGCGGGCTTCACAACCATCGGCTATCACGATGTTCTGGTCTTGCCGATCGAGATCCAGGCCAAGGACCCGTCAAGGCCGGTCGATCTGGCAGTGACGATGGACATGGGCATCTGCCGCGACATCTGCCTGCCCGCCTCGGTCGCGCTTTCGGCACGGATAGAGGGGCCGGGCGCGCCCGACCCCGCGATCAACGCGGCGCTGGCGGCCCAGCCGGTCGCGGCCAAGGCGGCGGGCCTGTCGGGGATTTCCTGCGGGGTTGAGCCGATCAAGGACGGGCTGCGCCTGACCGCCACCCTGATCCTGCCCGCGCAGGGCAAGGAAGAGACCGTCGCGATCGAGACCGCCGACCGCCGGGTCTGGGTTTCCGAGGCCGTGGCAAGCCGCAAGGCTGGCACGCTGGTGGCCGTGGCCGATCTGGTGCCGCCCGAAGCAGCGCCCTTCGCGCTTGACCGCTCCGGCGTGAGGGTGACGGTGATTTCCAAAGGCGGCGCGGTCGAGGTGACCGGCTGCCCGGCACCCTGACGCAAGGCCGCCTTGCACGGTCACTTGCGGCGCTTGTGTTCCTCGAGCCGCGGCATGATTTCCACGAAATTGCAGGGCCGGTGGCGGTAGTCGAGCTGCCAGAGCAGGATCTCGTCCCAGGCGTCGCGGCAGGCGCCGGGGCTGCCGGGCAGCGCGAACAGATAGGTGCCGCCCGCCACGCCGCCGCAGGCGCGCGACTGCACGGCAGAAGTGCCGATCTTCTGCATCGACACCATCGTGAAGACCGTGCCGAAAGCTTCGATTTCCTTTTCGTAGACATCGCGATGGGCCTCGACCGTGACATCGCGCCCGGTCAGGCCGGTGCCGCCGGTCGTCAGGATCGCATCCACCGCAGGATCGGCAATCCAGGCGCGCAGATGGGCCGCGATACGCTCGCGGTCATCGGTGACGATAGCGCGGGCGGCCAGGTGGTGCCCCGCCGTGGAAAGCCGCTCGACCAGCGTGTCGCCCGAGCGATCTTCGGCCAATGTGCGCGTGTCCGACACAGTCAGGACCGCGATATTGACCGGGATGAACTCCTTCGTTTCGTCGATGCGTCCCATGCCTATCCCCTTTGCATCATGGCCAGCCGCAGGGCGAGCGTGGCGAAGATCGCCGCCGTCGCCCGCGACAGCCAGCGCGCCAAAGCCTGCGACCGCGCCAGCCTTCCGCCGATCGTGCCCGCAAAGCCGCCGACCAGCCCGTTGACCATAAGCCCGCCCAGACAGAAGACCGCGCCCAGAGCCAGGAATTGCGGCAGGACGGGCCGGGCGGGATCGACGAATTGCGGCAGGAAGGCCAGGATGAAGAGGATGACCTTGGGGTTCAGGATATTGACCAGCAGGGCTTCGCGGAACACACGGCCCATCGCCATCGCCCTGACCTGCGCCGCCTGCGGGCGTGTCGCGCGCAGGGATTTCACCGCCAGCCACAACAGATAGGCGACGCCCGCCCAGCGGATCGACTCGAACGCCATTGGATGCGCCGCGATCAGCGCACCAAGGCCCAGCCCCGCCAGCAGCACCTGCACCATGCCCCCGGCGGCGATGCCGAGATTGGCGGCCATTCCGGCCCGCGGCCCACCTTTCAAGCCCTGCCCGAGGCAGAACATCATGTCCGCCCCGGGCGTGAGATTCAGCGCCAGCGCGGCGGGCGCAAAGGCGAGAAGCGTCAGCGGTTCGACCGGCAGAAGGCTCATCCCCGCAACCTCTTTTGCAGCACCAGAAGGTCGGCCCAGGCCTCGCGCTTGGCAATCGGGTTGCGCAGGAGATAGGCGGGATGGGTCATCGGCAGCATCGGGCGGCCCAGTGCAGTGGCCCAGTTGCCGCGTGCCCGCAGAATGCCGCGCTGGCCGGTCAGGGCGATCAGCGGCGTGTTCCCCATGACGACGATGATCTGCGGATCGACCAGTTCGATATGGCGCTCGACAAAGGGGCGCATCATGGCGATTTCAGCAGGCTCGGGGTCGCGGTTTCCGGGCGGCCGCCAGGCCATGACATTGGTGATGTAAAGCGCGGTCTCGGCATCGGGGCTGCCGCGCGACAGGCCGATGGCGGCGAACATGCGGTCCAGGAACTGCCCTGCCTCGCCCACGAAGGGGCGGCCCTCGATATCCTCGTCGCGGCCCGGCGCCTCGCCCAGGATCAGCACCCGCGCTGCCGGATTGCCATCGGCGAAAACGGTGTTGCGCGCGCCTTTCTTCAGCTCGCACAGGTCGAAGCGCAAAAGCGCCTCGCGCAGATCGTCCAGCGTCCGGGCGGCCGCCGCCATTTCGCGCGCCACGCCTTGGGCATCAATCTCAACCGGGGCGGCAGGCGTCGGCGGCGGCGCGGGCCCGCGCTGGGGCGGGACGGCGCGCATGGGGGCGGCATCGGGCAGGCCGTAGCGGTTGACCGGGGTTTCGCCCAGAACCTCGTCCACGCCGCAATCCAACTGCCAGGCGAGCGCCGCCAGCGAAGCGTGCCAATCCTGCGTGACGCTGTCGGTGAAGCCTTCGGCGATTCCCATGTCCCGCAGAGTAGGAGGGCGGCGGCGGAGCAGCAAGGCGCGGCATCACCTGTGGGCGCTTGCCCCCTGCCCTGCCCTTTGCCATAAGCGGGCAAATCCGAAGGGAACCGCCCATGGCCTTCCGCGCCCGCCACCTTCTGGGGATCGAGCAGCTTACCCCGCTTGAGATCACCACCATCCTCGATCTTGCCGACCGCTATGTCGATCTGAACCGCCGCACGGTGAAACAGTCCGACGTGCTGGCGGGGATGACGCAGATCAACCTGTTCTTCGAAAACTCCACCCGCACCCAATCCAGCTTCGAGCTGGCGGGAAAGCGGCTGGGGGCCGATGTGATGAACATGTCCGTGGCCAATTCCAGCGTGAAGAAGGGCGAGACGCTGATCGACACGGCGATGACGCTGAACGCCATGCACCCGGACCTTCTGGTGGTGCGGCACGCGGCGTCCGGGGCGGTGAACCTTCTGGCGCAAAAAGTGGATTGCGCGGTGCTGAATGCGGGCGACGGGCGGCATGAACACCCGACCCAGGCGCTGCTGGATGCGCTGACCATCCGTCGCGCCAAGGGCCGCATCCAGCGCCTGACCGTCGCCATCTGCGGCGACATCGCCCACAGCCGGGTGGCGCGGTCGAACCTGATCCTTCTGGGCAAGATGGAGAACCGCCTGCGCCTGATCGGCCCGCCGACGCTGATGCCGCCCGGCGTGGCCGATCTGGGCTGCGAGGTCTATGACGACATGCGCCAGGGCCTGGAAGGCGCCGATGTGGTGATGATGCTGCGGCTTCAGAAGGAACGGATGGATGGCGGCTTCATCCCTTCGGAGCGCGAATATTACCACCGCTATGGTCTGGATGCTGAAAAGCTGTCGCATGCCAAGCCCGATGCCATCGTCATGCATCCCGGCCCGATGAACCGGGGAGTCGAGATCGACGGCGATCTGGCCGATGACATCAACCGCTCGGTCATCCAGGACCAGGTCGAGATGGGCGTCGCCGTCCGCATGGCCTGCATGGACCTTCTGGCCCGCAACCTGCGCGCCGAACGCGGCCGCAAGCTGGTGGGGACGATGGTATGACGCTGGAAAGCGCAACCTCTTCTCCGGAAGACAAATGGCGGGAAATCCTTGAGCCCGGCGAAAGCATCCTGTGGCAAGGTGCCCCTGAGACGGGGCGGTTCATGACGCCAATCCCCCGCCGCTATCTGGTCGCCTTTGCGATGCTGCTGGCTGCCGCAGTTGTCGCCGATCTCACCAACAATGGCATCGAAGACAGGATGCTGGCACTTCGGGTGCTGGTGCTGGCTTCTCTTTGTGCCGGAGCTTGGCAAGCCATCCGTTTCTGGGATCGCCGACGCAGCTTCTACACATTGACCGACCGCCGGGCCATCATCGGCACTTGGAAGTTTGGCATTCAGAATCTGAAATGCATCAGCCTGTTCACCGACGCGCCTCTGAGCGCGGACGACCGCGGCGAATCATTGCTGACCTTTGCGCGCGAGCGCCGAGTCGACGATGGTGGAACTGTCTGGATCGACATAGGTTTTCGTGGGCTTCGCGATCCGCATGTGCCCTGGCAGATCATCCGCGATCTCAGGGCCGCACGTGCCGGGGATCAGGCGATGGCGCCGAAATCATGACTCCCGACCGCAAGCCTTCCAAATCCGAGGCGCGGATGGGCGGGATGGTCGCGACGGCCGTGCTGGTGTTTCTGGCCGTGCTGACCGTGCTTTTCGTCTGGATGGGATAGCGATGGCGCGGATCGACCCCGAAAGGATGCATCCCCGACCGGCCCCGCTGGAGCCGGGCGAGGAGTTGCTGGCCGAATGGCGGGCCGATCCGGCGATCTACTGGAAGAACCATCTGATCCTTTCCGTGCTTTTCGGCTTTGCCGCGGGCGTCGTGCTGTTGGCCATGGGCAATCCGTTTCCGTGGACCGGGCCGGTTGCCGCCGTCCTCGCGGTCTTCGCCCGCGCGTTCTACCTGCGCTCCGAGGCGCTGACCGAAAGCTGGCGCCTGACGCCACGGCGGCTTCTCGGACCCGGCGGGCGCGTCATACCGCTGTTTTCCATCGAAACCATCCGCCCCTTCCTCAGCGATGTGCTGGTGATTACCCGCGCGGGCGACAAGCACCTGATGAAATACCTGGCCGATGCTCCTGCGGTGATCGCCCGCATCAAGGCGGTGCCGCGATGACCGAACTGGTCGAACCCGTGCCGCCGCCGCCCCCGCCCGCCCCGGTGCCCGAAGGCTGGGAGGGTATCCTTGCCCCCGGCGAGCGCATCCTCTGGCAAGGCCGGGCCGAGCCGGGCGTGGACTGGCCCGCGCTGATCGACATGCGCACGCCGTTCGGGCTGTTCTTCGCGGGTTTCGCCTGTTTCTGGATGTGGATGGCCGCCAGCATGGGCGCGCCGGGGCCGTTTCCCCTGTTCGGCCTGCCTTTCCTTCTGGTCGGGCTGCATCTCGCCTTCGGGCGCGTGTTCTGGGATGCCCTAACCCGCCGCTCGACCCATTACACGCTGACCGACCGCACCGCCTTCATCGCTTCGGCCCCTTTCGGCAAGCGCAAGCTGGAACGTTGGGCGCTACGTCCCGGCATGGCGCTGGTGCTGGACGATGGCGATCCGGGCGCGGTCTGGTTCGACCAGATCACCACGCCCTACAGCAGCAATCTTGGCCCCGGCCGCAGCCGCCGCTATTACGGGCCGCGCAGCGCCAGCCGCCGCATCGGCTTTGACCGCATCGCCGGGGCGCGGCAGGTCTATGGCCTGATGCGGCAGGCGATCGCCGCCCTTCCAGACCGCCCGCAGTCCGAGACGCAGAACGGAACCCCATGATCCTGCATTTCACCAATGCCCGCCTGATCGACCCCGAGGCCGGGACCGACGCCCTTGGCAGCCTGACAGTTCGGGATGGCGCGATCCTTGCGCTGGACGCGGCCAAGGCGCCCAAAGGAGCCAACATTGTCGATTGCAGCGGCAAATGCCTTGCCCCCGGGATTGTCGACTGGGGCGTCAAGATCGGCGAGCCGGGCGAGCGGCATCGCGAAAGTTTTCGCTCGGCCGGGCTGGCGGCGGCGGCGGGCGGCGTCACCACGATCATTGCCCGACCTGATACCGCGCCCGCCATCGACACGCCCGAAGTGCTGGAATTCGTCACCCGCCGCGCGGCCGAGGCCAGCCCGGTGCGCATCCGTCACATGGCCGCGCTGACCAAGGGACGCGCCGGGCAGGAGATGACCGAGATCGGCTTTCTGCTGGATGCGGGCGCCCTTGCCTTTACCGATGGCTTCGCCGTCACCACCCAGACCAAGGCGCTGGGCCGGGCGCTGACCTATGCCCGCAGCCTTGGCGCGCTGGTCGTTGGCCATCCGCAGGAGCCCGGCCTGTCAGCCGGCGGGGCCGCGACCTCGGGCAAGTTCGCGTCGTTGCGTGGCCTGCCCCATGTCTCGCCCATGGCGGAACGCATGGGCTTGGAGCGCGACCTTGCCTTGGCCGAGATGACGGGCGTGCGCTACCACGCCGATCAGGTGACCACCGCGCAGTCGCTGCCCGCGCTGCGGCGGGCCAAGGCGTCGGGGCTGGATGTCACTGCGGGGACCTCGATCCATCACCTGACGCTGAACGAATTCGATGTCGGCGACTATCGCACTTTCTTCAAGCTGACCCCGCCGCTGCGATCCGAGGATGACCGGCAGGCGGTGATCGCGGCGCTGGCCGAGGGGCTGATCGATGTGGTGGCCAGTTTCCACACCCCGGCCGATGAGGAATCGAAGCGCCTGCCCTTCGAGGATGCGGCGCCGGGCGCGGTTGGGCTGGAAACCTTCCTGCCCGCTGCCATGCGGCTTTACCATGGCGGCCATCTGACCCTGCCCGAGTTGTTCCGCGCCATGGCGCTGAACCCGGCCAAGAGGCTGGGCCTGCCGCAGGGCCGCCTCTCGCCCGGTGCGCCTGCCGATCTGGTGCTGTTCGACCCGGACGCCCCCTTCCAGATGGATCGCTTCAAGCTGCGCTCGAAGTCCAAGAACACTCCGTTTGACGGCGCGCGGATGGAGGGTAAGGTTCTGGCGACATGGGTGGGCGGAACAGAAGTGTTCCGCGCAGGGGAATAGACGATGCCGGAATTGCTGACCGACAGCCCGACGCTGATCCTGACCGCGATCCTGTCTTACCTGCTGGGGTCAGTGCCCTTTGGCGTGTTGATCACCCGCTTCATGGGCCTGGGCGATCTGCGCCGGATCGGGTCGGGCAATATCGGCGCGACCAATGTCTTGCGCACCGGCAACAAGGGCGCGGCGCTGGGGACACTTCTTCTGGATGGCGCAAAGGCGGCGGTGGCTGTGCTTCTGGCCCGCGCTTTGGTCGGGCATGAGGATGCGGCGCAACTGGCCGGGCTTGCCGCCTTTGTCGGCCATCTGTTCCCGATCTGGCTGGGCTTTAAGGGTGGCAAAGGGGTGGCGACCTTCCTTGGCACGATGATCGCGCTGGCCTGGCCGGTGGGTCTGGCTTGCTGTGGCATGTGGCTGGTCGGGCTGGCCCTGACCCGCATCTCGTCGGTCGCGGCGCTTCTGTCGGCGGGGACCTCGGTCATCTGGCTGGTCGTCTTCGATCAGGGAAGGATGCTGGCACTGACCGGGATACTGACGATCCTGATCTATGTGCGCCACGGCGCGAACCTGGCGCGGCTGAAGGCGGGGACCGAACCGAAGGTCGGTCAGAAGAAGGCCTGACGCCCTTGTCCGATGGGATGCTGCTGGGTCTCTTCGCCGGTGGTCTGCTGGCCATCCTGCTGCTTCTTGACCTGCGGCGGCGCCTGCGGGCGCGGTCCGGGCGGGCGCCGAAGCAGACGCTGCCACTGGCGGTGCTGGACGGATCAAACGTGATGCATTGGGGCGGCGACAAGCCGGATCTGGCCACGGTGGCGGCGGTGATGCGGCTGGCAGAGGCGCGCGGCTATGTGGTCGGGGTGATCTTCGATGCCAATGCGGGGTATCTGTTGGTCGGCCGCTACCTGCACGAGGCCGCGTTGGCGCGGGCATTGGGGGTGAAGACCGATGCGGTTTTCGTGGTGCCCAAGGGAAGGCAGGCCGATCCCTATCTGCTGGACCATGCCCGCGCAACCGGCGCCATCCTGGTCTCGAACGACCGTTTCCGCGACCTGATCGCCGACTACCCGGAGCTTGCGGTGCCGGGGCGGCGGGTGCCGGGCGGGGTGAGTGAGGGCAAGGTCTGGGTCAACTTGCCGGATGTACGGAAACTGGCGGCATGAGGCGATGTCCCACGGTGGGACATCATATAAAATGAAATAAAATCAATGTCCTGAATTGGAAATTAAGGACTTGTTAACCTTTGCTGCGCCAAGCGCCCTCTGCCCCGCTCACAGGCTCGCAGCCTCGTAGATCGGCGCCAGAGACCCGGCCCAGTCGCCGTGATACAGCTTCAGCCAGCGGTCGGCCTGCACTTCGCCCCTGGTCACGTTCTGCACCAGCGGCGCCAGCAGCCGTTCTTCGCCCATGCCGCGCGCGGCAAGGCCCGCCTGCGACAGAGCCACGGCGGCGCGCGCAAGGTCGTGCAACTTCACGCCATTGGCCTCGCCCTGCAGGGCCGAGACCGAGGCGGCGACGCGCAGCCCCTCGCGGGTTTCCGCATTGAAGCCCCTGACCAGATCCCAGGCGGCGTCCAGCGCGGTCTGGTCATACATGAGGCCCGTCCAGAAGGCGGGCAGCGCCAGAAGATGGGCCCTGTCCCCGGCATCGGCGCCGCGCATCTCGATATATTTCTTCACCCGCGCTTCGGGGAAGACGGTGGTCATGTGGTCGGCCCAGTCCGACAGGGTGGGCTTCTCGCCCGGCAGGGCGGGCAGCTCGCCTTTCAGGAAGGCGCGGAAGGATTGGCCAAGCGCGTTGATGTATTTGCCGTCGCGATAGACAAAATACATCGGCACATCGAGCACCCAGTCGACATAGCGCTGGAATCCCATGCCGTCCTGGAACGCGAAGGGCAGCATGCCGGTGCGGCTGTCATCCAGGCCCCGCCAGATGCGCGAGCGCCAGGATTTGTGGCCATTTGGCTTGCCGTCGAAGAAGGGCGACGAGGCGAACAGCGCGGTCGCCACCGGCTGCAAGGCCAGAGCGACGCGCAGCTTCTGCACCATGTCGGCCTCGGAGGCGTAATCGAGATTCACCTGCACGGTGGAGGTGCGATACATCATCTGCGTGCCATGGGTGCCAACGCGGCCCATGTAATCGGTCATCAGCCGGTAACGGCCCTTGGGCATCACCGGCATGTCGCCATGCGACCATTCCGGCGCGGCGCCGATGCCCATGAAGCGGATGCCCAGCGGTTCGGCGATCTGCGACAGTTCGCTGAAATGACTATCAAGTTCGGCCTCGGTCTCGACCGCGCTGAGCAGCGGCGCACCGGACAATTCGAACTGTCCGCCCGGTTCAAGGCTGATATTGGCACCCCTGCGGGTCAGGCCGATGACATGGTCACCCTCGCGCACCGGGGTCCAGCCGAAGCGGGTCTCAAGCCCCTGGAACAGCGCGGAAATCGACCGCTCTCCGGCATAGGGCAAGGGCTGGCGGCTGTCGGTCAGCCAGCCGAATTTCTCATGCTCGGTGCCAATGCGCCAGTCGGAGGCGGGCTTGCAGCCGCTTTCCATCAGACCCGCAAGCTGGTCGAAACTTTCGATCGGCCCACCGCCGGATTGAGGGATCGACATGGAAGGGCCTCGTTTTTGGTCGCGAATTCGTCGGGTCTGGATTGGCCCGCGCGGGGCCGCTCATCAGGTGACGGGACGGCGCGTCAGTGTCAAGCCCGGCCCGGGCACCATCACGAAAGGTCATACTTTGGGGTGACGGGTCAGACCGTGGTCAGGCCGCGTCCCTTGCGACGCCAGACCAACCTTTCGGTCTGGCCGATGGGCGCGGGAAGGGTCGTCCCGGCGGCAACCGGGACGTCGGGGGCCAAAGCCGCGACCAGATCGGCCGAGGTCAGGCCCGGCAGGGTGGCGAAGGCGTCAAACAGCCCTTCCGCCCCGGCTGCGTCGACCGGGACAAGCATCCCCCGCCCCCCGGCTTCGCGCAGCCGCCAGACCCGGCGACCGCGCAAGGCGAGCAGCTTGATCTCGGTCAGATCGGGCAGACTGACCTCGCCCGGCATGGTCGGGTGCAGATAGCGGATGCGGCCCTCGTCAAGCTCGACGATGCCGGGCGCGGCGATCCCTGCCGCAAAGCGCATTCGCCGCAGCGCAATCAGGGCGAAGCCGCCGCCAAGGGCGACAAGCGGCAGGCCGAAAACCGGCAGAAGCCAGCCGCCCCTTGTGGCGATCCAAAGGCCAAGGGCGGCAAGGCCAAGGCCAAGCGCAGGTTCGGCCCAGCGCCGCATCAGGGCCGAAACCTCCGGGCGCAGCAACGGCGTGGTCATGGCAGCGGCCCCGGCGTGATGGGCTGGGCCAGAAAGACGATGCGGTAGCTGCCGATGCGGGTGAAACCCAGCGCCTCATAGCTGCGGGCAGCGGCGGGGTTGTTTGCGAACAGGACGGCGTCAGTTGCGCCCTCGGCCCGCGCCTCGATCAGAAGGGCGCGGGTGACGGCACGTCCCAGACCCTGCCCGCGCGCGGCGGCGGGAACGTAGACGCCGCCGACCTGCACCATGGTTGCGACGCGGGCGTTGAGCCCGGCCATGGCCACGGGTTGGCCGTCAATCTCAAGAAGACGGCAATGGGAACCGCCGCTGATCGCCGCGTCGGTGCGGGTTTGCAGATTCGCCTCTTCCTGCGCCGGATCGGGCGGCGCAAAGCCAATGTCGCGGAAATACTGGCGGAACCAGGTCAGAAGCAGCGCGCGATCCTCGGCCCGCGCGGGGCGCAGCGTGCCCGGGGCAGCGGGCGGCAGATCGGCCAGGGCGAGGTGATAGAGCGGTTCGGTCGAATCGGCACGGATCGCCGACACGGGCAGAGCGAGCGCCCCAAGAAGCGCGGCGATCTGGGCGGCATCGCCGGTCATGCCGGTGATCTCCTGCCCTGAAAGCCCCGCCGTGAGTGCCTTGATGTCTTGCGACTGGGCGCCGGGGGCCTGCATCAGCGCGACACCGGCATTGGTCAGGCCGAGAACTGCGCGGATCGTGCCGTCTGCGGGCAGGCGCCAGTAGCGTGTGGCATTGGGGTGGTCGCTGGCCGCAAGGCCGAAACGGGCAAGATTGCCGCGCAGGAACATCGACGTGGCGGCATGGGGCGCCAGGAAGGCGTCAAGCGCCGCCTCGTCGCCCGGGCCGCAGGGGCGGATCATCGCCAGTCCCCGCCGCTGGCCTGATACAGGACAAGCGCGGCCAAGGCGGCGGTCTCGGCGCGCAGGATGCGCGGGCCAAGGGCAAAGGGCGTGACGAAGGGCAGGCGATGCAGGCGGGCGCGTTCCTCGGCCGAAAAGCCGCCTTCGGGGCCGATCAGAATGGCCGCCGGGCCAGGCTCCGCCACAAGAAGCCCGGCGCGCCCGGCCTTGCCTTCATCGGCCCAGTAGAGGCGGCGCCCCTCGGGCCAAGCGGACAGAAGCCGGTCGAGCGGTTGCAACTCGGCCACCTCGGGCACCCAGGTCGCGCCGCATTGCTCGGCCGCCTCGACGGCGTGCAACTGGTGGCGGTCGGCGCGGAAGCGTTCGGAATTCATGTGGCGGGTGCCAACGGGCAGGATGCGGGCGGCCCCCATCTCGACCGCCTTTTCGACGATGAAACTGGTCCGGTCCTTCTTGATCGGCGAAAACAACAGCCACAGATCCGGCGGCGCGCCCTGCGGCGCGGTCGCCTCGGCACAGACCGCGATGCCGCGACGCTTGCCGGCCTCGGCCACTTCGGCGCGCCATTCGCCATGGCGCCCGTTGAACAGATGGATATCTGCCCCGACCCCAAGCCGCATCACGGCAAAGAGATAATTTGCCCGCGCCTCGTCCAGGGCAATGGCTTGCCCCGCCCCAAGCGGCTGATCTACATACACTCTGATCTTCGGCCCTGCCATGAGGCGACCCTATGAGCGATGCGCCCGGAACGCCAGATGCCACGCCTTCCTCCGGGCAGGTGGCGGATGCGACGCGCGACAATTGGGTGGATCGCTGGGCCCCATCCTGGAGCCGCCCCTATCTGCGCCTGTCGCGGGCCGACCGCGCCATCGGCACCTGGCTGCTCTTGGTGCCCTGCCTCTGGGGCCTGGCGCTGGCCGCCAATGACGGCCATGGCTTCCGGCGCTGGGACATCTGGATTGCGGCAAGCTGCGCCATCGGTGCCTTCCTGATGCGCGGGGCGGGCTGCACCTGGAATGACATCACCGACCGCGATTTCGACGCGCAGGTGGCGCGCACGAGGTCACGCCCCCTGCCCTCGGGCCAGGTCACCACGAAGCAGGCCACGGTCTGGATGGTCGCGCAGGCCGCCCTCGCGGCGCTGATCCTGTTCAGCTACAACGCGCTGGCCATCGGGCTTGGCGTCGCCTCGCTGGCGCTGGTTGCGATCTATCCTTTTGCCAAACGCTTCACCTGGTGGCCGCAGGTCTTTCTGGGTCTGGCCTTCAACTGGGGCGCGCTTCTGGCCTGGGCGGCCCATGCCGGCGAGGTGCCGCCGGGGGCGCTGTTCCTTTACGCTGCGGGCATCGCCTGGACGCTGTTCTACGACACGATCTATGCCCATCAGGACAAGGAAGACGATGCGCTGATCGGGGTGAAATCCACCGCGCGGCTGTTCGGGGCGAAAAGCGGCCGCTGGCTGACCCTCTTCATGATCGCGTCGCTGCTTTTGTTCACCGCCGCCATCGCCACCACACTGCACCCCGACCGCGGCCTTGCACCCATGCTTCTGGCGCTGGCCGGGGTCTGGGCCTTTGGCCTGCACATGGTCTGGCAGATGCGCGGGCTGAACCTTGACGACCCCGCCGCCTGCCTGCGCGCCTTCCGCTCGAACCGCAATGCGGGGCTGATCCCTGTGCCGTTTCTTGCCGTAGCCGCGCTCCTTTGATTGATCCTGCCGCGTCAAAGCCCTAGGAAGCGCGCAGTCGCCTTTCGGGACGAGCACCCCACATCCGCAAGAGTTGCCCCTTGCCCAGACGCCTTCTGACCCTGTCGCCGAACGCGCTTGCCGCGCTGGCCTTCGCGCTGGCGGGTCTTGTGATGCTGGGGGTTTCCTTTGCCATTGCGCTGGTGATCGAGGCACGGTCAGCCTCGGTCGTCAGCGCGCGGATGGCCGGGGCGGGCATGGGCTGGGTCACGGTCCAGACCGACGGCTTGCAGGTCCGGCTCTCGGGCACGGCGCCCGACGAATCGTCGCGCTTCCGGGCGCTGAACCTGGCGGGCAGCCTGGTTGACACATCCCGTGTGCGCGACCTGCTGGAAGTGGCGCCGTCAAGCGCGCTGGCCCCGCCCCGCTTTGCCGTCGAGATCCTGCGCAATGACGACGGCATCCAGCTGATCGGCCTGTTCCCCGAGACCCCCGCCGAAGGTGGCCTGTCCGAAGCGGAACTGACCGCTACCGCCAATGCGCTGGCCCCGGACACGCAAGTCGTGAACATGTTGCAGAAGGCGGCCTATGCGCCGCCGCAAAGCTGGGACGGGGCGCTGCGCTTTGGGCTTGAAGCGCTCAAATCGTTGAAGCGGTCGAAGATCTCGGTCATGGCCGACCGGGTCGAAATCACCGCGATTGCCGAAAGCGCGACCGAGAAGCGCAATCTGGAATCTGCGCTTGGGCGCAAAAAGCCCGAAGGCGTGACCTTGATCATGGAGATCTCGGCGCCGCGCCCGGTGCTGACCCCCTTCACGCTGCGCTTCCTGATCGACGATCAGGGCGCGCGCTTCGATGCCTGTTCCGCCGATACCGACCGCGCGCGGGCGACGATTCTCGCTGCGGCGGGCCAGGCAGGGCTTGAGGGCAGCGCCCCCTGCACCATCGGCCTGGGCACGCCCACCCCGCGTTGGGCCGAGGCGGCGGCGGCGGGGATCAAGGCGGTTGCCGCGATGGGCAAGGGCTCGGTCACCTTTTCGGATGCCGACGTGACGCTGACCGCGGGCGCGGGCGTGGCGCAGGCGGATTTCGAGCTTGCGGCGGGCGATCTGCGTGCCGCATTGCCCGAAGTCTTCTCGCTGGATGCCATCGCGCCGCAGGTCGAGACGGCCCAGCAGGGCCCGGCTGAATTCACCGCCAGCCTCTCGACCGAGGGCAAGGTGGCGCTGCGCGGCAAGCTGGTCGATGAGCGCCAGCAGGCTGCGGTCGAGGCCTTTGCCCGCGCGGCCTTCGGCGCCGAAGCTGTCTATACCGCGACACGGCTTGACCCGGCCCTGCCGGATGGCTGGCCAGGCCGGGTGCTGGCCGGGCTGGCGGCGCTGGCAGAGTTGCATGACGGCAATCTGGTGGTTCGCGCCGATACGGTGTCGATAAAGGGCGTGACCGGCTCGCAGGAGGCCAAGGGCCGGATCACCCAGATTCTGTCCTCGCAGCTTGGCCAGGGCGCCGGGTTCGTCGTCGATGTGCGCTATGATGAGGAATTGGACCCGCTGGCCGCGCTGCCGACACCGCAGGAATGTGCCGCCAAGGTGCGCGAGGTGATGGTGGGCAAGAAGATCACCTTCACCCCCGGTTCGGCCGAGATCGCGCCCGAGGCGGGGCCGGTCATCGACGCGCTGGCCCAGGCGCTGAAGGATTGCCCAGCCCTGCCGATGGAAATCGCCGGGCATACCGATGCCCAGGGGTCCGAGACGGGCAATCTCGCGCTCAGCCAGGCGCGGGCCGAAGCGGTGATGATCGCGCTGCAGGGGCGGCGGGTCGATGTCTCGGGCATGTGGGCCAAGGGATATGGCGAGGGCATCCCGATCGCCGACAATGGAACCGAAGAGGGGCGCGAGGCCAACCGGCGCATCGAGTTCGTGCTCAAGGACGAGACCTATGCCGGCGAGGATCGCGATGCCGATGATGCCGCGCAGGCGGCAGCGGATGCGGCAGACCCATCGGCAGAGGCCGCTCCGGCAGCGGTGGCCGAAGGCGCGGCAGTTGCCGATGACCCGAATGCCGACCAAAGCCCCTCGCTTGCCCCGACGGAAAAGACCATGCGCCCGAAACAGCGCCCCGCGCAGGATGGCGGCTGATCCACAGGACCATGGGCGGCGCAGCCGCATGAAATGAGGCCGAGTGGCCGGGTGAAATTGGGCGGCGAGGCCGCAGGGAAACCGCATGAACCGCACCGAATTCGTCGTCGCGACCGCCATCATCCTGCTTCTGGCCTTTGCCATGGGCTGGTTCACCCATTGGCTGATCCACCGCTTCTCGCGCGTCTCGGCGGGGGGCGATCTGGCCGAGATGGACCGGCTGGCCCAGGGCCTGCACGAGGCCGAGGAGATGCGCGACCAGGCGGTGCTTTATCTGGAGCAGCGCGAGGGCGAGCTGATGAACCAGATCAGCCAGACCGAAGCCGAGCTGCGCGCCGCTATGGAAGGCCTGCGCGACGCCCGTCAGGAGGCAGAGGAAATGCGCGCCTATATCGAGCGGATGCACGCGAACGGCTAGGCTGCGAGGCCCGAGCTGGCCTGCTGCGGGCGGCGGCCGCTTCACGATCTTGCCAGCCCGCGGGGATATGCGCGGTGAACTGGACCTAAACCGGGCTGGGAACTGGACAAGTGCCGGTCGAAATGCCACCTGTCCTGCATCCCAATAGCCGTGCTGGAGGCTCCAATGCTCGACTCCGTGACCAACCTTCGCGACTTGCTGAAAGACCCCTCGCTTCTGGCATCCAAGGCCTATGTGGCGGGCGAATGGGTGGGCGCCGATGACGGCACCACGTTCCAGATCGTGAACCCCGCCCGCGGCGATGTGATCGCCGAAGTGCCGAATCTGGGCCGGGCCGAGACCGCCCGCGCCATTGCCGCCGCGCAGACCGCGATGAAGGACTGGGCCGCGCGCCCGGCCAAGGAACGCGCCGTCATCCTGCGCAAGTGGTTCGACCTGATGATGGCGAACCAGGACGATCTGGGCGTGATCCTCTGCGCCGAGATGGGCAAGCCCCTGGCCGAGGCCAAGGGCGAGATCGCCTATGGCGCCTCGTTCATCGAATGGTTCGGCGAAGAGGCCAAGCGCGTTTATGGCGAGACCATCCCCGGCCATCAGCGCGACAAGCGCCTGACCGTGATCAAGCAGCCGATCGGTGTCGTCGCCTCGATCACGCCGTGGAACTTCCCCAATGCGATGATCACCCGCAAATGCGCCCCGGCCCTGGCCGTGGGCTGCGGCTTCGTCGCCCGTCCCGCCGCCGAAACGCCCCTGTCTGCGCTGGCCCTTGCCGTGCTGGGCGAGCGTGCAGGGCTGCCCAAGGGCATCTTCTCGGTCATCACCTCGACGCACTCTTCGGATATCGGCAAGGAATTCTGCGAGAACCCCGTTGTCCGCAAGCTGACTTTCACTGGCTCGACCGAGGTCGGCCGCATCCTGCTGCGCCAGGCGGCCGAGCAAGTGATGAAATGCTCGATGGAGCTGGGCGGCAACGCGCCCTTCATCGTCTTCGATGACGCCGATCTGGATGCGGCGGTCGCGGGCGCGATGATGTCGAAGTTCCGCAACAACGGCCAGACCTGCGTCTGCGCCAACCGCATCTATGTGCAGGCGGGCGTCTATGACGCGTTCGCGGCCAAGCTGAAGGCGGCGGTCGACAAGACCCGCGTTGGCGACGGCCTGTCGGATGACGTGCAGTTCGGCCCGCTGGTCAACTATGCGGCTGTCGAAAAGGTGGAAGAGCATATCGCCGACGCCACGTCGAAAGGTGCCAAGGTCATCGCGGGCGGCAAACCCCATGCCCTGGGCGGCAACTTCTTTGAGCCCACCATCCTGACCGGCGTGACCGACCAGATGGTGGTGACCAACGAGGAGACTTTCGGTCCCGTGGCACCGCTGTTCAAGTTCGACACCGAGGAAGAGGTGGTCGAAAAGGCCAATGCCACGATCTTCGGCCTCGCCTCGTATTTCTACAGCCGCGACATCGGCCGGGTGACCCGGGTGCAAGAGGCGCTGGAATACGGCATCGTCGGCGTGAACACCGGCATCATCTCGACCGAGGTCGCACCCTTCGGCGGCGTCAAGCAATCGGGCCTTGGCCGCGAGGGCAGCCGTCACGGGATGGAAGACTATCTCGAGATGAAATACATCTGCCTGTCGATCTGATCGCCCCGGCCCCCGGGGCCGGAAATTTTTGCGACATCTGGGGGCGGCTTGCCAAAGGCCGCCCCCTGCCTGTTCAGGAGCCTCATATGACTGCAGCTTACACCCCGCCCAAGGTCTGGACCTGGGAAGCGCCCTCGGGCGGGCATTTCGCCTCGATCAACCGGCCCATCGCCGGACCGACCCATGACAAGGCGCTGCCGGTGGGCGCGCACCCGTTGCAGCTTTACTCGCTGGCCACACCCAATGGCGTGAAGGTCACGGTGATGCTGGAAGAGCTGCTCGCGCTGGGAAAACCCGCCGAATATGACGCCTGGCTGATCGAGATTTCCAAAGGCGACCAGTTCGGTTCCGGTTTTGTAGAGGTCAATCCGAATTCGAAGATCCCGGCGATGATGGATCATTCGGTTTCCCCGCCGCAGCGGATTTTCGAATCCGGTTCGATCCTGCTCTATCTGGCCGAGAAATTCGGCGCACTGATCCCGACCGATCCTGCGGGCCGGACCGAATGCCTGTCCTGGCTGTTTTGGCAGATGGGGTCTGCGCCCTATCTCGGCGGTGGGTTCGGGCATTTCTACGCCTATGCGCCCGAGAAGATGGAATATCCGATCAACCGCTTCGCCATGGAGACCAAGCGTCAGCTGGACGTGCTGGACCGGCATCTGGCCGACAAGGACTGGATGGCGGGCGGCGAATATTCCATAGCCGATATCGCCATCTATGCCTGGTATGGCAATCTGGTGCTGGGCCGGGCCTATAATGCGGGCGAGTTCCTGGATGTGACCTCCTACAAACATGTCCTGGCCTGGGCGCAACGAATCGATGCCCGCCCGGCGGTGATCCGGGGCCGCAAGGTCAACCGCAACTGGGGCCAGCCCTGGGAACAGCTGCCGGAACGCCATTCGGCGCAGGATTTCGACGTCCTGCCCAAGGCGCCGTGACCGGCCCGCGACGCGCGCCTTGCAGCGATCCGCTCGGGCGCGCGTCGTAACCATATGATTTCAAATCCGCTATCCGATATCAGGCCCGCGCAAAGCCCTAGCGCGGGCCTGATTTTGCTTAGCGTCGGCCCAAATCCCAGTTTGCCCTCATCGCCCCGCTGACGGCCTGCCAGCCCAAGGGGAACCACTAGACGCAAACCCACACTGGGAAAGGACCGAACCGATGTTCACTGCTGCCAAGACCTCGGCCATCGCTGCGATCGCCGCGCTTTCCGTCGCCACCCTGTCCGCCGCGCCGGCCATGGCCTGGGGCAAGAAGGAACAGGGCTTCCTCGCCGGTGTCGCCACTGCCGTCATCGTCGACAAGCTTCTGGATGCCAACAAGCGCAGCTATCGCGCCGCCCCGGCACCGACGCCCTATTATGGCGCCCCGGCCTTTGTCGATCCGAAGCCGAGCTACGGCACGAGCTATGGCTCCGGCACCTCGATCTACGGCACGCCGGCCGCCCGCGCCTTTTCAAGCTACTCGGCCGAAGAGCGCCGCATGATCCAGCGCCAGCTGCGCCGCTCGGGCTATTACAGCGGCGGAATCGACGGCGCCTTTGGCCCCGGCACCTACAGCGCGATCACGGCCTATGCCCGCGACACCGGCGCCAGCGGCAACCTGCGCACCACCGGCGGCGCCTTTGCGGTCTATGACGGGCTGCTGTTCTAGGACCTGAGCGCGACCCCGACCCCGGACGACCCTTCGGCCCAATGTCCCCTTCCGGCCGAAGGGCTGGCCCCCTGCCGCATCCCCGTGCGGCGGGGGGTTCTTCTTTCTGTCAAGGCCGGACGCTCCACGAGAACCAGGTCGTGTCAAAGACCTTGCGGCGGTCGGCCAGGAAGGCCGCGACCTGCACCGCCGGAATCACCGCGCCGCTGCGCTGATAGGTCCAGTCCAGGACGAGCGCCCCCGGCGCCGGGGCGGCGCTGGCAAGGTCATAGTCGAAGCCGCGATTCTCGATATGCACGGGTTCCGGTGGGGTGAAGTCGATCGGCGCGCCGGTGACTTCGATCCGGTGATGGAACCGGGCCGGCGGGCCGCTGTCCATGGGCAGCAGGCGCGGCGCGGTCAGCCGCTCGGGCAGGTTCGAGGCGAAATCCTCGGCCGCGAGGGGGAAGGATTCGGCCAGACCGTAATCGGTCAGCGCGGCGGCAGGCAGGCGGTAGTGCTCGATCATGCGCAGATGGTTGCCCGCGCGGTCGTCCTGCATCTCGATCGGCGCGGCAAGATCGAGGCCGGGATAGCGCGTGGCGTAATAGGTGAAGAAATCTTCGGTGATCTGGTTGCGCGCCGTGGTGGCCCAGCGTGCCCGCATCGCGTCGGCAGCCCCGCCGCGATAATCCGAGGTGACGGTGACGGTGATCCCCGCCACGTCAAAGCCGTAGCGCTCGACCACTTCGGTCGACCAAAGGCGCTCGGCACTGACGGGCAGCGGTTCCAGTGCGGTCTGCCCGGGGCCGGTCAGCGGCAGCGCATAGCCGTAATCGGGCGGAGTCGTTCGGGCCAGATCGCCGCCCTGATGGGTGGCGGTCGGGTCGAGCCAGTGATCCTTGCCGTTCAGGCGGATGCGCAGGATTGCGTGGTCAAAGGCCGAAAGCATGGGCACTTCGCGATCAAGCCCATGGCCCAGCTCGCGGCTGGTCAGGGCGACGCTGGCCTTGATCCCCAACCGCCGCAGCATCACCGCCAGCAACAGCGCCTTGTCCTTGCAATCGCCGAAACCCGAGGCCACCACCTCTTCCGGCTTGCGCGCGTAGATGCCGCCTTCGCCCAGCGAGAGCGACACATAGCGCAGGTCGTCCTGAACCATCCGCAAGGCGGTTATGGCGCGGGCCGCGTCATCGGACAGGGCCGCCAGAGCGGCAATGCGGGCTTCCCAGCGACCAAGCGGGTAATCGACCGCGTAATAGGGCGTCAGCGCCGCCGAGATCGGGCCCCAATCCGTCTCGGCCGAAAGGCGCAGGATCGCGGTCGGATCGTCGGCCACCGGCACATTCTCTTCGCGCGGGGGTGGAATGTGATGCAGCCTCTGCCATTCCTGGCGCGTGCCTCCGCCGGGCAAAGGCCCCTCGAGATGGACCACGCGGTCGGGCAACGGCGACAGGTTCAGCGGCCAGCCCGCTGGCCACAGGACGACGGTCCGCGACAGCGCCACCGGCACCGCCCATTCCAGTTCGGAAAACACCGCCCGCGTCCCCGCCGCTAGGATCGGTTTTTCCCGCCGCAGGACGGCGTAATCGACCACATCGCCGACCCGCACATCCGGCACTTGCAGATAGACGGTCAGCGCCCCGTCCAGGACGCCCTCGTCCATGCGCTCTTCGCGCCGCATCACCAGAGCAGGCAGGTCGGGCGGCACGGCAATCTCGGTCCCGTCGCGCCAGACCGCCAGCCGGGTCAGGGCGACCGTCTCGAAGGCCGGATCATAGTCGAAGGTCACCGTCGCGGCGAGTTCCAGCCCGGCGCGGTCCGACACTTCCAGCGCGGTGCGGGTCCAGGACTGGCGTTCTGCGCCCTGCCAGCGGATCTGGTGATCGGACAGAAGATAGACCACCCCATCTCGCGACTGGTCGCGCAGGGCCGCATCGGCGGAAGGCAACGGCATGTCATCCACCCAGTCCGGCACCGGCTGACGGGGCAGATCGTCAGCCAGAACCGCCGCGGCACCCAGCCAGGTGCCAAAAAGGCAGGTGGCAAGCCAGAGCAGCCTGGCCGGAACATGTCGCATCGCTTTCCCCCGGATCGCTGCGGCCCGGCATCCTAGGCTGCGCCCTGCCCTGCGACAAGGCCGCGACGCAACGGCAAAACTTTGCGGCAGACGCCCAAGGATTGCCGGGGCGCACGCGTCAGACTATCCGTCATGCTGATGGATACGCCGGATGAGACCCTTGCCCAGGCCGCCGCGGGCGGCGACCGTGTGGCCTTTGCCACGCTGGTCGCGCGGCATTACGATCGGATTCACGGCCTGGCGTGGCGGCTGACCGGCGCCAAGGCCGAGGCCGAGGATCTGGTGCAGGACATCTGCGCCGCCCTGCCCGCCAAGCTGCGCCACTGGCGGGGCGAGGCACGCTTCACCACCTGGCTGTATCGCGTGGTGGTGAATGCCGCCCATGACCTGCGGCGGCGGCAGGCGACGCGGGCGCGCGCCAGTGCCGGCTGGGGCGATTGGGAAATCGCCCGGCAGGAAGAGATTGCCGAAGCGCAGGCGGCGCAGGATTGGCTGATGGAGGCGATGGCCCGGCTGTCGCCGGAACTGCGCGACACGGTGGCACTGGTCCTGGGCGAAGAGATGACCCAGGCCCAGGCGGGCGAGGTTCTGGGTGTCAGCGAAGGCACGGTCGCCTGGCGGATGTCAGAAGTGAAGAAACGGCTTCGCGCCATGGCGGCGGAGGAGGCGAGATGAGTGACGAATTCGATCCGCTCGAAGCCCGGCTCAAGGCCGCGCTGAAAGCCGCGCCCTCGCCCGAGGCCGAGGCCCGCGCCCGTGCGCTGGCACTGGCGATGGAAAATTTCGACCGGCTCCAAGCTTCGGGCGCAGAAGCGCGTCCCAAGGAAGACCGCCCCCGCCGGGCGGGTTTCTTCCAAGGAGCACGTTCGATGATGAATTTCCTGACTTCTCGTCCCGCCCTTGCCGCCACCACCTCCGTTGCGGCGCTGATCGTCGGCGTCACCGTGCTTTTGCCGGTGGCCGAAAACCTGACCCCGACTGCGATGCCGAAACTCGCCGCCCCCGAGGCGCCCCATGTCCCGGCCTCGTCGGTGGCAGACGCGGGCGCACCGGCCGCGGAAAAGACCGGCCAGGTGGCCGAGCCCGCCCCGGCAAAGCCCGCCGACCTTGTTCTTGAGGCCGCACCTGTCCCGGAGCGCGCGCCGGATGTCGTGCAGAAGGGCGTGCCGGACGCCGCGGATGTGCCGCGCCTTGCCGAAACCGATGGCGATGCCCGCGCGCGCAAGGAAGCCCCGGCCGGAGGGGCCGCCCCCGAGGCGGAAAGCGCCCTGGCCGACAGCACGGCCGCACCGGACATGTATATGGTGCCAGCGCCCTCGGCCGTCGTCGCGCCGATGCCCGCGCCCGATCCGATGCCGCAACTGGAACCGAACACCGAGGAATTCGCCAGCGCCGCCGCCAACCCGGTGAAGATCACGGCGGAAGAGCCGGTCTCGACCTTCTCGACCGATATCGACACCGCCTCCTATGCGCTTGTGCGCTCGACCCTGAACATGGGCGTCCTGCCCTCACCCGATCAGGTGCGGGTGGAAGAGATGGTGAATTACTTCCCCTATGCCTATCCCGCGCCCGAGCCGGGGCAGGCCTTCCGCACCACCGTCTCGGTCATGCCCACGCCCTGGAATGCGGGCACGGACCTGGTGACGATCGGCCTGCAGGGCGAATTGCCCGCCCTGGCCGACCGCCCGGCCCTGAACCTTGTCTTCCTGATCGACACGTCGGGCAGCATGGAAGACCCCAACAAGCTGGGCCTCTTGAAACAGTCGCTGGCCTTGATGCTGCCGGACCTGCGCCCCGAGGATCAGATCGCCATCGTCACCTATGCCGGGTCGGCGGGG
Organism: Neotabrizicola paludis; assembly: GCF_044142105.1. NCBI lineage: Bacteria > Pseudomonadati > Pseudomonadota > Alphaproteobacteria > Rhodobacterales > Paracoccaceae > Neotabrizicola > Neotabrizicola paludis. Next base: position 68,821 of record NZ_JBGTYM010000004.1, read on the forward strand.
CTTGTGCTGCCGCCGACCAAGGCGGCGGATCGCGACACGATCCTTGCGGCACTGGACAATCTGACAGCAGGCGGGTCGACCGCCGGGGCCGAGGGGCTGGAACTGGCCTACCGGACCGCCAAGGCGATGCAGGGCGAAGGCGAGGTCAGCCGCATCCTTCTGGCCACAGATGGCGATTTCAATGTCGGTGTCAGCGACCCCGAGGGGCTGACCGCCTATGTCGCGAAGAAGCGCGAACAGGACGGCACCTATCTTTCGGTCCTCGGCTTTGGCCGCGGCAATCTTGACGATGCCACGATGCAGGCGCTGGCGCAGAAAGGCAATGGCCAGGCCGCCTATATCGACACCCTATCGGAAGCGCGAAAAGTGCTGGTCGATCAGCTGACCGGCGCGCTGTTCAGCATTGCAGATGATGTGAAAGTGCAAGTCGAATGGAACCCGGCCCAGATCGCCGAATACCGGCTGATCGGCTATGAGACCCGCGCCCTGCGGCGCGAGGATTTCAACAATGACAAGGTCGATGCGGGCGAGATCGGCGCCGGGCTTCAGGTGACGGCGATCTACGAAGTCACGCCGGTCGGCTCGGATGCCGTTCTGAACGATCCGCTGCGCTATGGCACGGCAACGGCGACGCAGGCCGAGGGCGAGCTGGGCTTCCTGCGCCTGCGCTGGAAGGCGCCGGGCGAGGATGAAAGCCAGCTGATCGAACAGCCGATCACCGGCCAGGAACCGGCGACGACCGAGGCGCGCTTTGCCGCTGCCATTGCGGGTTTCGGGCAGTTGCTGCAAGGCTCGGCCTATCTGGGCAAATGGAGCTGGGACGATGCCATCGACCTTGCCCTGTCGGCGCGCGGCGACGACCCCTATGGCTACCGCACCGAAGCGATCACTCTGATGCGCCTGGCACAAAGCCTGTCGAAATAGCCCCAGCCCTTCTTCTGTTCAGAAATATCCCGCGGGGGGCCGGGGGGCGCGAAGTCCCCCGGGCTCGATGCAGATCACAAGCGCGTGACCGCAGGGATGAACCTGGCCGCGCATTCGTCGTTCCAGACAGAGGCCCTTCCGGCCCCTGCCCCGGCCCCGGCTTATTGGGGACCAAAGGGAGAGAAAGATGATCCGCAACAGCCTGATGCTTGTCCTTGCCCTGTCGGCAAGCCCCGCCCTGGCCGAGAAGGTCATGGAAACGGGCGGTATCCTGACCGATTCCAAGGGGATGACCCTCTACACCTTCGACATGGACAAGGACGGCATGTCTGCCTGCTATGACCAATGCGCCGTGAACTGGCCGCCGCTCCTCGCCGATGCGGATGCCAAGGCCGAGGGTGACTATGGCCTGACCAAGCGCACCGACGGCACGATGCAATGGACCTATTACAACATGCCGCTGTATCTCTGGATCAAGGATGCCAAGCCGGGCGACACGACCGGCGATGGCGTCAAAGGTGTGTGGCACACGGCCAAAGCCAAGGAGTGACATGCCACTTCTGGACGAGATCGAAGCTGCGATACCGGGCCTGAGGGCCTATGCCCGTGCGCTTTTGCGCGACCGGGATGCGGCCGACGATCTTGTCCAGGACACGCTGGAGACGGCGGTGGCGCGGGCCGGGCAGTGGCGGGGCGAGGGCAGTTTGCGTGGCTGGCTGTGCCGCATCCTCTTGAACCGCTTCCGCGACGGTCTGCGCCGCCGCCCCGCGCCGGTTCTTGCCCTTGTGCCGGAACCGGCCGCCCCGCCCCAGGGCGAGGCCCGGCTGATGCTGGCCGAGGTTCATGCCGCCATGGGCCGCCTGCCCGAAGACCAGCGCGCCGCACTGTTGCTGGTCGCCTTGCAGGGGATGAGCCTGGCAGAAGCCGCACAGGCGCTGGGCTGCGCTGAGGGCACGCTCGCCTCGCGCCTCGCCCGCGCCCGCGCCGCGCTGCGCCAGATGACCGGCCGGGATGAAGGACCCCGGCCGAGAAAGGGAAATACATGAGTTCCACCCCCCTCTCGGACGACGAGGCCCTGTGCCTGCGCCATGGCAGCAGGGACGAGCGGCAGCGCTTGCTGGCCCTGGCGGACGAGGACCCCAGCCTTGCCGCGCGTCTGGCGGAGTGGAACCGGCAGGATGCAGCGATCAGCGCGCTTTACGCCCCCGTCGCCGATGAGCCGGTGCCGCAAAGGCTTCGCGCGGCCCTTCACACCCGCCCGCGCCCGCACCTGCCGCTTTGGCGCATCGCGGCATTGCTGGCCGTTCTGGGCTGCGGCTTTGCGGCAGGCTGGGGCACGGCGCGACTGACACCGCCTGCCGCTGCGCCGCGCCTTGCCGCCGCCGCACTGGGCAGCTATGCGACCTATGCCTCCGAAGTGCTGCATCCGGTCGAAGTGCCTGCCTCGGACGAGGCGCATCTGGTGAAATGGCTGTCCAAGCGGCTTGGTACCGCGATCCGCCCGCCCGATCTGGCGGCCGAGGGGTTCCGTCTGATCGGTGGACGGCTTCTGCCCGGCGACACATCGCCCGCCGCCCTGCTGATGTATGAGGACGATCTGGGTCGCCGCCTTGCGCTTTATGTCACCCGCAGCGAGGGGCATGAAACCGAGATGGCCTTTGCCGAAGAACCCGGCGCGCAGGCCTTCTGGTGGATCGACGGCAATCTGGGCTGCGCGCTGGTGGGCGATCTGCCGCGCGACCAGCTGCGGCGGCTTGCGATCAGCGCCTATCACGGGTTGACCGAGGCCTGATCGTTGGTCGCGCCAGCTCTTCAACGCAAAGCTTGAAATTACCGAACGATCGGTATAAAACTCGCCTCGCAGGGGCATGCATCTCGCTGCCTTGTTCCAAGACCGGACAGCCCGCCATGGCCCGCCCCCGCGGCATCGAGGATGATCAGCTCATGGGCAGACTGGCCGCCGTCTTTGCCGAGACGGGCTATGATGGTGCATCCCTTGCCCGGCTTGCCCAGGCGGCAGGGTTGCAGAAGGCCAGCCTCTACCACCGCTTTCCGGGCGGCAAGGCGCAGATGGCCGATGAGGTTCTTCAGACCGTCGAGCATTGGATCGCGATCCACGTGACCGATGCGCTTGCCGCTACGGGCCCTGCCGAAGCGCGGCTGCAAGCGGTTGCTGACCATTTCGCCGCGCTTTACGAAGGCGGTCGGCGACCCTGCCTTCTGAACATGCTGGCCCGGCTGCCCGGTGGGGGCGGCCCGGTCGAGGATCGCGTCGCCCGCGCCCTTGCCGCGCTGCGCGACGCTTTTGCCGGTTTCGCCGAAAGCCTTGGCCTACCGCAGTCCGAGGCCGCGTCGCGTGGGTTGCGGGCGGTGATGCTGGTGCAGGGCGGATTGGTGCTCAGCCGGGGCCTTGGCGACACGGCCGCTTTCGTGGCGGCGCTGAACCGCCTGCCCGTGGAACTGGGGCTTCGCCCCGAAGGAGGCCAGCGATGACCCTGCGCTATCATCGGGTGATGTTCGGGGACGAGGTGCGCAAGGCTCAGGCCGCCCGGGGCAGCAGCGGCTATCTGGCCGAGGATGACCTGCCCGACCCCGGCCCGGACCGCCTGAGCGAAAGCGAAGCCGCCTTCATCGAAGCGCGCGACAGTTTCTACCTGGCGACGAACGGCGCGGGCGGCTGGCCCTATCTGCAACATCGCGGCGGGCCGACCGGCTTTGTCCGCCTGCTGGATGACCGGACGCTGGGTTTCGCCGATTTCCGCGGCAACCGGCAATATATCACGCTTGGCAACCTTGCCACCGACCATCGCGCCAGCCTGTTCTTCATGGATTACGGCCAGCGCGCCCGGCTCAAGCTGATCGGGCGGCTGCGCGCCGTCGATCTGACACAGGACGCGGCCCTGGCCGCGCGGCTGGCCCTGCCCGGATATCGCGCGGGCATAGAGCGCGGCCTGCTGGTCGAGGTCGAGGCTTTTGAATGGAACTGCCCGCAGCATATCACGCCGCGCGTCACTGCCGACGAGGTCGTGCCCGTGGTGCGTGATCTTCAGGCGCGCATCGCCGAGCTGGAGGCGCAGCTTGCCGCCCTGAAGGCGAGATGACGCATGAATAGGAAAAGGCGCGCAGGATGCCCCGCGCGCCTGTTGTGCCGTTCCGGCAGAAACGTCAGTTGACGGTTTCGGCCTTGTTCTCGATCACCGCGGTCGCAGCCGGGGTGCTGGCGGCGATCTCGATCCGGCGGGGCTTCATCGCCTCGGGGACCTCGCGCACCAGTTCGATATGCAGCATGCCATGTTCATGGCTGGCGCCGGTCACGCGGACATGGTCAGCCAGCGCGAAACGGCGTTCGAAGGCGCGGGTCGCGATGCCACGATGCAGGAAGCTGCGTTCTGCCGCGTCGGGGGCCTTGCGGGCCGCCACATGCAGCGCGCCGTCCTTCACTTCGACCGACAGCTCGTCAGGCGTGAAGCCGGCAACGGCGATCGAGATGCGATAGGCATTCTCGGCGGTCTTCTCGATGTTGTAGGGCGGGTAGCTGGGCTGGGCCACATCGGCGGAAAGCGCGCGGTCCATCAGATCGGCCACACGGTCGAAGCCGACAGTGGCGCGGTAGAGCGGTGCGAAGTCAAAGCTGCGCATGTTCATCATCCTTTTCAAAGCGATGCGTCGTTGTGCCCGCCCCTGTTGCGGGGCCGGGCAAGGGTTCCGGGCCCTGTCTGGCACCCGGATAGATGTGATTTGGGGAAGGGTCAGGGCCGTTTCAAGACCCCGGACAAAGCAGCGCCACGCGGGTGGGATCAGGGTTTGAGGAAGCGTGCGCCAATGTCGCGGCTTTTGCCCTTGCCCAGAACCGGGGCACCGTCCGCCGAGACCACGCCCGCCTTGGCCAGCGGTTGGTCGCGCGCCAGAAGCGCCTTCAGATCGGCCACGACCTGCGGCAGATCCATGCCATAGGCGACAAATTCATTGTTCGGGCCGCTGACCCCGCCGACCGAGATGAGCGATACGATCCGCGCGCGCGCGCCTGATCGGTCCAGCACCGGCGCGCCGGACGAGCCGAAACTCACATCGCAATTCATCGCCACCAGCCCGTCCTGCCGCGCCAGCACATCGCAGCTTCGCTGCCAGCTTAACGCCTCGGACCGGCCCAGCGCGTAGGAGACCACGGAAACCTGATCGCCGCTGCCGGGCGAGGCGACAAGGAAAGGCGCAGCCAGCGCCGCCGGAATCGGCTCGGCCAATTTCAGCAGCGCGACATCATGGCGGATGTTCTGGGCCGAGGGGGGTGTGGCCGGGTCATAGGATGGATGCGCCACGGTCGCCGCCACCCGCGCATCGGCCAGCGCCACCCCTTCAGCCAGGGCCGCGCGGAACAGCATATGCGCGGGGTCGAGCGGCTGGCCGCGCCGATCATAGACGCAATGCGCCGCCGTCAGCACAAGATCAGTGGCGATCAGCGCCCCGGTGCAGAAGCCGTCGCCCTCGCCCGTGTCGATGCGGCCCACCGCCTCCCAACCGAGCATCTGGTCGCGCCGCACCAGCGGCTCCAGAGCCGAAGGTTCCGCCGCTGCGGGAGGCGCGAGGGAGAGTGCCAGAAAAAGGCAAAAGGCCCGGATCACGGCGAGACGAACTTGGCACCGCCGGCCCCGGCCCCGGCATCGCCGCCCTTCAGTATCCTTACGCCCTGCACGGTCTTCTGCGCGCCCGGCGCCTGCGCCAGCGCATCAAGCACCACCGACAAGGGGCGCTCTACCGGCACGGCGAGCGCGACCTTGTGGCCCTCATATTCGGCCTTGGCCGAGATCACCGCCGCCACCTGTTCCTTGCCATCCTGATCGACGAAGACCGGCGCGCCCGACGAACCGAAGTCGATGTTGCAGGTCAGGATCAGGGCCGACACGCGCGAGGCAAGGACCGAGCAGCCCTGTTCGAGCGAGGGCGTCTCGGAGCGGTCCTGGGCATAGGAGACGACGCTGACCGCGCCGCCATCGAGCGGCCGCGCGCCCGTGGCGAAGGGCGGCATCTGCGGCAGGAGGATCGGCTGGTCGAGTTCCAGAACCGCCACGTCATAGGCGACGCGCTCCATCTCATCCGCGCCGGAATAGACATAATCGGGGTGAACGACGGCCCGGCGCACGCCGCGATAGGCCTCGGCCCGCCCATCGCGCCAGCCGGCCTGAAACGTGATCTTGCCTTCGGGCATCCGGGCGCCGGTTTCCTTATCAAACAGGCAATGGGCCGCGGTCAGCACCTTGTCGGGCGCGATCAGCGCCCCGGTGCAGAAACCGCGCTGCCCGAGCAAGAGCTTGCCGACACCCTGCCAGCCCTTGGCCGCATCGGCCGTGCGCATCGCCACCGGTGCCGTCTCGGCCCCCGCCCCAAAGGGCGCCAGAAGGGCGACGAGGACGGGAACAACACGCAGCATCATGGCCTCGGCTTGGGCGGATCGGATCGGGCTACGGGCGCATTCTGGCAAATTTGTGGCGGATGTCTCCTGTCCTCTTGCGCGCCGATTTCAGATCGTCAGCGCCCGTGGCTTCGGCCCCCCGGTCGCCCAGTCCAGCAACTCGACCGTATGCACGACCGGCAGGCCGGTGCCCGAGCCGATCTGCATCATGCAGCCGATATTCCCGGCGGCGATCAGGTCGGGGCTTTTCGCTTCCAGGGTCTTGACCTTGCGGGCCTTGAGCTGGGCGGAAATCTCGGGCTGCAACAGGTTGTACGTGCCCGCAGAGCCGCAGCAGAGGTGGCTGTCGGCAGGTTCCACCACCTCGAACCCCGCCTTTTTCAGCAAGTCCTTCGGCGCTGTCTTGACCTGCTGGCCATGCTGCAGCGAACAGGCGGCGTGATAGGCCACCCGCAGCCCCTTGGGTGCGCCCTGGGGAAGGCCGATCTGCACCAATATTTCGCTGATATCGCGGGCCATCCCTGCCACGGTGGCCGCATCGGCGGCCAGCACGGGATCGGTGCGGAACATATGGCCGTAATCCTTGACCGTCGTGCCGCATCCGCTGGTGTTGATCACGATGGCATCCAGCCCCGCCCCAGCCTTTTCCGCCATCCAGGCACGGATATTGGCGGCGGCGCTGGCATGGGAGAGATCCGCCTTGCCCATGTGATGCGTCAGCGCCCCACAGCAGCCCGCGCCCTTGGCGACGACAACCTCGCAGCCCAGACGCCGCAAGAGCCGGATCGTGGCATCGTTGATATCGGTGTTCAGCGCCTTCTGCGCGCAGCCTGTCATCAGCGCCACCCGCATCCGGCGAAGGCCGATGGCGGGGAAGGTCTGCGGGTCGTCGTTGCGGCTGACCGGTGGCACCTGTTTCGGCGCCATGGCGAGCATCGCCTTCAGCCGCCTGTCGGGCACAAGAAACGAGAAGGGCCGGGCGATCTTGGCCCCCAGAAGGGCCAGCCGAAACCGGCCCGGATAGGGGATGACCCGCGCCAGAACCGTGCGCAGGACGCGGTCCATGAAGGGGCGCCGATAGGTCTTCTCGATATAGTCGCGGGCATGATCGACGAGATGCATATAGTGCACGCCCGAAGGACAGGTCGTCATGCAGGCAAGGCAGGACAGGCAGCGGTCGATATGCTTGACGGTCTGCGCGTCGGCCGGGCGGCCTTTCTCCAACATATCCTTGATCAGATAGATGCGGCCGCGAGGGGAATCCAGCTCGTCGCCCAGAACCTGATAGGTCGGGCAGGTCGCGGTGCAGAAGCCGCAGTGAACGCAGGTGCGCAGCACTTCATTGGCGCGCGCCGTGCCCGCATCACGCAACTGTTCGGGCGTGAAATTCGTCTGCATCAGACCATCCCTCCGGGGTTGAACAGACCCTTCGGGTCGAAGCGCGCCTTGAGCCCGGCCTGCAAGGCGGCAACGCCCGGCGCTGGTGGCGAAAAGGCGGGGCTCGACTCGCGACCCTTGAGCCTTGTGGCCTCACCCCTGCCCGCCAAGGCGGCGCGGATGCGCCCGCCCTCGCCCTCGGCGCAGGTCAGCCAGATCAGCCCGCCCCCCCAGTCAAAGATGACCTCATGGTCCACACCTGCCGCCGCCAAAGCGCGCGGCACGGTCAGGGCCTCAGAGGGCATCGAGGCGATGCGCCACAGCGCGCCGCCCTTGCCGACCAGCGGCTGCAGGTCCCGGATACCGCGCCACAGGTCCTGCGATGCCGCGCCTTCCTGCACCTGCCAGTCGCCGCCCAAAAGCGCCCGCAATTGTGCAACCCGGTAGGCAACCGACCCGGCCATCCCCTCGATACGGATCGCCGCCCGGCCTTCGGCATAGGTCGCGCCCGAAATATCGTAGGGCGAGCCCAGCGCCCGGCGCAGCGCGGCGAGCCCCGCCTGGGGTGCCAGCTCGGCCACCAGCGCCGCCTCGGCCTCGGGCAGAGCCTGCACCTTGAAGGAAACCTCGGTGATCACGCCCAGGCTGCCGTGGCTGCCCGCCATCAGCTTCACGAGGTCATAGCCGGTGACATTCTTCATCACCCGCCCGCCATTCTTCGCCACTGCCCCCGTGCCATCGACAAAGCGCACCCCCAGGGCCGCATCCCGGCAGGCGCCCGCCTGCACTCGGCGCGGACCGCTGGCATTGGCGGCATAGATCCCGCCGATGGTCGAAACGCCCGCCCGCCCCAGCACCGCGCGCAGGTCCGGCACTTCAAAGGCCAGCCGCTGCCGCTCGCCCGCCAGCAGCGCCTCAACCTCGGCCAGGGGCGTTCCCGCCGCGACGACCAGCGTCAGCGCCGCCGGTTCATACAAGCGCACGCCGGTCAGGCCGGTGCAATCCAGCACCTCGCCCGCCAGCAGCGCCCCCCGCGTGCCGCCGCCGCGCAGCGCCAAGGGCCCCGTCGCCCCGCGCACCAGGTCCGAAACTTCCGCTTCATCCACAGGCCGCATCCCCTGCCCCTTCATCTTACCTCAAATACTCCGGCGGTCCGGGGGTTGGCCCCCGGTCCGCCGCCTCAGCCCGCGCGGCGCGCGGCACTTGCCGCCAGCGGGAACACCTTGGCCGGGTTCAGCAACCAGCCGGGATCGAAGACATCCTTGATCCGCATCTGCGCCTCAAGATCGGCGGGCGCATATTGCACCGCCATCAGGTCGCGCTTCTCGATCCCCACCCCATGCTCGCCGGTCAGGCATCCGCCCACCTCGACGCAGAGCTTCAGGATCTCGGCCCCCATCGCCTCGCAGCGTTCCAGGTCGCCGGGCGTATTGGCATTGTAGAGGATCAAGGGGTGCATGTTGCCGTCGCCGGCATGAAAGACATTGCCGACATCCAACCCGAATTCCTTGGAAATCTCGCCGATCCGGCGCAGCACCATGGGAAGGGTGGACACCGGGATCGTCCCGTCGAGACACATGTAATCGTTGATCTGGCCCATGGCCCCGAAGGCCGATTTGCGTCCAAGCCAGATCCGCTTGGCATGCGCCTCGTCCGTCGCTTCTTCCAGTGCAACCGGATCATGCCGCCGCGCGATGGCGGTGATCGCGGCCAGCTGTTCGTCGATCTCGGCTTCCGATCCTTCGACCTCGACGATCAGAAGCGCCTCGCAATCGGGGTAGCCCGCCTTGGCAAAGGCCTCGCAGGCGCGAATGCAGGGCCGGTCCATGAACTCGATCGCCACGGGCAGGATGCCCGCGCGGATAATGTCGGCGACGCATTCCCCCGCCACTTCGTTCGAGCCAAAGCCCATCAGCACCGGCCGCGCGCCTTCGGGCTTGGGCAGGATGCGCAGAAAGGCCTCGGTCACCACGCCCAATTGCCCCTCGCTGCCGCAGACCACGCCCAAGAGGTCAAGGCCCGCCTGCTCGGCCCAAGGCCCGCCCAGGGTGATGACCTCGCCATCCATCTTCACCAGCGTCACACCCAGAAGGTTGTTCGTCGTCACACCGTATTTCAGGCAATGCGCCCCGCCGGAATTCATCGCGATGTTGCCCGCAATCGCGCAGGCCAGCTGGCTGGACGGATCGGGCGCGTAGAAGAACCCGTCCGCCTCGACCGCGCCAGTCACCGAAAGGTTGGTGCGGCCCGATTGCACATGGATGAAACGGTTGTCGTAATCGGTTTCCAGCACTGCATTCATCCGCATCACGCCCAACACCACCGAATCCTCGGTGGGCATCGCGCCTCCCGCCAGCGAGGTGCCCGAGCCGCGCGGCACGACCGGCACGCCTTCTTCATGGCAGATCTTCAGCGCAGCCGAGACCTCGGCGGTCGTGCGCGGCAGAACCACGGCCAGCGGCAGGCAGCGATAGGCCGAAAGCCCATCGCATTCATAGGCGCGGGTCTCTTCCTCGTCCTCGATCACCGCATCGGCAGGCAGGACGGCTCGCAACCGCGCGACGATCTGGGCCTTGCGCGACAGGATTCGCGCGGCGGGCACGGGCATGTCCATGGCTATCCCCCTCAAAATTGGTAAAACAATATAACCAATTCAACCAAAAGACAAGGGCCGCATCGCACTCTCGCATCTGCCGGAGCACTCCGCCGCGCTTCATCCTGATCCGAATATCCCTGGGTCCCGGGCAGTGCCGGGGTTTCCTCTTGCGCGCGGCCCGCGGAGAATGGCACTTCTCGGCCATGGACTGGGTCAAGATCATTCATCTTCTTTGCGTCATGGGCTGGATGACCTCGGTCTTCGCCGTGCCGCGCGCGCTGATCTACTGGAAGCGCGAATGGGCGCGGCTGGGGGGGCCGGGTCCGCTGGGCGATCTGACCTTCCGGCTCTACCGCTTTTCGGCGGGCCTCGCCGTGATCGCGGTGCTGACCGGGCTGTGGCTGGCCTTGTCCGTCTGGGGCTTCCAGCCCTGGCTGCATCTGAAGATTGCCCTGGTCGCCGTGCTGGCGCTGCATTTCACCTGGACCGGCCGCCTGGTCGCCCGGGCGCGGCGGGGTGAGTTCCGCGAAAGCGATCTCTGGTTGCGCGTCTTCAACGAGGTCTCGGTCCTGGTCGCGCTGGCGATCCTCTGGGCCGTCGTGGTCAAACCCTTCTGATGGGCTGGCACCTGCCCCAAGCGCTGGCCATGGCCGATCTTCTCGCATTGGGGCTGATCGTCGCCGTCTGGTTCTTCACCGGCTGGCTGGTCGAGCATCCGCCCAAGGCCCGACCGTCGGTGACTGTGCTGATGCAGCGTTACCGGCACGAATGGATGCAGACCTTCGTCACCCGGCAGCCGCGCATCTTCGACGGCACTTTGATCGACTCGCTGCGCCAGGCGACGGCCTTCTTCGCCTCGGCCTCGATGATCGCCATCGGCGGCGGGGTCGCCCTGATCGGCAATGCCGCGACGGTGCAGGAGCTTGCCGCCGACCTGCCTCTGGATGCGCGCGCCAGTGCGCTGTCGCTCAAGCTGATGCTGCCGGTCTTCTTTCTGGCCAATGCGCTGCTGAAATTCGTCTGGTCGCACCGGCTTTTCGGCTATTGCGCCGTGCTGATGGCCGCCGTGCCGAACGATCCCGCTGACCCTTTGGCCTATCCGCGCGCCGCGCAAGCGGCCGAGATCAACATCACCGCGGCAAAAAGCTTCAACCGGGGCCTGCATTCGATCTATTTCGCCTTGGCCGCCCTGGGCTGGCTGTTCGGCCCTCTCGGGCTGACTGTGACCACGATCCTGGCGGGGGGCCTGTTGCTGCGCCGCGAATTCGCCTCGCATTCGCGCGAGATCATCGGCCGGCATCTGGGCTGACCCCGGATATGGTTGCGGGCACTCTGGAAGAGAAGATGCTTCCGCGCCTGCCGCAGCTTGCGGACCGGCTGGCCCGGGGCGAAGCGCCGCCGCCTCCGGGCGCGCAGGACATGCTTGAAGCTGAGGGGACAGCGCTGGGGTATCCGACCGGCCGCGTGTTGATCTGCCATCTGCGCAATGCGCTGTGGTCCCCGGCAACCGGGCTTGTACTGGCCCGGGACGACCCACGCATCCCCTATGCCCCACTGCGGGAAGTGGCGCGTCCGGACGCGGCCGTCGCCGCCTTGCGCGCGACAGGACCGCAGCGAGTGGCACGCGGGGCGATCTGGATGAGCGGCGGCTCGCGCCGCAACTATGGCCATTTCCTGATGGACAGTCTTACCGGATTGGCCGCCCTGACCGATCTGGGACTGAGTGGTCCCGCAGGGCGCTATCCAGCCTATGCGGCGCGACTGACGCCGTGGCAGGCCGATCTTGTCGAAGCTGCGGGTCTGAGCGGATCGGTCGCCCTTGCCCCGTCAAAGGCGTTGCTTTTCGACGAGTTGGTCTATGTCACCACGCTGGACCATTACCTCCAACGCAATGCAGGTCTTCTGGACAGCCTCCTGAAGCGCATCCAGCCGCAAAGGCCCGTCCTCTTGGAAGCCCAGGAGACGATCTACCTGTCGCGCCGAAGCTACTCGGGTCGCGTCCTGATCGAAGAGGTCGCAGTGGAGGCCGCGCTTGCGGCGTGCGGGGTGCGCATCCTGCGACCCGAACGCCTGACACCGCGCCAGCAGATCGCTGCTATGGCAGGATGCCGCCGCCTGATCGGCGCTTCCGGCGCGGGGCTCGCCAATCTGTGCTTCCTTCCCGAAGGTGCCGAAGTCATCGAACTGCGCCCCGATCCGGTGCGCGAAAGCTGGCTTGATCTGGCGGCCCACCAGCTCGGCATCCGACATCGCGTGCTGCCGCTGCGGGCGCCCTTGCCTCAGACTGAAATTCCCCTTGCGCTGCGGCTGCGCCAGCTGCCGCGCCGGTTGTCAGGCCGGTATCACTATGCCTGTTCCGTCGATCTGCCCGCCCTTCTGTCGGCGCTGAACTAGCCCAGAACTGCCGCGACCTGCGCGCCGACCGAAGCACCGGAAAGCCGCGCCCCCGCCGCCGTCTGGGCCAGCCCATGCGGGGCCAGCGCCTCGCCCGCGAACCAGATCCGATCGGCCACCGGCGCGGCCAGCGCCGTGCGGGCTGAGGCGCGGCCAGGGCGCGCGGCGGCATAGGCGCCCCGGACATGCCGCTCGCCGCCCCAATGGGTCATGATGCCGTGGCCCATATGCTTGCGCGTTGCGGAGCCGAACAGATCGACCAGCCGGTCGGTGACGAAATCCACCGCTGCCGCCTGCCCCGCGGCCTCGATCTCCCAGGCGAAATCGCCGCCGACAAAGCCCACCAGCAGGTCGAGATCGAAGGGGAAGCAGAGGAAGAACAGGTCATGCCGTGCGCGACGCTCGATCAAGAGATCGTCGAAGGGTTTCAACCCCAGTCGCGTGCCGCTGACCGCAATGGGAATCTTGGTCAGAAGCCCCATCTGAAGGTCGAAGATCGCCTCCATATGATTGTCGGGCAAGCCAGGCGTGAAGGCTATGTCCTCGAATTGCAGGACACCGGTCGAGCAGGTGACGATGGCGGCCCGCGCCTCGACCGTGCCGCGCGCGCTTTCGACCCGGACACCCCGGCCGGACCAGTCGATCCGGCTGACCGGAGCCGAAAGCGTCACCGGCACATCGGCGCCCCAAAGGTGGATCAGCGCGCCATAGCCTTCTTTCGTGAAGTAGTTCGGGTCCAGATCGGCGGCAGCGTTGAAATCGGCGATGGAGATTTCGTCATCATCGGCGCCGAAATCCATCGGGCCGCAAAAGGTGGAATTGGCCCGCAGGCAATGGCAATCGGCGATCAGCGCCGACAGCCGGTCATCCGGCCCCTTATGTCCCGCGATCAGATGCGCCAGATGGCCATCCGCCGCCCGGACCCGCGCCATCTCCTCGACCGTCGCCCGACGCTTGTCGAACCACAGGTGATCAAGGCCCATGTCATGGTGAAAAAGCGTCCATCCCGCCGCCTGCGCCTCGGGGAAGAACGGGTTGCGGTCGGCGGCGTGCAGCCAGGCGCAGCCGATGTCGAAGGGCAGGCCAAAGTCTGTTTCGGTCGTCCAGGCACGGCCGCCGATCCGGCCCAAAGCTTCCAGGACGACAAAGCTTTTTCCCTGTGAACGCAGGGCTTTGGCCGCCGCAAGCCCGGCACATCCCGCCCCCACGATGGCAACATCGACCTGTGTCATGAGCCAATCCTCGTATGAATGCGTCAGATAAAATCGCTGTCCAGACTGCGCCCTTGGCCCGGGTTTGGAAACCCCGCGATCCTGCGCCGCGGCATCGACGCTGCACCTGCATCTACGACTGAACCTTTGTATTATGGACGCGGCCCGACTTAACCCGCACCCTGCCTGCACCTTTCGATATGCCGCTTTCCCCCTGCGCCCGATGGCGGGACGCAGGCCGGGAGAGGTTTGCCGAAAGGGAAAAGCAACGCGGACAGATCCGCAATGGGGAGGGACATGGAATGAACCTGCTATCGGCACTGGCGATTTCAATCGGCGTTCTGGGAGGCGTCGCAACCTGGGCCTTTGTCGGGCCAGCCGCAGGGCTTGGTCTGCAAATCTGGGCGGCCTTCGTGGCCTGGGCGGCCTTTTACCATTCCGGCGGCGGCAGCGGATCGCTCGGCAAGAACATTCCGGCGCATCTGTTCGGCGGGCTGATCGGCCTTCTGGCGCTGATCGCCACCACGAAACTGGCGGGCGGGCTGGGCCTTCCGCTGGCGGCGGGCCTGTCGGTCGGGATCGGCGCGGCAGTGATCGTGCTGGCGGCGAACCTGCCCGCCTTGGCGCAGATTCCGTCCTCGGTCTACGGCTTTGGCTGTGTGGCGGCCTATGCGCTTCTGGGCGGCAAGCTTGAGACGCTGACCTCGATCTCGCTGATCGACAACCCCTGGATCAATGTCTCGGTTTCGATGGTGATCGGCGCGCTGCTGGGCGCTGTGTCCGAGGCGGCTGGCAAGGCGCTGGCGGCGCGGCCTGCAACGGCATGACAGAGGCAGGGCGGCGTCAGGCCGCCCTCGCCCCCTTGCGGCCTTCGATCAGCCAGGCCGCGACCGACAGGAGCGCCGCCAGAAGCGCCCAGGCCCAGCCGGGCAGAAGTTCGGCCACCTGCACTTCGGTCGTGAGATAGGCCTCACGCGGGGTGATGCCGATCCAGCCGCGCCCGGCGGCGGGGCGGCCTTCGGCGACAGCGCGGATATCGGGCAGCCCTTCCTCGATGCGCAGCACCGCGCCGCGCGTCGCGCCGGTGAGCGGGGCCAGATCTTCGCCCGAGGCGATCGTCGCCACGAATTCGCGCGGAGCCGAGGGGCCAACGGCGATGACACGGGTCAGCTCACCCTGCTCCAGCCGATACAGGCCCAGTTGCGGCGCCTGCCAGATCACCTCATAGCGACCCGGAGCCTTCTGCTCCATCTGCAAGACAGCTTGTGCGCCATCCGGCCCGGTCACGGTCAGCGGTCCCGGAGGCTCTTCGGCGATGGTACGGCGGGTGATGGTCAGCACTTCGTCCTGCGCCGTGGCGGTCAGGGTTTCCTCTTCCAGCTCGGGCTCTTTCAGCATCCAGTGTGCCAAACGCCGCAGCAGTTCAAGCTGCGGGCCGCCGCCTTCATAGCCGCGCCCCCAAAGCCAGGCCTGATCCGAGGCGAGCACCGCCACCCGACCCTCGCCCACCCGGTCCAGGACCAGAAGCGGCAGACCCTGCGGTCCTTCCATCACCGTCTGGCCCGAGAATTTCTCGACCTCGATCGCGCGCATCCAGCGGCCCCAGCCCGGCTCTCCATCCACCGTCGGAGCGGGAGCGAATTTCTCCAGCCCCTCGGTCACCGGATGGCGCTGGCCCAGTTCGGTGATCTTGGGCTTGAAGCCGCCTTCAACCACCTGCGCCGTGGGCGCGACCGGCAGGATTTCCGCCAGGGGCGAGCGGTACAGCGAATCCACTGCGCCATATTCCGGCCCCGCCGCCACAAGCACGGTGCCGCCGTTCTTCACATAGTTCACCACATTCTCGATATAGGACATCGGCAGAATGCCCCGCATCCGGTAGCGGTCGAAAATGATCAGGTCGAATTCCTCGATCTTCTCGACGAACAGCTCGCGCGTCGGGAAGGCGATCAGCGACAGTTCGTCCACAGGCACGCCGTCCTGCTTTTCCGGCGGTCGCAGGATGGTGAAATGCACGAGGTCAACCGAGGCATCTGATTTCAGCAGGTTGCGCCAGACCCGTTCACCGGCATGGGGTTCGCCCGAAACCAGCAGCACCCGCAGCCGGTCGCGCACGCCGTTGATCTGCACCACGGCGGCATTGTTGCGATCGGTCAATTCGCCCTCGGCACCGGGGACCGAGAATTGCAGCACGTTCATGCCGCCATGGGCCAATGTCACCGGCAAGTCCAGCTCTTGCCCGACCGGCACGGTATAGGTCTGCGGCGCATCGGCATCGACGGTGATGGTCAGATCGACCATTCCGCCTTCCGAGGCGGGCACGGCGCCCATATCCTCGACTTTCAGCTTCATGGTGAATTCCTCGCCGATGATGGCGAAGGCGGGCGCATTCGAGATGACGAGGCGGCGGTCCCAGTCGCGGTCGCGCCCGGTCAGCAGCACCTGGAAGGGCGCGGGCATCTGCGGCGCCAGATCAAGGTCATGGACGCGACCGTCCGAGATCAGTATCACGCCAGCGACGCGGGCGCGCGGTTCCTCGGCCAAAGCCTCTGACACGGCAGTCATGGCCAGTGTGCCGGTATCCTCGACCCCGTCGGCAAAGCGTCGGATGCGCAATTCGGTGTCGGGCATGGCCGCGATCTCGGCCTGGACCTTGGCGATGGCGGCATCGGTCTGGGCCTTGCGGTCACCCAGTGCCTGGCTGGAACTGTCATCGACGACAAGGATCACGATATCCGACAGCTTGTCGCGCTCCTCCTCCTGCAGCGCGGGGCCGGTCAGCGCGGCAAGCAGCGCCAGCCCGGCCAGACCGCGCAGGGCCCAGCCCGACAAGCCGCGCCAGATCGCCAGCGCAAGGAACAGAAGCGTCATCCCGGCCAGCGCCCAGATCAGGGGCCAGGGGACAAGGGGCGTGAAGACGATGCCGGAGACGGGAAGGTTCACTGGCCCAGCCTTTCCAGAAGCGCGGGCACATGGACCTGATCGGATTTGTAGTTGCCGGTCAGCACATGCATGATCAGGTTGATGCCGAAGCGGTAGGAAATCTCGCGCTGGCGCTCGCCCGCGAAGCCGCGCCCCACCGGCAGCATGGCGACGCCGTTCTCATCCGTGGCCCAGGCCGAGGCCCAGTCATTGCCGCCGATCACCACCGGGGTCACACCATCATTCAGGTTGCGGAAGGGCACGCCTTCTTCGGCCGCCGCATCGGCGGGCGCGGCCTCGACCCAGAGGCTGCCCTGGCTGTAGCGGCCGGGGAATTCCTGGATCAGATAGAAGCTGCGGGTCAGGACATGGTCTGACGGGATCTGTTCGAGCGCAGGAATATCCAAACCCGCCGCGATGCGCTGCAGCGCCTCGGATTCGGGCGTGCTGCCGCCAAAGGCCGAGACATCGGCATCGCGCGTGTCGAACAGGATCATGCCGCCGGTGCGGAGATACTGGTTCAGCTTCTGATAGGCGGCGTCCGAAGGGGTGGGCATCGACGCCGTGACGGGCCAGTAAAGGAACGGAAAGAAGGCCAGCTCGTCCTTCTCGATATCCACCGCCATCGGTTCTGCCGGTTCGATCGCCGTGCGTTCCCACAGCCGGTCGCCCAGGCCCCGCAGGCCCGCCTGCGCCATGTCATCCACCGTCGCATCGCCGGTCAACACATGGGCCAGAACCACTGCGCTGGTGGCCTGGATGGCGAAATCGTCGCCAGGTTTCGGCCCTTCCGGTTCGGCCGCCGGGGCAGCGGCCGGGGGCGTGGTCTCTTGCGCCAGAGCCGGGCCGCCGGGCGCCAAGCTGAGAACGAAGGCCGCCAAAGCCAGCGCGGCCGCCGCCCGGCTCAGCCCGGTCAACCGGCCTGCCAGATACAGCGCCGCGAGGATATCGAGCAGCAGGAAAGACAGGGCCGCCGTGAGGAAGGCGCCCTTCAACGAGCGTTCCGGCGCGGCGGCAAGGCCCTCGACCGGCACATCCGCGGGCCAGGCTGCCGGCTTCAGCTCCACTTCCGCCCCCACCACATTCACCGCCACGCGCCGATCCTGCCCGGCATAAAGACCGGGCGGCTGATCCGCCCCCGGCCCTTCGGCGATGGCCTTGGCCAGAACGCCGCCTTCGACGCCGGCAATCGCTCCGGCATCCTGTTCTTCGCCCCAGACATCGAGCACGGTTTCCGGCACCCAGACCTGGCCTTCCAGATCGGCGGCCTCGGGCGTGGCGGGCCGGGTCGAGACCGCAAGCCGCTCGAGCATCTGCACGAACAGCCCCGAAAGGGGCAGCGAGGACCATTCGGCATTGGCCGTCACATGGACCAGCACGACCGACCCTTCGCCCAGCGCCTTGCGCGTGACCAGCGGCGTGCCGTCTTCCAGCGCGGCGATGGTGCGCTCGGCCAGATCGGGGTCGGGCTGGGCCAGGATCTGTTCATTGACCTGCACATCGTCGGGAATATGCAGGCCGAAGAAGGGGCTGGTTTCCGGGAAGGGCGCCAGTTTCTTCGGCTCGCCCCAGCTCATCGCGCCGCCGACAGTGCGGCCGCCTTCGCGCAGGCGCACCGGCATCAGCGGATCTTCCTGCGCGCGCGAGATGTCGCTTGCCGCCATGCGCGGCCCGGCGAAGCGCAGAAGAAGCCCGCCCTTCGACACCCATTCCTCAAGCGCGGTTTCCTCGGCAGGCGCCAGCCGCGCCACATCGGCCAGGATCACCACATCCGGCCCGGCCAGGACGGCATCGGTGACGGACCCTTCGATCAGATCAGCCACCGGGGTCAGCGCCTGACGCAGATAATGTGTGGGCGACAGCAGTTGCAGGCCTTCCTGCGCGGCGCCCGGGCCGATCAGCGCGACCTTGCGGCGCTTCAGGCTGTCATCGGCTAGACTGACGGCACCTGCATTGCGCAGCCCCTCGATCTCGAACCGAACCACGCGGTTGCGCAATTCGGGCGGCATGTCCATCACCGCCTCGGCCTCGGTCATCCCGGCGGCGAAAGACACGCTCGTGCGCGCCAGTTCGCGGGTGATCCCCGCCGGATCGGGACCGCGGCCCACAACCTCGATATCGACCGGATCGCCCGCGGGCAGGCGGCTGGCGCGGACCACGACCTTGCCGTCCTTGAACCCGGCCGGACGCAGGGCCAGAAGCGGGCGCGGGCTTTCGATCACCGACAGAGCGCCCTTGTCCTGGAACACCGCGGCCAGCGCCTCGCGCCCGTCATGCGCCAGCCCGTCGGACAGCCAGACGGTATCAAAGCTCTCGGCGGGCAGCTTTTCGGCCCAATCCTCAAGATGGCGCGGCGCCCAGGGCTGCGGCTCCATCGCCGCAACGCGGCCCGCCCAGGCATCGGCGGTCTGGAACTCCACCTCCTGCGGCGCATCGGTCAGGCGGATCACCGCCACGGTGCGCCCGTCGCGCCCGGCATCTTGCAGGATCTGCCCCGCGCGTTCCACCCGGCGCGCCCAATCCCGCGCATCGGCCCAGCCACCATCCATCACCACCAGAAGCGGGCCGGACCCTGCCGGTTTCTGTTCAGGGTTCAGGATCGGCCCGGCAAATCCAATGATCACCGCAGCCACGGCCAACATGCGCAGCAGCAAAAGCCACCAGGGCGTCTTGTCGGTCTCGGCATCGTCATCGCGCAGGCCCAAGAGCAGCGCCACGCCGGGAAAGCGGCGGCGGATCGGTGCGGGTGGCACGGCGCGCAGCAGGAACCACAGGATCGGCAGGGCGATCAGGCCCCAGAGAAGCCAGGGCGACAGAAAGCCCAAAGGGCCAAGCGTGAACATCAGCGGCCGCGCTCCAGCGCCTGATAAAGCCACAAAAGCGCCGATTGCGCCGGGCTGCCGGTGTGATGGGTGCTGTAATGCCAGCCCACGGCGCGGGCCAGCGTGGTGAGGCGGTCCTTGCGTTCGGCAAGACGCGCCAGATAGCGATCGCGCAGTTCGCCGGCCTTCTGCGTCTCATGCCGCAGCGTGCCGCCCACGGATTCAAAGATCGTGCGACCGTCGAAGGGAAATTCCTCTTCGGCCGGGTCCAGCACCTGCAACAATGCGCCGCGCACGCCGCGGTCGCTGGCGCGGGCCAGAGCGGTTTCCACCCCCGCAAGATCGCCCAGGAAATCCGAAACAAAAACCGCGCGGCCATGGCTGACCATGCCCTCGGCCAAGGGCGCGCCATATTCCGCCGCGTCCACCTCGCCCGCCAGCCGCGCGGCCAGCCGGACGATCTGGCTGCGGCCCGAGCGCGGCAGGGCCAGCCCGGCCAGCCCCACCCTTTCGCCACCGCGCAACAGAAGCACCGCCAGTGCCAGCGCGATCAGCCGGGCGCGGTCGGATTTGGGGGCGTTCTTCGCGCTGGAAAACTGCATCGAGCGCGAGGGATCGACCCAGAGCGTCACCGATTGCGCCGCCTGCCATTCGCGCTCGCGCACGAAATGCGCATCCGACCGGGCCGAACGGCGCCAGTCGATCATACGGGCGGAGTCGCCCTGATGCGCCGGGCGGTATTGCCAGAATTCATCGCCCAGCCCCGCCCGGCGCCGGCCATGTTCGCCCAGCATCACGGTCGCGGCCAGCATTTCGGCCTCGGCCAGAAGCGGGGGCAGCGTCTGCCCCAGCGCCTCTGCGCGTGCCTGAAGTTCAAGGCTCACGCGGCGGCCTCAAGGCCAAGGGTGCGCGAGGAGACACGGGCGATGATGCCGGCCAGCGTCTCGCCCCGCGCACGGGCGGCGAAGGACAATGCCATACGATGCGTCAGGCAGGCCGGGGCAAGGGCGGCCACATCCTCGACCGAGGGGACAAGGCGGCCCTGCAACAGCGCACGGGCGCGCACCGTCAACATCAAGGCTTGGGCGGCGCGCGGGCCGGGCCCCCAGGCCAGGCTGTCGGACAGATCGCGGCCTTCGGCCTCGCCCGGGCGGCAGGCACGGACGAGATCGAGGATGGATTCGACGACCTTCTCGCCCACCGGCATCCGCCGCACCACGCTTTGCGCCGCGATTAGCGCCCCGGCGGTGAAGACCTGATGGCTGGTCGCCTCTTCGGCGCCGGTGGTGGCCAGAAGGATATCGCGTTCGACCGCGCGGGTCGGGTAATCGACATCGGCCTGCACCAGGAACCGGTCAAGCTGTGCCTCGGGCAGCGGATAGGTGCCTTCCTGCTCGATCGGGTTCTGGGTGGCCAGAACATGGAAGGGGCGACCAAGCGGTCGGTGCTGGCCCGCGATGGTCACCTCTTTCTCCTGCATGGCCTGCAGAAGCGCCGACTGGGTGCGCGGGCTTGCGCGGTTGATTTCATCGGCCATCAGCAACTGGCAGAAGACCGGGCCTTCCAGGAAACGGAAGGCGCGGCTGCCATCGGCGGCGGTCTCGAGCACTTCCGAACCCAGGATGTCGGCGGGCATCAGATCAGGGGTGAACTGGACGCGATTGGCGTTCAGACCCATCACCGTGCCCAGCGTGTCGACAAGACGGGTCTTGCCCAGGCCCGGCAGGCCCACCAGCAGCGCGTGGCCGCCGCAGAGCATCGAGGCAAGGACAAGGTCGACAACCTTTTCCTGGCCGATGAAGCGGCGGTTGATGCTGGCCTTGGCCTCGGCCAACTGGCCCCCAAGCGCCTCGATTTCCTGCACCAGAGCATCCTCTGCGGCCATGTCGAACATCCTTCCAGCGTCCCGGATCGCGGCCATTAGAGCGAAACACGCGTCCGGGCACAAATGGCAAAAGCCGCCTTGACACAAATGATCGTGAAACTGCCGCGAGACCGGGTGTTCGCCGGCGGTCTTCGTTCCCTTGTGGCCGCATTTTCCTTGGCCCCGCGCCGCCCCGGCCCTATATGGCAAGGCCAAGAGAGGACGTATGACCGCACCCAATGCCGATACGCTTGCCGCCGCCGCGAAGGCTGCGGGGAAGAAGGGCCTGCCGCCCGTCCATCTGTGGAACCCGCCCTTTTGCGGCGATCTGGACATGCGCATCGCCCGCGACGGGACGTGGTGGTATCTTGGCACCCCCATCGGACGGGCGCCGCTGGTCAAACTGTTCTCCTCGATCCTGAAGCGTGAAGGCGACGCCTATTTCCTGGTGACACCCGTCGAAAAGGTCGGGATCAGGGTCGATGACGCGCCGCTTCTTGCCGTGGATTTCGCCGCTGAAGGAACGGGCCGCAACCAGCGCCTGACTTTCGTGACCAGAACCGAGGACGAAGCGGTCGCGGGCCGCGACCATCCGATCCGGGTCGAACGCTCTGCGGATGGCGAGCCGTCGCCCTATATCCTGATCCGAAGCAATCTCTGGGCGCTGATCGACCGCAAATCCTTTTACCGTTTGGTCGAATTGGGTTGCCACGAGCCCCATGAGGGCGCTAGCTGGTTCGGCCTCTGGTCCTCGGGGGAATTCTTTCCCGTCATCCCCTCTGTGGAATTGCCCTGACCCTTTCCCGATGCCCCGTTTCGCCGCCAACCTGACGCTTCTTTTCACCGAAGTGCCGATGCAAGAGCGCGCGGCCTATGCCGCCCGTGCCGGATTCGACGGTGTCGAGGTGCTGTTCCCCTATGACCTGCCGGTGGCGGAGTGGGACAAGGCGCTGGCGGGGCTGCCGCTGGTGCTGATCAACACGCCGCCGGGCGACTGGATCTCGGGCGACCGCGGCTTTGCGGCACGACCGGGCGACGAGGCCACCTTTCGCGACGGGTTCCTGCGGGCGGCGGATTACGCCACGCGGCTGGGCGGCGCGCAGGTCCATGTCATGGCGGGCGTGGCCAAGGGACCGCAGGCCGAGGCGACCTATGCCGAGAACCTGGCCTGGGCCGCGGCGCAGGCGCCGGACCTGCGGCTCTGTATCGAGCCGCTGAACCCCGAGGACATGCCGGGCTATTTCCTGAACGACTACGACCAGGCGGCGCGGATCGTCACCGATATCGGCTGTGACCGGATCGGGCTGCAATTCGACCTCTGGCACGCCGCACGGCTGCATGGCGATCCAAGCGCGGTCTGGGATCGCTATCGCGACCAGATCAGTCATGTGCAGATCGCGGGCTTCCCGGCCCGGAACGAGCCGGGCGGCGGCGGCTTCTCGCTGCCTGCGCTCTGCGACGCTGTGGATGCGATGGAGAATGTCTGGATCGCGGCCGAATACCGCCCGGCGCGCGGCACGGCGCAGGGTCTGGGCTGGCTGACCGCGCTGAAGGGGCGCAGCCAGCCGATCGGCTGAACCGGCCTAAAGCGAGCGCAGCAGCACGGTGTTCGAATTCACCGCCGCCGAGATCGCGGTGAAGTTCGCGGCCTCATCCGAATTGCTGGCCGAGCGCAGCAGGATCGTGCCCGTTTCCTGAATGATACCGATCGCGGCGGCGGAAACCTCGTCAAGCTTCGCCGTCTCGACCGCGCGCAGCGGCCGGGTCGAGCGGCGCTCTTCGCCCGAGCGGGTGGTATGGGCGATGCCCGGGCGCAGGGTGGCGGATTCATTGGCCGCGGCCAGCCTCGACAGGTCGGCCGAGGCCTTTTTCAGCGCGGCGCGGGCCGGGGCATATTTGCTGCCCTGCGGGATCGCCTCCGCCGCCCGGTTCAACTCGTCGCTCAGACAGTCGATCACATACTCCTTCTTCTCAAGCCATCCGCAGTAGTCGCGCCCGACGTTGATGGAATTGACGATCTGCGCGGCTTCCGGCGTCAGCTCGTCGTCCGGGACGGTGCCAAGGGCGCGCGGCACGAAGATCGGACCGGCATCGACAGTGATCTTGGGCGGGAAGACCGGGCCGGGCGTGACCGGCCCCTCGCCCGCGAAGACCTCCATCACCGGCAGGGGCCAGAGCGCTGTGGCAAGGGCGGCGGTCAGTGTCAGCGCGCGCGGCGCACGGAGAAGCGTTTGGCGCGCCATCAGAATTTCCCTCCGAACAGCTTGTCGGTGACCCAGGTGGCTTGCAAGGTCACCCGGCGCGCATCGTTCTGGTCGAAGGCATCGTCCAGCGAGGCGGTGAAATGCATGTTGGGCAGGCCATCAAGGCGGAAGCCTGTGCCCAGCGCCACCTCATCACCCGTCCAGGCGGCCGAGACGGCAAGATGTTCCGTCAGGCCCATGCCGATGCCGAAATATCCACCCGGATCTTGGCCGTAATTGCGGATATGCGTTCCCGCGCCCAGCGTGATCATCAGGGGCTTCGGGCCGCTTGCCGTCTGGATCGAGGGAAAGGCCGAAACGATCAGGTCCACACTTTCCTCATTCTGCGAACTGTCGCCCCAGGGCACAAGATTGTCGGCGCTGATGCCAAGATAGACCGGCATCTGTCCTTCGGGCGTCACCCGGCGCGAGGCCTTGAGCGACAGATAGCCCGAATCGCCGAAATCGTCAGACAGCGAGGTAATGTTCGCCGTGACCTGAAAGCCGATCCCGGTCTCGGCACTGCCGAAGCCCGCGCCCAGGCTCATCGAACCATCGGTGCGGTCGATCAGGCCGCTGCCGCCCGAGACATTCACCCGATCCGACGACCAGGCGCCGGACACGAAGGCCAGGCCGCCGGGCGCGGTGGTGGCGCTTTTGATGCCGGTCATGGTCAGGTAGATGTCGCTGGTCTCGGCCACGGCCGGCACCGCAAACGCCGCAAGCGCCGGGGCCAGCCCGACAAGCGCCGCCAGAATCGCGCGTTCGGTCATCGTAATCATCCTTGCCATCAATGGCGCGATGATGGCCCTGCAACCCTTGCTTGTCTATCTTCTGACGCAGGGGCATATAAGATTTCCTGACGGTGCGGCGACGGTCGCACAGGAACCATGCGCGGGACGGGTCAGGCGTCCTTGATGCCGAAGGCGCGGCGCATCGCCGCCGCCGTGCCGGGGCCGATATCGCCGTCGATCTTGCCGTCGTAAAAGCCCTTGTCGCGCAGAATGCGCTGCAAGGCCTCGCGCGTGGCCGGTTCAAACTGCTCTTTCATCAGGGGCGCCACCGACAGGACCCGCGCATTGCCCGAGCGCAGCGCCTCATAAAGCAGCCTGGCCGAATCCTCGGGCCCGCGGCCCGACACCATGCCATCGTCAATCAGCGCGGCGAGGTTATACTGCGCCTCGGGGTCGCGGGCGGCGGCGGCCTGGGTGAAATAATGGATGCCGGTCGCCGGGTCCGAGGGCAGGCCGTACATGCCTTGGAAATGGATGAACCCCAATTCATTCAAGGCATTGCCATAGCCCTGTTCCGCCGACATCCGATACAGGTCCAGCGCGCGCTGCGGGTCGGGCGGGCCGCCGATGCCCTGTTCCAGCAGCCGGGCAAGTTCGAATTGCGCCTCGGGCGACCCGGCCTTGGCGGCGCGCTCGAACCAGTCGCGGGCGGCCACCGGGTCAAAGGCGGGATCGGCCTTGTTCAGCTTGATGTAGCCCAGGCCTAGGATCGAGCGGGTGTCACCCTTTTCGGCCTGGGCCTGCAACAGCGCCTCCTGATCGGCGCCCAGCGCGGCCCAGCCCTGCTGGCGATCCTCGGCCGCGCCAACATCGGCCTCGCCGTCGCGCGGGCCTGCGACATAGAAGGGTGTTCCGGGCAGCGAACCGTAGGAATAGGGCTGTTGCAGATTGCCGGTGGCCCGCATCACCTCGTCGCGGACCTGACGCACCATGGTGCCGACCTCAAGCCCCGGCTGGCCCAGATTGTCGATCAGCGCGCGGGCAAAGGGGCTGTGGCCATCCACGCCGTCCAGGGCCGCAAGCCCGTGTTCGGCGGCATAGAAGACCAGCGTGCCGCGGTCGGGATCGGTCGGCGCCAGCCCGGCGGATCCCGAGGCGCTGCGGGTATTGCCAGTGCGCCCGTCCGAGGCTTTCTCGTCCAGCGCGATATTGTCGGCGAAGGGATTGTCGCGGCAACTGTCGAGCAGGACGATGCCCATCTTGCGGGCATGGCCCACCGCGGCCTCGAAATCGGCAAGCGAGAGCGAGGCCGCCTGCACCTCGAGATTGCTTTTCACATCGGCATCGACCGGGATCAGGAAATTCTGTCCCTGCACCTCGACGCCATGACCCGCGAAATAGATCAGCGCCAGATCCGCCGTCTCGGCCTGGAAGGAAAAATCCGAAAGAGTTTCAACCAGTTCCGCTTTTGGAGCATTCAGCGACAGGGTGACAGTGAAGCCTGAATCCTGCAAGACGCGGCCAACGCCACGCGCGTCGTTGATCGTGTTGTCGAGCGTGACGATATGTTCATAGGCCGCCATCCCGATGACCAGAGCAAGCTTCTCGGCCCGCACCGGAGCGGCGGGCAGCGCCAGGATGGCGAAGCCAAGGAGCAGGAAAAACGGGCGGGTCAGGCGCGACAGCATGGGGCAAACCGACAAGATGGTCCCCGCAGCCTGGGCCTTGGGGCCGGAAAAGAAGGCGGTCCATCCCGTTGGAGAAGGACCAGAATGACCCGATCATGCCGCAACTGCGCGACGAGGGCCAGCAGGGAAAACGGCACGGCCCGGCGCCTCGCCGAACTGTGAGGCGGACGGTGCCGCCTGCGCGCGTCGCGCGGCTTTTGCGCTGACCCGGCCTTGATGCGCCCCCTGCCCTGCCGCTATGATGCGGAAAACCCAGCCAGCGCAGGCCAGAGAATGACGATTTCCGCCCCCGAGACCAAGACCGTGACCTCCTGGAAAGTCGCCTGCGACGGTGGCGAAGGGGCGCTTGGCCATCCGCGCGTGTGGCTGGCGATCCCCGAAGACAAGGGCTGGGTCGAATGCGGCTATTGCGACCGCCGTTTCGAGATCGACCGCGCCCATGCCCAGGACGATCACTGAGCGGCGACGTCTGACCCCCTGATCCAAGCCTTTTTCAGCGGTTCGGCAGCGTCTTCCGAACGTCTTCCAAAGGTCTTCCCAACGTCTTCCGCAAGAAGCGCGGCGACGCGACCCTGACCCGTGGCGAATGGCGGGTTTGCGGGTCTGCACCCGCCCCCGCCCTTGGCCAGTCTGCGGCTAGGCCAGCGTCACAGCGAAGCGCGGCCCGGCAGCGGGCAGCTCGGCCAGCCCCATCTGGCGATAGGCCGCGACCGCGCCCGGATTGCGCGCATCGGCCCGGATGGTCAGCCGCGCGGCCGCTCCCGCCTGCGCCAGCAGCCGCGCCGCCTCGATCAGCGCCCGGCCAAGGCCCTGGCCGCGGAAGGGGGGCTGGACATAGAGATGGGTGACATCCTGCACCATCCGGCCCGAGATCATCTCATGCCGGCGCGTGACCAGCGCGTAGCCCACCGGGTCGCGGGCGGGGCTGCCGGGCAGGCAGGCGACAAGGACAAGGGCCTCGCCGGTCTCGAAACACAGTTCTGCCAGCCGCAGCGGGGTGATCGTCGCGGCATCGCCGTGATGGGCCGCCAGCGCGATCAGCATCCGGTGGACTTCCGGCAGGTCTTCGGGCCGGGCGGGGCGGATGGCGCCGCAGGCGGCGGCATCCTGTTTGGACTGGGCGGTCATCTTGGGTCTTCCTTCGCTTCTGGCCCGCGAAGGGTGCGACCATGGCCTGTCCCTTGCGGGCGGCCATTTCAGGGATCAGTTTTCAGGGAAAGCTGCCCGGCCGCCTATATGGCGTCGGACCAATAAAACGAGGCGGGGGCGGACAGGTGCAGCATGGGCGCGAAGATGGCGCGGCGGCGGGAAACTGTCAATCGGCTTTGACGGGCCAGCGTCACGACCGCCGCCAGCCCAGAAGCGCCCCGAGGATCGCGCCCACCACCCCGGCAGCCGGTGCCATGAAGAAGATCACCCCCATGGCATAGGCGCCCTCGGCCTGCGAGACCGGCCAGAGCGATGGCACGATCACCCCGGCCACCAACACCATGAGTCCCGCACCGAGTACAAGCCCGGCCAGACCCCAGACCAGCATACGCATAGCCCTGCCCTTCTGCCCCCGCGCGCCGGGGTGGCACCCTGCCCCCCTTCGCGTCTATAATCCGCCGGAACGCGTGCGGGGGCAATCAATATGAGTTTCGGGATATGAGTTTCGGCAAGGGCCATCACCTGCACCTGATCGACGGTTCGGCCTATATTTTCCGGGCCTATCACGCACTGCCGCCGCTGACGCGCTCGGACGGGCTGCCGATCGGCGCGGTGGCGGGATTCGCCTCGATCCTGTGGAACGAGATCACGCGCGACGCCAAGAATGCCGCGACCCATATCGCGGTGGTCTTCGACTATTCGTCCAAGACCTTCCGCAATGACATCTACGACCAGTACAAGGCCAACCGTCCGCCGCCGCCCGAGGATCTGCGACCGCAATTCCCGCTGACGCGCGAGGCGACGCGAGCGTTCAACGTGGCCTGCCTGGAGGTCGAGGGGTTCGAGGCCGATGACATCATCGCCAGCCTTGCGCGGCAGGCGGTCGAGGCCGGGGGAAGCTGCACGATCATCTCGTCCGACAAGGACCTGATGCAATTGATCCGGCCCGGCGTCGACATGCATGACCCGATGAAGAACCGCCCGATCGGCCCCGACGAGGTGATGGAGAAGTTCGGGGTCACGCCCGACAAGGTGGTGGATGTGCAGGCGCTGGCCGGCGACAGCACCGACAATGTGCCAGGTGCGCCGGGGATCGGGCTGAAGACGGCGGCGCTGTTGATCAACGAATATGGCGATCTCGATACGCTTCTGGCGCGGGCCGAAGAGATCAAGCAACCCAAGCGGCGCGAGGCGCTGACCGCCAATGCCGATCTGATCCGCATCTCGCGGCAACTGGTGTCGCTGGATGCGCAGGCCCCGGCGGGGGTGACGCTGGACGAGCTGGAGATCCGAAAGCCCGACGCCGAGAAGCTGATGGGTTTCCTGGCCGAAATGGAATTCCGCAGCCTGGCGCGGCGGGTTTCGGAGCGGCTGAAAGTGGCGGCGCCGGTGATCTCGGCGGCGGCGGAGGACAAGCCGCAGGCGCAGGAAGAGGCGGCTCAGGCCCCGTTCGACCACGCCGCCTATGTGGCGATCCGCGACCGCGCCAGTTTGGACCAGTGGATCGCCAAGATCGCGAATCTGGGCCATGTCGCCGTCGATACCGAGACGACAAGCCTGGACGAGATGCAGGCCGATCTGGTTGGCATTTCGCTGTCGTTCAAGGCGGGGGACGCGGCCTATATCCCGCTGGGCCACAGGCAGGGCGGCGGCGACCTGTTCGGCTCGGACGCTTTGGTCGAGGGCCAGCTGGGGCTGGAGGAGGCCCTGGCCGCGCTGAAGCCGGTTCTGGAGGATCCGTCGATCCAGAAGATCGGCCAGAACATGAAATATGACTGGAAGATCTTTGCCCGCCACGGCATCCGCATCACGCCTTTCGACGACACGATGCTGATGAGCTATGCCTTGCAGGCGGGGCTGAACAATCACGGCATGGACGAGCTTTCCGAGAAATACCTTGCCCATCGGCCGATCCCGATCAAATCGCTGCTGGGGTCGGGCAAGGCGCAGGTCACCTTTGACCGCGTGGGCATCGAGGATGCGGTGAAATATGCCGCCGAGGATGCCGACATCACGCTGCGCCTGTGGGAACAGTTCCGCCCGCAACTGCACCAGAAACGGGTGACAACGGTTTACGAGACGCTGGAGCGGCCGCTGGTGCCGGTTCTGGCCGATATGGAAATGGCCGGGATCACGGTGGATCGCGACGTGCTGGCGCGCATGTCCAACGCCTTTGCGCAGAAGCTGGCGCAATATGAAGACGAGATCCAGGAGATCGCGGGCGAGAAGTTCAATGTCGGCAGCCCCAAGCAATTGGGCGAGGTGCTGTTCGACCGCATGGGCGTGCCCGGCGGCGAGAAGGGCAAGACCGGGGCCTACGGCACCGGCGCCGACATTCTGGAAGACATCACCACGCTGGAAGACAGCCATCCGCAGGGGGCAAGGCTGGCGGCCAAGGTGCTGGACTGGCGGCAGATTTCCAAACTGAAATCGACCTATACCGATGCGCTGCAACAGGCGATCAACCCGGAAACCGGGCGGGTGCACACCTCTTATTCCATTGCCGGGGCGAATACCGGGCGGCTCGCCTCGACCGATCCGAACCTTCAGAACATTCCGGTGCGCACCGAGGAAGGCCGCCGCATCCGCGAGGCCTTCGTAGCAGGCCCGGACAAGGTTCTGGTCAGCCTGGATTACAGCCAGATCGAGCTGCGCATCCTGGCCCATATTGCCGATATCCCGGCGCTGCAGCAGGCCTTCAAGGATGGGATCGACATCCATGCGCTGACGGCCTCGGAAATGTTCAACGTGCCCCTGGACCAGATGACCGGCGAGATCCGGCGCCGGGCCAAGGCGATCAACTTTGGCGTCATCTACGGGATTTCGGGCTTTGGCCTGGCGCGCAACCTGCGGATTCCGCGGGCCGAGGCGCAGGGCTTCATCGACCGCTATTTCGAACGCTTCCCCGGCATCAAGGAATATATGGCCGAGACCGTGCGCTTTGCCCAGGCGAATGGCTATGTGCAGACGCTGTTCGGCCGCAAGATCCACACGCCCGACATCAATGCCAAGGGACCGGGCGCGGGCTTTGCCAAGCGCGCGGCGATCAACGCGCCGATCCAGGGCACGGCGGCCGATGTGATCCGCCGCGCGATGATCCGCATGCCTGCCGCCATCGCGCATCTGCCCGCGAAGATGCTGTTGCAGGTGCATGACGAATTGCTGTTCGAGGTCGAGGAAGGCGCCGCCGACGCTCTGGCCAAGGTGGCGAAGGATGTGATGGAAGGTGCGAACCTGCCGGTGGTGCCGCTGAAAGTGCCGCTGACGGTCGAGGCCGGGAAAGGACGCAACTGGGCCGAGGCCCATTAGGGGGAGGTGCATGTGAAGGGATGTCTTCTTGCAACGCTCGGCCTGCTGGCCCTTGCGACACCGCTTGCAGCCCAGACCGAGTTGCCGGATGAGGCGACGGGCGCGGTCTATGCCCTGACCGTCAACGCCGACGGCACGGCTGTGCTTGCCGGATCGGATGCGATCGACACCTTCACCCTGCGGCCCGACTGTTTCGCCAGCCATGAGATCTATGGCGTGGGCCTTTGGATGGTCGAGGGCGAGACCTGGCGGATCGAGATGGGCGGGTCGAAGATCGTCTCCTTTGCGGGCGCCCCGCCGCTTGACGCGGCCTGCCCGCCGCCGGGCTGATGATCCGCGACTGGTCCGAGCTGAAGGCCTTCGCCCTGTCGCTGGGCCTGCCGCAGGTCACGCTTTCCACCCCCTGGGGCCATGAGGCGCTGAAGGCACATGGCAAGATGTGGTGCTGGTGGGCCTATTATGCGGATGGTGCGGTCTTCCATGCCGACCGCGACGAGCGCGAGATGCTGATGGAGGCCGACCCCGAGACCTTTTTCCTGCATCCGCATTACGCGCCGCATGCGCTGGTGCTGGTGCGGGCCGGAAGGATCGACCCGGATTGGGCGCGGCCAAGGCTGATCCGGCAGTGGCGGGCGGCGGCGCCGAAACGCTGGCTGAAGGCCTGGGATGCGGCACAGGAAGAAGGTGGGACGGCGGGCTAAAGCACCCCGGCGAAACGGATGTCGGTCACGGCGAAGTCGATCAGGCTGCGCACCTTGCGCGGCAGGTTGCGGCCTTCCAGATAGACCGCCGAGATCGGGTTTGGCTCAAGCGCGAAGTCTTCCAGCAGCGCGACCAGTCGCCCGGCGGCCAAGGCTTCAGACAGCGCGAATCGCGGCGCGCAGACGACGCCCAGACCCGCTGCCGCCAATTCGCCCGCCGCGCGGGCCGAATTGACCAGGAAGCGGCCATTGACCTGCACCACCTCTTCCGCGGTCCCCTTGCCGAACACCCAGCGCCGGGCGCTTCGGCTGTTGGTGTCGATGATGCAGGCATGGCGGTCCAGATCGCGCGGATGGTCGGGCGCGCCGTGCTGCGCCAGATAGGCCGGGCTTGCCGCCACCGCCATCGGCAGATCGCCCAGCTTGCGCGTCTTGACCGAGAGCGCGCCCGAAGCCCCGATGCGGAAGGCAAGGTCGATGCCTTCCGCCGCCAGATCGGCATAGCGGTCGGAAAAGCGCAAATCGAGGGTCAGGCCGGGATGCTGCGTGCCGAAACGGCCCAGCATTCCGGCGATATAGGTCTCGCCAAAGGTCACCGGAGCCGAGACGCGGATCGTCCCGGAAAAGCCGCGCCGCCCCTCGGAGACATTGCCCAGGAGATCATCAAGATCATCCAGCACGGCAGGGGCGCGAGCCAGAAGGTCCTGCCCCGCAGGCGTCAGCCCGACCTTGCGGGTGGTGCGCTGGAACAGGCGCACGCCCAGCCGCGCCTCGAGCCCGGCCACGTATTTCGAGGTCAGCCTGTTCGACACGCCCAGCTGGTCCGCCGCAGCGGTGAAGGACCCGGTCTGGGCGGTGGCGACAAAGGCGCGCAATTCGTCGGTGAAATCCATCTTGCACCACTCCGAACAAATCGTGGGTAATCATTCCACGATATCGCCATTTTGTTCATAGACGGCAAGGCCTAGGTTCCACGGCATCGGAGGCCCCTCCCGGCCTCCTCCAGATTTCGGAGAGAAAAGATGACCGACACCAAGACCGCCCCCTATGCCATCCTCGCCCTGCGCCTTGTCACCGGCGCCCTGTTCCTGACCCATGGCCTGATCAAGCTTTTCGTCTTCACCCCTGCGGGCACTGCGGGCTATTTCGGCTCGATCGGACTGCCGGAATGGCTGGGCCCGCTGACCATGGTGATCGAGATCGCGGGTGGTCTTGCCC
The DNA here is from genome assembly GCF_044142105.1 of Neotabrizicola paludis. Taxonomy (NCBI): domain Bacteria; kingdom Pseudomonadati; phylum Pseudomonadota; class Alphaproteobacteria; order Rhodobacterales; family Paracoccaceae; genus Neotabrizicola; species Neotabrizicola paludis. Next base: position 101,380 of record NZ_JBGTYM010000004.1, read on the forward strand.
TGATCCTGGGCATCCTGCCGCGCCTCGTCTCGGTCGTGCTGACCTTTGTTCTGCTGGGCGCGGCCTATTACGGTCACGGCGCCAGCGGGTTCAACTGGTCGAACCCGAATGGCGGCTGGGAATATCCGGTGATGTGGGCCGCCGTGCAGGCCGCGATTGCCCTTCTGGGCGATGGCGCGCTGGCGCTGGTGCCGAGCAAGCGGCTTGCCAAGGCGACCGCCTGAGTCCCATCTGAAAACGGCCCGTCCGCGCAAGGGGCGGGCCCGTCCCTGAAAGGAGCACGCCATGAGCATCGTCTCGCAGCTTGACCGTCTCAAGGACCGCCTCTCGTCCAGCGACCGCATGCCCGTGGTCTTTCTGGGCCATGGCAGCCCGATGAACGCCATCGAAGACACGGATTATTCGCGCGGCTGGTCTGCCCTTGGCCGCAGCCTGCCCCGCCCGCAGGCGATCCTTGTCGTCTCGGCCCATTGGATGACCCATGGCAGCACGCTGGTCGATGTCTCGGCCTTGCCGAAGACGATCCATGATTTCTACGGCTTCCCGGACGAGCTTTACGCCCAGCAATATCCCGCCAAGGGCGACCCGGCGCTGGCGCGCGAGGTGGTCTCGCTGCTGGCCAGCCACCATGCGGAGGAAGACGACACCTGGGGGCTGGACCATGGCGCCTGGACGGTGCTGAAATTCCTGTATCCCGAGGCCGATGTGCCCGTCTTCCAGCTGTCGATCGACATGGCGGCGGACCTGCCGCAGCATATCGAGATCGGCCGGGCGCTGGCTGGGCTGCGCGACAAGGGCGTGCTGATCCTTGGCTCGGGCAATGTGGTGCACAATCTGCGTGCCATGCGCTGGGGCGGGCGGCCGCAGGATTTCGCGCTGGAATTCGACAAGCTCTTCGCCGACCGGCTGCAGGCGCGCGATCTGGCGCCGCTGGCCAGCCGCGCCGATTTGGGCACGCTGTTGCAGATGGCGCATCCGTCGCTGGACCATTACCTGCCGGCGCTGACCATCGCGGGCGCCAGCGATGCGCGCGACAGCCTGAGCTTCATGAACAATTCGATCGACCTGGGCAGCGTTTCGATGCGGTCCTTCGTCTTCCACGCCTGAAAGGAGCCGCGCCATGCTGGTGAACGGCAGATGGACCGACAACTGGCACCCGGTGCAGGCCAGTGACGACAAGGGGCGCTTCGTGCGCCAGGTCTCGGGCTTTCGCAACTGGATCACGCCGGATGGCAGCGCCGGGCCGACCGGGTCGGCCGGGTTCAAGGCCGAAGCCGGGCGGTACCGGCTTTATGTCGCGCTGATCTGCCCCTGGGCCTCGCGCACGCTGATCGCGCGTAAGCTGAAGGGGCTGGACCGGCTGATCCCCGTGACGGTGGTGAACCCCATGCTGGGGGCGCAGGGCTGGTCATTCGGCGGCTATGACGGGGCCGAGGAAGACCCGCTTTTCGCGGCGCGCCATCTGCATGAGATCTATACCCGCGCCGATGCCGGTTACACCGGCCGGGCGACGGTGCCGGTCTTGTGGGACATGCGGCAGAACGTGATGGTGAACAATGAAAGCGCCGATATCCTGCGGATGTTCGACACTGCGTTCGAGGGGCTGGTGCCATCTGATCTGCGGCTTTATCCCGAAGATCTGGCGGGCGAGATCGACGCGTTGAACGCGCGGATGTACGATCAGTTCAACAATGGCGTCTACAAGGCGGGCTTCGCGCAAAGCCAGGCCGCCTATGACGAGGCGGTCGAGGGTGTCTTCACCTTTTTGGACGAGATGGAGGGGCGGCTGACGGGCGATTACCTGTTCGGCGACCAGCTGACCGAAAGCGATATCCGGGCCTTCGTGACGCTGATCCGCTTTGATGCCGCCTATCACGGGTTGTTCAAGGCCAACCGCCGCCAGATCGCCGATTACCCGCGCCTGTCGGCCTATCTGGAGCGGATGCTATCGCTGCCAGGCGTGGCCGAAACGGTCAACATGGACCATATCACCCGCGGCTATTACGCGATCAAGGCGCTGAACCCGAACGGCATCCGCCCGACCGGACCTGCCCATGTGGCCGAGATGCTGGCGCGGGCCGGGGCGCAGGGCTGAAGGTCAGACAGCTGAAACTTCGGAAAAACTTCTGGAAGGCCCGTGCCGTGCGCGGGCCTTTTGTCATGGCTTGGGACGACGATGCTGCGGCGCGGAATGATTTCGCTTGAATAGTAAGCTACTGTTATTATATCTACGGCTTATGAGCTATCGAATCCCCCGACTCGCCATGATCCTCAAAGATGCTTCCCGCGCCATGCGCCGCGAATTCGAGGCGCGCACCACCGATTGGGGCCTTTCGGCCACCCAATGGCGGCTTCTGGCGCATATCCTGAATGACGGCCCGATGACCCAGGCGGCGTTGGCCGATCTGCTGGATGTCGAGCCGATGAGCGTGTCGCGGCTTCTCGACCGGATGGAGGCCGCTGATTGGGTGCGCCGCTGCCCGCATCCCGAAGACCGCCGCGCCCGGATCGTCGAGCCGACCGCCAAGGCCGCAGAGGCCGCGCCGCAGGTGCGCGCGATTGCCGAGGGCATCTATGACGAGGCGCTGGAGCCCCTCACCGAAGAGGAGCGCCGGATTTTCCACCGTGCGCTGCTCTGCGTGATCGAGACGTTGAACGCCCCGAAAACCGAACCCCAACCCGACCCGACGACCGCCGTTCCGGCCGCCGCCGCCGCAACGGAGACATTGAAATGAGCGATATTCCCGAAGCCTTGCCCGAAGCCCAGCCCGCCGCCCCGGCTGCGGCCGCGTCCCCTGCCCCGGCGCCCAAGCGGCGCAGCCCGCTGCGGCGGCTGATGCTGATGCTGGTGGTGCCCGCGCTGGTCGCGGGCGGGGCGGGCTATTGGTTCCTGTCGGGCGCTGGCGTCGAGACGACCGAGAACGCCAATCTGCGGCAGGCCCATATCCCGGTCGCCGCCAGCATCGGCGGGCGAGTGACCAAGATGGCGGTGACCGAATTGCAGCATGTTAAGGCGGGCGATGTCCTCTTCACCGTCGATGACCAGCCCTACAAGCTGGCGCTGGCCCAGGCCGAGGCGGCGCTGGCCGCGGCGCGGCTGCAAGTGGCCCAGCTCAAGGCCGGATTCGACCAGTCAGCGGCCCAGGCCAAGCTGGCCGAGGATAATGCCGCCTTCCTGAGCCATGAGCTGAAGCGCAAGGAGGCGCTGGCGGACAAGGGCGTGGCGACGGTGACCGATCTGGACGATGCCCGTCATCTCGCGCAGCAGGCCGCCGAACAGGCGCAGGTCGCGCTGTTGAATGCCGAAGCGGCCCGCGCCGCATTGGGGGGCGATCCCGCCGCACCGGTCGATGCCCATCCGGCGGTGCAGGCCGCGCTGACGGCGGTGGATTCCGCCCGCTACAACCTGTCTCTGACCACGGTGAAGGCCCCGGCCGATGGCGTGGTCTATCAGGCGGCCTCGTTCCGCGAAGGCGCGATGGTCAGCGCGGGCCAGTCGGTCTTTGCGCTGGTCGAGACCAATGAGGTCTGGGTCGAGGCGAATTTCAAGGAAACCCAGATCGGCCAGATGGAGGCCGACCAGAAGGCCGAGGTCGAGTTCGACGCCGCCCCCGGCCGCCGCTTCGAGGGCAAGGTCGTTGCCGTGGGCGCAGGCACGGGGGCGGAGTTTTCGCTGCTGCCCGCGCAGAACGCCACCGGCAACTGGGTCAAGGTCACCCAGCGCGTGCCGGTGCGGATCCGGCTTGACCATCCCGAAGAGGTTGCCGGTCTTGCCACCGGCCTTTCGGCCAGCGTGACGGTCGAAACCGGCGCCGCCCCCTTCATGGCCGCCAAGGCCGGCGAATAAGGCGGTGCCGTCATGTCGGTTTCAACCGCCGTTCCGATGGCCCAGCCTGAGGTGCGCCATCGCGGGCTGATCACCCTGTCGATCATGCTGGCGACCATCATGCAGGTCCTGGACACCACGATCGCCAATGTCGCCCTGCCCTCGATGACCGGCGATCTGGGCGCTTCGCAGGACACGATCACCTGGGTTCTGACCAGCTATATCGTCGCCTCGGCCATCGTCACGCCGATGACCGGCTGGCTGGCCGACCGTTTCGGCAAACGCGAACTGTTCCTGGTCTCGATCATAGGTTTCGTCGCCACTTCGATGGCCTGCGGCATGGCCTGGAACCTGACCTCTATGGTTGGCTTCCGGCTGTTGCAGGGCGTCTTCGGCGCGGCCATCGTGCCTCTGTCGCAAACCTTTCTTCTGGACATCAACCCGCGCGAGAAAGCCGGTCAGGCGATGGCAATGTGGGGGGCCGGCATCATGGTCGGCCCGATCATCGGCCCGACGCTGGGCGGCTGGCTGACCGAAAGCTACAACTGGCGCTGGGTCTTCTTCATCAACCTGCCGGTGGGCATCATCGCCTTCCTGGGCTCGGCAGCCTTCTTGCCGCGCTCTACCCGCCGCCCGCGCAGCTTTGACCTGATGGGCTTCGGCCTGCTGTCGCTGGGCATCGGCGCCTTGCAGATGATGCTGGACCGGGGCGGCGAGGTGGACTGGTTCTCGGCGGGCGAGATCTGGATCTATGCCGTGCTGACCTTCGCGGGTTTCTGGATGTTCGTGGTCCATATCCGCGAGACCGACCACCCGTTCCTTGACCCGCGCATGTTCGCCGACCGCAACTTTGCCGCGGGCCTCTTGTTCATCTTCGTGATCGGGATGCTTCTGCTGTCGTCGCTGGCGCTTCTGCCGCCGATGCTGTCGAAGATCTTCGGCTATCCGGTGATCACCACCGGCCTGGTCATGGCGCCGCGCGGCGTGGGGACGATGATTTCCATGCTGGTCGTCGGGCGGCTGGTGCGGCTGATCGACCCGCGCAAGCTGGTGGTGACGGGGCTGTTGCTGACCGCGCTGTCGCTGTGGGACATGTCGGGCTTCTCGCCGCAGATGGATGCCTGGCCGGTGATCCGGTCCGGCATCGTGCAGGGGCTTGGGCTGGGGCTGGTCTTCGTGCCGCTGTCGACCGTGGCCTTCGCCACGCTGGAGCCGCGCTACCGCGCCGATGCCACCAGCCTGTTCAGCCTGGTGCGCAACATCGGCTCGTCCATCGGCATCTCGGTCGTCTCGGTGCTGCTGACGCGCAACATCCAGATCAACCATGCCGAACTTTCGGCCTTCATCACGCCCTGGAACCCGATGCTTCTGTCAGCCAATCCGCTGGCGGCGGCGGGCAATCCGACCGCGCTGTCGAGCGTTGACGGGCTGGTGAACCTGCAGGCGGCGATGATTTCCTACCTGAACGACTTCTGGCTGATGATGTGGATCACGCTGGCCGCCATTCCGCTTGCCCTGATCCTGCGCCGTCCGGCCCGCTGAAACGGCCCTCCCGACCTTGGTATGGCGCCGGGGGGCTTTCCTTGTGGGCGGGGTTACGCGAGACTGTGGTGCCATGTCACCCGACAGGGGAGGAGGGGGAAAGCATGTGTGAACTTTTTGCCCGGCAGGACCCGGCCCGCTATGTGCCGATCACCCGCCGGATCCGGCTGAACGGCCAGAGCACTTCGGTGCGGCTGGAAGCGGCCTTCTGGACCATCCTGGACGAGATCGCGCGGGAACAGGGGGAATCGACCGCCGCCTTCCTGTCGACGCTGCATCGCGAGGTGCTTGAGTTTCACGGCGAGCCGGTGAATTTCGCCTCGCTTCTGCGCTGCACCTGCCTGGTGCGGCTGGAAAAGGGCCGCGCCGCGCCGCCGCCCGCCCTGCGCGCCATCGCCTGAGCGGCGCGGCAGCACAGGAAAAGGGCGGCCCTTGCGGACCGCCCCTGTGGATCTTTGTGCCCGATCTTCAGTGGCGGGTCAGATCGCCTGCTTTCCCATCTCGCCCGCGATGAACTCGGCCTGGCGGATCGCCAGCGCCACGATGGTCAGCGTCGGGTTTTCCGCCGCCCCCGAGGTGAACTGGCTGCCATCAGAGATGAAGAGGTTGGCGATGTCATGGGTCTGGCCATGCTTGTTCACCACCCCGTCGCGCGGCTTTTCCGACATGCGGTTGGTGCCGAGATTGTGGGTCGAGGGATAGGGCGGGGTCGGGAAGCTGCGCGTGGCCCCCGCCGCCATGTAGATCTCCTGCCCCAGCTTGTAGGCGTGGCTGCGCATGGCGATGTCATTGGGGTGATCATCGAAATGCACATCCGGCGCGGGCTGGCCAAACTGGTCCTTGACCGTCGAGGACAGGGTGATGCGGTTCGTCTCTTGCGGCATGTCTTCGCCCACGATCCACATGCCGGCCATGTTCTCATACCCGTCCATGGCCGAGGTGAAGCCGCGGCCCCAGCCGCCCGGATCAAGGAAGGCCGCCATGAACGGCACGCCCAGCGACAGGGTTTCCAGCTCATACCCGCCGACGAAACCGCGCGAGGCGTCGAACTTGGCATGGTCCTGCACGATCCCGGCCATGGTGGTGCCGCGCCACATGCGGACGGGTTTCTCGAACACGGCATAGACCGAACCGGTGACGTGGCGCATGTAGTTGCGCCCGACCTGGCCCGAGGAATTGGCCAGCCCGTCGGGGAACATGGCCGAGGCCGAGTTCAGCAGCAGGCGCGGGCTTTCGATGGAATTGCCCGCCACGCAGACGACGCGCGCCTTCTGGAGCTGCTGGTTGCCGTCCTTGTCGGCGTAAAGTGCGCCGGTGACGCGGCCCTGATCGTCATGCTCGATCTTCAGCACATGGCAATGGTCGCGGACTTCCAGATTGCCCGTCGCTTCGCCGCGCGGGATATCGGTATAGGCGGCCGACCATTTCGCCCCCCATTTGCAGCCCTGGAAGCAGAAGCCGGTCTGCTGGCAGGCCATCCGGTCGTCGTAATCAATCGAGTTGATCGCCATGCGGCCGGTATGGACTTCGGTCAGGCCCAGCGCCTTGGCGCCTTTTTCCAGAACCTTGAAGTTGTTGTTGCCGGGCAGGCCGGGACGGTCGCCGGTGCGGGTGACGCCCAGCTTGGCCTCGGCCTTGTCATACCAGGGCGCCATCTCGGCCGCATCGATCGGCCAGTCGATCAGGTTCGCGCCGGCAACGTGGCCATAGGTCGTACGCGCCTTCCATTCATGCTCCTGGAAGCGCAGCGAAGCCCCCGCCCAGTGGATCGAGGTGCCGCCCACCGCCTTGACGATCCAGGCCGGCAGGCCGGGAAAATCCTTGGCCACGCGCCAGTCGCCCGAGGTGGTGCGCGCATCGGTCCAGGCCAGCTGGCCGAAGCTTTCCCATTCGTCATTGATATAATCTTCCGGCAGGTAGCGGCCGCCCGCCTCGAGCGCCACAACCTTGACGCCCTTCTGCGCCAGTTCATTGGCCAGCACACCGCCGCCCGCGCCGGTGCCGATCACCAGGACGACCGAGTCGTCGTTCAGGTCGAATTTCGCAACCATGTCTCAGCCCTCCCCGCTTAAAGCCAGTTGATGTCGTCGAAGCCGCGGTCGATATAGCCGCCCTTCGAGAAGGACTCGCCTTCGTAGCCTAAATAGGGCCAGACCTCCTTCTGGTTGTAGAAGCCAGTCACCAGCCCGCCGCGGATCTTCTGGAAGAAGGGCGAGTGCTCCATGCCGCGCAGGATCGCCACGCGGTCATCCTCCCAGCCGGCATCGGCATAGCTGGCAAAGCCCGCGCCCTGGGCCGCGGCGTTCAGGGCGGCGATGCCGGCCTCGATCTCGGCGGCGGCATCGGCGGTGTCATATCCCTTGACCGCCACAACATAATATTCGTCGCCGATCCGGTCATGCGGGTAGATGTCGCGCGCCATGCGCACCAGCGTCGCCATGGTTTCGGGTTTCAGCGCGGTCGCCTCATAGGCCCAGGCAGCATCGGGCGCGGCCAGAAAGCCAGTGCCGATGATCATGCCGGCGCTTGCGGCGAAGCTGCGCGAAATCAACTGGCGGCGGGTCAGCCCCCGGCAATCGGCCTCGCGCGATAGGGTCTTGGTCGTCATGGTCTCCTCCTTGCTGTTCTGGCGGCTGGGGGATCCCCGCGGCTCCCTTCCGCGGGGAAAGCCGATCTTACAAATAGCGCCCTGCGCGTTGCAGGACCTCGATCTGGTAGCCGTCCGGGTCGGCGATGAAGAAGAAGCGCGCGATCACCGTGCCGCCGGGGGCGAAATCCACCAGCTTGCGCGGGGCCAGCCCCGCCGCCTCGAGCCTGGCATGTTCTGCCGCCACATCCGCGACCGAGACGGCCAGATGGCCATAACCGTCGCCCAGCGCATAGGGTTCGGTCCTGCCCTTGTTGACGGTCAGTTCCAGCTCGAAGGTGCTTTCGGCATTGGACAGATAGATCAGGGTAAAGCTGTCGAAATCCATCCGCTCGGCCACTTTCAGCCCGAAGGCCTTGTCGTAGAACGCCAGCGAGCGCGCTTCATCCAGCACGCGGATCATCGCGTGAATCATCTTGGCCATGTCTTCTCCTTGCCTTTCGGTCAGGAGACGACAGTTTCGCGCAGCCCGGGTAGTATCATGCTATCGCTGCGCTATTTTGCAGGGCACCTGCGGCGCGCCCTAGCCGCCCCCGCCAGATCGTGGCAAAAACGTGGCGCCGCCCATGGCGTTCCATTTGAAACATATGGCAAAAATTTCCTCCTCCGCTTCGACCGCGGGTTGAGGATTGCCAATGGTTAACGCATCGTTAACGGATCATTTGCGCCTGTCAGTCCAGAAGGAAGGGATCCAGCGGTATGCGCTATACAAGGCTGTTCCTCGGCTTCGTCGTCATCGTCCTCGCCCTTTGGGTCATCTCTTACGAACAGATGACCGGTGCGAGTGCCGATGCCGTGGTGAATGCAAGGCTGAGCACGCTGCGCGCACCGATTGCCGGAACCGTTGCACTGCCGCCCCGCACCCTGGGCGCCTCTGTCCATGTCGACCAAGAACTGGGCACGATCACCGATCCGCTGGTTGACACGCTGCGGCTGAACGATCTGGTGATGGAACGCGGCGTCGCGGCCGCCGAGCTGGCGCGGCTTGATCAAGAGCTTGTGGAAAGCGACGCTGGGATCGAGGCACAGAAAGCGCGCGAGGAAAGCTATCGGGCGCGCCGCATCGCCGAGATCGAGACCCGTCTCAGCCATGCCAAGGCACGGCTTGCGCTGCTGGAACAGACCAGCGGCACGGGTGGCGGGAGCGCGGCAGCGCTTCTGGACGAGGGGCAATCCGGGTCGCAGGGCGACCCGCAGGTCGATGGCATCGCCCTGGATTATGCCCGTGAGAGGGTGGACGTGCTGGAGATCACGCTGGAGGCGGCCCGGACCGGGGTTTTCCTGGGGGATGGCTACAATGACGCGCCCTATGCCGAACAGCGCCGCAACGAGCTTGCCACCCTGCGGGCGGGCCTGGTTGCCGAGCGCGACATGGCCACCGCGCGGCTGAAACTGGTCGAGGACCGGCTGTCGCAAGAGCGGGTGCGGGTGGCGCTGCTCAGCAGCGGCGCCATCAAAGCCACGGCGGGCGGGCAGGTCTGGGAAATCCTGGCCAGCAATGGCGAGTCGGTGCAGCGCGGGCAGGATGTCTTGCGGCTGCTGAACTGCGATTCCGCGCTGGTCACGCTGTCGGTGACGCAAAGCACCTACAATGATCTTCGCGTCGGCCAGGAGGCGGTGTTCCATCTGGATGGCGACGGGCGCAATTTCGCGGGCAGCGTGATCCGGCTTGCGGGGTCGGGCGCATCGACGATCTATCGCAATCTTGCCATCGCACCGAGCGAGAAGCATCTGCAACGCTATGACGTGGCCGTGCTGGTCCCTGCCCTGCGCGAACTGCCCGAATTGCGCTGCGCGGTGGGACGGACAGGCCGCGTCTTCTTTGACCGCCGACCGCTGGACTGGCTGCGCGACTTCTGGCGCTGAGACATGGAATACGGCTTCCATCTGAGCGAGATGGGCAGCGGCGTCATGCAGATGATGCTCGTCGCGGGCATCGGTCTGGTGTTGCCCTATTTCATCAACCCCGAACGCAACAGCCACCGCATCCTGCTCTTCTCGATCGCGGGCCTGCTGGCGCTGCGCTACGCCTGGTGGCGCTTCACCGAGACGCTGGCGCCGGTCGGGATGACGGCCGATTTCCTTGCAAGCTGGCTGCTGTTCGGGATCGAGATGCTGACGCTGGCAGGTTCGGTCAGCGCCTTTGTCATCATGTCGCGCACCAAGAACCGCTCGGGCGAGGCAACCGAGAATCTGGGCTGGTGGGCGCCGGCCCCCGACCCCAAGGTCGCCATCCTGATCGCGACCTATAATGAAGAGCTGGAGGTGCTGGAGCGCACCATCGTGGGCGCGCAATCGCTGAACCACCCGAACAAGGAGATCCTGGTTCTGGACGATGGCCGCCGCGACTGGCTGCGCGACTATTGCGCCACGCGCGCCGTGCGCTATCTGCGCCGCCCCGACAACAAAGGATCCAAGGCGGGCAATATCAATCATGCGCTGGCTGTATTGGCGCAAGACCCGGTGCCGCCCGATTACATTGCCGTGCTGGACGCGGATTTCGTGCCGCATCGCGGCTTTATCAGCCGCTCGCTGGCGCTGTTCCACGACCCCGCGGTCGGGCTGGTGCAGACGCCGCAGCATTTCTTCAACGCCGACCCGATCCAGCACAATCTGGGCCTCAGCCGGTCTTACCCCGACGAGCAGCGCTTCTTCTTTGACCATATGCAGGCCGCGCGCGATGCCTGGGGCACAGCGATCTGCTGCGGCACCTCGTCCATGGTGCGCTGGACGGCGGTGCAGGACAGCGGCGGCTTTCCCACCGAAAGCGTGACCGAGGACTTCCTGCTGACGCTGGTGTTGCAAGAGATCGGCTGGAAGACCGTCTATCTGAACGAGCCGCTGACCGAGGGGCTCGCCCCCGAGGGGCTTAAGGAATACGTCACCCAGCGGGCACGCTGGTGCCTGGGGCTGATGCAGATCGCGCGCAGCCGCCTGGGCCCGTTCGGTCCCAACAAGCTGCGTCTGCGCGACCGCTGGAGCGTGATCGATTCGGTTTTCTACTGGCTGACCGCGTTTTCCTTCCGCATCGCCTCGCTCGTCTTTCCGCTGTTCTACTGGTATTTCCAGGTCATCGTGGTGAATGCCGAAGTGCCGGATGTGCTCAGTTATTTCGGCACCTATTTCATCTGGGTGACCATGGTCTACAATCTGTTGACGCGCGGTTTGATGGTGCCCGTGGTGCATGATGTCAGCCAGCTTCTGGGTGCCTTCCCGATCAGCCGCGCCGCCATTGTCGGCCTGTTGCGGCCGAAAGGTCATCCGTTCTCGGTCACGGCCAAGGGCGGCGATCGCAGCCGGATCGTGGTGCAATGGCGGCTGGCCATGCCCTTCCTGATCCTGTTCGTACTGACCTTCGTGGGGCTGATGCTGGGCATCGTTTCGGACCGTTTCGCCTATTATGATGCGGGCGATGGCAAGGCGGTGATCCTGTTCTGGACCTTCTACAACCTGCTTGTCCTGGCCCTGACACTGATCACCTGTGTCGAACTGCCCCGGCGGGAACGCCACATCGCCGATGCGCCCGAACGCGCGATCTTCGTGGCCGAGGGCGAACCGCGCCGGATCTGGATTCAGGGCTTCACCCGCGAAAGCGTGCGCATCCGCGGGCGCAGCTATGCAGTGGGGGTGCGGGGCATTCTGCGGGTGCGCGATGTGGGCGATGTTCAGGCCATTGTCGTGTCGCAGACAGAGGATGGAGCCCGGCTCACCCTGACCCCCACCGCCGAGCAATATGCGGCAATGATGCGCAGGTTCTATACCGAGGGCGAGGCGCCGGGCGTGGTTTCAGTGCGCCTTACCGCACTGCTCGACGACCTGGCCCGCCGCCTTTCCTTCTCTGCATCGGGCCGCGACTGACGCGCAGCCCTTGCCGCCCGGCGATCAGCTCCGGCTGTCCTGCAACTGGGCCAGCGCGGCCGAAAGGCGGCGCAACTCGTCGGTGCGGCGCAGCTCGAGCGGATATTCGTCCGAGCCATCGGCGATGCGCTTGGCATTGTCGGCCAGAAGCGTGAAGGGGTGCAGGAACAAGCGGCTGAAGCCCACGGTCAGGATCAGCAGGAAAAGGACCGAGACCATCACCACGATGGCAAGCGAGCGGATCAGATCATCCGAAGCCGCCTCGAACGAGTCGGACGGGATCCGCGCGACCATGCGCCAGCCGAAATCGGGCAGGTCGCCCTGGGTCACCATGGGGATGACAGTGGTGAAATACTCATGCCCATCGGGCCAGATTTCCCTGTCCGAGCGGCCTACCCCGGCAGCGGCGGCCCGGAAGCTTTGCAGGTCCAGCGTCTTGGGGACAGTGCCATCGGTCGCCATGATCGCCTCGCCATCCTGATTGACCAGATAGAGGTCAAGCCCAAGGCTGTCGGCCGTGTCCTTGAGATAGGCCTCCGCCCATGAGAAATTGACGTGAAAGCCGAGAACGCCCTTGAGCTGGCCATCCTTGCCCTGGACCTGCGCCGCAAGGTCGATGAAGCGCAGCGGCTCTTCCTCGCTGCCGCCCAGAAGCTGATTCAACAGCTGCGCGTCATGCACGTCTCCGGCAAAATCGCCGATCAGGCCGCGCTGGAACCAGGGCCGGGCCGAGACATCCGCCGTCTCCAGAAGGCTGTTCGACGCGGCCTGCACCACGCCGTCGGTGGTGGCGAAACCGGCCCAGGAGACCCGCTCGCCATCGCCCACCACCGTGTCGAGCGCACTTTGCACGGCCACGGGATCGGCATCCACGATCCGCTCCGAAAGGCGTTTCAGCGTCTGCCAATCCTGGTGCAGGGCGCGGGCAAAATCATAGGCCGCATGGTGGCCCCGCACGTTGACCGCCGCTTCCAGGGCCGAGGCCTGGGCTTTGGCCACCCGGTCGAACAAGAGCAGGGTGGTTGCGATTCCAAAGAGGATCGCCCCGAGAAGGACAAAGCCGTAGACGGCAGTTGGCAGCGAGATCGCAGAGGCATGACGCTGTGCCATGGTTGCGGTCCTTTCCGGTCGAGGGGTTAGCATTAACCCTTCGTTAATGACGAATGTGGACAGAATTAAGGTTACAAGGCGGCTGCGTGAACAATCGCGGCCCGGCCCCGGCCTGAATCGGGCCGTCCTGCCAGGGCTGGGCAGATGGTGAAAGACTGCGGGCGGCGGCGCGAAACCGGCCTTGAGTCGCGCGCCCTTTGCCCCCGCCTAGCGCGCGCGCAGCGCGGGCGGCAGGAAATCTGCGCCGGGGTCGATGCGGGCGGGGCGACCCGGCAGGTTCAGGTCCGACAGGCGCGGCGCGGTGCGGCTGACCACCCGGCCCCGCCGCCAGACGATCAGACGGGTGGGCTTCAGCCGGATCGCCTCGGTCACGTCCGCCGCCTGCACCAAGACCAGATCGGCATGGTTGCCCACGACCAGACCATAGTCCTCCAGCCCCATTGTCTTGGCGGAGTTGACGGTGATCGCATCGAAAATCCGTGCCTTCTGCTCGATTCCGCCCATCTGGGCCACATGCACCGCCATATGCGCCACTTCCAGCATGTCCGCGGACCCCATCGAATACCAAGGGTCCATGGTGCAATCCTGCCCCAGCGAGACATTGATCCCCGCCGCCATCAGCTCGGGCACCCGCGTCATGCCGCGCCGCTTGGGATAGCTGTCATGGCGGCCCTGCAACATGATGTTGATCAGCGGGTTGGGCGTGGCGTTCATCCGCGCCTCGGCCATCAGCGGGATCAGCTTGGACACATAGTAATTGTCCATCGAATGCATCGAGGTGAGATGCGAGCCATTCACCCGGCCCTGCAGGCCATGGCGGATCGTCTCGGCCGCCAGCGTCTCGACATGGCGGCTCATCGGATCGTCGGTCTCGTCACAATGGATATCGACCATCAGCCCGCGCTCGGCGGCGATGCGGCAGAGCGCCTCCAGCGAAAGGCGGCCCTCTTCCATCGTGCGCTCAAAATGCGGGATGCCGCCGACGATGCCGACGCCCATGTCCAGCGCGCGCTCCAGAGATTTCGCGCCTTGCGGCGCGCGGTAATAGCCATCCTGCGGGAAAGCCACCAATTGCAGGTCGATATAGTCGCGGACGCGGTCCTGCACTTCCAGAAGCGCCTCGGCCGTCACCAGGCGCGGGTCGGAGGTGTCGACATGGGTGCGGATGTGCAAAAGACCCTGCGACACGGCGAGATCGCAATAGCGCAGCGCCCGGTCGACCAGCGCCTCCTTGGTCAAGAGGGGGCGCAACTCCCCCCACAGGGCGATGCCTTCCAGCAGCGTGCCCGAGACATTCATCCGGGGCAGGCCCAGCGAGAGCGTGGCATCCATGTGGAAATGTGGATCGCAGAAGGACGGCGACAGCAGGCGCCCGGTCGCATCGACCACCTCGCCCGCCTCGGCCGGAAGCGAGGCTTCGATGGCGGCGATGCGGCCCTTGGCGATGCCCACATCGGCGATGCGCCCGTCGGGCAGGTTGGCTTGGCGGATGATCGTGTCAAACATGGAAAACCTCAGCGTTCGCCGCGGCGATAGGGTTGCATCAGGGCCTGTGGCACCCGCGCGCGGCGGGCCATGACGGCAAGCGCGGCGATGGACAGGATATAGGGCGTCATCAGGAAGATCTGATAGGGCACGGCTCCGGTCAGCATGGTCTGAAGCCGCAACTGGAAGGCGTCGAAAAAGGCGAATAGCAGCGCCCCCAGCAGCGCGCGGCCGGGGCGCCACGAGGCGAAGACCACCAGCGCGATGCAGATCCAGCCGCGGCCCTGCACCATGGTGGGGATGAAACTGTCAAAGGCCGAGAGCGTCAGGAAGGCGCCCCCCATCGCCATCAGGGCGGACCCCGCTGTCACCGCGCCATAGCGCACCGTCATCGGGTTGATGCCCTGCGCTTCGGCGGCATGGGGATTCTCGCCCGACATGCGGATGGCAAGGCCCAGCGGCGTGCGGAAGATCATCCAGGCCATCAGCACGGCCAGCAGGATCGCCAGATAGGTCGGCGCGGTCTGGGTGAAGAAGGCGGGACCGATGAAGGGCAGGTCAGACAGACCGGGCAGGTTCAGGGGTTGGAAGGGGATGATCTTGGGCGGCGTGCCCTCGATCGGCACGATCAGGCGGAACAGGTAATAGCTGAAACTTGACGCGAAGAGCGTGACCCCCAGGCCCGAGACATGCTGCGACAGGCCCAGTGTCACCGTCAGCCCGGCATGCAGAAGCCCGAAGACCGCGCCCGACAGCGCGGCCACGGCAAGCCCGGTCCAGAGATCCGCCCCGTGCCAGACCGCCAGCCAGCCGATCATCGCGCCGAAGGTCATGATCCCCTCGATCCCCAGGTTCAGCACGCCCGACCTTTCGCACAGAAGCGCCCCCAGCGTGCCCAGGATCAGCGGCGTCGCGATGCGCAGCACGGCGGCCCACAGCCCGGACGAGGCAAGAATGTCGAACAGCGCGCTCATCGCCGGATCCGGTATTGGGTGAAGAAGATCGCCACCAGCATCGACAGAAGCGACAGCGCGACCGTGACATCGGCGATATAGGAGGGCACGTTCATGCTGCGGCCCATGGCATCGGCGCCGACGAACATGGCGGCGGTGAAAAGCGCGGCCAGCACCACGCCCAAGGGGTGCAGATTGGCCAGCATGGCGACCACGATGCCGGAATAGCCATAGCCCGAGGACAGCTCGGTCGTGACATAGGACATGACCCCCATCACCTCGACCGCGCCGGCCAGACCCGCCAGCCCGCCCGAGATCATCGCGACCAACACCAGCGTGCGCCCCAGCGGCACGCCCGCGAAAACCGCCCCCGCCGGGTTCAGCCCCGCCGCCCGCGATTGCAGGCCGAACCTGGTGCGCGACTGCACCAGATGCACCGCGACGGCCAGAACCAGCGCCAGCACCAGCCCCCAATGCAGCCGCGACCGCGCCACCAGCTTGGGCAGCATCGCCTCGCTTGTCACCGGCACCGATTGCGGCCAGCCAAAGGCCATCGGATCCTTCAAAAACCCATCGATCAGCATGGACACGAACAGGATGGCGACGAAGTTCAGAAGCAGTGTCGTCACCACCTCGTCGACCTGAAAGCGCAGCCGCAGCCAAAGCGGGATCAGCAGCAGCACCATTCCCGCCGCAGCGCCACAGATCAGCAGAAGCGGGATCTGCACCACCGCGGGCAAGCCGCCCAGAAGATGGGCGCTGACCCCGGCGACCGTGATCGCGCCCAGATAAAGCTGCCCCTCGGCCCCGATATTCCACAGCCGCGCCCGGAAGGCCACGGCGGCGGCAAGGCCGGTCAGCGTCAGAGGAATGGCGCGGGTCAGCGTCTCGGTCAGGGCCAGACGCGATCCGAAGGCGCCGGTCACGATCTTGCCAAAGGCTTCCAGCACCGGCGCGCCAGCCAGCGCGATCAACCCGCCTGCCAGCCCCAAAGCCACCGCCACTGCAATCAGCGGCGTGGCGATCACCAGCGCCAAGGGCCTGTGATCGCGCCGTTCAAACCGCATGGACAGCCCCTTTCGTGGTTTCGTCCCATTCCCCGGCCATCATCAGCCCCAATTGCCGCGCATTGGCCGTATCGGCGGACACCGGCGGCGACAGCCTGCCGCCGACAATCGCCTGAATCCGGTCGGCCAGCGCCATCACTTCATCAAGGTCTTCCGAGATCAGCAGAACTGCCGTCCCGCCGCGCCGCGCCTCGAGGATCCGCGCGTGCACCGCCGCCACCGCACCTTCGTCCAGACCCCGCGCAGGCTGGGCGGCGATCAGGATCTTCGGATGGTCGATCAGGTTCCGCCCCAGGATCAGCTTCTGCATATTGCCGCCCGACAGCAGCCGGACCCGGCTGGAAGGGCTGCCGCCGCGCACATCAAAACCGTCGATAATGCGGCGGGCAAAAGCCATGCCGGCCTTGCGGTCGACCAGCCCGCGCCGCGCGAAACCCGGCAGGCGTTCAAGGATGGCATTCTCCCAGATCGCCATCTCGCCGATGACGCCGTGATGATTGCGGTCTTCGGGAATGCGCCCGATCCCGGCCTCGATCGCCTCGGCGACCGATAGATGCCCGACCGGCTGGCCGAACAGCCGCAGATCGCCGCCCGTGCGCCGCAGAGTGCCGCCCAGCACGCCCGCCAGCGGCGCCTGCCCGTTGCCGGACACGCCGATGATCCCCAGAACCTCGCCCGCCCGCAGCCGGAAGCTGATGGATTTCAGCCGTTCCACCCCGCCTTGCCGCAGGGTCAGGTCCTGCGCCTCCAGCACCACCTCGCCCGGCGTCGCGGCGTCGCGCACGGGCCGGTGCACCGCGCGGCCCACCATCAGCTCGGCCAGTTCCGCCTTGGAGGTCGCCTCGGCCCGCCGTTCGGCCACCATCCGCCCGCCGCGCAGCACGACGATGCGGTGCGCGGTCGCCATCACCTCATCCAGCTTGTGCGAGATGAAGATCAGCGAAAGGCCCTGCACCGCCATGTCCTTGAGCGTGCGGAACATGCCCTCGGCCTCGATATTGGTCAGCACCGCCGTCGGCTCGTCCAGCACAAGGATGCGCGCGTCATTGTACAGCGCCTTCAGGATCTCGACCCGCTGCTGCTCTCCGACCGACAGATCGCCAAGCCGGGCATCGGGATCGACCTTCAGCCCGAAACGATCGGAAATCGTCATCAGCTTGGCCCGCGCGCCCCGCGTGTTCGAGGCCGGGCGCCACAGGCTTTCCGTCCCGGTCATCACGTTTTCCAGAACGGTCAGGTTGGGCGCCAGCGAGAAATGCTGATGCACCATGCCGATACCCGCGCGGATCGCGGCCTTGGGCTTGCCGGGCGGCAGGGGCTGGCCGAAGGCCGTGATCTCGCCGCTATCAGGTGTGTAATGGCCGAAGAGGATCGACATCAGCGTCGTCTTGCCCGCGCCATTCTCGCCCAGCAGGGCCACGATCTCGCCCTTGGCCAGCGTCAGCGAGATGTCGTCATTGGCCAGCGTGGTGCCGAAGCGCTTTGACACATTGGCGATGTTCAGGACATTCTCGCTCATGCCAGACCTGCCACGGCAAAGGGGTGCTGCCAGCGTTCCTCGGCTTCCAGCCGCGCCGCAAGCGCCAGAAGCCGCCCCTCGCCGCCGAACGGCGCCAGGATCTGCACCGGCAGGGGCAAGCCCGCCGCGTCCCGGCCGAACGGCAGCGTGAGCGCGGGAAAGCCCGAGATATTCGCGAGTGCCGCATAGGGCGCAAAGGCCTGCATCGCCGCGAAATGGGCGGCGCGGTCGCTGTGATCGGTCGGGAAGGCCCCAAGCGGTTTCGCGGCAGAGGACAGCATCGGCGTCAGCAGCGCGTCGATCCCATCAAACAGCGCCCAGAGGTCGCGGCTGACCAGAACCATCTCCTGCGTGATCCGCCAGACCTGCGGCCCGCCCATCGCCGCGCCATGCGCCACGGTGGCGCGGGTCATCGCCTCGGCGCGGGCAAGGTC
Organism: Neotabrizicola paludis; assembly: GCF_044142105.1. Taxonomy (NCBI): domain Bacteria; kingdom Pseudomonadati; phylum Pseudomonadota; class Alphaproteobacteria; order Rhodobacterales; family Paracoccaceae; genus Neotabrizicola; species Neotabrizicola paludis. Next base: position 119,821 of record NZ_JBGTYM010000004.1, read on the forward strand.
AAGCCCGGCCTCCTCGGCGAATGTCGCCAGGTTGATCGCGGCGATATCGGCGAAAAGCCGGGCCGAAGTGGCGGCAAGCGCGTTCACCTTCTTGCCGTCGACCGCCCCGATCCGGTGCCCCGCCCGCTCCAGCGCCCTGGCGGCGGCCTCGACCGCTTCGGCACGGGCGGGCTCTGCGTGATCGGTGACCAGTCCGATGCGGAAAGGCCCGTCCTCCGGCAAGGGCGCCGCCGCGGCAAAGGGGCCGCGCGGGTCTGTAGCGCAGACGGACAGGATCGCCGCCGCGTCCCGCACCGTCCGGCAGACCGCCAGCTCGCTGGCGATGCCGCCCAGATGGTTGCCATAGCCCGGCCCGCCCGGAATGGTTCCGCGCGACGGCTTCAGCCCGACCAGACCGCAGGCAGCGGCAGGCACCCGGATCGACCCGCCCGCATCGGTTGCGTGGGCAATGGCGACGATCCCCGCCGCGACAGAAGCCGCCGCGCCACCGGAAGACCCGCCGGGCGACAGGCCTTGGTTCAGCGGATTGCGGCACCGGGGTCCGATGGCCGGTTCGCTGGCCAGAGACAGGCCGAATTCCGGGCTGGTGGTCAGGCCAAAGGGCAAAAGCCCGGCCGTGCGGAAACGCCGCGCCAGATCGCTATCCGCCGCGCCCGGGCCGCGCGGAAACAGCGCCGATCCTGCGGCGGCGGGCAGGCCCGCGAAGGGCGCGCCCAGATCCTTGACCAGAACCGGCACGCCGCCGAAGACCGCGCCCGAGGGCCGCGCATCCCAGTTCGCTGCCGCCCTTCGACCCAGTTCGGCCTCCAGAAGGCAGATCGCGCCCAGATCGGCCCAGGAGGCGGCGGCCGAGAGCGATGCCTCCATCGCCTCGGATGCCGTAAGCTGGCCACGGCCTATCGCCGCGGCCAGCGCCGTCGCATCGCCCCTCATGCTTGCGGCTTACTTCGGCTCGTCGAAGTTCTGCGGCACTTCGAACGCGCCGGACTTGATGTCGGCCCGCACCTTCTCCATCGCCGCCTCGGCCTCGTCCCCGGCCACGCCCTTCGTGTAGGCAATATCCGACCCGCCCTCTTTCATCAGCCCGAACGCGGTATAGTCCTTGCCGGTCGGTGTGCCCGCCGCAACATCGGCCAGGGCCGCATTCAGGATCGGGCGGAAGCCCCAGAGCGCATTGGCAAAGACCGTGTCGGGATACATCGGCGTATAATCGATCAGCGAGCCGACCGACTTGATGCCGCGTTCCTTGGCCGCATCCGCCGTGCCGATCCGTTCGCCGAACAGAATGTCGGCCCCGGCATCGATCATGGCCAGCCCCGCCTCGCGCGCCTTGGGCGGGTCGAAGAAGGTGCCGATCCAGCTGATCAGGTGCTTGGCATCGGGGTTCACCGCCTTCACGCCCTCGGCGAAGGCGTTGATCAAGAGGTTGATCTCGGGGATCGGCATGGCGCCGACCGAGCCCACGACATTCGACTTGGTCATCTTGCCCGCAAGCATCCCGGCGCAATAGGCGCCGTCATAGTTCCAGGTGCCGAAGGTGCCGAAATTCGACCCCGCCGGGCCGCCCGAAGACCCCATCACGAAAGAGGTGTCGGGATATTCGCCCGCCACTTCGCGGGCCTGGTTTTCGACCGGGAAGGTCTCGCCGATGATCAGCTTGGCGCCCTGCTCGGCATATTCCCTCATCGCGCGCGGATAATCCGGCCCCGCCACCCCTTCCGAGAAGGTGTATTCGATCACCCCTTCGGCCGCCGCATCCTGCAGGGCCTTGTGCAGCACCGAATTCCAGGCGTTCTCGACCGGCGAGCCATGGATGCCCGCCACCTTGACCGGCGTCTGCGCGGCCAGGGGCCGGGCCAGCATCGCCGAAGAGCCGAGGATCAGGCCGCTCTGCAGCAGAAGGCGGCGGTTCAGGCGGAAATTCTGTGACATGTGTCTCCCCGTTTCTGTTGGCGTTTATGGCTGTTTTCAGTCGTGGCGCGTGGTCCGGCCCTGTCAAGGATTCCTTGGCCCCGCAGGCCGATGGCCGGGTTTGCGGGCCGGACTGCCTGGCAATTGACCATCCGGTAAAATATACGTCAACTGGTGAGTGATCTTTGCACGCGCAGCATCGGTGGGCGGGCCGGGCGGCACAGCTCTCCCTTGCCGGACGCAGGCGGGCTGTGCTCAGCCGCAAAGAGCGGTTAGTCTGCGCAGGGAACGCAGCCAGGGGACAAGGACGGGACATGGATCTGATCGCTCGGGCAACCGCCCTTCTCGGAGGCACCATCGCGGCGATGCGGCGCCGGGCCTCGCCCAAAGAGCAGGCGGTCGGCACCACGCCCGCCATTCCGCAGGCGCGGGCGCAGGGCATCATGACGCTGAAGATGCCCGCCGCGAAGGGCTGGGTCGCGGGCCATCTGCCGACCTGCGCGCCTGGGCTCAAGGTCAATGCCTTCGCCACCGGGCTGGATCACCCGCGCTGGATCGAAGTTCTGCCGAATGGCGATGTGCTGGTGGCGGAATCCAAGGAAGAGCCCGCCCCGCCCAGGACCCTGATGGACCATGCCGCCCAGGCGACCATGCGCCGGGTCAAGGCCGTGGGCGACAGCGCCAACCGCGTCACCCTGTTCCGCGACGGCGATGGCGATGGCGTGGCCGAATTCCGCACCACCTTTGTGGCGAACCAGCGCCAGCCCTTCGGCATGGCGCTGGCAGGCGGGCGCTTCTATCTGGGCAATACCGACGGCATCAAGGTTTTCGATTACACCGCGGGCGCCACCGCGCTTCAGGGCGCGGGCGAAACGCTGGTGAGCTTCAAGCCGCATGGCCACTGGACCCGCAGCCTGATCGTCTCGCCCGATGGCAGCCGCATCATGGCGGGTGTCGGCTCGCTTTCCAATATCGGCGATCACGGCATGGAGGCCGAGGAAGGCCGCGCCGCGATCTGGGAGCTGGACATCGCCACCGGCAAGGCCCGCATCTTCGCCTCGGGCCTGCGCAACCCGGTCGGCATGGCCTGGGAGCCGGTGAAGGGCCAGCTCTGGACTGTGGTGAACGAACGCGACGGGCTGGGCGACGAGACCCCGCCCGACTACCTGACCTCGGTGCAGGAGGGCGGCTTTTACGGCTGGCCCTATTGCTACTGGGGCAAGACGGTCGACGACCGCGTGCCGCAGGATACGGCCCTGGTCGCCCGCGCGATCCAGCCCGATTACGCCCTGGGCGGCCACACCGCCTCGCTTGGGCTGTGCTGGATGCCCGAAGGCACCCTGCCCGGCTTCGGCAGCGGCATGGTGATCGGCCAGCACGGCTCGTGGAACCGCTCGATCCTGTCGGGCTACAAGCTGATCTTCGTGCCCTTCGCCAATGGCGCGCCGTCAGGCCCGCCGCGCGACATCCTGACCGGCTTCCTGTCGGCCGACGAGAAGCTGGCCTATGGCCGCCCGGTCGGCGTGGCAATTGGCCCCGACCGCAAGTCGCTGCTGATGGCCGATGACGTGGGCGACGTGATCTGGCGCGTCACCGGTGCCTGACCCTATACGAGGTCAGGCCAGCAGCGCCGCCGCCCCATGCGCGCCGACATAAAGCCCGACAAGAATGATCAGCGCGCCCGACAGATAGGGCGCACGGCCCGCCAGCGCCGCCAGGCGCGGCGACAGGCGCGAAGCCCGGCGCGCGCCGATGGCCACCGCCGCGCCGACCCCCACAAGGACCAGCGCGAGCCCGATCGAGAAACACAGTACCAGAACCGCGCCCAGCGGGATTTCCTTGAGTTGCAGGCAGATCAGCAGCACCGTGATCGCCGCCGGGCAAGGCAACAGCCCGCCGGTCAGACCGAAAAGCAGTATCTGCCCGTTGGTCACGGTCTGGCCCTTGAAGCGGCGCTGGATATCGGCGGAATGGGCGCGCTCATGCGCGTCCTGATAGCTCTCTTCGCCCAGATCCAGCCCCTGCTCCTCGGCCAGATCCGCCGCGCCGAAGGCAAGGTCATAGTGATGCGCATGGCCGCGATGCGACAGGGTCAGCCTGGCGGTGAAATCCTCCGGCAGATCGACCGGCGTGGCCGAGAGCAGAACGCCGTCCGCGACCCGGAAGGCATAGTGCCGCTCGGCCCCGCCCTGCGCCGGGTGCGCCGTTACCGTCACCTCTCCCGGCGCCCAGAATTGGCCGCTCAGCGCGGTGAACTGCCAGAACCGCTGGCCCTCGCGCGGCACCAGCGCCAGCGCGACATGACCATGGCCGGTGTCCAGCGTGCGGCTGTCCCCCGCTGCGGCGCCGCGGTCATGATCATGGGAATGGCCGTGGTCATGGTCGTGATGATGTCCATGGTCGTGGTCGTGGTGATGCCCGTGGTCGTGGGAATGTGCCCGTGCCGCGTGGCGGTCAGACCAGGTGCGCCAGATCATCCACAGCGCCAGAAGGATGATGATGGCACCGGACAAAAGCTGGAAATAGGGTTCCACCGCCTCGGCATCGAGGCCCTGATACAGCCACATCCCCCCCAGGGCGATGGCCCAGACCACCATCGTATGTGAAACGGTCGCCGCCAGACCCAGCAGCACCGCCTGTTTCACCGTGCCACGCACCGCCACGATGAAGGCCGCCATCAGCGTCTTGGAATGGCCCGGCTCCAGCCCGTGCAGCGCGCCCAGAAGGATTGCGCTGGGAATGAAGAACCAGGCGCGCCCGGCGCCCTGGGCAATAAGATCGGCGAAGGGGGTCATGGTCTCGGTCCTGAATCATCCTCCCCCCGGGGATAGACCCAAACCCGCCGCAGGATCAATCCCCCTAGGGGGGATAACCTAAAGAAGTTTCGCCAGCGCGCGGATGTCGTCCAGCGCGTGCGGACCCGCCCCGTCATCGGCCATGCCCAGGCAATGGTCCATATGGGCATGGATCATCTGCCGCTTGGCAGCAAGGATGCCACGCTCGACCGCCAGCAATTGCTGGGCCGTATCCAGGCAGGGGCGCCCCGCCTCGATCATCTGGATGACATGGCGCAGATGGCCCTCGGCGCGCTTCAGCCGCTTGATGATATCCGGGCCGACATCGTGGGAATGTTCATGTGACATGGTGCGATCATATCCCCGGATGGGGGATGCGGGCAAGCGTCCCCGATCGCTTCGACTCGTCGTGTGAATGCGCCCTGGCCTAGTCCAGCGCCTCGAACCGCAGCACACCTGCGATCCGCGACCTGCCGCCCGCATCCGATGGATGCGCCACCCCGTCCATCACCGGAACTTCGGCGAAATCGAACGGGCTGACGCCTTCGATACAGGCGACATTCACCCCGAATTCCTGCGGGTTCGACCGGCGCTGATGATGGGTGTAAATGCCGCAGGTCTTGCAGAACCAGTGTTTCGCCGTGCCCGTGTTGAACTGATACAGGGTCAGATTGTCCTGCCCGGCCAGGAATTCGATTCCTTCGATCCGGGCCGAAACGGCGATCGCACCCCGCATCCGGCAATAGGAACAGCTGCAGCGCCGGGCGCTGGCGAAGCCCTCGGTCAAGGTCACGCGCAACTGCACCGTGCCGCAATGGCAGGCAACCTGGTGGCTGGTCTCGATCCCGGTCATCAGTGCCGTTCCTTCTTCTGGCCTGGCCGGACCCTAGGCAGGACAGGCCAGTGCCGCAACCTCAGGTCAGAGGGGTCATCACGCCTTTCCGATAGGCCGGGCGTTCGGTCAGGCGGCGATACCAACCCTCCAGATGCGGCAGCGGGGGCCGCTCGATCTCCATGCCGAACCAGCCATAGGCGATGACGCCCAGAGGAATGTCGCCAAAGCCGAAATCGGCCCCTGACATCCAGTCCTGCCGCGAGAGAACCTCATCGGCCAGCGCCAGCACCTTGCCGCATTGCACCCGCCCGCGCTCCATCGCCGCTTCGTCGCGCTCGCCAGGCCCCAGCCGCACCTTGTTCCAGAACAGGTCGCGAAACGGCCCGGCAAAGGACAGCGAGGTCCAGTCCATCCATTTCTCCGCCGCCGCCCAGGCCTTGGCATCCGCAGGCGCAAAGGGCGCCGTGCCATAGGCCCGCGCCAAATAGCGCACGATCACATTCGATTCCCATAGGACCAGCCCGTCATCTTCCAGCACCGGCACCAGACCGTTCGGGTTCATCGCCCGGTATTCCGGCGTATTCACCACGCCGAACGCGCCCCCCGCCGGGACATGCTCATAGTCCAGCCCCAGCTCTTCGGCACACCACAGCGCCTTGCGCACATTGGCCGAATTCTCGCGCCCCCAGATCTTCATACCCTCTGCCCCTTGTCACTGTCGGTTGGGTCCTCCACCGCCCGGCGCATCTGTTCCTTGATGCGCTGGGCAATGAAATCGGTGAAAAGCCGCAATTTCGGGTCCTTCAGCCGCCGATGCTGCGACAGGCTCGACAATTGCACCGGCACCGGCGGCGTCGCGTCGCAGACCTGCACCAGCCGCCCGTCGCGTAAATACTCCGCCACTTCGAACAGGGGCTTCATCACGATGCCGCGCCCGTCCAGCGCCCAGCCGGTCAGCACATCGCCATCATCGCTTTCGAACGGACCCGAGACCTCGAAGCGGCGCGGCCCCTCGGCCGTCTGCAAGGTCCACTGAAATTCTTTCGCCCCCGGAAAGCGCAGGTTCAGGCAATCATGCCGATCCCCCACCAGCGCGACGCCATCTGCGGGCATCCCCCGCCGCGCGATATAGCCGGGCGCGGCGCACAGCACGCGCGGGCAATCGGCGATCAGCCGCACCTTCAGGCTGCTATCCTCCAGAATCCCCAGATGGAAGGCCACGTCGATGCCTTCGCTGACCACGTCGATCACCCGGTCCGACAGGCGCAGCCGCACGTCGATCTGCGGGTAAAGGTCCTTGAAGGCCGGCACTTGCGGCGCGATCAGCCGCCGGCCGATGCCCAGGGGCGCCGCCACAAGGATCGTGCCGCGCGGGTTCTGCGTGACATCCATCACCGCGGCCTCGGCCTCGTCGATCGCCTCCAGCACCCGGCGGGCGCCGTCATAGAAGATGCGGCCATTCTCGGTGGCCTGAAGGCTGCGCGTCGTGCGGTTGAACAGCCGCACGCCCAGATGCTTCTCCAGTTCCGAGATTCGCGCCGATGCCACCGCCGGAGAGGTCCGCTGGTCCCGCGCTGCCGAACTCATGCTGCCCAGTTCATAGACACGGACGAACATGCGGATATTGTTCACATAGCTCATCGGCCCATCCGGCGCTTATTTTGTGCGATTATTCAGCTCGGCTTGAAAGTGATCCGGCATTTGAAAGGATTATCAGGAAATCCGGCTTGGGTATAGCCTTTGGGCAACAAACAGGGGGCGCACGCATGTATGACTGGCTGGTTTTGGGCGAATGGATCGAGATCGCGGTCCGCTGGCTCCATGTCATCACCGCCATCGCCTGGATCGGCTCCAGCTTCTATTTCGTCGCGCTCGACCTTGGCCTGCGCAAGACACCGTCGCTGCCGCCCCTGGCCCATGGCGAGGAATGGCAGGTCCACGGCGGCGGCTTCTACCATATCCAGAAATACCTCGTGGCGCCCGAATTCCTGCCCGAGCATCTGGTCTGGTTCAAATGGGAAAGCTACGCGACCTGGCTTTCTGGCTTTGCCATGCTGGTCCTGGTCTATTACCTCGGCGCCGACCTGTTCCTGATCGACCCCACGGTCATGGAACTGGCGCATTGGCAGGCCATCGGCATCTCGCTCGCCTCGCTGGCCTTCGGCTGGCTGGTCTACAACCAGATCTGCAAGACCTTCGTCTCCGCCAACCAGACCTTGGTCATGGTCGCGCTTTTCATCGTTCTGGTCGGCATGGCCTGGTTCTACACCTCGGTCTTCTCGGGCCGCGCCGCCCTGCTGCATCTCGGCGCCTTCACCGCCACGATCATGTCGGCCAATGTCTTCATGATCATCATGCCGAACCAAAGGAAGGTGGTGGCCGATCTCAAGGCCGGCCGCGTGCCCGATCCGAAATACGGCAAGATCGCCAAGCAGCGCTCCACCCACAACAATTATCTGACGCTGCCCGTCCTGTTCCTGATGCTGTCGAACCACTACCCGCTCGTGTTCGCCACGCAATACAACTGGATCATCGCCAGCCTCGTCTTCCTGATGGGCGTCACCATCCGTCACTGGTTCAACACCCGCCACGCGGGCAAAGGGAACCCGCACTGGACCTGGCTGGTGACCGTGATCCTGTTCCTGATCGTCGCCTGGCTCTCCACCGCGCCCCTGCGCACGCCGCCCGCCGAGGCCGCGCTCTCGCCGCAGGCCAGCCGCTTCGCCCAGGCCCAGGGCTTCGAGGATGTGGTCTCCATCGTTCAGGGCCGCTGCTCGATGTGCCACGCGGCCGAGCCGGTCTGGGACGGCCTGCACTGGGCGCCCAAGAACGTGGTTCTGGAAACCGAGGCTCAGATCGCGCATGAGGCGCCGCGCATCGCGCTTCAGGCGGGCTATTCCCATGCGATGCCGCCCGGAAACCTGTCTTATATGGAACCCGAGGAACGCGCCGCCATCGTCGCCTGGGTCCGCGCGGCGGGCGGAATCTAGCCTCGAATTCTCGACGAAATTCGCGCCCGCCCGGCGCCCGCCTTTGCAGCTGCAGAAATCTTCCGGCATTGAACCTGCCCGCAACAGGCGCTAACCCCGTAGGCGACGTGCTATCGGAGGTTCGCCATGCCCGCCTATCGTTCCCGCACCACCACCCATGGCCGCAACATGGCCGGGGCCCGCGGCCTCTGGCGCGCCACCGGCATGAAGGATGGCGATTTCGGCAAGCCGATCATCGCCATCGTGAACAGCTTCACCCAATTCGTGCCCGGCCATGTCCATCTGAAAGACCTGGGCCAGCTTGTGGCGCGCGAGGTCGAGGCGGAAGGCGGCATCGCCAAGGAATTCAACACCATCGCGGTCGATGACGGCATCGCCATGGGCCATGACGGGATGCTCTATTCGCTGCCCTCGCGCGAGATCATCGCCGACTCGGTCGAATACATGGTCAACGCCCATTGCGCCGACGCCATGGTCTGCATCTCGAACTGCGACAAGATCACCCCCGGCATGCTGATGGCCGCGATGCGGCTGAACATCCCCGCCGTCTTCGTCTCGGGCGGGCCGATGGAGGCTGGCAAGGCGGTGATCAAGGGCAAGGAGATCGCGCTCGATCTGGTTGATGCCATGGTCGTCGCCGCCGATGACAAATACTCCGACGAGGAAGTCGAGGCGATCGAGAAGGCCTCCTGCCCGACCTGCGGCTCCTGCTCGGGCATGTTCACCGCCAATTCGATGAACTGCCTGACCGAGGCGCTGGGCCTGTCGCTGCCCGGCAATGGCTCGACCCTCGCCACCCATTCGGACCGCAAGCGGCTGTTCGTGGAAGCGGGTCACCTGATCGTCGACATCACCCGGCGGCATTACGAGCAGGACGATGCCAGCGTGCTGCCGCGCAACGTGGCGAACAAGAAGGCCTTCGAAAATGCCATGGCGCTGGACATCGCCATGGGCGGATCGACCAACACCATCCTGCATATCCTGGCCGCCGCGCATGAAGGCGGCATCGACTTCGACCAGGATGACATCGACCAGCTTTCCCGTCGCGTGCCCTGCCTGTGCAAGGTCGCGCCGGCCAAGCAGGACGTGCATATGGAGGATGTCCACCGCGCCGGCGGCATCATGGCGATCCTTGGCCAGCTGGACAATGCGGGCCTGCTGAACCGCGATTGCGTCACCGTGCATTCGCCGACGATGGGCGCGGCGCTCGACCATTGGGACATTTCCCGCACCAACCACGACAGCGTCCGCGATTTCTTCAAGGCCGCGCCCGGCAATGTCCGCTCGGCCACCGCCTTCAGCCAGTCGAAACGCTATGCCGAGCTGGATCTCGACCGCGAAAAGGGCGTGATCCGTGACGCCACGCATGCCTTCACCAAGGAAGGCGGGCTCGCTGTGCTGAAGGGCAATATCGCGCTGGACGGCTGCATCGTGAAAACCGCCGGGGTCGATGAATCGATCTTCGTCTTCTCCGGCCCGGCGCGTGTGTTCGAATCGCAGGATGCCGCCGTCTCGGCGATCCTGACCAACAAGATCAAGGAAGGCGACGTGGTCGTCATCCGCTATGAAGGGCCGAAGGGCGGGCCGGGCATGCAGGAAATGCTCTACCCGACCAGCTACCTGAAGTCGAAGGGCCTGGGCAAAGCCTGCGCCCTGCTGACCGATGGCCGCTTCTCGGGCGGCACCTCGGGCCTGTCGATCGGCCATGTCAGCCCCGAAGCGGCAGCGGGCGGCACGATCGGCCTTGTCCGCGAAGGCGACATGATCGACATCGACATCCCCAAGCGCACCATCAGCCTGCGCGTCTCCGAGGCCGATCTTGCCGCCCGCCGGGCCGAGCAGGACAAGAAGGGCTGGAAACCCGAAGCCAAGCGGACCCGCCGCGTCACCGCCGCGCTCAAGGCCTATGCGCTTCTGGCGACCAGCGCCGACAAGGGCGCGGTGCGGCAGCTGCCCGACGAGGCCTAAAACACCCGGGCGGGGCGCCGATTCTTCACCGAGACGTCGCCCCGCTCAATCGCCCAGCTTGGCATGGACCTCGTCCAGGTCGACCTCGCCCTTGGGCATCTTGTTGGCCGGATTGTCGAAATCGTATTTGAACAGCTGGAAATCGCGCTTGTAGATTTCCCAGACCAGATGCTTCGACAGATCGTCAAAGTAATCCTCGACCGGATGCAGCCGCTTCGGCCCATGCCCCTCGCTTTCGTTGAAGCGCGGGATCTTCTTCAGGTCGACCTTGTGCTTGACCTTGATCCGGTCCAGCACCTTCTGCATCCCCGGATTGAAATCCTCGGTGAAGAAGATCTGGTCATAGCGCCCGCCATTCACGATGAAGGTCGCGATATGGCCCGACATGGCCGACCAATGGATATCCGGCTCCATCGGCTTCTTGAAGCGGATGGTGTCGCGCGCGAACAGCAGGAAGCGGCGGAAGCTCTTGATCTGGTCGAACTCGCCCGTGCCCTCGGGCCCGCCGACCTCGATCCCGTATTTCTGCACCAGCATCGGCACCAGATTGCCGCGATAGCGCTTGCCGTTGCGCTGGATGCCGCAGATCTTGTCGAAGAAGCTCGACAGGATGCGGGTATAGGGGTTGCGCACGCAGGTGAAGGCATAGCTTTTATGCGCCTTGACGTTCTTCTCGATCAGCGGCTGGCTTTGCTCCTGCGCCCATTTGTGCAGGCCGGTCGTGGAGTCATGGATGTCGCCGTCGAAGAAGCGGCCATGATCCGAGTAATACATGATCTGGCCGATGGTCGAGCAGGCGCATTTCGGCACCACGCGATAGACCACGCTTTCGCTTTCCGTCATCCATGTGCCGGGAAACCCCATCGCATGTCACCTCTGCCTCGACCGGATCGCTTCTAAGGCGGAACTTGTTCCGCCACGGACCCCTTTGGCGCGAAAAGAGCAAAGAACCTCTGTCCTTTCAAGGAAGCATAAGTCAATTTGCGGAAACAATGCGCGCGCGACACCCAAGCGCCACGACAGGACGGCCCGGACGTGAAGATCAGCAGGACTTTCCCAGCATGATGGCGGCCTGAATGGCGACGATCGCCTATATCCTGCTCTGTCACAAGGACCCCGACGGGATCATCGCCCAGGCCCAGCGCCTGACGGCGGCGGGCGATTGCATCGCCATCCATTTCGACGCCCGCGCCCGGCGCGAGGACTATGACCGCATCCGCGCGGTGCTGGCCGACAATCCGGGCGTGGTCTTCGCCCGCCGCCGCGTCAAATGCGGCTGGGGGGAATGGAGCCTGGTCGATGCCAGCCTCCAGGCCATCCGCGCCGCGGTCGCCGCCTTCCCCCGCGCCACGCATTTCTACATGCTCTCGGGCGATTGCATGCCGATCAAATCGGCCGAATATGCCCGCGCCTTCCTGGAACGCGAGGATGTCGATTACATCGAAAGCTTCGATTTCCACAATTCCGACTGGATCAAGACCGGCATCAAGGAAGAGCGGCTGATCTATCGCCACTGGTTCAACGAACGCACCCAGAAAGCCTGGTTCTACCGCTCGCTGGCCTGGCAGAAACGCCTGGGCCTGGAACGCAAGATCCCCGCCGATCTTGTCATGCAGATCGGCAGCCAATGGTGGTGCCTGCGCCGCCGTACCGTCGAATGGGTGCTCGACTTCATCGCCAAGCGCCGCGATGTGATGCGCTTCTTCCGCACCAGCTGGATCCCGGACGAGACCTTCTTCCAGACCCTTGTCCGCCATCTCGTGCCGGAACAGGAAATCCGCACCCGTCCGCTGACCTTCCTGATGTTCACCGATTACGGGATGCCGCTGACCTTCTACAACGACCATTACGACCTTCTGCTGTCGCAAGACTATCTCTTCGCCCGCAAGATCAGCCCCGATGCGCAAGAGCTGAAACAGCGGCTTGGCGAGCTTTACGCCGCCCGTGGCAAGCGGTTCGCGATCTCGAACGAAGGCCGCAGCCTGTTCAAGTTTCTCACCGGGCGCGGCCGCATCGGCCGCCGCTTCGCGCCGCGCTTCTGGGAAACCGAAACCTCGCTGGGCCGCGAACGCACGCTGATGATGGTCACCTGCAAGAAATGGCATGTCGCCAAGCGCCTGGTCGACCGCGTCCGCCAGGTCACCAACCTGCCCGCCATCGACTATCTCTTCAACGAGGGCGCCACCCCCCTGCCCGATCTGGGCGGCATCCAGACGACGCTGGAAAAACGCACCCGCCACCGCCGTGCGCTGGTGCGGATGCTCTATGATTACTGGCAGACCGACCGGCTGGTCTTCTGCATCGACCCGGCCTCGGTCGAGCTGATGCAGGATTTCTACAATGACAAGGCCCGGGTCCGGCTTCTGGAAATCGAATGCGATTTCACCGACGACTATCTGATCGGCCATGCCCGACGCGTCGGGCTGGCGGGCGATCATACGCCGCAAGAGACGATCGACAGGCTTCTGCCCACCATCCGCTACGATGTGCGTTTTGAATCAGACCGCATCCGCGAGCAGAATTTTCCCGGCTTCCAGCGCATCCGCCAATCCGCCACCTTGGATGAAAACACCGTGCCGCTGGCCGAGTTTCTTGATATCCCGGTCGAGAAAGCCCGCCAGATCGTGGCGACCGAATACCTTTTCGTGGATTGAGAAGACATGCCCTCCCAAATCAGCTGGACCTATGACCCGCAGAATATCTTCGCCCGCATCCTGCGCGGCGAGATCCCCAACAAGACCGTGGCCGAAACGGCGCATACCCTGGTCTTCCATGACATCCGCCCCCATGCGCCGGTGCATGTTCTGGCGATCCCCAAGGGGCCTTACGTCAATCTCGACCATTTCGCCGCCGAGGCTTCGGCCGAAGAGATCGTGGATTTCCACCGCACCGTCGCCACTGTGATCGCCGGTCTGGGCCTGGCCGAAGCCGGTTATCGCGGCATCACCAATGCGGGCGCGCATGGCATGCAGGAAGTGCCGCATTACCACCTGCATATCCTGGGCGGGCGCGTTCTGGGCCGCCTGGTCGATCCGGCCTGATCAGACGACAAGGATTAACGAAATCTGAATCCGAGAAGGCCAAGCAATTGAAATTGCTTGGCCCTATCCATGTCCCTGCGTGGGACAGCGCCCCTCAGGCGTTGAACAGGAAGTGCAGGACGTCGCCGTCCTTGACCTCATAGGTCTTGCCCTCGACGCGGAACTTGCCCGCCTCCTTGGCCCCGGCCTCGCCCTTGCCGGCGACGTAATCGTCATAGGCCATGGTCTCGGCCCGGATGAAGCCCTTCTCGAAATCGCCATGGATCACGCCCGCCGCCTGCGGCGCCAGCGTGCCCTTGGTGATCGTCCAGGCCCGCGCTTCCTTCGGGCCGACGGTGAAATAGGTCTGCAGGCCCAGCAGCGCGTAACCCGCCCGGATCAGCCGGTCGAGCCCCGCCTCATGCAGCCCCATCTCCTCCAGGAAGACCGCCGCATCCTCGGGGGGAAGCTGCGCCAGCTCCTCCTCGATCCGGCCCGAGATCACCACCGATCCCGCGCCCTGCCGCGCCGCCATCTCGGCCACCCGGGCCGATTGGCCGTTGCCATTGGCCGCCGAAGCCTCTTCGACATTGCAGACATAAAGCACCGGCTTGGCGGTCAGAAGCTGCAGCAGGCGCCAGTTGCGCAGGTCATCCTCCGAGACCTTCACCGTCCGCGCGGGCTGGCCTGCCGCCAGCGCCTTTTCGGCCAGGGTCAGCAGGCGGTCCTGCTCGACCGCTTCCTTGTCGCCGCCCTTGATCTTGCGGGCAAGGTTCGCACGCCGCCGCTCGATGCTCTCAAGATCGGCCAGCATCAGCTCGGTCTCGATGGTCTCTGCATCGGCCACCGGGTCGATCCGGCCTTCGACATGGGTGATGTCGCCATCTTCAAAGCAGCGCAGCACATGGGCGATGGCATCGCATTCGCGGATATTGGCCAGGAACTGGTTGCCCAGCCCCTCGCCCTTCGACGCGCCCCGCACCAGACCGGCGATGTCGACAAAGGTCATCCGCGTCGGGATGATCTGCTTCGACCCGGCGATCCCGGCCAGAATATCCAGCCGCGCATCCGGCACCGCCACTTCGCCGACATTCGGCTCGATGGTGCAGAAGGGAAAATTCGCCGCCTGCGCCGCCGCCGTGCGGGTCAGCGCGTTGAAGAGGGTGGACTTGCCCACATTCGGCAGCCCGACAATGCCCATCTTGAAACCCATGGCGCCCAACTCCGTTATCGTTCCGGGCCGCTTCTAGTGGGCGCGCCCCGGCTTATCAAGTTGCCCCCGCACGCATCGCTTCGTGCTATGCTGTCCCAATGCCTGAAGGAGGCCGCCATGCCCATTCCCTACCTCCATTTCCAGGGCCACTGCGCGGAAGCGCTGGTCTTTTACGCCGATATCTTCGGCGCGTCCGACCTGCAAATGATGCGCTACTCCGATGCCCCCGACATGGACGACACGCTGCGCGACCCGACCCGCGTGATCCACGGCCAGCTGACCCTGCCGGACGGCCTGCTGATGGCCTCGGACTATCCCCCCGGCATGACCGGCGACCCGCAATCGGCGGTATCTCTGATGCATGTGGCCGGGACCGTGGCAGAGGGACAGCGTCTCTTCGGCGCTCTGTCGGCGGGCGGACAGGTGATACAGGACTTCGGCTCGACCTTCTTTTCCCGCGGTTTCGGGATGCTGAAGGACCGATATGGCACGCATTGGATGATCTCGGTGACGCCGGAATAGGATTCGGTCATGGCATCTGGGCGCCCGGCCTGCTAGGCCGGACCCATGACAAACAGAACGATTGATCTCGCTGGCCGGTCCTTCCGGCTGGAACTGACGACGGGATCACAAGAGCGGCTGGATTCACTTGCCGCCGAAGTGACCGCGCTTTTCCTGAAACGCGAGACCGAATTCGGCGTCAATCCGGCAGTTCGGATCGTCTATCCCGAGACAGGCCCCGACGACGCCTTCCGAGCGGACCCGGCGGGGCTGATCGGAAGGCTGTCATCCAGCGAGGGACCGACCGTCTCGCGCGTGGTCGTGCTGACCACCTGGGGCGACGAGGTGCATGACCCGCTGGTCGCAGCGGGGTTTTCCGCACACAGGATCGACATGCCTGCGGGACCAGCAAACACCTAGGCCTTCATCCGCGGCGCAGAAGACACCGAGGCCCCGACCCTCTATCTGGAAGCCGTGAACGAGGCGGATGAGAAAATCCGCCCGACCTTCGTGCTTCGGTGGCTGACGGAAGACGGGGCCTTGGCCGGTGGGGCCTGTGGCTCGATCTTCCTGCATGAGGGGCGGCTTTATGCCTATCTGGCGATGATGGCCGTTGCCCCCGGCCTGCCGCCCGGCACGGGGTCGAGGCTGGCCGAGGCGCTGGCAGACGCCCTGCGAGGCCAGTCTGTGACCACCCTCCATCTCGGCACCCAGACCGCAGGCCCCTTTTATGAAGCGAACGGGTTCCGCGTGACATTGCGGCTGGTCCCCCGGCTGCGCTGGCGCCAGACCCCGGATGGCGGAAAGGTCTGGCATGACCTCGTCATGATGGCCCGCGATCTCTGAGGTCGTCGCATCGAGCCGCCGCCTTGATCCATTGATTTTCCCCGCCCGGTTGTGCAAGGCTGGTCCGGGTTTCTTGGAGATTTCCATGACCAGGATCGACGACAGCTTAGCGCGGCTAAAGTCCGACGGAAAAAGGCCTTTGTCTCCTGCATCATGGGCGGCGATCCGCAGCAGGCGGTCTCGACTGGCCACAGCGCCGATGCCGCCCGCACCACTTTCGGCAGGCTGGCCCGGGGCGGCGCGGTGATCATGGATTTCGCCCCGCCCTTCTGGTCCGACGGTTTTGGAATGCTCAAGGACCGCCGCGGAACCCATTGGATGGTCTCGGCCCCCGGGCGGCAGCCGGGATGACCGGCCCTTCGGCCCGCATCGCAGCAGCCGTCGCCGCGCTGCCGCTGCGCCCCGGCCTGCGCGTCCTGGAACTGGGCTGCGGCCCCGGCGCGGCGCTGCGCGAAGTGGCGCGGATCGTCGGTCCCTCGGGTCATGTCCTTGGTGTCGACCGTTCGGCCAAGGCCATCGCCCAGGCCCGCACCGGCTGTTGCGAAGGGATCGCGGCGGGCCTGATCGCCCTGCGCCACAGCGCGGCCGAGGATCTGGTGCTCTTGCCCGGCGAGCCGCCCTATGATCTTGCCTTCGCGCTGCGCGTCGGCGCCTTCGACGGGCGCCATCCCCAGGCGGGCGCCCGCGCCCTTGCCCGGCTGCGCCTGATGCTTGCCCCCGGCGCGCGGTTTTTCATCGACACCGGCGCGCCGCTGACCGAGCTTGCCCTGTCTCCCCATTGATTTTCCCCGCCCGCTTGTGCAAACCCGGTCGGGGTTTCTAGGGGATTTCTATGACCAGGATCGACGACACCTTCGCGCGGCTCAAGGCCGAGGGCAAAAAGGCCTTCGTCTCCTATATCATGGGCGGCGACCCCGATGCGGAAACCTCGCTTGCGGTGATGCAGGGCCTGCCCGCCGCCGGGGTCGACATCATCGAACTGGGGATGCCCTTCACCGATCCCATGGCCGATGGCCCGACCATCCAGCTTGCCGGTCAGCGCGCGCTGGAAGGCGGCATGACCATGGACAAGCTTCTGGCCATGGTGCGCGCCTTCCGAAGCGCCGACCAGAAGACCCCCATCGTTCTGATGGGGTACTACAATCCGATCTATTCCCGCGGCGTCGACCGCTTTTTGGCCGATGCGAAATCTGCCGGGATCGACGGGCTGATCGTCGTCGACCTGCCGCCCGAGGAAGATGCCGAATTGTGCATCCCCGCCCAGAAGGCGGGCCTGAACTTCATCCGCCTCGCCACCCCCACCACGGATGACAAGCGCCTGCCCAAGGTGCTGCAAAACACCTCCGGCTTCGTCTATTACGTCTCGATCACCGGCATCACCGGCGCGGCGGCGGCTCAGGCCACCGATGTCGGCCCCGAGGTTGCCCGCATCAAACGCTCGACCGACCTGCCCGTGATCGTGGGCTTCGGCATCACCACGCCCGAAGCCGCCCGCACCATCGCCAGCGTCGCTGATGGCGCCGTGGTCGGTTCGGCCATTGTCAAGGATATCGGCGAGGGCACGCCCGTGGCGCAGGTGCTGGAGCGGGTGGCGGCCCTGGCGGCTGGCGCGCATTCGGCCTGACGGTCAGATCAGAAGATCCTGCGGCAAACCCCCACGCGGGCCGGTTCCCCGGCCCGCGCGGCCTGATCAGCCGTGGTAGAAATACAGCACACCCACGATCCCGGCCTGAACGGCAGCAATCAACAAAACCACACGATTGGTCGTCATGCGCGGAAGTCCTTTCAGGCGAAACTCGCTATGAAGCACAGCCTTTGCCCTGCCAGACCCTGAATACAGCTTCCAATTCATTCCGTTCTGCCACACCATTCATAAAATGAATGACCCGCGCCCGGACCTCAACCTCCTCACCGTCTTCGAAGCCATCCTCCATGGCGGATCGGTCACCCAGGCCGCGCGCGCGCTGAACCTCAGCCAGCCGGCCGTCAGCCATGCGCTGGGCCGCCTGCGCGACCTCACCGGCGACCCGCTGTTCCGCCGCCGAGGCAACAAGCTCATCCCCACTCCGCGGGCCGAATCCATGGCCCCGCAGGTCGCCGAAGCGCTTGCCGCCGCCCGCGCCGCCCTGCGCCCGACCGGCTTCGACCCCGCCGCCGACCGAGGAGAAGTGGTGCTGGGCGCTTCGGATTATGCGCTCCTCGCCGCCCTGCCCCATGTGATCTCGCTCTTGCAGACGCGCGCGCCGCAAATGCGCCTGCGCACCCGGCCGATCACCGAAGACACGCCCCGCGCGCTGGAAAGCGGCGCGCTTCTCTTCAGCTTCTGGGCCAATGCCGCGCCGCAGGGCGATTTCGACCTGACGCTGCTGTACCGCGAAACCCTGATCGGCCTGGCCCTTCCCGACCACCCGCTGCTGCAAGGCGCCATCACGCTTGAACGCTGGGCCGCAAGCCCGCAGATCACCATCTCGCTGGGCGACCCTTCGGTGAATCCGGTCGACGCCCAACTCGCCGCCGCCGGGCTGCAACGCCAGGTCGCCATGGTCACCCACAGTTTCGCGGGCGCGCTTGCGGCCCTCCGCCAGGCTGGCCTGCTCCTTGCCGTGCCGCGCCGCCTCGCTGCCACGCCCCAGGCGGCGGGCCTGCGGACCTTCGAGCTTCCCCTGCCTCTGTCTACCTTCACCTACGGCCTCCTCTCGCATCGCCGCGCACGCGACAATGAACGTCTGCGCTGGCTCGCGGAGCTTGTGGCCGAGGCCGTCGCCCGGGCGCCCACCCTGCCCTGACCGCTTGCATCCCCCGGCCCCGCCTGCGCTAACTGGCCGCGCATGAAAGGCCCGCAGATGACCCATTCCCCCTCCGCCGATTTCCCCTTTGCCGAGCTGGAAACCGATCCCGCCGCCATCGCATCCTTCGTCGCCGCGCAGAATGCCGCCACCGACGCCGCCCTCTCCGGCCCTGCCCGCACCGCAGACGAAGCCCTGGTGCGCGAGATCCTGGAAGCCCCCGACAGCCTGCGCGGCCTGTCGCGCCGGGCGGGCCATGTCTACACCTTCCGGCAGACACCGCAGAACCCGCGCGGCCTCTGGCTGCGTCTGCCGCAGGATCAGGTCCCGCGCCCCGACGCACCCTGGGACGTGGTCTTTGATGTCGATGCCCATTGCGCCCAGACCGGAGAGATCTGGGTCTGGCGCGGGGCGGTGACCTCGGCCTTCGATCCCGCCCGCGTCCTGATCCGTCTCTCGCTGGAAGGCTCCGACCTGACGCGCTATCGCGAATTCGATCTTGTCTCCAAATCCTTCGTCGAAACCGGCTTCGACGTCGGACCGGAACGTGGCGGCCTTGCCTGGGCAGGCCGCGATACGGTGCTCTGGTCCTCGGCCCGCGACGGCGATGCCACGCAATCCGGCTGGCCCGGCACGATCCGCCGCCTGTCGCGCGGCCAATCCCCCGAATCCGCGCCCGAAGACCACCGCACCGACCCTGGCAATCTTCTGGTCCAGGCCTGGACGACCAGGGCCGGCGGGGCAGACTGGATCGAGGCGCGCATCACCATGCGCGCGATCGGCAAGGCCGCGATCACCCTGATGCGGCCGGGCAAGCCCCCGCTTCCGCTCGATGCTCCCTCGGACTGCACCCCCAGCTTCTGCCACAGCCATCTGGCCTATGTGGCGCAGGAAGAAGGCCCGCATCCCGCCGGAACCCTCGTCCTCGCGCCGCTGGAAGGCGGCCCGCAGCGCATCCTCTTCCGCCCCGAACCCGGCGCGGCGGTGGGCGATGTGGGCTTCGCGACCGGCCACCTTCTGTGGATCGAGACGCGCTGGCTGGAACCCCGGCTCATGGCGCTGGACCTGTCGCGCCCCGATGCCGCCCCGCAGGAAATCGCCCCTCCCGTTCCGGGCCAGACCCTGTCCTTCGGCTTCTTCGATGCCGAACCGGATGCGGGCGACGGCACGCTCGCCCTGCAGATCTCGGGCTTCCTGACCCCGCCGCAGACCTGGCTTTTCGATCTGTCAAAGGGCGTCGCGGCCATCGCCTTCCGCCCGCTCTATGCCCAGCCCGCGCGGTTCGACGCGACGGGGGCCGAGGTTCATCTCTGGAAAGCCATTTCAGACGACGGTAAGGAAGTGCCCTATCACATCGTCCTGCCGCGCGGCCATACAGGCCGCGGCGACCTGCCCGTGCTGCAATATGGCTATGGCGGCTTCGGCGTCAGCCTTGGCCCCTGGTATGATCCCGTCACCGGCAAGCTATGGATCGAAGGCGGCGGCGCCTATGTCATGGCCTATATCCGTGGCGGGGCCGAACTTGGCCCCGACTGGCACTTGCAGGCCAAGGGCGCCGGTCGGCACAGGGCATTCGAGGATTTCGCCGCCGTGGCCGCCGACCTGGTCAGGCGCGGCATCACCACGCCGGATCGCATCGCCTGCCATGGCGGCTCGAATGGCGGGCTTCTTTGCGGCGTGATGTTGACCCGCTACCCCGAGCGGTTTGGCGCTGTCTGGGCCTCGGTCGGCGTGATGGACATGTTGCGCTTTGCCGATTTTCCCGCTGGGCGCGGCTGGATCGACGAATATGGCGACCCCGCCCGGGCCGAGGATCGCGCCTGGCTGCATGCCTATTCGCCGGTTCACAACGTGCCCGCCCGCACGCTTCCCGCCGCGCTGATCGACACCTCGCATCGCGACGACCGGGTCGACCCGTCGCATTCCCGCCGCTTCGCCGCGGTCCTCAACGCCGCCGGACACCGGCCCTTCTACTACGAACATCAGGGCGGCCATGGTGGCGGCGGCGGCAGCCATGAAAAGGCCGCCGAACAGGCGCTCGGCTTCGCCTTCCTGCGCCACGCGCTGCGCCGGTAGGTCGGGGTTCGCCCCGGCTTCCCCCGTCGCGCAGGCGCAGCCAAAATGGAAGACGTTGGGAAGACGTTCGCAAGACCTTCGGAAGACAGGGTTTTCCCAGCCTTTTCCGCGCCTTGCCGACGAAATGCGGCGGCGCGGGCCTTGACCCGCGCCGCAGAGGTAGGATTTCGGCAAGGTGGGCTTGCCGCCGCCCTAGACCGTGTGCAGATACAGGTCGAAATCCACTTCGGACACGGTCCGCATGACGCGCGCATATTCCGCCGCCTTGATCGCGGTAAAGGTGCGGTGCATGTCTTCGCCCAGCGCATCCTTCAGGAATTCCGAGGCCTTGGCCGCCACGATCGCCGATTTCCAGTCGCTCGGGATCGCACCATCGCCGCCATCCTCATAGGCATTGCCGGTGGTTTCCGGCCCGGGGTCGATGCCCTCGCGCAGCCCCTTGCGGATGCCCGCCAGCACCGTGCTCGCCACCAGATAGGGGTTCGCATCCACCCCCGCTGGCCGGTGCTCGATCCGCCGCGCCCTGATATCCCCCGCCGGAATGCGCAGGGCGACCGAGCGGTTGTTCACCCCCCAGCTCAACGACACAGGCGCATAGCTCTGCGCCGCGAAGCGCCGCCAGGAATTCGCATGCGGCGCGAAGACCAGCATCGATTCCGCCATCGTCGCCTTCAGCCCGCCCAGCGCGTGCAGAAGCCGCTGATTCCACACGCCTTCCTGTTCTTCGACGAAGACGTTCCTGCCGCCTTTATCCAGCATCGAGACATGGAAATGCATGCCCGATCCGGCGTAATTCTCGTTCGGCTTGGCCATGAAACAGGCGGTCACGCCATGGGCGCGCGCCTGCGCCCGGACGATCCGCTTCAGCCGCATCAGGTCATCCGCGGCCTGCATCACATCGGTCCGGTAATGCAGCGTCAGCTCATATTGCCCCGGCGCGTATTCCGAAATCATCGTCTCGGCGGTGATCCCCGCCAGTTTTGCCCCGGCATAGATATCGTTGAACAGGGGCAGCATACCATGCAGGTGATCGACCGAATAAACCTCGGTTTTCCAGGACTTGCGCCCGTCCAGCACATCGCGCGCGGGCTGCATCTTGCCATCCGCGCCGCGGGCGTTGTCGAGCAGGAAAAACTCCAGCTCGAAAGCCCCCGCCGGATACAGCCCTTCCGCCGCCAGCGCATCGACCTGGCGTTGCAGCGCATGGCGCGGGTCCGAGGTCATCGGCTCGCCGTCCAGCGTGTACATCGCCATCAGCACCTCGCCGCGCGGCGGGGTGGTGTTGTGCAGCGCCACAAGGCTGCCCGGAATCGGCCAGGCCCGCAGGTCGCCATCGCCCTGATCCCAGATCAGCCCGGTCTCATGCACATCCTCGCCGCAGATATCGAGGCCCAGGATCGAGATCGGCAGATGCCGCCCGGATTTGTAAAACGACTTTAACTCATGCCGCCGGATGATCTTGCCACGGCCGATACCATTGGAATCGTGCAGGACAATGTCAAAGGCCTCGATCTCGGGATGGGCGTCGAGAAAAGCCTCGGCCTCGGCGATGGTGGAACCCGAAGGGCTGGTGGTGGGGTCGTTGGCAGGGGGCGTCATGTCAGGCTTTCGCGAAAAGTTCGGTCAGTATTGCGTCAAAATGGGCGATCAGGCGGTCGATCTGCCGTTTTCGCGTCGCCGGGCTGACCAGCATCATATTGTGGAAGGGCGCGATCAGCGAGCCGCGAGTCAACAAGCCCATATGCAGCGCCGCCTCGACCGCGGGCTGATGCGCAAGCGCCGCCTCGGCGCCGTTCTTCAGCGGGCCCGGGGCGCAGATGAATTCGACCCGCGCGCCCACCCGCACCACATGCCAGGGCGCGCCATGGCGGGCGATGCTTTCGGCCAGACCGGCCGACAGACGCTCGGCCCCGCGCTCCATATGGGCATAGGATTGCGCGGTCATCACTTCCGACAAGGTGGCGGCCAGACAGGCGAATTGCATCGGATTGGCGGAAAGCGTGGTGCCCATGCCCGAATGGCCCGAGGCGCGCTTGCCATTGGCCTCCTCGTATCGCTGCGCGACGGCCTCCGTAACGCCCCAGATGGCGGTGGGCATCCCGCCCGCCACGCATTTGCCGACGATGAACATGTCGGGCTGCAAGCCATGCACCCGCGTATAGCCGCCCAGACCAGAGGAGATCGTGTGGGTCTCGTCGATCATCAACAGCGCGCCATATTGGCGTGTCAAAGCGCGCAACCCGTCATGGAAGCCCGGATCGGGCAGGACCATGCAGGAATTGGTCATCACCGGTTCGGTCAGGACGGCGGCGACCTCTCCGGTTGCCAATGCGGCCTCGACCCCGGTCAAATCATTGAATTCACAGCATATCGCCGAAAGGGACAGATCGGCGAACTGGCCCAGAAGACCGGGCCGGGTGATGGTCTTGCCCGCCGCATCCAGCGTGACCATCGCCTCGTCGATCGTGCCATGGTAGCAACCGTTGAAGACCAGCACCTTGGGCCGCCCTGTCACCGCACGCGCCACGCGCAGGGCGAAACGGTTGGCATCCGTGGCCGTGGTGGCGATCTGCCAGCAGAAATCACCGAAGCGCGCGGTCAGCAGCGCACCTGCCTGCAAGGCGGTTTCGGTCGGCAGCATATAGGTCAGCCCGCGCCGCGCCTGATGGCGAATCGCCCGCGCAACAGGGGGCGGAGAATGGCCGAACATGCTGCCCGTATCGCCAAGGCAGAAATCATCGATCTGATTGCCGTCGATATCGGTGATCACCGCGCCTTCTGCCTTGTCGATCAAGGGCAGATGCGGCATCGGCCAATCGGCCATCCAATGCATCGGCACGCCCGAAAGGAACGCCCCTGCCCCCTTCGCCAGCGCCTTGGCCGCCTTGGGCCGGCTTTTCGAAAAGCGTTTCGCCTCGCGCGCGGCGAAGGCGGCAAGACGGTCGCGCGGGATACCGGCGATCAGGCTTGGATCGTCAGACGGGTCAGACATGCGGGGACCTCCTGCAAGGCCCTCTCTATGCCGCATAATTTGATCAAAAAGCAAGAGATGAAAGGCGCAGGTCTGGCGGACGCTTGATATTTGGGGAGGCTTCGGCCAGCTTCCGACGCACCAAGAATGGGGCTTCAGATCATGTGCATTTCCGCCCGTCCGACCCCTGTTCTAGCGATGGCCCTGACGTTTGCGGTGATCCTGCCGCCCGGCCTTGCGCAAGCCTGCCCTGGCCCCTTCGCCGAGGAACACCACTACCCCGCCTGCACGATCCCCCTGCCCGATGCGGATGAAGTGGTGACCATCGTGGAAGGCCATCCTGCGGAACAGGCCGATCTGCGCCTGGGCGACGAGGACGCGCGTCCCTTTCTTGTCCAGGTGGATATCGCGGGCGACACGGCCCGCAATTACATTGTCCTGACATCCTACTATCCAACGATCTGGGTCTTCACCGGAAAGCTGGACCAGATCTCGCGCGTCATCGTGCTGGGTGCGACCGGAGCGGGACCCTTGGCCGCGGGGGTCGTCGGGGTTCCCGCCGAAAAGGTGCATTTCACCGATCCCACCCCGCTGCCGCACACTATCCCGATATCAAGTTGCACGCGCTTGTATGAGGCGTGTTCGCCTGCCCAATGGTTTGGCGAACACCAGGACGTGAAGACCTTCATTCATCCGCCGTCAAGCCAGCCCTGGCTGGGCAAGGCGGAACGGGCCGGATGGTATGTTCCGCCCGATGACCATCGCCGGGCCGATGTGGCCATCGCGCGGCCCTCACGCGATCCTGCTCAGGCCTCCGGCCCGATCGACCCAGCAGAAGTCATCTCGCCCCTGTTGGTGACGGCCGGGACGCCCTGAGGAGGGCGGTCACGGCCAGGATAGTCCCGGCTGCGCGCCATCCCGCGCCCGCCGCTCAGGCCCAGCTGCCCTCGAAATCCTGTGGCACCAGCACATCATGGCGACCGAAATCACGGATGTTCCGCTCGCCGCACAGCGCCATGGTGATGTCCATCTCCTTGCGGATCACCTCCAGCGCCTTGGTCACGCCCGCCTCTCCCATCGCGCCCAGCCCGTGGATATAGGCCCGCCCGATCATCGTGCCGGTCGCGCCCAGCGCCAGCGCCTTCAGGACGTCCTGGCCCGAGCGGATGCCCGAATCGAGCCAGATCTCGGTCTTGCCCGCCACGGCGCGGGCGATCGAAGGCAAGGCGCGGATCGAGGACAGCGCACCGTCAAGCTGCCGACCGCCATGGTTCGACACCACGATCGCATCGGCGCCATTGTCCACCGCCATCTGCGCATCCTCGGCGTCGAGAATGCCCTTCATCACCAGCTTGCCACCCCATTGGTCGCGGATGCGGGCAACCTTCTTCCAGTCCAGCTTCAGGTCGAACTGCTCATTCGTCCAGGCGGTCAGGTCGGCCAGGTCGGTGACGCCCTTCACATGACCCACGATGTTGCGGAACTGGCGGCGCGGCGTCCTGGCCATGTTCCAGGCCCAGCGCGGCTTGGTGGCGATGTTCAGGATATTCGGGATCGTCGGCTTGGGGGGGCTGGTCAGCCCGTTCTTGAGGTCCTTGTGGCGCTGACCCAGCACCTGAAGGTCCAGCGTCAGCACCAGCGCCGAACATTTCGCCCGCTTGGCGCGTTCGATGATCGCATCGACGAAATCCTCGTCCCGCATCACGTAAAGCTGGAACCAGAACGGATCGGGGGAATGTTCGGACACGTCCTCGATTGAACAGATCGACATGGTCGACAGCGTGAAGGGCACCCCGAACTTGGCCGCCGCGCGTGCGGCATGGATCTCGCCGTCGGGATGCTGCATGCCGGTAGACCCGACCGGCGCCAGCGCCACCGGGATCGTGACCTTCTGGCTCAGCATCTGACCCGAGACATCGCGGTCCGACAGATCGCGCGCGACGCGCTGACGCAGCCGGATCTTGGCAAAATCCGAGGTATTTTCGCGGAAGGTCTGCTCGGTATAGCTGCCCGATTCACAATAATCCCAGAACATCTTGGGCGTGCGCTTCTGATGCAGCCGCTTGAGATCTTCGATGCAGGTGATGACGGGCATGGCTGGAATTCCCCGATATTGGTTAGGTTCTTTTACCAATTTCGGGGTTCACTGTCCATGGTTCAATCAGGCGCGAAGCGGCAAGAGGCGCAGAGCGGCCGCGGTTGACGCAGGGCTTCGGCGATCAGCGCGGGAACGCGCGGGTCATGCCCCAGGGGCGGCAGGATACGGCCCGCAAAGCCGGCCTCGGCCAGCGCGGCTGGAAGGTCTTCTTCGACATGGGCGCCCGCCATGGCGAAGAAGGGCAGGCAAAGCGCCGCCGCGTCCCAGCCCTGCACCTGCGCCAGCCGGGGCATCTGGTCGATGAAGGCCGCTTCCGCCCTGCGGCGGGTGGCAAGGCCGATCCGTCGCGCCAGCGCCCTTGCGATCGCGGCGGGGATGGCCGACTTGAAACTGCCATGCGCGGCCAGCAGCACCTCGCCCCCGCCCTGTTCCGCGACGATGTCCAGCGCCAAGCCATGCGCCGCCGGGTCACAGCCGAAGGGTTCCATCACCTGCCAGCCCGCAATGCCCGCCTCGGCCAGCCGGGCCGGAATCGCGCTGCGCGTGAACCAGCCGCCTGCCATGAAAAGCGGATAGATCAGACCCGGCGCACGCCTCCTTGCCGCCTGCGCCAGGGCATCGGGTTCGGCCAAAGTGGCCGCGCCCACATCCCAATGCGGCAGATGCGCCGCCACCCTTGCCGCAAGGTCTTCCAAAGCCGCTGCTGCCGGGCCGGGCGCTGAAGGTTGACCATGCGCCACGATCAGGGCGGTGCTCACGGCGCGACCCCCGCCGCCAGCGTCTCGCGGCAATGGTCCAGAAACGCCCGGATCACCAGCGCGCCGCGCCCGCCTTCGGCCAAGACCAGACCCAGCGTCAGCGGCGGCACACCCGCGATGGGCACCATCACCAGCGGCTGACCATCGGGCGCGATCTCGGGCGCGGGGCGGATATTTGCGATCGAATAGCCAAATCCATTCGCCACCATCGCCCGCATCACGCCAATGTCCCGCGTGCGCTCGACGACATGGGGCCGAAGCCCATGCGGACGGAAGACTTGCAGGAAGTAGTCGGTCGAGAAGGGCAGATCGAGCAGCACCATCGGATGCGGGGCCAGATCCCGGGCCGTCACCTCCGCCCGGTCCACCAGCGCGTGACCTTTGGGCAAAAGCGCATAGGGTGGCAGGGTCAAGAGCGGCTGGAATTCAAGATCCGGCGGGATATCAAGATCATAGGTCAGCGCGCAGTCGAAATGCGCCTGGCGCAACCCGTCGAAGATCTCGGCCTGATGGCGCTCGAACTGATGGAAATCCACCTCCGGGTGGCGGGCGGTGAAGGACCGCCGCAACCCCGGCAGCACAACCTGGGCAAAGGTCTGCAAGCAGGCGAGATTCAGCGGGCCGCGCACCTGCCCGGTGATCGCATTGGCCAGATCATTGAGCCGCCCCGCCGCGGCCAGCACGGCGCGCGCTTCGGCCACGAATTGGCGGCCGCCCTGCGTCGGCGACAGGCCCTGGGCATGACGGCGCACGAACAGGGGCAGGCCGAATTCCTGTTCAAGCTGGGATATGGCGGCCGAGATCGAGGGCGACGAGACATTGACCCGGTCGGCGGCGGCGGCGATTGAGCCGGTCTCGCCCACGGCGACCAGGTATTCAAGCTGACGAAGGGTGAAACGCAGAGGCATGGCGGCCAAGCTAGTCGCCGCTCCGCCAAGGTCAAACGCTATTCATCTCCGGGAACGCCATAGGACGGCGCCTCGCGCGGGTCCCTGGCGCGCTGGACATAGGCCGCCATCTGCGGGGCATAGACCTCCCAGGCGCGGGCAAGGATCTCGATCGGCTGCGCCGCCTCGTCCCAGTCGCAGCGCAGCGACGCCACGGGCCAGCTTTCGCCATCGACGATCAAGAGGCCCGCCGAATGGACCGGCCCCGCCTCGCCGCCCGCCGCCGCACCGGCCTTCAGCCCCGCCATCAGACGGTCGCCGAAGTCGCCCCTCGCGGCGTTGAAGCCGGCCACCATGGCCTTCGGCACCCCGGTTCCAGCCAGCAGATTGCCGCCCGCGATCACGCCCTCGCCCTCGGCCAGCGCCCAGATGCCCAGGGTCTTGCCGCCGGAATGGCTGGCAACGCGCCCCTCGCGATCCACGCAGAGAAGCTGGCGATAGTCGACGAAAGGAGCCTCGGCCACGACCTGAGCCATGGCCTCGGGCGCCGATGCCCCCCGTTCGATCAGATCCAGAAGGCGCGGCCCCAGAGCGGGATCGGTGATATTCTGGCTCGCCGCCACGCCCACTCCGGCGCGGGCATGGGCGCAACGGGCGGCAACCGCAGGCGAGGAGGAGGAAATCACCATGCCGAATCGTCCGGTCCGGGCGCAGCGGGCGAGAAGAGAGAAGGTCATACTTGGTCTCTTGCGTCTGGCCCCGGGGGGTTTCACACCCCGGGGCGGGTCCGGGAAACTCAGTCGGGGATGACAGCGGTGGCGTCGATCTCGACCAGCCAGTCGGGCCGCGCCAGCGCGACCACGGTCAGGCCGGTGCAGACCGGGTGCACGCCACGGATATATTCGCCCATGGTGCGATAGACCGCCTCGCGATGGCGCACATCGGTCAGATAAACCACCAGCTTGGTCACATGTTCCATCTTGCCGCCGCATTCCTCGACCAGCTGGCGGATATTCTGCATGACCTTGTGGGTCTGCTCGACCGGATCATGACTGTCGATGTTCTTGGCCGTGTCGAGATCCTGCGGGCATTGGCCGCGCAGGAAGATCGTGGTCCCGCCCTTGGCCACCACCGCCTGGGCGAGGTCATTGTCGAGCCGCTGCTCGGGATAGGTGTCCTTGGTGTTGAACTTGCGGTGGCGATAGTGCGCCATTGTGGTCCTTTCAGCCCGATTTCTTCAGGCGTCGGTTGCGAAATGATTCTGGGCGAAGAAGGTAAACCTCTGCGCCACAGGGGAAAGCTGGATCGTCTCAACCGCCCCGGTCAGAACATGATGGGTTCCAAGCTGCGTGGCACTGGCGGCGCGGCAGTCAACGGCGGCAAGGCGGGCCGCCATCCGCGACATGGCCGAGATGAATTGATCGCGCAACCGCGGCGCAGCATCGCGGGCGCGGATCGCCGGGCTTCGGGAGCCGGACAAAGGGACGATCAAGGCGGCGGACATGGCGGGTGCTTTCACGAAGGCCCGGGTCAGGCCGGGCGGATTGCGGACATCCCCCCTGCGGCGAACTGTCAGACCTTCTGACATGCTCTTGCGCCTGCCTGAGACTGGAATCGTCAATATTTCTCTACGATTTATGGCACACGGGCCGCGATCCAGCTTGCGAATTCGAAATTCGGCCGTTCCAGATGCGACAGGGCGCCGGGCGCCGAGAGTCCGGCCTTGAGCCCGCGGAACACCCGTTCGACGCATCCCTTGTCCTCGACATTGACATCGTCAAGCAACGCCCGCACGGCAGCAAGATGCGCCTCGGCCTCGGGGTCGGCGCACCATTCCTCGCTCATCCCGCCACCGAACAGCACATTCACATGGTCCGGCCCGTCCGGCGTCAGGCTGAGATACCAGAAATAGCCCGGCGTCAGCGTGATCATCAGCGAGGGATAGATCGAGAGAAGCCAGGTGATCCGGCGCTGGTCGCCCGTCAGTGTCGTGTTCGACGGATGGGCCAGGGCCAGCGGCAGCGAGTCGTTCTTGACGATCCAGTGATAGTTGAAGGCCGGAAAACCCTCGGGGCAGGTCATTTTCAGCAGGTCGACCGTGCCGCCGATGGTGCCGGAATGGCAGACCGGCAGATGGTAGCTTTCCATGAAATTCTCGGCCAGAACCTTCCAGTTGGTGTTCCAGCGGAATTCCTGGCGGAAATGTTCCCGATAGCTGGCCATGTCGAGATAGCCGACAAGGTTCTCGACATCCTTCAGAACCTCGGCCGGATCGGGCGCTTCGGGGTTGAGCGTGACCATGATCCAGCCCAGCCAGTCGGCGACCCGCACCTTCGGCAATGCGACCTGGTCCTTGCAGAAGCCCTCGTTCAGCGTCATCGCGGGCGCGCCCCGCAATGTGCCGTCAAGGTTGTAGGTCCAGGCGTGATAGGGGCAGACGATCGAGCGCGTATTGCCCCGCCCTTCCAGAAGCGTGCTCATCCGGTGGCGGCAGACGTTGGACAGGCCGCGCAATTGGCCCTCGCGGTCGCGCAGGATGATCACCGGTTCACCCGAGATCTCCATCGTCATGTAATCGCCCGGATTGGCCAGCGCGTCGGCGCGCCCCGCACAGAGCCATTCCTTCGCGAAGATATGCTCCTGCTCGGCGCGGGCGAACTCTTCCGAGACATAGACGGACTTCGGCATGGCGCGGGCGCGTTCGAAGGGCGCCGCCACGTTGGCACGCAATTCCTCGATCGGGGTCAGGGCGGGGTCATGGCTGGTCATCGGTGGCCTCGCGAAGGGCTGGGGGCTGGGGCAACGGCGCAGCGGCAAGGGCGCTTCCTCGGGCAGTCACGTCACGCAAAGGGTGTCGCCCGGATTCATCTTTGGCAAAAGCATCAAGTGACGCAGCCGTGGTTAGGATGCTCCTAAGCCAGGTCAACCCGCGGGGAACATCTCGCGGATCGCGGCTTCAAAGGTGCGGGCCAGCACCGGCATCGCCTCGGCCTCGTAATGGATGCCATCAAGAGGCGAGACCTGCACATGCTGCCCGGCATTCAGAAAGGCCACGCCCTGCCGCTCGGCGGCGGCGGCAATGCGCGGGGCAAGGCCCTGCGACTTGGCGGCCCCGCCGGCGAAGATTTCGGCCAGGCAGCCGGTCTCGGTGATCGGCGGCGGAGCGACCAGCAGGACCTGCGGCGCGGCGCCCTCGGGGCCGCACTCGCTGCGCAGGATCAGCCGGACCATGTTTTCCAACGACAGCGCGATGTCCATCGCGTTGACGCTGAAGCGTTCCTTCAGGTCATTGGTGCCCAACATCAAGAGCACGAGGTCGACGGGCTTGTGGCTTTCCAATATCGCAAGAAGCACCCGCATCCCGTTCCTGTGCGCACCCTCGACCGGGTCGTCATGCACCACGGTGCGGCCAGGATGGCCCTCGGCAATCACCTCCCAGCCCGGCAGGGCCTGGGCAAGCTGGTCGGTCCAGCGGTCTTTGCGGGCAAAGCGGCCATTGCCCGCCAGGGTCTCCATCGGCCTGGTGCCATGGGTGTTGCTGTCGCCAAAGCAAAGGAGCGTGCGGGTCACGGGGTCACCTCATAGGGCCAATTGGCCTGGGAAAAGGCGCCGCCATCGACCCAGAGCGTCTGTCCGGTGACAAAGGCGGCGGCTTCGGAGATCAGGAACAAGAGCGGCCCGGCCAGATCGCCGGGCTGGCCCACGCGGCGCAGCGGGGTAACGCGGGCCCAGGTTGCGGCGTAATCCCCGGCTTCGGCGGCGGTGCGGTCGGTCGCGATGGCACCGGGGGCCAGGCAATTGACGCGAATGCCATGGGGCCCCAGTTCGATGGCCGAGACCTTGGTGAATTGCTCGATCCCGCCCTTCGAAGCGGTGTAATCCACCAGGCGGGGGAACGCCTGCTTGTTGCAGCCCGAGCCGAGATTGACGATCGCGCCGCGCTTGCCCGCCGCGATCATGCTGCGCGCCGCGGCCTGGGTGTTCAGGAAAGAGCCGCGCAGATTGGTGCGCATCACCGCATCCCATTGCTCGACCCGCAGGTCAAGAAGCGGCGCCCAGGTCTGGATCCCGGCATTGTTCACCAGCGCATCCGGCGCCTCGCCCGCCCAATCGGCGGCTTCGGCATGAAAGGACGCGACCTGCGCCTCATCGCCCGCATCCGCCTCCCAGGCGCGGGCGCGGCGGCCCAGCGCGGCGACCCTGTCGCACAATGCGCCAGCCTGTTCTGCGCTGCCCAGATGGGTGAAGGCGACATCATGCCCTGCCCCGGCCAGCGCGAGGACCAGACTTTGCCCGATGGCCGAGGTTCCGGCCGTGACGATTGCGAACATGCCCCCTCCGAAGCCCTTGCGCCGCCACCCTAGCGGGCGCGGCGCCCGGGCGGAACTCCCCTTGGCGGCGGTTGCATGGCGGCCAGCCACCGGCCTTCGGCCTCCCCCCGAAGATCCCGCCGGGGCGTCAGGGGATGATCTCGAACCTGTCCACATCGACCATGCCATGATCGGTGATCTTCAGATGCGGGATCACCGGCAAGGCCAGGAAGGCAAGCTGAAGGAAGGGTTCTTCCAAAGTGACGCCCAGGGATCGCGCGGCAGCGCGCAGGGCGACCAGCTTGTCGCGGACCTCTTCGAAGGACAGAAGGCTCATCAGCCCGGCGACGGGCAGGGCCAGTTCGGCCAGAACCTTGCCGCCCTCGATCACCACGAAGCCGCCCTCGATATGGCCCAGGCGGTTGGCGGCCAGCGCCATGTCGGCATAATCGGCGCCCACAACGGCGATGTTGTGATGGTCATGGCAGACGGTCGAGGCGATCGCGCCCTTCTGCAGCCCGAAGCCCTTGACGAACCCTGTCGCCCGGTTGCCGTTCTTGCCGTGCCGCTCGATCACCGCGATCTTCACCAGATCACGCGCAAGGTCGGGCCGCTTGTCGCCATCCACCGGGGGAATGGTGAAGGTCAGGTGTTCGGTGATGATCTTGCCGGGCAGGATGCCGATCACCGGCGTCTCGGCGCGGTTGCCGCCGGTGCGGAAATCCTGCGCCGTCACGGGCGGGGCTTTGACCGACTGCCGCGCGACCGGAGCGGTCGTCGGACGCGCCGCAAATTCCTGTGGCGTCAGCTCGACCCCAGCGGCAAATACCATGGCGGCATGACAGGTCTCCAGCCCGTCGATCACAGCGATATCGGCCCGCTTGCCCGGCGCGATCAAGCCGCGATCCTTCAGCCCGAAAGCCTCGGCCGCCGACAGGCTGGCGGCGCGGTAGACCGCAAGCGGCGGCGCGCCCAGCGCGATCGCGGTACGGATCATGTAGTCGAGATGGCCATGTTCCGCGATGTCCAGCGGGTTGCGGTCGTCGGTGCAGAGGCACAGATAGGGCGAATGTCGCTCTGTGAGCAGGGATGCCAGGGCGTGCAGGTCCTTCGAGACCGAGCCTTCGCGGATCAGCACCCGCATTCCCTTGCGCAGCTTCTCCAACCCTTCCTCGGCTGTGGTCGCCTCATGTTCGGT
This sequence comes from Neotabrizicola paludis, assembly GCF_044142105.1. Lineage (NCBI taxonomy): Bacteria > Pseudomonadati > Pseudomonadota > Alphaproteobacteria > Rhodobacterales > Paracoccaceae > Neotabrizicola > Neotabrizicola paludis. Next base: position 152,984 of record NZ_JBGTYM010000004.1, read on the forward strand.
GCGGATGCCCGCCGCGATATAGCCGTTCAGATCCAGCCCGCGCAAAAGCGGTGAATGCCCGTCGATATGGCGGCCCCGGAAGGCTTCCAGCTTCGCGAGGCAGCCTGGATCCTTCATCAGGACGCCGGGAAAGTTCATGAACTCGGCCAGGCCGATCACCTTGGGGTGGTGCATCAGCGGCACCAGATCCGCGGCCTCAAGCCGCGCCCCCGCCGTCTCCATATGGGTCGAGGGCACGCAAGACGAAAGCTGGACACGGATATCGATCAGGGTCTGGGCGGCACAGGCGAGGAAGTAATCGATCCCCGTCAGGCCGCAGACATTGGCGATCTCATGCGGGTCGCAGATGGCGGTGGTCACGCCGCGCGGGCCAACGCAGCGGTCGAACTCATGCGGGGTGACGAGCGAGGATTCGATATGCAGATGGGTGTCGATGAAACCGGGCACCAGCACCTTGCCGGTGACGTCGATCTCGCGCCTGCCCGAATAGCTGCCGAACGTGCCGACGATCGTGTCGCCGCAGATGGCGACGTCGGTCTCGACCAGTTCGCCGGTGATCAGGTCGAAGACCCGTCCGCCTTTCAGCACCAGATCGGCGGGGGCAAGGCCCCGGCCCTGATCGATCAGGTCGGAAAGCGGGGGCTGTGGCATGGTCTTCTCCTTTTCCGCCCAGATGATCGCGAAGCGCTGGCGGCGTCCAGAGGGTTGCGGGCGCGGCGGGGCTGTGAAATGCAGGATACATGGATCCCCGCCCCGCCCGGCCGCTGCGCGGCATCGCGCTCAAGCTTGTGTCGGTTCTCATCTTCATCGTCATGCAGGCCTTGATCAAGGCGACCTCGGCGCATGTACCGGGTGGTCAGGCGGTGTTCTTCCGCTCCTTCTTCGCCATCCCGGTGATCGTGGTCTGGCTGCTGTGGCGCAAGGAGCTGTCGACCGGGCTGCGCACCGCGGATCCGTTCGGCCATTTCTGGCGCGGACTTCTGGGCACGGTTTCGATGGGGCTGGGCTTTTCGGCGCTGGGGTATCTGCCTTTGCCCGAGGTCACCGCCATCGGCTATGCCGCCCCGCTGCTGACGGTCGTCTTCGCCGCCATGTTTCTGGGCGAGGAGGTGCGGGCCTTCCGCATCACCGCCGTGGCCCTAGGTCTGGTGGGGGTGCTGATCGTGCTGTCGCCGCGCCTCTCGCTGCTGACCGAGGGCGCGGCCTCCTATCGCGAGGCCTTTGGCGCGGCGCTGGTGCTGGGCGGCGCGGTCTTCGCGGCACTGGCGCAGGTCTTCGTCCGCAAGCTGGTGATGGCCGAGAAGACGCCCACCATCGTCTTCTGGTTCTCGGTCACGGCGACGGTCCTGTCGCTGACGACCATCCCTTTCGGCTGGGTCTGGCCGGCGCCGCGCGAGGCTGCGCTTCTGATCGGCGCCGGGCTACTGGGCGGCGTCGGACAGGTGCTTTTGACCTCGAGCTACCGCGAGGCCGATGCCTCGGTCATCGCGCCCTTCGACTATGCCTCGATGCTGTTCGCCCTGGCGATCGGCTGGTTCGTCTTTGCCGAGCTGCCAACGGCCACGATGCTGGCGGGGGCGGCGCTGGTGGTGCTGGCGGGCTGCCTGATCATCTGGCGCGAGCGGCAGCTGGGGCTGAAACGGGCAAGGCAGAGGAAGTCGATGACGCCGAACGGGTGAGCCGGAGGCCGCAAGGGCGGCTGTCCCACGGTGGGACAGGGGGTGAGGCGAGGGATTTCAATGGGTTAGGGTGGGCGTTAAGGATTCGGTAATTTAGTCATACGTGCGATCATTCAAAGATTAGAAGAATGGTCGCTCGACTTCAGAGCGCTGATCGACGCTAGCGCAGCACCTTCCTTCGTTCCCGTTTAATATGTCTCGGTAGATTCTTGGCGGGTCCGGGAGAAAACTTAGAATCCGTACCCCGTCTTTCGTTCCCTGCGTCTGGAAACATCTCCACCATTCGATCAGTTGCCGCGGATATAATTCCTGCTCCAAACTCTAGAACCATTGTCAAGGCGCCCTGATCAAATGCATTCTTGAGCCCCGTACCGCGACCATCTGGCTCAATGCGATAGAAGGTGAAAGAAAAGACGTGGGCGTATTGTGATAGGTAGTTGTAGAAGAAATCAAACTCATCTTTTTTCAAACCTGCCGCAAGAATAAGATCGTGCCGCGAGGGAATGTGCAATCTCTCGCCCCTCAGTATCCCAGCCCGTACAGAGGCGTCTAGAGACTTAAAGTACTCAATGCCGTTCAGCCTATTGATCAACTCAAACTCCTGCGCCTTTAGCCATTCGAGGTCGCCCTCAGATAACATACGGGGGAGGATCGAGATCCTCTTCTTGCAGTCGTAAAGATGCATCACATTAACGTAAGTCCTCTGAATTTCTAAGTCGAAGGGCGCGTCCGCAAGATAACGAAAGAGAATATATCCTTCCAAAATAGACCTGGAATACGCGGCGATGGTCGACAAGTCCCAATGCTCGAACTCGCGATGTGCCCATCGCGACTGCGGTGCGGCACAGATCGTCGAGACTGCATGGCTACAAATTCGGGCGAACACATGCGTCGAATATCCGACTGCTGGAAGCGCAGTCCTGTTCGCCGTCGCCTGCCCCACAGCAAGCGCCTCGCACGTGGCCGCATCAAAGCGTTTTAGGGCATCGCGATACCTCGCCTGTGGCACTTTTTCTGATCCTGAATCTTTAACGCATCGCATTTTCTCTTCCTGCACTTCTGCAAACCGATATTCAGAACAATAGTGCCAAACCGTGATCAAAGTGTCAGCAGATATTGGGTTTCCGCAAAGGAACAAACTTGAAACTGAAAATGTCTTGAGAACAGGCTGCCTGCAGTTCCCGGTCTTGAAATGGTGTTCGAGCCCTCGCCCTCACTTCTTCTGAAACAACCTTTCCACCTCGTCCAGCACGTCATCCACCAGCCCGCCCTTCCGCGCCTCCGGGCCGGTAAACCGCAGGATCCATCCGTTGCGACAGGGTTCCCGCGTGATCTTCAGCCCGTGATGCAGATACAGGCCCATGCGCGGGCGGCCGGGGCGGGGGTCGGTGGGGTGGAGGACCTCATGCTCGATCACCGGCACGAGCGCCTTCCATTGGTCGTCGAGCGACTCGCCTTCCAGCGGCAGCAGGGCGTTGAGGAAGATCTCTTCCATCCCCAGCCGCAGCGCGGCGCCCAGGCTGTCCATCTGTTTCACCGTCAGCCGCTCGGGCGTGGTGATGTGGCCGTCGAGTGCCGCCACGACATTGGCATGGCCGCGCAGCCGGCTGTAGGTCTGGCGGTTGCGGTTGGGGTAAAGGGCGGCGACAGCGGCGTCGAGCGTGGGGAAATGGCCCAGCGCCATGGCGTTCCAGATCAGCGCGCCTTTCTCCCATGGCGTGATGGCAGAGCGGTTTTCGTTTTCCGAAACCATGGCGGTGAGGGCGGCCTGGATCGTGGCGGGGCCGCGGATGAAGGCGGGGATCGTCTCATGCTTGAGCGCGATACAGGCGGTGAGGCGGCGCAGGCCGGAAAGAAGGCCGAAGGTGAAGGGCGGCTCCGGCTCGGCCAGGGGATAGACCTCGATCGGCATGCGCAGCCCCTCTTCAAAGATCGAGCGGCGCAGGAGGGCCAGTTCCTCGGGGTCCAGTTCGCTGCGGTCGCGCAGGAGGGAGTCGGGGTCGATCGCGCTGATGGGGAGGAGTTCGGGCAGGTCCATGGCGGGCGCCTTTCGCAAGCGGGATGCGAAAGGAGGCGGCCGGCGGGGTGAAGGCCGGGTGAAGCGGGCGCGCGGTGCGGAGGATGGCGGGGCGCTCGTCCTAGATCTCTTCCACCATCACCACGCCCTGCATGGCCTTGATCGCGCCCTTGATCTGGGGCGTGACCGGATAGGGTTGCGGCAGGGTGAGGTCGATCTCGCGGCCTTGCTCGTCGGCAACGCAAAGGGTGATCTGGGCGCGGCTCTTGCCGGTGACGCTGGCGAGAAGGGTGGCGACGGAGGTGATGGCCTCGGCCCGGTTGAGGTGGATGCGCAGATCGGCGGCCCCGGCCTGGTCGGCGACGGCGTCGATGGGGGTGACGGCATTCGCCAGAAGCTTGACGCCTTCGCCATCGGGGTCAGCGCGGACGGTCAGAACGACGTTGCGGCCGGGTTCCAGGTTCTCGCGCGCGGTTTCCAGCACGTCGGAGAAGACGGTGACTTCGTAAAGCCCGGTCGGGTCTGACAGTGAGACGAAGGCGAAGCGGTTGCCCTTGGCGGATTTGCGTTCCTGTTTCGCGCTGACGGAGCCCGCGAGTTTCGCCACCATCGGGGCGCCGCGGGCCATGACGGTCTGGGTCAGTTCGGAAAGGGTTTTCACATCCTTGCGGCGGAGCGCGGACATGTAGTCGTCGAGCGGATGGCCCGACAGGTAGAAGCCGACGGCCAGGTGTTCGTGGCCCAGCCGTTCGACCGGCAGCCAGTCGTCGCGCCAGGGCAGGCGCGGTTCGGGAATGTCGGTGCCGCCGGCGCCGAAGAGCGAGACCTGGGCCGAGGCCCGGGCCTCATGCACCGCGGCCGAATAGGCGACGAGCGGGTCGAGCGCCTCGAAGACGCGGGCGCGGTTGGGGTCGAGCTGGTCGAAGGCGCCGGCGCGGGCGAGCATTTCCAGGGGGCGCTTGCCGATCTTCTTCAGATCGGCGCGGCGGGCGAAATCGAAGAGCGTGGCGAAGGGCTTCTCGCCCCGCGCTTCGACGATCAGGCGCATGGCATCGACGCCGACATTCTTGAGCGCGCCCAGGGCATAGATCACCTGGCCCTGCCCGACATCGAAGGTGGCGAGCGAGCGGTTGACGCAGGGCGGCACCACCTCGATCCCCAGCTTGTCCAGCTCGCGCTTGTAGACGGCCAGCTTCTCGGTGAGATGGATATCGCAATTCATCACGCCGGCCATGAATTCGACCGGGTGATTGGCCTTGAGCCAGCCGGTCTGGTAGCTGACGACCGCATAGGCGGCGGCGTGCGACTTGTTGAAGCCGTAATTGGCGAATTTCTCCAAAAGGTCGAAGACTTCGCCCGATTTCTTCGGGTCTATGCCATGGGTCTTGGTGCAGCCCTCGATGAACTTCGGCCGCTCCTTGGCCATTTCCTCGGCGATCTTCTTGCCCATGGCGCGGCGCAGCAGGTCAGCGCCGCCCAGCGAATAGCCCGCCATGACCTGGGCGATCTGCATCACCTGTTCCTGATAGACGATGATGCCCTGGGTTTCCTTCAGGATATGGTCGATGGTCGGGTGCAGGGGTTCGATGTCGCGCAGCCCGTTCTTGACCTCGCAATAGGTCGGGATGTTCTCCATCGGGCCGGGGCGATACAGCGCCACCAGCGCCACGATGTCCTCGATGCAGGTGGGCTTCATGCGCCGCAGCGCATCCATCATGCCCGAGCTTTCGACCTGGAACACCGCGACGGTCTTGGCGGCGGCGTAAAGGTCGTAGGTCACCTTGTCGTCCAGGGGGATATGGCCGATGTCATTCTCGGCCCCCGCGGGCGGGGCATAGAGCTTGCGGCCATCCTGGGCGATGTGCAGGGGGCGACCGCCCTTGAGGATCAGGCTGATCGCGTTCTGGATCACGGTCAGGGTCTTGAGACCCAGGAAGTCGAACTTCACCAGACCCGCCGCTTCCACCCATTTCATGTTGAACTGGGTGGCGGGCATGTCGGAGCGCGGGTCCTGATAGAGCGGCACCAGCGCATCGAGGGGCCGGTCGCCGATCACCACGCCCGCGGCATGAGTCGAGGCGTTGCGGTAAAGCCCCTCGATCTGTTCGGCATAGGTCAGAAGGCGGCCCACCACCTCTTCCTTGGCGGCCTCGCGCAGGCGCGGCTCATCTGCAAGGGCCTTGGTGATCGAGACCGGCTTGACGCCTTCGACCGGGATCATCTTGGACAAGCGGTCGACCTGTCCGTAGGACAGTTGCAACACGCGGCCCACATCGCGGACCGCCGCCTTGGACAACAGCGCGCCGAAGGTGATGATCTGCGCCACCTTCTCGCGCCCGTAACGGTCCTGCACATATTTGATCACCTCTTCGCGGCGATCCATGCAGAAGTCGATGTCGAAGTCGGGCATCGAAACCCGTTCGGGGTTGAGGAAGCGCTCGAACAGCAGGGCATAGCGCAAGGGATCAAGATCGGTGATGGTCAGCACATAGGCGACCAGCGACCCTGCGCCCGAACCGCGCCCCGGCCCCACCGGGATGTCGTGCTTCTTGGCCCATTTGATGAAATCGGCCACGATCAGGAAATAGCCGGGGAAGCCCATCTTCTCGATGATCCCCAGTTCGAAGCGCAGCCTTTCCTCATATTCCTCACGCGGGGCGGCCAGCGGGATCACGGCCAGGCGGCGATCCAGCCCTTCCCAGGCCTGACGGCGCAATTCTTCGACCTCGTCATCGGCGAAGCGCGGCAGGATCGGCTTGCGTTTCGACACCATGAAGGCGCAGCGACGCGCGATCTCGACCGTGTTCTCGATCGCTTCGGGCAGGTCCGCGAACAGCGTGACCATTTCGGCCTCGGACTTGAAATAGTGTTGCGGCGTCAGGCGGCGGCGCGGCTCCATCTGGTCGACATAGGCGCCCTCGGCGATGCAGATCAGCGCGTCATGCGCCTCATACATCTTTGCGGCGGGGAAATAGGCGTCATTGGTGGCAACCAGCGGCAAGCCCAGTTCATAGGCCAGATCCACCATGCCGCGCTCCGAAGCGGCCTCGGCGGCGGTCAAGCGCCCGCCCTCGCCGGGATGGCGCTGCAATTCGACATAGAGCCGGTCGCCAAAGGCCCGGTGCAAGGCTTCGACCAGCGCGCGGGCCTTTGGCGCCTGTCCGGCCGCGAAGAAGCGCCCCAGCGGCCCCTCCGGCCCGCCCGTCAGGCAGATCAGGCCCTCGGCATGATCCGCCAGTTCCGCCAGCGTGACCTGCGGCAATTGCCCGCCCTTGTCGACATAGAGGCAGGTGTTCAGCTTCATCAGGTTCAGCCAGCCCGTCTCGTCCTGCGCCAGCAGAACGATGGGCGCGGGCAGGCGAGGCTTTTCGCCCGGGGCGGCGGGATCATGCGCCAGGCTGATCTGGCAGCCGATGATGGGCTGGAGGCCCGCATCCTTGGCGTGGCTGGAAAATTCCAGCGCGCAGAACAGGTTGTTGGTGTCGGTGACCGCCACGGCGGGCATGTCCATCCCCGCCGCCAGCTTGACCAGCTTCTTGACCGGGATGGCCCCTTCCAAAAGCGAATGCTCGGTATGGGTTCGCAGATGGATGAATCGGGGGGCGCCTTGGGTCATGGGACAAGGCTATCGAGAATGGATGGCGGCGGCAAACCCCCGATGGGCCGCCGCCGCCTGACTTGTTCTACTCGCTGGCTGTGCCCGATCCCTTCGCGCCCTTGTCCGGGCGGGTGGGGAAAAGAAGGGCGGCAAGGGTCCGGGGAAGGAAGCCGATCATTCTGGCCTCCGCTCAGACCGGCTGGCCCAGGGGACGCAGCGTGGCCAGCGCGGCCAGCACAAGCACCGTGCCCAGCCCCGCCAGAACCGCAACCTCGCCCCAACCGGGTTTGACCACCATCAGGAAGATCACGGCGAATTGCACCGCATAATCCAGTTTGGCGAGGCGGAAGATCCGGCGCAGCTCGGGCAGGGCTGCGGGGGCGCCGCGGGTTTCGGCAAGTTTCACCGCGCGCTCCGCAGAAGGGCCAAGGATCAGCGATCCGAACAGCGCGGTGAAGACGACACCCGCAAGGCCCAGCACGGTGAAGGCCTGCCAGCCCCAGCCCGCAAGGAACAGAAGCGCCACGCCCGACGCGAGCGTGATCAGGCTGACCGGCATGAAGAGGCGCGGTCCCAGGAAGGCCACGATGCGGATCAGCGCCAGAAGCTCTTCGGCGCTGGCGCGGCCTTGTCGCAGCATTCCCGCCAGAAGAAGGGTAAAGCCGCCGCCGATCCAGAGGATGGCGGCGGTTACATGAACGAATTTGAGGAGGAGAGTGAAGTCCATTTGAAAAGGTCTCGTGTTCGAAAAAATTCGGTTCTATGCGTTTACGCGCAGAAGCGAACACAAGGGAGTGGGGAAAACCTGACCCTGCGTCACTTCCTTGGTTGCGCCGGGCCCGATGGCGCCACTTTTTCAGGCAGGCGCCTGGCGCAACCTTTCGGGAAAAGGCAAAAGAGCTTCGTCCGGAGGCAAAGAGTTTTGTCTTGCCTTGAATCGTCGCCCCCGGCTTGATGACGATCAACAAGCATAAAAGGGGCGCGCGCCTCGCTTTACGCCGCATCGGGCGGGCGCGCAGAATGCCTTCAACGGGGAGACCGCGGCGGACTGACATATGAGCGGGATCGCGTTTCTGTTGAACGGAACGCCGGTCCGGGTCGAAGGCGAAAGCCCGACGCGGACCCTTCTCGACTGGTTGCGGGAAGACCGTGGCCTGTGCGGCACCAAGGAAGGCTGCAACGAGGGCGATTGCGGCGCCTGTACCGTCATGGTCACGGATGCGGGCGGCAGCAAGGCCGTCAATGCCTGCATCCTGTTCCTGCCCCAGTTGCAGGGCAAGGCGGTGCGCACGGTCGAAGGCATCGCGGCCCCCGATGGCGCGCTGCATCCCGTGCAGGCGGCGATGGTGGATTGCCATGGCAGCCAATGCGGCTTCTGCACGCCGGGCTTCATCGTCTCGATGGCGACGGCGCATCTGAACGGCGCGGCCGACCATGACGACCAATTGGCCGGAAACCTCTGCCGCTGCACCGGCTATGCGCCGATCATCCGCGCGGCCGAGGCGGCGCGCGCGCAGCCGGTCCCCGGCCATTTCGCCGAAGATGCCAAGTTCATTCCGGCGCAAATGCTGTCGGAGGGTCCGGGGGAGGACGCGCCCGCGGGCGTGGTCCAGCCGACGAACAGCGACGATCTGGCCGACTGGTATCTGGAGCATCCCGAGGCAACCCTGATCGCGGGCGCCACGGATGTCGGCCTCTGGGTGACCAAACAGCTGCGCGATCTGGCGCCGGTCGCCTTCCTGAACCGGGTCGGCGACCTTCAGGGGATCGAAAGGCGCGGCGGAGAGCTGCATGTCGGCGCGGGCGTGACCATCGCCGACATGCGCGAGGCGGTGGCCGCCAGCTTGCCCTCGCTTGCGGAACTGTTCCGCCGCTTCGCCAGCCAGCAGGTGCGCAATGTTGCGACGATCGGCGGCAATATTGCCAATGGCTCGCCCATCGGCGACGGGCCGCCCGCGCTGATCGCGCTGGGGGCGCGGCTGCATCTGCGGCGGGGGGATGAGATGCGCAGCCTGCCGCTGGAGGATTTCTTCCTCGACTACCGCAAGCAGGACCGCAGGCCGGGCGAATTCGTCGCGGGCGTGTCCTTTCCCGAGACCGCGCCCGCCTTCCGCGCCTACAAGCTGTCGAAACGCTTCGATCAGGACATTTCCGCCGTCTGCGGCTGTTTCAACGTGACCGTCACCGACGGCAAAGTGACCGCCGCCCGCATCGCCTTTGGAGGCATGGCGGGGGTGCCGAAACGCGCGACGGCCGCCGAAGCGGCGCTGGTCAGACAGGCCTGGGACGAGACGGCCATCGCGCAGGCTGGTGCGGCCATGGCGGGGGATTTCACACCGATGAGCGACATGCGCGCTTCGGCCGCCTATCGGATGGAGACGGCGCAGGCGATGCTGACCCGATATTTCCACGACCTTGCCGGCGGCGCGGTCTCGGTTCTGGAGGTGGCGCCATGACCATGGGCAAAGCCCTGCCGCATGACTCGGCAGCCCTGCATGTCACCGGACAGGCGCGGTATCTTGACGATATCCCGCTGCCCAAGGATGCGCTGCATCTGGCCTTCGGCCTGTCGTCCATCGCCTGTGGCGAGATCGTCGAGATGGATCTCGGGGCGGTGCGCGCGGCCCCGGGCGTGGTCGCGGTGATCGCAGCCGATGACCTGCACGAGATCCCCGATTGCTCGCCCTCGCTGGGCGACGAGCCATTGCTGACCTCGAAGCGGGTCGAGTTCCATGCCCGCCCGATCTTCATCGTTGCCGCCACCAGCCATCTGGCGGCGCGCAAGGCGGCGCGACTGGCGAAGATCCGTTATGCCGAAGAGACGCCGATCCTGACGGTGGAGCAGGCGCTGGCCGCGAACAGCCGGTTCGAGGCCGGGCCGGTGGTCTGGGCGCGGGGCGATGCGGTGGCGGGGATCGCGGGCGCGCCGCATGTGATCGAGGCCGAGTTCGAGATCGGCGGGCAGGAGCATTTCTATCTGGAGGGCCAGATCGCCGCGGTGCTGCCGCAGGACGATGGCGGAATGCAGGTCTATTCCTCAACCCAGCATCCGACCGAGGTTCAGCACAAGGTCGCCCACGCCCTGCATCTGCCGATGTCGGCGGTGCGGGTCGAAACCCGGCGCATGGGCGGCGGGTTCGGCGGCAAGGAAAGCCAGGGCAACTGGCTGGCGATTGCCTGCGCCGTCACCGCGCGCGCCACCGGCCGGCCCTGCAAGATGCGCTATGACCGCGACGATGACATGGTGATCACCGGCAAGCGGCATGACCTGAAGATCCGCTACCGCGTGGGCTTCGACGATCATGGCCGGGTGTTGGGTCTGGATTTCACCCATCTCTTCCGCTGCGGCTGGAGCATGGATCTGTCGCTGCCGGTGGCCGACCGCGCGATGCTGCATGCCGACAATTGCTATTTCCTGCCCGCGATCCGCATCGAAAGCCACCGGCTCAAGACCAACACCGCCAGCGCCACGGCCTATCGCGGCTTTGGCGGGCCACAGGGGATGATCGGGATCGAGCGGGTGATGGACCACGTCGCCCATGCGCTGGGCCGCGAGCCGCTGGAGGTGCGCAAGGCGAATTTCTATCGCGGGATGCGCGGGCCCGGGGCTGGCTCGGCGCAGACCTCCCCAGCGGCGATGGCGAAAATCGCGCCCGAGACGCCTCCACTTGATGACGAGATTGACCTGACTTCGCGCGGGGCCGAGGGGCTGGCCGGGACCGGTCGCCGCATCGATGCGGCGCATTCGACGGGCGCAGCGGCGCGGGTCGAGGGCACAAGGGAAGCCGGCCATGCCCGGCGCATCGCGGCGGACCATTCCCCCGCGGCGGCCAAGGCGGCGGTCGAGGCCGAGCGGCTGGCCGCCCTGCCCCAGACCACGCCCTATGGCATGGAGGTGACCGATTTCATCGCCGATCAGATGGTGGCCGCGCTGGAGCGGAGCGCGGATTACCGCGCCCGAAAGGCCGAGATCGCGGATTGGAATGCGAAATCCCCGATCCTCAAGCGCGGCATCGCGCTGAGCCCGGTGAAATTCGGCATCTCGTTCACGCTGACCCATCTGAACCAGGCGGGCGCCTTGGTGCATGTCTATCAGGACGGGTCGGTCCATCTGAACCATGGCGGCACCGAGATGGGCCAGGGCCTGAACCAGAAGGTCGCGCAGGTGGCGGCTTCGGTCTTTGGACTTGATCCCGGCGCGATCAAGATCACCGCGACGGATACCGGCAAGGTGCCGAACACCTCGGCCACGGCGGCAAGTTCGGGGTCGGACCTGAACGGCATGGCGGCGCGCGAGGCTTGCATGACGATCCGCGACCGGATGGCCGCCTTCCTGGCCGAGAAGCATCAGGTCGCGGCGGAAAGCGTGCGCTTCGCCGAGGGCGCAGTGAAGGTGGCGGGCGAGGTCTATCCCTTCGAGAAAGTGGCGCAATGGGCCTATCAGGCGCGGGTCTCGCTGTCCTCGACCGGCTATTACGCCACGCCCAAGATCGCCTGGGACCGGGTCAAGGGTCAGGGGCGGCCGTTCTATTACTTCGCCTATGGCGCGGCGGTGACCGAAGTGGTGATCGACAGCCTGACCGGTGAGAACCGCATCCTGCGGGCCGATATCCTGCATGACACCGGGTCAAGCCTGAACCCGGCGCTGGACCTGGGCCAGATCGAGGGCGCCTATGTGCAGGGCGCGGGGTGGCTGACGACCGAGGAACTGGTCTGGGACGGCAAGGGGCGGCTGTCGACCCACGCGCCGAGCACCTACAAGATCCCGGCCTGTTCGGACCGGCCGCGGGTGTTCAACGTCGGCCTCTGGAGCCGCGCGAATGGCGAGGAGACGGTGGGCAAGTCCAAGGCCGTGGGCGAGCCGCCCTTCATGCTGGGGATCTCGGCCTTCCTGGCGCTGTCGGATGCCGTGGCGGCCTGCGGCAGCGGCGCCTGGCCCGATCTGCAGGCCCCGGCCACGGCGGAACGGGTGCTGGCGGCGGTCAAGCGGGTGCGCGGCGATGTTTGACCGTGACGCGCTGGCAAGGGCGGTGGGGACCCATGGACGCGTGGCGCGGGTGGTGATCGCCTCGCATGCCGGCAGCGCCCCGCGCGAGACGGGCACGGCGATGCTGGTCTGGGAAGGCGGGCAATCGGGCACGATCGGCGGCGGCGCGCTGGAGCATCAGGCGGCGGCGCTGGCCCGGGAGGCGCTGGAAACGGGCGACCGGCTGGACAAGATGCCTTTGGGCCCGGCGCTGGGCCAATGCTGCGGCGGGGCCGTGGTGCTGTTGACCGAGGTCTGGACGGCGGCGCGGCTGGCAGGGGTGACGAGCGCGGCTTTGGTGCGGGCGATGCCGGGCACCACGGGCGAGATGCCGCTGAAAGTGGCGAACCGGCTGCGCCGCGCGCGCCATGGCGAGGTGCCGCTGCGCCCGGAAGCGGTTCAGGGCTGGATGATCGAGCCCCTGGCCCAGGCGGAGCGGCAGATCTGGATCTGGGGCGCGGGCCATGTGGGCCGGGCGCTGGTGGCGGTTCTGGCGCCCTTGCCGGGTCTGGCGATCACCTGGGTGGATATGGCGCGCGAGCGGTTTCCCGAAGAAGTGCCGGAAGGGCTGCGCGTGCTTTGCGCCGAGCGGCCCGAAACGCTGGTGGCGGGGGCGCCGCAGGGGGCCGAGCATCTGATTGTCACCTATTCTCATTCCCTTGACCTTGACCTGTGCCACAGGCTTCTGAACCATGGCTTTGCCCGCTGCGGGCTGATCGGCAGCGCGACCAAATGGGCGCGGTTCCGGGCGCGGCTGGGGGCTTTGGGCCATGCGCCAGGGGCGGTGGCACGGATCGATTGTCCGATCGGCGATCCCGCTTTGGGCAAACACCCGCAAGCGATTGCGGTGGGGGTGGCAGCGGCGCTGCTGCGGCAAAAGAAGAACAACGCGTCACGACAGGAGAACGCGGGATGACGGGGACGGAAAGGAAGGAACTGCTGCGCATCGAAGGCGTGACCAAGGCCTATCCGGGCGTCGTCGCCAATGCCGATGTGGGTTTCTCGATCGGCGAGGGCGAGGTTCATGCGCTTCTGGGTGAGAATGGTGCGGGCAAGTCGACACTGGTGAAGATGATCTACGGGCTGGTGAAGCCCGATTCAGGTGCCATGCATCTGCGGGGCGCGCCCTATGCGCCGGGCAAGCCCGCCGAGGCGCGGCGGCTGGGTGTCGCGATGGTGTTCCAGCATTTCAGCCTGTTCGAAGCGCTGACCGTGGCCGAGAATGTGGCACTGGGCATGGAAACGCCGCCGCCGATGCGGGAATTGGCGACGCGGATCCGAGCGGTGAGCGAGGAATATGGCCTGCCGCTGGACCCGGCGCGGCTGGTGGGCGATCTGTCGGCAGGGGAACGCCAGCGGGTCGAGATCATCCGCTGCCTGCTGCAAGACCCGAAGCTCTTGATCATGGACGAGCCGACCTCGGTCCTGACGCCGCAGGAGGTGGAGATCCTGTTCCGCACCCTGCGGCAATTGTCGGCCGAGGGGACCGCGATCCTGTATATCTCGCACAAGCTGGAAGAGATCCGGGCGCTGTGCGATGCCGCGACGATCCTGCGCCGGGGCCGCGTGGTGGCGACCTGCACCCCGCGCGAGAAGACGGCGCGCGAGATGGCGGAGCTGATGGTCGGCGCGAGCCTGACCCCGCCGGAACGGAAGCCCGGCCAGAAGGGTGAGGTGGGCCTGGGCGTCAGCGATCTGTCGCTGCCCTCGCCCATTCCCTTCGGCACGTCGCTGAAAGAGGTGAGCTTCACCGTCGCCAAGGGCGAGGTTCTGGGCATCGCGGGCGTTGCGGGCAATGGACAGGACGAATTGCTGCTGGCGCTGTCGGGCGAATTGCCCAGCGCAGCCGACAAGGTGCGGGTGAACAGCCGCCCGGTGGGCGATCTGGGGCCGGTCGGGCGGCGTCGCGCCGGCCTGGTGGCCGCCCCCGAGGACCGCTATGGCCATGCGGCTGCGCCGGATATGAGCCTTGTCGAAAATGCCTTCCTGACCGCCGGGTTGCGGCGGGAGCTGATGTCCGGTGGCTTCATCGACTGGAGGAAGACCAGAGCATTCGCCGAAGAGATCATCGCCGATTACGACGTGCGCACACCGGGGCCAGATGTGGCCGCCCGCGCGCTGTCGGGCGGCAATCTGCAGAAATTCCTCATGGGGCGCGAGCTGATGCAGGGCGCGGGCGTCATCGTCATCAACCAGCCGACCTGGGGGGTGGATGCGGCGGCGGCGGCGGCGATCCGGCAGAAGATCCTGGATCAGGCGGCGCAGGGCGCGGCTGTGGTGGTGATCAGCCAGGATCTCGACGAGCTTCTGGAAGTGGCAGACAGCTTTGCCGTGCTGAACGAAGGGCGATTGACCAAGCCCCGGCCGACGGCCGGGCTGACCATGGACGAGATCGGGCTGATGATGGGCGGGGCGCATGGCATGGAGGTGGCGCATCATGTGGAATGAGGCGCAATTTTCTTCGAAGAGAATGGCGGATTCCCTCCTGGGAATCTGCGTCGCCCTGCCGATGGGACATGGCGCATGATCCGGCTTGAGAAACGGCCGACACCGTCGAAATTCTGGCTTTATGCCACGCCCATAGCAGCGGTTCTGCTGACGATGGTCGCGGGCGGGCTTTTGTTTGCTGCCATGGGCAAGAACCCCTTTGCGGTGATTAAGACCATTTTCTGGGACCCGGTCTTCGGCGAGTTTGCCTGGTATCTGCGCGGGCAGTTGCTGATCAAGGCGGGACCGCTGATCCTGATCGCCATCGGCCTTGCCCTGGGCTTTCGCGCCGGCATCTGGAACATCGGCGCCGAGGGGCAGTATATCATCGGTGCGATTGTCGGGGCCGGGGTGGGACTGGCCTTCTATCCAACGGAAAACCGGCTGATCTTTCCGGCGATGATCCTGGCCGGGGCCTTTGGCGGCTGGCTCTGGGGCATGATCCCGGCGATCCTGAAAACCTATTTCAATACAAGCGAGATCCTGGTCTCCTTGATGCTGGTCTATGTGGCCGAGACGATCCTCGCCAAAGCGGCGACCGGGTTTCTGCGCAACCCCGATGGCGCGGGCTTCCCCGGCAGCCGCAACTTCCGCAATTTCGAGGCGGCGAGCAATCCCGAGCTGATCGCCGGTTCGGGCCTGCATTGGGGCGGCGTCGCGGCCTTGGGCGTGGCGGTTCTGGCCTATATCCTGCTGACGCGCCATCTGCTGGGCTTCCAGATCAAGCTGGCGGGCCAGGCGCCGCGGGCGGCGCGGTTCCATGGCGTCAGCCCGGTGCGGCTGGTGCTGCTGTGCATGGGCATTTCCGGTGCCCTTGCCGGCATGGCGGGGCTGTTCGAGGTGACGGGCCCCGCAGGCCAGATCACCATCGATTTCAACACCGGCTATGGATTCACCGCGATCATCGTGGCCTTCCTGGGCCGGCTGAACCCTCTGGGCATCGTGCTGGCGGGGCTTTTGATGGCGCTGACCTATGTGGGCGGCGAAATGGCGAGCACCAATCTGGGCCTGCCGGCCGCGGCGATCCAGGTCTTCCAGGGGATGCTGCTGTTCTTCCTTCTGGCCGTCGATGTGCTGACAAATTACCGCCTCCGCCTTGGTGCGGGCGCGCCTGCGAAACTGGGGGCGAAATGATGGAGATCGGTGGCATCAATCTGGTCATTCTGGTTGCAAGCCTGATGGTCGCGGCCGTGCCGATCCTTCTGGCCGCCATCGGAGAACTGGTGGTCGAGCGGGCGGGGGTTCTGAACCTTGGCGTCGAGGGCATGATGATCATCGGCGCGATCGGTGGCTTCATCACCGCCGTCGGCACGGGCAGCCCGTTTCTGGGCTTTGTCGGCGGGGCGCTGGCGGGGGCGGGGCTTTCCGCGATCTTCGCGCTCTTGACCCAGGTCTTCCTGGCCAATCAGGTGGCGACGGGGCTGGCGCTGACCCTGTTCGGCCTGGGTGTCTCCTCGCTGGCCGGCCAGGGGTACAATGGCATCAAGCCGCCGCATACGCCGGATGTACCCTTCGGTCCGCTGGCGGATATTCCGGTTCTGGGGCCCATCCTTTTCTCGCATGACTGGGTGGTCTATTTCTCGATCGCGATGGTCGCGGCGGTGTGGTGGGTGCTGCGGTCGACCCGGATGGGGCTGATCTTGCGCGCGGTGGGCGAAAGCCATGATGCGGCCCATGCCCTGGGCTACAAGGTCAACCGCATTCGCCTGATGGCGATCCTGTTCGGCGGCGCGATGGCGGGGATGGGCGGAGCCTATGTCAGCTTGGTGCGTGTGCCGCAATGGGTGGACGGGATCACCGCGGGCGCGGGCTGGATCGCGCTGGCCATCGTGGTCTTTGCCAGCTGGAAACCCTGGCGCGCGCTGATCGGGGCCTATCTTTTCGGCGGCATCACCCAGCTTCAGCTGAGCCTTCAGGCTGCGGGAACGGCAATTCCTGTCGAGTACTTGTCGATGGCCCCCTATCTGATAACCATCCTCGTGCTGGTCATCATGTCCTCGGGTCGGGGACGGGCGGCGACGGGTGCACCTGCCGCTCTGGGACAGAATTTTCACGCTGCGCGCTAGGCGGGCATAACATGCAGGGTCGGCAAGACCCTGCCTCAACCGGGAGAACCTGAATGAAACGCAGAAACCTGCTGGCAAGTGCGGCCATGGGCCTGACCTTTGCGATGGCCGGCGGTGCCTTCGCGGCGGGCATGGACCATGTGAAAGCCTGCTTCATCTATGTCGGCCCGATCGGCGATGGCGGCTGGACCTTCCAGCACCATCAGGGCGCGCTGGCGGTGCAAGAGGCCTATGGCGACAAGGTCGAGATCCAGTATCAGGAAAGCGTGCCGGAAGGCGCCGACGCCGAACGGGTGCTGACCCAGATGGCGCTTGGCGGCTGCAACATCATCTTCTCCACCTCCTTCGGCTATATGGACCCGACCAATGCGGTCGCCGCCAAGTTCCCCGATGTGAAGTTCGAGCACGCCACCGGCTTCAAGCGCGAAAGCCCCAATGTCTCGACCTACAATGCCCGCTTCTATGAGGGCCGCGCTGTCGAGGGCGTGATCGCGGGCCGGATGACCAAGACCAACAAGATCGGCTATATCGGCTCTTTCCCGATCCCCGAAGTGATCATGGGCATCAACGCCTATTACCTGGCGGCGAAGAAGGTGAACCCGGATGTCGAATTGTCCGTGGTCTGGGCCTTCACTTGGTTCGACCCGGCGAAAGAGGCCGATGCCGCCAAGGCGCTGATCGATGCGGGCGTCGACGTGATCGCCAGCCATACCGATTCCACCGCGCCTCTGGCCGAAGCCGCCAAGACCAATGGCAAGGTGATCGGTTTTGGCCAGGCCTCGGACATGGAAGCCTACAAGCCCGCGCCGCGCGTGACCTCGATCATCGACAATTGGGGCCCCTATTACGTCAAGCGCGTGGGTGCGTTGCTGGACGGCACCTATGAGCAGGCCGATGCCTGGGAAGGCATAAAGGGCGGCGAAGTGCTGATCGGCGAGATCACCGATGCGGTGCCGGCCGACGTGAAGGCCGAGGCCGAGAAGCTGCGCGACGATATCGCGGCGGGCACGGTTCACCCCTTCACCGGGCCGATCAAGAAGCAGGATGGCAGCGACTGGCTGGCCGATGGCGCGACCGCGCCGGATGGCGACCTGCTGGGGATGAACTTCTATGTCGAAGGCATCTCGGGCGACATTCCGCAGTAAACCTGACGGAAAAGAACTGGGAAAGGCCCGCTCTGGCGGGCCTTTTTCCTTATGCCCCTGCGCCCGGCACGCGGCGCCTTGCCAAGCTGCGGCGGCTTTGATTGGTTGGCCCGCGCAGAGCGGAGGGGAAGATGCACGATTTCATCATCATCGGCGGGGGCATCGCCGGGATCTCGGCGGCAGCGCGACTGGCGCCCTTGGGATCGGTGCTGGTGCTTGAGGCCGAGGATGCCCTGGCCCACCATGCCTCGGGCCGGTCGGCCGCGCTTTATGAGCCGCATTACGGCAAGGCGCCGGTGGTGGCGCTGTCGCTGGCTTCGGGCGATTTCTTCCGTGGAATCGAGAATCTGCTGACGCCGCGCGGATTGATGCTTGTGGCGCGCGACGATCAGAAAGCCGCCTTCGACGCGGATGTGGCTGGCATGAAGTTCACGCCGATCCCGGTCGCGCAGGCCCGCGAAATCATTCCGATCCTGAACCCCGAGGTGGTGAGCATGGCGGCCCATGCCGCCCATGCCGAGGATATCGACACCGATCTTCTCATCCAGCATTTCGCGCGGATCGCCCGCAGCCATGGCGCCGAGATTGTGCTGAAGGCGCGGGTCTCGGGCATTGCCCGCACGGCGACGGGCTGGAGCGTCACCTGGCCGGGCGGCAGTGCCGAAGCCAAGCTGCTGGTCAATGCCGCCGGGGCCTGGGTGGATCAGGTGGCGCAGATGGCCGGGATCGCGCCCCTGGGCTTCACGCCGCTGCGCCGGTCGATGGCGCGCATCCCGGCACCGGTGGGCCTTGACGTATCCCGCTGGCCGATGCTGTTCGGGCCGGGCGAGGATTGGTATGCCAAGCCGGATGCAGGCGCGCTGATCGTCTCACCCGCCGAGGAAGACCCGCAGGAACCGCATGACGCCTGGGCCGATGACATGGTGCTGGCCGAGGGGCTGGCGCGCTATGAGGGCTTTGTAACCGAGCCGGTGACCCGGCTGATCGCCTCTTGGGCGGGCCTGCGCACCTTCGCGCCCGACCGGGTGCCGGTGATCGGCTTTGCGCCGCAGGACAAGGCGTTCTTCTGGTGCGCGGGCCAGGGCGGGTATGGCTTTCAATCCAGCGCCGGGGCCTCGCAGCTGGTCGCGGATCTGGTGGGCGGCACGACGCCGCAGATCGACGCGGCCACGGTGGCGGCGCTGTCGCCTGCGCGGTTTGCGTGATCCCGGGCGGGGCCTTCCGCCGAGCGGGAATTTGCAGGGGGTGACAGGGGCTTGGCCTTCGGCCAGCATGCGCGCATGACTCGCGCACTCCTCCTCCTTCTTCTTGCCCTGACGCTCTCTGCCTGCGGCGGCGCGCGTTCTCCTGCCACCCATGCCCCGGCGGCCCGGCCCGCCGTGCAGGTGCCGCCCGACATGGTGGTACCGCCGAACTTTGCCGATGCTGATCCGGTTGACAGCTGGGGCGGCGCGCCGCCGCAGGCCTATGCGGTGCACGGGATCGACGTGGCCAAGTATCAGCGCAATATCGACTGGGCCACGGCCCGGGCCAATGGCGTGAACTTCGCCTTCATCAAGGCGACCGAAGGCGGTGACCGCGTCGACGAGATGTTCAGGGAACATTGGCGCGAGGCGGGTCGCGCGGGCGTGCGGCGCGGGGCCTATCACTTCTACTACCATTGCCGCCCCGCCATCGAGCAGGCACGCTGGTTCATCCAGCATGTGCCGCGCACGGCGGGCGCCCTGCCCCCGGTTCTGGACATGGAATGGACGCCCTTCTCGCCCACCTGCACAATCCGCCGCGACGGGGCGACGATCCGGGCCGATGCCAAGATCTTCATCGCGGCCTTGACCCGGCATTACGGGCAGCGGCCGATCCTCTACACCTCGATCGACTTCTTCGAGGACAATGAGATGTGGAAGATCGAAGGGGCCGATTTCTGGCTGCGTGCCGTGGCGAAGCATCCGAAGGACCTTTACGCCGGTCACCCCTGGAGCTTCTGGCAATATACCTCGACCGGGCTGATCCCCGGCATCGCCGGCAAGGTCGACATCAACGTCTTTGCCGGAACTGCAGCGCAATGGGGGGCGTGGCTGGCCGCGCGGGGCCTGTGACCTGACGGAAGGCTTGCCGCGCCACCCGGCCCGGCCCTAGCCTTGGGCAGAGCGCCAAGGCGAGGGAGGGAGCCATGATTTCAGGGCGAAGCTGGGACGACTGGATCGCGCAATATGCGCAGAACCACCGCAACCGATGGAATCAGCTGACCCATGCAATCGGAATTCCATTGATCGTTCTGTCGATCGGGCTGGCCATTCTGTCGGTCTTTGTGACCGGTCTCTGGCCCTGGGCCCTGGCGCTGTTCGTGCTGGGCTGGATGCTGCAATTCATCGGCCATGCCATCGAAGGCAAGCCGCCTGAATTCTTCAAGGACTGGCGGTTTCTTCTGGTCGGCACGCGCTGGTGGTGGGCCAAGGTTTCCGGGCGGCTGAAATAGGAAGGGCCGCGCTTCAGGCGCGGCCCAAGTGACTGGCAGGATTCTGTTAACCGTCGATGCGGATGCGGGCGTTGGACGGGTCGAAAGGGCTGTCCTCGGTCACCACGGCATCCCATTCCTTCAGCAGCATCTTGACCTTCAGCTTGGTCCCCACCTCGGCCAGATCGCTGCGGACATAGCCCATGCCGATCTGCTTGCCGAAGGCCACCGAATAGCCGCCCGAGGTCAGGCGCCCCACCTTCTCGCCGCCGGACAGAAGCGCCTCTTTGCCCCAGGGATCGGTGTCGTCCGGCCCGTCGATCAGCACGGTCACGCATTTCGACCGGATGCCGATGGCGAGCATCGCCTCCTTGCCCTGGAAGTCCTTATTCAGGTCGACGAAACGGTCGAGCCCGGCTTCCAGCGGGGTCGCGTCGCGGCCCAGCTCGTTGCCGAAGGCGCGATAGCTTTTCTCCTGCCGCAGCCAGTTCTGGGCACGGGCGCCGACCAGCTTCATGCCATGCTTTTCGCCCGCCTTCAGCAGCTGCTCCCAAAGGTAGCGCTGCATCTCGATCGGGTGATGCAGTTCCCAGCCCAATTCGCCGGTATAGGCGACGCGGATCGCGTTGACCGGGCACATGCCCAGCTCGATCTTGCGGGCTGAAAGCCAGGGGAAGCGCTTGTTCGACAGCGCGGTGGCCGGGTCGGCATCCTTGATCAGTTCGGCCAGGATCTTGCGGCTGTTCGGACCGGCAAGGGCGAAGACGCCCCATTGGCTTGTGACATCATGGATCTCGATGGCGCCGAATTTGGGCGCCATGTCCTCGGCGCATTTCTTCAGGTAATCGGCGTCATAGGCCGTCCAGGCGCCCGCCGAGACGAGGTAATAGTCGTTCTCGCCGTTGCGCACGATGGTGTATTCGGTCCGCGTCGTGCCCTGGGGGGTCAGCGCATAGGTCAGGTTGATCCGCCCGACCTTGGGCAGCGCATTGCAGGTGAACCAGTCAAGGAAAGCCGTCGCCCCCGCGCCGCGCACGATATGCTTGGTGAAGGCGGTTGCGTCGATCAGACCGGCGGTCTCGCGGATCGCCTTGGCTTCCTCGACCGCATATTGCCACCAGCCGCCACGGCGGAAGCTGCGGGAATTGTGGTCGAAATCCTCGGGCGCGTTCAGCGGGCCGTAATAGATCGGGCGCTCCCAGCCATTGACCTGGCCGAATTGCGCGCCCAGCGCCTTCTGCCGGTCATAAACCGGGGCGGTGCGCAGCGGGCGGCAGGCTTCGCGTTCCTCATCCGGGTGGTGCAGGACGAAGACGTGATCGTAGCATTCCTCGTTCTTGCGCGCGGCATATTCGGTGGTCATCCAATTGCCGTAGCGCTTGGGGTCCAGCGAGGCCATGTCGATCTCGGCCTCGCCATTGACCATCATCTGCGCGAGATAATAGCCGGTGCCGCCCGCAGCGGTGATGCCGAAGGAGAAGCCTTCCGCCAGCCACATGTTGCGCAGGCCCGGCGCCGGTCCGACCAGCGGGTTGCCATCGGGCGTGTAGCAGATCGGGCCGTTGAAATCGTCCTTGAGTCCCACGGTCTCCGAGGAGGGAATCCGGTGGATCATCGACATGTATTCCGCTTCGATCCGTTCCAGATCCAGCGGGAACAGGTCGGCGCGGAAGGATTCCGGCACATCATACAGGAACCGGGCCGGAGCGCCCTTCTCGTAGGGTCCAAGGATCCAGCCGCCGCGCTCCTCGCGCACATACCATTTCGCGTCAGCATCGCGCAGGACGGGGTGCTGCGGATTGGTTTTGCGATACTCGACCAGCATCGGGTCGGGTTCGGTGACGATATACTGATGCTCGACCGGGATCGCCGGGATCTTGATGCCCAGCAGCTTGGCCGTCCGCTGTGCGTGGTTGCCGGTCGCGGTGACGACATGCTCGGCCACGATCTCGAACTTATCGTCCGAGGGCACCAGCCGCCCGCCCTGTTCCACCATCCGCGTGCAGGACACGACCCATTCACTGCCCGTCCAGCGATAGGCATCAACCTGGATGCGGCGTTCAATCGTCGCGCCCAACTGCCGCGCGCCCTTGGCCATGGCCTGGGTCACGTCGGCCGGATTGATATAGCCGTCCTGCGGGTGATAGAGCGCGCCGATCAGGTCATCGGTCCGCACCAGCGGCCAGCGCTCCTTGATCTCTTTGGGCGAGAGGAATTCGTGATAGACCCCGGCGGTTTCGGCCACCGAGGAATAAAGCATGTATTCGTCCATGCGTTCCTGGCGCTGCGCCATGCGCAGGTTGCCGACGACATAGAAGCCGGGATTGAGGCCGGTTTCCGCCTCGAGCCCCTTGTAGAAATCCACCGAGTATTTGTGGATATGGGTCGTGGCATAGGACATGTTGAACAAGGGCAGAAGGCCCGCCGCGTGCCAGGTCGAGCCCGAGGTCAACTCGTCCCGTTCCACCAGCATCGTGTCCCAGCCGGCCTTGGCAAGATGATAGGCGATGCCCGTCCCCACTGCCCCGCCGCCGACGACCAGCGCTTTCACATGCGTCTTCATGGACCCCGAGTCTCCTGCAAGATGGCTTGCTGCATATGTGCCAGAGTGCCGCCAAACCGGACAAGCCGGCCCGACAATCCGCGTCCGAAAACGACATGCGAAAACGACATGCGCGGATCGGCAGGCCCAGACCTATCGCCGAATTCCTGCCGCAAAGGGCGGGCAGTCTGCGGGAATGGCGAGCAGGCAAGGTCGGCCGCATCAGAGGTGCAGCGTGGTGACGAGTGAAGATCTGAAATCCTTGGGCAAAGTGCGACCGACGCTTCTTGCGATGGCCGCAATCGCGGCCTTCTGGGGCGGAGATGCATTGAGCCAATGGGTCTATTACGGGCCAGAGGCCGAATTCTCGGTCTGGGGTTTGCAGAGTCTCTTGGCGCGAACGCTGGTCCTGATGGCCGGGGTTCTGGCGGGTTGCCTGCTTCTGCGCCGGGTCTGGCTGTTGCCGATGGCGATCAGCGCGATTTTCGGCATGGCCGCCATCGTGAGCCCGTTGATCTGGGCCTGGTACGGCAGCCTGGACCATAGCCTCAGCCAGCGCGCCTTGCTGATGGTCTTCCTTGCGCAGTTCTTGCCGGGGGCCTTGTTGCTGCCCTGGTTGCTGCGGCGTCGCGGCCTGTCTCCCGCGCTGAGCATCCTGCCGATGTTCGGGCTTATCATCGCCCATGCCACGGTGGAACGGCGCCTTCCCTCAGAAGCGCTCTTCTATGTCGATAACGGGGACAGCGATTATGTCGAGATCGATCTAGAGGCGCTTTATGCCGCGCAGGACGGGCTGATGCAGGGCCAGATCGATGCGCTTGCCCCCCAAGAAGCGGGCGTGCCCGAGACCTATGCGCTGCTGCTGGGTGGAACCGCCTATCAATCGGTCTTTCGCTCGGAGGTCGAGAAGGTGGGCCCGATCCTGGATGCGGCATTGGGCACGGGCGGGCGGCAGATTGCGCTGGTGAACAGCGAGACTGCCGCCTTCGACTATCCGATGGCGAACCGCGCCAATCTGCGGCGCGGGCTCAAGGCGCTTGCCGAAAGGATGGGTCCCGAGGATATGGCTTTCCTGTTCTTGACGTCGCATGGCGGGAAAGATCTGTTTTCCTTGAGCTTCTGGCAGGCGCAGACCGGAAATCTGAGCGCACCCGAATTTGCCGAGATGCTGGACGACAGCGGGATCGGCCCGGCGGTGATCGTGCTTTCCGCGTGCTATTCGGGGTCGTTCATCGATGAAATCGCGCGGCCCGACCGGCTGATCATCACCGCAGCCGCAGCGGACCGCACCTCCTTCGGCTGCGCCGACGGGCGCGACTGGACCGAATTCGGGCAATCCTTCTTTGATCTTGCCTTGCGGCAAGAAGCCGACCCCCGACATGCCTTTCAAATCGCGGCGAAGGACGTCGCCAGCAAGGAATTCTGGCGCTTCTCAAAACGCAGCCTGCCGCAGATGGCCGAAGGCGAAAGTATTGGTCCGGTGATCGACGCCGTGATTGCAGCGCGGCCGCCACAAGAGCAAGAGGTCTCGACCCGCATGGATTGACCTGCGCCCGCGGCCCATCCTAGGCAGGCGGGATGGGTATGGGTCATCTCGCGAAGGCTCGGAACGTGGCGGGGTGGGTGCTTCTCCTCCCCTTCCTTCTGCTGTCCCTGATTGCTCCCGGCGTGATGCCTGACCGGGCCGCGGATGGCACGATGCTCTTGGTGCTGTGCACCGGCGACGGACCGGTCGAAATGCTGGTCGATCTGGCGACGGGCCAGCCGGTCGGGAAAACCCCGGACGGTAGCGACGACAAGAGCAACCATTGCGCCTGGGCCTGTGGCCAGATGACCATGGCAGGCCTATCCGCGCCCGCCCAGCCTCTGGCAGGACAGTCTCCTCGGCGTGCCGATGCGCCCCCTCCCCTGCTTTTGCTAGCGCTGGCCCATGCCACCGGCCTGCCCCCGGCCACGGGTCCGCCCATCACCGTGTGACGTTTCCGCAAGTTTCCGAAACTTCAGTCACGGATTTTACCGATGGATCAAACATCTTCCCGGGCAAACGCCCCGGCGGCCCCTGTTGCCGCGAACAAACTCTACTTCGCTGTCTGGCGCTGGCATTTCTATGCCGGGCTTTACGTCATCCCCTTTCTGATCATGCTGGCCGTGACCGGGCTGACAATGCTCTGGATCGCCGTCCTGGCGGGCATTGGCGCTGAACGGATGACCGTCACCCCCGGCGCGGCGCCACTGGCAGTTTCGGCCCTGCAGGCGGCAGCCGAGGCGGCCGTGCCCGGCGGTACCGCCACGCAATATGTGGCGCCGCTGGGCCCCGACCATGTCGCCGCCTTCGCCGTGGCAGCAGGCGACGCCACGACCGGCGTGGCGCTGAACCCCTATACCGGCGAGGTCTTGAAGGCCTTTCCCTGGCGGGCCGGTTGGTACGATCTGGCCAATGATATCCATGGCACGCTGCTGATCGGCACGACCGGAGACCGGCTGATCGAGGCGGCGGCAAGCCTTGGACTGCTGCTGGTCGTCTCGGGCCTCTATCTGCATTGGCCGCGCAGTGGCTCGGGATGGCGCCGGGCGCTTCTGCCCGGCGCGGCGCGCGGCCGGGCGCTGTGGAAAGGGCTGCATGGTGCCGTGGGAATGTGGATGTCGCTGGTCATGGTGCTGTTCCTGATCTCGGGCCTGAGCTGGTCAGGCGTCTGGGGTGAGAAGATCGTGCAGGCCTGGTCGACCTTTCCGGCCGAGAAATGGGATGCCCTGCCGCTGTCGGACGACAGCCATGCGGCGATGAACCATGGCAATGCCAAGGAAGTGCCCTGGGGTCTGGAGCAGACGCCGCTGCCCGCCTCGGGCTCGCTCGCCGGAACGCAGGCGATCTTCGGAACTGTCGATATCGACAGCGTCGCGGCCTATGCCGACGGGCTGGGTTTTGACCGTCGCTACCAGATCAATTTGCCGCGCAGCGACACCGGCATCTGGACGATCAGCCATGACAGCATGTCAAATGACGGGCCGGACCCGGCGGCGGATCGCACGATCCACATCGACCGCCATACCGGCAATGTGCTGGCCGATCTGCGCTATGCGGATTACTCGGCCTATGCCAAGGCGATGGCCTGGGGTGTTGCCTTTCATGAGGGCGATCTGGGGCTGTGGAACCTGATGCTCAACACCGCCTTCTGCCTGGCGATGATCTTCCTGCCGGTTTCGGGTCTGATCCTGTGGTGGAAACGCCGCCCGGCCGGCGTGGCGCGTCTGGCGGCCCCGCCACAGCCGGGCGACGTGCCCTTGGCAAAGGGGGCGATCCTGGCGGTGCTTGGCCTGTCCCTCGCCTTCCCGATGCTGGGCGTCGCGCTGCTGGTGGTGCTGGGGTTGGACCTTCTGGTCATTGCCCCCCTGCCCGTCTTGCGGCGACTTGTTTCCTGACAAGCGACAATCGGGCAGCAGCGTGTCACAGGACATTTTCTGTTGCACCCAACGCGAAGGCGGCGGGCCGGTTCCCCGGCCCGCCACAGAACCCGTTGAAAATATTGTTATCTCAACCCAAGAAACCCATTGCCTCCGCGAAGGTTGTCTCTCCGTAACAGGTGCCGCCCTGAAAAGGGCAGGCGCCGCTGTCAACGGAGAGATCCCATGAAGAAGCTGATCGTTTCCACCGCGCTGTCGTCGGTCCTTGCTCTTTCGGCCCTGCCGGTGCTGGCCCAGACCGCAGCCGACCCCGCCGCCTCGGCGCCCGAAGCGACCGCGCCGGCCGATACCGCCACCACCGCTGCCTCGCCATATCTGCCGGGTGTTCAGGATGGCGTCCGCGCTTCGGATTTCATTGGCAAGCGCGTCTATGTGACCGAGGCCGATACCTCGGGCCTGTCGGACACCGCGATCGCCCAGGCGAATGCCGATTGGGAAGATGCCGGCGAGATCAGTGATCTGATCATCTCGATGTCGGGCGATACCGAAGCCGTTCTGGTCGACTTCGGTGGCTTCCTGGGCATTGGCGAAAAGACCGTCGCCCTGTCGCTGAACGATCTGACCATGGTGCCGGATTCGAACAGCCCCGACGATTACTTCATCGTCTTCCACGGCTCGAAGGCAGAACTTGAAGCCGCGCCCACCTTTGACCCGGAAATGGTGTTCAGCGCTGCCGAACCGGCCGCTCCGGCCGAGGGCACCGTGACGGCGGATACCGATCCGGCCAGCCCCGAAACGGCCGTCGTGCCCGACATGACGGCCGATCCGGCCGCGACGGCGGCGACCGAAACCGAAGCGGCGCCGGCCGGTGAAATGGCGGCGGGCGAGGCGGTGGACCTTGCCGCCTGGGCCGAAGCTGACCTGATCGGCAAGCGCGTCTATGGCCCGGGCGACGAGGATGTCGGCGAAATTTCTTCGGTGTCGCTGGACGCGAACGGCAAGGTTGCCGCCGCCGTGGTCGATGTCGGTGGCTTCCTGGGGATGGGCGAAAAGCCCGTCGCTCTGGACAGCTCGATGCTGACGCTGGTCAAGGAAGCCGATGGCGACGTCTTCTTCCGCGTTGCGGCGACCCAGGAGCAGCTTGAGCAGATGCAGCCCTATGCGGGTTAAATCTGGCAGGTCCCAAGGGATCGCAAGGGGGCGCTTCGGCGCCCCCTTTTGCCGTCAATTGCCGATGCCGCCGCAGACCTTGCGGCCTCCCTCGGTCCGGCAATTCCCGTCAAAGCCGAAGCCGCTTCCCGTGCCGGGCAGTGAGGACTTGCCCGACTTGCCGGTCTCGAGACCCTTGCGCACCGCGATGACGGGCTCTTCCGGCGCAGCCCCGCCGGCGACCGCCTCGGCATCCGCCGCCTTGGCATCAAGCGCGGGCAGCCCTTCGGGTTCCGCTGCCTCTTGCATCGCCTTGCGTTCCGCCTCGCGCGCCTTGCGCGTCTCGCTGTCGATCACCGAAGCCAGCACGATCACCGGCACCTCGCCAAGCCCCGCGACCTTCTCCACCACATCGGCATTCATCGCGGGCACGTTCAGCGTTTCGAACAAAGTCAGCAGCTCTTGGTCGCTCATCGTGGCGGGGGCCAGGACGCGCAGGTGGATCTGCCCGCCTACATCGGCCAGAAAGACCCGTGCCGCCGCATCGGGCCCAAGCCGCGCCTCGCGCACTTCAAGCCCGCGCACCGCCATGAAATCCTTGCCCGCCACATCCAGGCTGGCCATCTGAAGCTGCATTTTCTGCGCCATCGCGGCCAGCGAAGTGAAGATGATGTCGGGATAGCGGACAAGCTCGACCACCACCTGGCGCGCGCCGTTCTGATAGGTCTGCGCCGCGCGTTCCACGCCCTTGCCCGCTTCCGGCAAGGCCGCCGACAGCACCAGTTCGCGCTCCTTCTCGCCCAGGCCCGGGGTCAGGAAGGGCTGGACATCGGCCTCTTCGGTCGGACGCAGGGTCCAGTCTTTCGGGGCTTTGGGCAGCATGGCAACCAGCGTCTCGGGCGGCGGGGCGACATCGCCTTCGGCCACATCGCCATCGCCCTGCACAAGAATCGCGACCATGCCGGTCCAGCCCTTCAAATAGCTGCCAAAGCCGATCGGCTCTGCCCCGGTCGCCACGATGCTGCGGTTCACCATCGTGTAATCAAAGGCCAGATAGCCCAGAAGCCCGATGGTCGAGAAGAAAAGCCCGAAGGCCAATCGCAGGGCTGCCATGCCGATGATCCGTTGCTCTGTTCCTTGTCTCTGCCCTGGGTTGTGGGCGAGAATTCGGGCAGGCTTCGGGCAAGGACGGGGCGCTTTGGTGCTTTCGCTGCGTCAGACCGCGCCGCGCAACCGCCCCAGCGTAGAAGAGGCGGCAAAGAAGGCGGCGGCGGCAACGATGATCGAGGGGCCGGCGGGCGTATCCTGCCAGAGCGAAAGCTGCAACCCGGCCAGCGATGACGCCGCGCCAATGCCGATCGCGCCCAGCGCCATCGCCTCGGGGCTGCGCGCAAGGCCGCGCGCCGCCGCCGCCGGGATGATCAGCATGGCCGCGATCAAAAGCGCGCCAACGATCTTCAGCGCCACCGCCACGGCCAGGGCCAGCGCCAGCACAAGGACCAGCCTTTCCCGTGCCGGGTTCAACCCGCTGGCATGCGCGAGGTCCTCGTTCAGCGTTGCGGTCAGCAGCGCCTGCCAGCGCCAGGCGATCAGCAGCAGCACCAGCGCCGCGCCACCCCAGATCAGGCCAAGATCGCTGCGCGAGACGGCCAGGATGTCCCCGAAGAGGTACGATGACAGGTCGTTCCGCACCGCCGGAAAGAAGCTGATGGCGACAAGGCCGAAGGCCAGCGCGGAATGGGCCAGCACGCCCAGCGTCGTGTCCATCGCCCAACCCCGCGCCGCCAGACCGGCCACGGTCAGCGCCATGGCCAGCGCCACGACCAGCGTGCCCAGCGTGATCGGCAGGTCCGCCGCCAGGGCCAGCGCGACACCCAGAATGGCGGCATGGGCGGTGGCATCGCCGAAATAGGCCATGCGCCGCCAGACCACGAAGGCCCCCAGGGGGCCCGTCGCCAGCGCCAGCCCCACCCCCGCCAATGCCGCGCGGACCAGGAAGTCGTCAAGCATGATGATGATGTCCGTGGTGGTGGGGATGGTCATGGCCGTGATGGTCATGGGCATGCGGATCTTCGGCGGGCCCGGCATGGTCATGGTCATGCTCGTGCCGATAGAGGGCCAGCGCGCCCTGCGTGCCCAACCCGAACAGCGCACGATATTCCGGCGCATCGGACACGACCTGCGGCGTGCCCTCGCAGCAGACATGGCCGTTCAGGCAGATCACCCGGTCGCTGGCCGCCATGACGACATGCAGATCATGGCTGACCATCAGGATGGCGCAGCCGGTTTCGGCCCGCACCTCCTCGATCAGCCGGTAGAAGGCGGCCTCGCCCGGCTGGTCCAGCCCTTGGGTCGGCTCGTCCAGCATCAGGACCTGCGGCTCGGCCAGAAGCGCGCGGGCCAGAAGCGCCCGCTGCATCTGCCCGCCCGACAGCGCCGCCATCTGCAAGCCGCTTTGCCCTTCCAGCCCGACCCGCTTCAGCACCGCCTGCGCCGCGGCGTCTGACACCCGCACCGGCAGCGACAGGAAGCGGCGCAGGGTGATCGGCAGGATGCGGTCGATCATCAGCCGCTGCGGCACATAACCGATGCGCAGACCCGGCGCGCGGGCGATGCGCCCCCCGGCCGCGGGAAGAATGCCCAGAAGCGCGCGCAGCAGCGTGGATTTGCCCGAACCGTTCGGCCCGACCACGGTGACGATCTCTCCCGGTTCCAGCGCCAGCGAGATGTCATGCAGCACCTCGGTCGCGCCATGGCGGACGCAAAGATGACTGGCGGCGATCAGGCTCATGCCTGCGCCTCCTTGCAACCGGGGCACAGGCCCAGCGCCTCGACCGTCGCACGTTCCACCACGAAGCCAAGCGTGGCGGCGGCGCTGTCCAGCGCGGCGCGGACCGGGGCGGCCGGCGCCTCGGCCACAGCATTGCAGGCGCGGCAGATCAGAAAGGCCGGGGCATGGGCTTCGCCCGGATGCATGCAGGCGGCAAAGGCGTTGAGACGCTGGATGCGATGAGCCAGGCCCTGCTCGACCAGAAAATCCAGCGCGCGATAGGCGACGGGCGGCTGGTTGCCAAAACCCTCGGCGGCCAGACGGTTCAAGACGTCATAGGCGCCCAGCGCCCGATGTTCTTCGAGCAGGATCTCGAGCACCCGCCGCCGCACCGGCGTCATCCGCACGCCCTGCGACGCAGCCAGCGCATCGGCGCGGTCCAGCACGTCCTGGGCGCAATGGGCGTGGTCGTGCGCCAGGAAGGCCGCGGCCGGATCGGCGCAGCCGGGGCAGTCATGGTCATGCGCGGGATCGGAGGACAGCGTCATGTCGCACCTCTTGACTTGTTATGGTATAACATAAATAGATGCTGTCCTGAGATTTGGAAAGACCCGGGACAGGACTCTCATGATGCGTTATATCATTGCACTTCTTCTGACCAGCACCACCTTTGGCGGAGCGGCACAGGCCGATGTGCCCCAGGTCGTGACCGATATTCTTCCGGTGCACTCTCTGGCGGCGGCGGTGATGGAGGGGCTGGGCGAGCCGCAGGTCCTGCTGGACAAGGGCGCCTCGCCGCACAGTTTCCAGATGCGACCCAGCCAGGCGGCGGCGGTGGCCGGGGCGGATCTGGTGATCTGGGTCGGGCCCGAGTTGACGCCCTGGCTCGACAAGGCGGTCGAGGCGCGCGGCGATCGCGCGGCGGTCCTTGGCCTTCTGGACGCACCGGGCACGGCGCTGCGCCAGTTCCAGGATGGCGAAGATCACGCCGATGAGGGGCATGAGGACCATGCCAGCGACGACCACGACCATGACCATGGCCACGATCATGGCGCCAATGCGAGCGGCGAAGACCACCCGCATGCCGGCACCGATCCCCATGCCTGGCTGGACCCTGCCAATGCCCGTGTCTGGGTTGCGGCGATCGCGGCAGAGCTGTCCCGCCTCGACCCCGACAATGCCGCCCGCTATGCCGAAAACGCAGCAAAGACCGTGCAAGCCATCAACGATGCGGATGCCGCGGCTAGGGCCGCGCTGGAGCCGGTGAAGGACCGGCCCTTCGTCGCCTTCCACGATGCCTATGGCTATTTCGCCGGAGCCTATGGCCTCACCATCGCAGGCACGATCGCCGCGGGCGATGCCGCCTCGCCCGGCGCGCGCCATCTGTCGGACCTTCGGGCCCAGATGCAGGCGGCAGGGCCGCTCTGCATCTTCCCGGAAGTGCAGCATGATCCGAAACTCGTGGCCCAGATGGCCGAGGCTGCAGGCACGAAACTCGGCGGCGCGCTCGATCCCGAGGGCGCGGGCATTGATCCCGGCCCCAAAGCCTGGGGCGCGATCCTGACCGGCATGGCCGACACAATCGCCACCTGCCTCAAGGACAACTGAGCGGCCTGCCTGCCTTCTTCTGTTCAAAAATATCCTGCGGGGAGGTCTGGAGGGGTGCAAAACCCCTCCAGGGCATCAACCCGCGCGCCGTCCTGCGGTCAGACCAGCCCTTCCTTCCGGAACAGCGCCAAAACATCCGCCTCTGGCCGCGCGCCGAAATGGCCGATCACCTCGGCCGCCGCCACACAGCCCATGCGGCCCGCAACGGCCAAGGGCGCGCCGGTCGCAAGGCCATAGATGAACCCGGCCGCGAACTGGTCGCCCGCGCCGGTAGCATCGACCGGGGTGACACGCCGCACCGGGACCACCGCTTTTTCCTCGCCCTGCACCAGCACGACGTCATGGCCGGACCTTGTGCAGACCACGGTGCCCGCATCGCGCGCCGCTTCTTCCAGCGCGGTGGACAGGTCCGCCTGATAGAGCGACGCCCATTCATGCTCGTTGCCGATGACGTAATCCAGGTCCCTCACCAGCCGGCGGAAACTGTCGCGGTGGCGGTCGACGCAGAACGGATCGGAGAGCGCGATCCCGGCCTTGCCGCCCGCGGCGCGGGTCAGGCGGGCAGCCTTCTCGAAGGCCTCTTTACCCTTGTCCTTGTCGTAGAGATAACCTTCCAGGAACAGGATCTCGGCCCGTCCCGCCACCGAATCCGACACGTCATCCGGCCCCAGTTCCGAAGAGATCCCGAGATAGGTGTTCATCGACCGCTCACCATCCGGCGCGACGAAGATCATGCTGCGCGAGGTGGGCAGCTCGCCCCCCGGCACGGGCGGATTGACGAAATCGGTGCCTTCCGCCGCCATCGACTGCGCATAGAACCGGCCCAACGCATCGTCATGGACCCGCCCGATAAAGGCCGTGCTCAGGCCCAACGCGCCGACGCCCGCCACCGTATTCGCGACCGAGCCGCCCGGCGCCTGGCGACGGTCTTTCATCGCGGCATAAAGCATCTCGCCCCGCTCGCGCTCGATGAGCTGCATGATGCCCTTCTGGATGCCCATAAGGTCGAGGAAACTGTCATCGGCGGTGGACAGCACATCGACGATGGCATTGCCGATGCCGATGACCTGATACTTCTTCATGTCTTGTCCTCGTAAAGGCACCAGTCCCGGATCGGGCAATCCGCGCAGCGGGGCTTGCGGGCGGTGCAGATATAGCGGCCGTGCAGGATCAGCCAGTGATGGGCGTGGCGCTGGAATTCGGCAGGGACATTGTCCTCAATGGCGCGCTCGACCGCCATTTCATCGCGGCCCGGCGCGATGCCGCTGCGGTTGCCGACGCGAAAGATATGGGTGTCGACCGCCTGGGCGGGTTGGCCGAACCACATGTTCAACACGACATTGGCTGTCTTGCGGCCCACGCCCGGCAGGGTCATCAGCGCGGCCCGGCTGGAGGGGACCTCGCCGCCATATACCTCGATCAGGCGCTGCGACAGCTTGATCACGTTCCTGGCCTTGTTACGGAAAAGGCCGATGGTCTTGATATGCTCGATCAGGGCCTCTTCGCCCAAGGCCAGCATCTTTTCGGGCGTATCAGCGATGGCGAACAACGCCCGCGTGGCCCGGTTCACCCCCTTGTCGGTTGCCTGGGCCGACAGGGCCACCGCAACCAGCAGGGTGAAGGCATTCACATGCTCCAGCTCGCCCTTCGGCTCGGGCTCGACCGCGTGAAAGGCGGCAAAGATGGATTGCATCGCGGGATAGTCAAGCTGACGGATCATGGCGACCATCTGCCATGGCGAGACGGCGCGCGACAAGGGATGAGCGGCGGATTAGCCGCAGGAATCGGGTCGAAAGTGCCACAGGATCGGCCTAACTCTTTCACGAGGCTCATCGAGCCCTTCAGGCCGTCTTCGCCACGCCGCGAAGCGGAACCCGGGGCTCGGCAAGCGACCCGATATAAGAGACCTGCCATGACCGACCAATCCTCCAGCTACCATTACGCCCTCATCGGCCGTGCGCTGAAGATCATCGATGCCGAACCCGGCCTCTCCCTGGATGGGTTGGCCGAACGGATGAACATGTCGCCCGCGCATTTCCAGCGCACCTTCAGCCAATGGGTCGGCGTCTCACCCAAGCGCTATCAGCAATATCTTTCGATCGGCCATGCCCGCCGCCTGCTGGCCGAACGCCACACCATGCTTTCGGCCAGCAACGAGCTTGGCCTCTCGGGCGCGGGCCGCCTGCATGACCTGTTCCTGACCTGGGAGGCGATGTCACCCGGCGATTATGCCCGCGGCGGCGCGGGGCTGACGATCCTGTGGGGCTGGTTTCCCAGCCCCTTCGGCCCGGCGCTGGTCATGAGCACCGACAAGGGTATCTGCGGCATCGGCTTTGCCGAGGAGATGGGCGCCGAGGCTGCGATGGAGGATCTGACCGCGCGCTGGCCCAAGGCCGAATATGTCGAGGATCCGATGGCGCTGGCGCCCTGGGTGCAATCGGCCTTTGGCGCAGAGCCGGGCAAGGTGACACCGCTGTATCTGATCGGCGCGCCCTTCCAGATCAAGGTCTGGGAGGCGCTTCTGGCCATTCCGACCGGCTATGTCACCACCTATGCCGAGATCGCGGGCGCCATCGGCCATCCCTCGGCGCATCGTGCCGTGGGCACCGCAGTCGGGCGCAATCCGATTTCCTTCCTGATCCCCTGCCATCGCGCCATCCGGCGTGACGGTGGCCTGGGTGGCTATCACTGGGGCCTGCCACGCAAGCGCGCCATCCTGGCCTGGGAAGCCGCGCGCACGGGGATGTGACGGCGAAAGCTTCGGCAGAAGATTGCCCAAGCATCGGCAAGGCTTTTCCCATCGTCATCGGCTGGTATAGGCTTGCCCCATCCCGGCCCCGGAGAAACCCGGTGCCGGCGCATCAAAAAGGGCAGTGATACCATGATGAAACTTCCTCTCGTGCTGGCCTTCGGCAGCGTCCTGATCACCACGGCCTGTGTCGACCCCAATGCCTATCCCGATGACCCCAATGCCCGCACCAAGAATGGCGCGATCATGGGCGGGATCCTGGGCGCGGCGGCCGGTGTCGCGATGTCGGATGGCGATGACAAGCTGAAGGGCGCGCTGCTGGGCGCGGCCGTGGGTGCCGGCACCGGCGCCTTGATCGGCCAGAACCTTGACCAGCAGGCGGCAGAGCTGCGCAGCCAGATGTCGCCCGGCGTGACCGTCACCAATCAAGGCGGCTATCTGGTCGTCAACATGCCGCAGGATCTGCTGTTTGCGACCGACAGCGCCACCCTGCGCCCTGACCTGAACGCCGATATCCGCGCCGTCGCCTCGAGCCTGCTGAAATACCCGAACAGCCGCATCGAGGTGGTCGGCCATACCGACAATACCGGCGCGGCCGCCTATAACCAGGACCTGTCGCAGCGCCGCGCCTCGTCGGTTGCCTCGGTTCTGCTGAATGCCGGCGTGCCCTCGGGCCGCGTCTCGGCCTATGGCCGCGGCGAGGATCAGCCGATTGCGTCGAACCTTACGGCCGAGGGCCGGGCGCAGAACCGCCGGGTCGAGATCATCATCCGCCCGATCAAGTAAGCGCGGCTCTGAACGGCCATACAGGGGTCTGCCTTCGGGCGGACCCCTTTTTCATATTGTGATCGCCTTTGGATTGGTCATTAATTCAAACCAATCCCCACAGGTCGGGGAGGGATGTGAAGATGCCGTTCCTCAAGGTCCAGCCCGAGAAGCTTTCCTCATCTGTCGTGCGCCAGATCGAGCAGTTGATCCTGCGCGGCATCCTGCGCCCCGGCGAACGCCTGCCCCCCGAGCGTGACCTTGCCGAGCGGCTGGGCGTGTCGCGCCCCAGCCTGCGCGATGCCATCGCCGAATTGTCGGATCATGGCCTGCTGACCAGCCGGGCCGGTTCGGGTGTGTTCGTGGCCGAAGTGCTTGGGTCGGCCTTCTCGCCCGCCCTGATCCAGTTGTTCGCCAGCCATGACGAGGCGGTCTTCGACTATATCGCCTTCCGCCGCGACATGGAGGCGCTGACTGCAGAACGAGCAGCGCGCTTTGGGTCGGACACCGATCTGAAAGTGGTGGATACGATCTATCGCAAGATGGAGGCGGCGCATCAGAAGCGCGATCCGACCGACGAGGCCGAGCTTGATGCCCAGTTCCACATGGCGATCATCGAAGCCAGCCACAACGTCATCATGCTGCACATGATGCGCTCGATGTTCGACCTGCTGCGTCAAGGCGTTTTCTACAACCGGCAGATGCTGTTCAAGAACCGCCTGACGCGCGATCACCTTCTGGACCAGCACCGGACGATGAATGCCGCGGTGCAGGCGCGCGATCCGGCGGCGGCGCGCGCGGCGGTCGAGGCGCATCTGGATTATGTGATCCAGTCGCTTCAGGACCAGTTGCGCGCCGAGCGGAACGAGGCCATCGCCCGCCAGAGGTTCGAGCACGAGCAAAGCCGTTAGGCCCGCGATTTTTCATCGAGCGTTTGAAATGGAAAACCCCCACGCCTCGCGGCGCGGGGGTGGTTCTTTCCCTAAGGACGCGATCAGTGCAGCTTGGCGCCGACCTGTTCGATGGCCGCATCGATCGAGGCGCTGGCGGCTTCGGCCGTCATTTGCTTCGACAGCACTTCCCCGGCCACGGAGACGGCAACACTGACCGCCCGTTCACGCACCTGGCGCAAGGCGGCGGCTTCGGCGCTGGCGATCTGCTCTTCGGCGGCCTGCAAGCGGCGCGCAATCGAATGCTGCAACTCCACCTTGGCCTTTTCGGCGGCGATCGACGCCTCTTCCTTGGCCGTGGCGATGATGCGATCGGTCTGCTCGGCCACGTCTTTCTGCTTCCGCTCATAGGAAGCCAGGACCGACTTGGCCTCTTCGCGCAGCGCGCGGGCCTCTTCAAGATCGGCCTTGATCTGCGCCGCACGGGCATCAAGCATCCCGGTCAGCTTGCCCGGCACGCCCATATAGACAAGGATGCCCAGGAAGACGAGGAAAGCGATCAGCACAACGAAGTTGGTGTTGTGCAGGCTGAAGAACGGACCCGAAGCCGCAAGGGCGGGGCTCGCCACCAGTGCGAAGAGAACGGAAAGCTTCTTCATCGCCTTATCCTTTCAGCCGCGCCGCGACGGCCGCATTGACCGTGCGGGCATCCGCCGAGCCGCCCAGCGCCGCGACGATTTCCTTGGCGGTGTCCTTAGCGACGGTTTCCACCGCCTCCAGGGCGCCGTCCCGGATCTCGGCCAGACGTTTCTCAGACTCGGTCGCCTTGGCCGAAATTTCGGCATCAGCCTTGGCGGTCGCCGCGTCGAGATCCTTCTGGATCTCGGCCCGGGCCGCCGCGATGATCTTGCCGGCTTCCGTCCGCGCCGTCGCCAGCGCGTCGTTGAACGCCTTCTCGGCGGCCACGGCCTTCTGCTTCAGCTCATCCGCCGCGGCGAGATCGTTGGTGATCGTGCCCTTGCGCTCGGCCAGGATCGCACCGATGCGCGGCAGCGCGACGCGCGACAGGATCAGGAACATCACGACCAGCGTGACGACCAGCCAGAACACCTGGTTCGGGATCCATTCGGCGCAAAGCTGCGGCATACCGATGGCACCGCCATGCGCATTGACGCAGGCGCCTGCGGCTTCTTCAAGGATTGGTTCTGTTGCCATCTTCGTCCCCCATGGACCCTTCGGACGCGGGAAGGCGCCGGTTACCCGGCGCCTGCCCTCTCAATGCGTCTTTTGCCGGATCAGACGGCGAACATCAGCAGAAGGGCGACCAGGAACGAGAAGATGCCCAGAGCTTCGGCGAAAGCGATGCCGACGAAGAGGTTGGCCATCTGCGACGGGGCCGCCGAAGGATTGCGCAGGGCACCGGCGAGGAAGTTGCCGGCAATGTGGCCCACGCCGATGCCGGCGCCGCCCAGACCCATCGTCGCCAGACCGGCGCCGATGAACTTGCCCATTTGTGCGAGTTCGCCTTCCATGATGAGTACTCCTGTTTTCTGGATATGGCTGAGGTTGAGGTTCGGACCTTAGTGGTGGGCTTCGCCCACCGCGTCACGCAGGTAGACGCAGGTCAGAATGGTGAAGACATAGGCCTGGACCGAGGCGACAAGCAGCTCCAGCCCATAGATGCCAACGATGGCCGCGATCGGCACGACAGAGGCGATGCCCATGGCGCCGGCGAAGCCTGCGAAAACCTTGATCACGGCATGGCCGGCCATCAGGTTGCCGCCAAGACGGATGGAATGCGACAGCGGGCGCACGAAGTAGGAGATCAGCTCGATCGCGGCAAGGATCGGGCGCAGCAGCAGCGGCGCCGAAGAGACCCAGAACATCGACAGAAAGCCGATGCCCTTGCGGTAGAAACCCACGAGCGTCACCGTCAGGAACACCGCCAGCGCCAGAACCGCAGTCACGGCAACATGGCTGGTGGTGGTGAAGCTCATCGGGATCAGGCCAAGGATATTGGCGAAGAAGATGAAGACGAACAGGGTCATCACATAGGGGAAGAACTTGGCACCTTCATGCCCGGTCACTTCCTCGACCATGTTGTGGATGAAGCCGTAGAACAGCTCGGCCACCGATTGCAGCCGCGACGGGATGATGCCGCGATGACGGGTTGCCAGCACGAAAAGGCCGAAGACGACCAGGATCGCAATGCCCATCCAAAGGGTCACGTTGGTGACGGTGTACCATTCCACCGGGCCAGTGCCGAACAGCGGCTTGACGATGAACTGGTCCATCGGATGGATGGCCAGACCGCTTGCCGCATGTTCCGCGCCTTCGACCACTTGCTCTTCGGTGCCCGTCGCCAAGGTTCAGCCCCCTTCACTCGTTCCGTCGCCCTGCGGCGCGGGTTTTTCCGCCATCTGCCGCGCGGTGCCCAGCATGGTGCGCACCCCCGCGGCGAACCCCACCAGCGAGAAGATCACCAGCAGAAGGGGCAGCGTGCCAAAGAGCACGTCCAGCCCGTAACCGATGGCCGTTCCCAGCACGATGCCGGTGGCCAGCTCGATCACCATCCGCCAGGCGACCTCGCCCTGCGAGAAGACCTTCGCCGTCGCGCTCCGTTCCGGCTTCGGCTTCCCCCTCAGCTTCGCGAGCCGGTTTTCCAGCGCGCGCAGCCGTTCAGGATCTGGTTCCGAAGCCATCTGGCCCCCTTCAGCGTTCCGGCGCATCTCTAGGGGTCACAGGCCTGTGAGTCAACCGGCGTTCTACACGGCGCCATTCGACATAAGCCATTGATCGGGCTGCACTTCGCACAAGCGCGACAAGTTGCGCACCGCGCAGGGTGCGCCTTTTCGGGCCGGCACCATATTCAACCCTTCGGTTGACAATTCCGCAGCGCTCTCGGATAGCTGCGCCATGGCCCCGCCCCTGCCCGACCGACTGACCCAAGTCTTTGCCGCCCTCGCCGATCCGACGCGGCGCTCGATCCTGTCGATGCTGCTGGAGGATGACATGGCGGTGACCGATGTGGCCGAGCCTTTTGCAATGAGCCTTGCCGCGATCTCGAAACACCTGGCGGTGCTGGCCGAGGCCGGGCTGATCAGCCGCGAAAAGCGCGGCCGCGTGATCTGGTGCAAGCTTGAACCCGATGCCCTGCGCGGCGCCAGCGTCTGGATGCAGGGCTTCGGCCAGTTCGATCCGGTCGACCTCGATGCCTTTGAGCGCTTTCTCGATCAGGAACTGTCCGGCGAAGGCCTGGACGATGACGCGGCCGAAACCTCAGGTCGGGAAATCTAGCGAACCGACGAAGCGCTTCTTTCCCTCCTCAAATATCGCGGGATCGCGGGCGGAATGCCGGGCGACCCACCGGCGATCAGCCCGGGGGTTTGGCGAACCAGTCGCCATAGGTCTTGCGCAGCTCGGCTTTCTGCACCTTGCCCATGGTGTTGCGCGGCAGCGCGTCCAGCACCACCGCCGCCTTGGGCTGCTTGAAGCGGGCGAGCCGATCCTTCAGCCCGGCCAGCACGGCTGCGGCTTCCAGCGTCACGCCCTTTTGCGGCACCAGAACCGCAAAGACCGCCTCGCCGAAATCGGGATGCGGCAGGCCGATCACCGCGCTTTCCAGCACGCCGGGCTGCGCGTCAAGCTCGGCCTCGACCTCGACCGGATAGACGTTGAAGCCACCCGAGATCACCAGATCCTTGGCGCGGCCGACGATCTGGACATAGCCTTCCGCGTCCCGCCGCCCGATATCGCCGGTGATGAACCAGCCATCGGGGCGCAGTTCTTCGGCGGTCTTTTCCGGCATCTGCCAATAGCCCTGAAAAACATTCGGCCCGCGCACTTCGATCACGCCCGCCTCTCCCGGGGGGACTTCGCGGCCCTCGCCATCAAGGATGCGCAATTCCACCCCCGGCAAGGGAAAGCCCACCGTGCCGGCACGGCGCTCACCCTGATACGGGTTCGAGGTGTTCATGTTGGTCTCGGTCATGCCATAGCGTTCAAGAATGCGGTGGCCGGTGCGGGCCTCGAAGGCGCGATGCGTCTCGGCCAGAAGCGGCGCGGAGCCCGAGATGAAGAGGCGCATGTCGCGGGTCAGCGCGCTGTCGAAACGCGGATCGTCGAGAAGGCGGGTGTAGAAGGTCGGCACCCCCATCATGGTGGTGGCCTGCGGCAGCAGCGCCAGCACCGCCTCAAGATCGAAGCCGGGCAGGAGGATCATCCTCCCGCCGGTCAGAAGCACCGTGTTCGAGGCGACGAAGAGGCCATGGGTGTGGAAGATCGGCAGGGCATGAAGAAGAACGTCGTCTTCGGTGAAGCGCCAGAGATCGGCCAAGGTTTCGGCATTGGACAGAAGGTTGCTATGGCTCAGCATGGCGCCCTTGGATCGTCCCGTGGTGCCAGACGTGTACAGGATGGCGGCAAGGTCGCCGGGCGCGCGGGGTGTGGGCGACAGCGTCCGGCTCTGTCCCTCCATCAGATGTGCGAAAGTGCCCTTCCCGGCCCCGTCAAGGGTCAGAAGCCGCGCGTCATGGGCGCCGGCGATGGGAGCCATCTCTGCCTCACGCGCGGGATCGCAGAGGAAGACGCGCGGGGTGGCATTGCCCAGGAAATAGTCCAGCTCGGCGGGCGTATAGGCGGTGTTCAGCGGCAGGAAGACCGCGCCGATGGCGATGCTTGCGCCATAGATTGCCAGGGCCTCTGGCGATTTGGCCAGTTGCACGGCGACGCGGTCGCCCGGCTGTACCCCGGCGTCGCGCAGCGCGTTTCCGGCCTGTGCGACCAGTGCAAGGAAATCGGCTCCGCCGATCTCGCGCCCACCCGGCAGGATCAGGAACGGCCCAGCACGGCCCGCCAAAGGCGCGAAAAGCGCGTCATAAAGCGTGTTGGTCATGGCCTTCCCCCTTGGCGCCCGAAGCTTGCCTCCGTCCTGCCATGCGAGTGACGCCATCTCAAGGCCGGGAAACAGTCTGTCGCACTTGACCCAGACATGGCCTCGGTTTCTGCCGCGGCTTGCCACAGTCCTGCCGCCGTTGATCGAGATAGTTCAAATACAGAATACGGAGGCCAACCATGGCAAAAGCAATGGAATTTCTGCGCAAAATGCGCCTCGTACCTGCGGCAAAGGCGCTGCCCGAAACCGCTTTCGATCAGCGCATGAATCGGCTGGATGCGATCCGCCGCGTCTCGGTCGCTCGGGCGGTCCTGTTCAGAACGCAACCTGCACGCCAGGAAGCCTGAGCGCGGCGATCAGGTCGCGCAATTCCTGCCGCGCGGCCACGTTCGAAAGATTGAGCTGTTCGACCCCGGTATCTTTGAGGTCGAGCAGCGTAAGGCCCCGCGGGAACAGCTCGCGGAAGATGACGCGCTCCGAGAAGCCGGGCGCCACGCGAAACCCGATCCGGCGCGACAGATCTTCCAGCGCCGAGCCGACCTTCTTCTTGTTGTGCATCTGCTGCGCGCCCAGGCGATTGCGCAGCACGATCCAGTCGATCGGCTTAAGCCCCGCCTGCGCCCGCAACTGACGCGCGCCCCAGACCATTTCGGAATAGATCGACGGCCCCTTGACCTTGCCCGTGTCGGGGTCGATCCGCGCCAGAAGGTCGAAATCGACGAAACTGTCGTTCAGCGGCGTGATCAGCGTGTCGGCCAGGGAATGGGCAACCTGGCTCAGCCTTGTATGGCTGCCGGGGCAATCGATGACGATGAAATCCTTCACCTGGTCCAGCGCCGAGACGGCCATGGTCAGGCGCTGGTCAAAGGCATTCTCGCCAGGGGCAAGGGTTGCCGCATCCGCTTCGGGCAGATCGCGGTAATCGGGGGTGGGCAGGTCGAGCCCGGCCTTGGCCAGCCAGGCGCGGCGGTTTTCGACATAGCGGCCAAAGCTGCGCTGGCGCAGGTCAAGGTCCAGCGCGCCGACCCGGTGGCCCATGCGCGCAAGGGCGGTGGCCACATGCATGCAGGTGGTGGACTTGCCCGAGCCGCCCTTCTCGTTGCCGACGACGATGATATGCGCCATGCGCTGCGGCCCCCCGGTTGCTGCCTGTTTGTTATTGGCAACCCCGCGCCGAAAGGTGAAGCCCCTTTCGGCAGGTTCGTGCCCGGATGCGGCACAGATGCGGCATCTCGGCCCGGCGCAAGATCATCCTGGCAACCAGGATCAGGGACCGGGCCTGCACCCCAGGCCAATGGGGCAGGCAACTGACACACGCCCCCGCGCGCCAGAGCGCTGCCCCGGGCGCAAACGCCCCAAGGCCCAAGTCGCGCCCCGCCCGACCAAAGAAAAAGGGCGCACCCTGCGGCACGCCCTTTCGCTGTCCCTCGTGGGTCTTTCGGGGTTCAGAACCCGAGGCCCGCGTATTTGTTCTTGAACTTCGACACGCGACCGCCGGTGTCCATCAGCTTGGCCGACTGGCCGGTCCAGGCCGGATGCGCCAGCGGGTCGATATCCAGCGACATGGTGTCGCCTTCCTTGCCCCAGGTCGACTTGGTCTTGTAGGTCGAGCCGTCGGTCATCTTCACTTCGATGAAGTGATAGTCGGGGTGAATGCCCTCTTTCATCTCTCCGGCTCCTCTTATTCGGATTTGGCTTTGTAGGTGCTGTCTTCCGCGATCCGGGCCGATTTGCCGCGGCGGGTGCGCAGATAATACAGCTTGGCGCGACGGACCTTGCCGCGACGCACGACTTCGATGGTCTCGATATTGGTCGAGTAAAGCGGGAACACACGCTCGACGCCTTCGCCGAACGAGATCTTGCGCACGGTGAAGGAGGCGGCGATGGTCGCGCCGCCCTTGCGGCCAATGCAGACGCCTTCATAGGCCTGCACGCGCGAGCGGTTGCCTTCCTTGACCTTGTAGCCAACGCGGATGGTGTCCCCGGCCTTGAAATCCGGGATGCTCTTGCCAAGCGAGGCGATCTGCTCGGCTTCGATCTGGGCGATGAGGTTCATGCGCCAGTCTCTCCATTGCTGCCTGCGGTGTGTTCCGCAGAGGTGATGCCGCGACAGAGCTTCTGGTCTTCGTCCGGGTCCCTTGCCGCTGCCGACAAAGCCCGCCAGAGATGGCGCCTGCTTTTCATCTTGGCCGCCCCCCTGCGATGGTCCCCGCGGAAGAAGGCGGGCAGGCATGGGGAATCGGGTCCGATAGCCTGAAGGCGACGGACTGGCGGCGTATAGGAGCGGATGGCGGGCAGGTCAAGGGGGATGGGACGGGCGTTTTGGTCGCTGGTGACGCCCCCGGCGCGCCTCGACTTGCCCCTGTGACGCGGGGCTATGTCAGTCTTGGGGAAAAGTCCAGGTGACGAGGCGGTTTTCCGACCGCCAGAGCGGGCCCTTGTCGATGAAGCCTTGGGCCTCGATGCCACCCGAACGTGCATAGAAGGCACGGGCGGCGTGGTTCTGCTCGACGACGGCAAGGGCAGCGCCGGGGTGGCCGGCGGCACGCAGGGCGTCCAGCGCCGCGTCCAGCAGGCGGCGGCCCTGGCCTTGGCCGCGATAGGCGGCCAGAAGGTAGAGATGGCGGATTTCGGGCAGAGGGGCGAAGACTGGATCACTGGCCGCGCCGAAGCAGACAAGACCGGCCGCGGTGTCGCCGTGCAGGGCGATCCTGGTCGTTAGGTCTTGCCGCGCCAGCATGGCAGTCCAGCTGGCAAGGCGGTGGGCTTCGGTAAGGGCGACGATTGCCTGCGGTGGCGCCAGGTCGGCATAGGTTTCGGTCCAGACCTGATGATGCAGCCGAGCCAGCGCGGCGGCATCCTGCGCGATGGCCGGGCGCAGGGTGAGGCCGGTCATGATTGAGCATCGGCGTCGGGTTTTGGCCGGGGCCTGCCTTTGGCCTTGGGCGCCGGCTGGCGGGCCTGATGCTTGGCCCACAGATCGGGGCGGCGGGCTTCGGTCAGCGCTTCGGATTGCGCGCGGCGCCATTTGGCGATTTCGCCATGGTTGCCGCCGGTCAATACCTCGGGAATCTCGCGGCCCTCCCAAACGGCGGGGCGGGTGTATTGCGGATGTTCCAGAAGCCCGTCCGAGAAGCTTTCCTCCTCGGTCGAGGCGGCATTGCCAAGGACGCCGGGCAAAAGCCGTACCACGGCGTCAAGCAGGGCCTGGGCCGCGATCTCGCCGCCTGTCAGGACGAAATCGCCAAGCGAGATTTCCTCGATCTGCCGGGCGTCCAGTACGCGCTCGTCCACGCCCTCGAAGCGGCCGCACAGAAGGGTGACGCCCTCGGCGGCGGCAAGGCGCCGCGCGGTGGCTTGATCAAAAGGCTTGCCGCGCGGCGACAGGTAGATCACGGGCCAGCGCTGGCGGTCATCGGGCGCGCCTTCCATGGCCGCGGCCAGCGCGCGATCCACCACGTCGGCGCGCAGGAC
This sequence comes from Neotabrizicola paludis, assembly GCF_044142105.1. Classification (NCBI taxonomy): domain Bacteria; kingdom Pseudomonadati; phylum Pseudomonadota; class Alphaproteobacteria; order Rhodobacterales; family Paracoccaceae; genus Neotabrizicola; species Neotabrizicola paludis. Next base: position 197,700 of record NZ_JBGTYM010000004.1, read on the forward strand.
CATGCCCGCCCCGCCGCCCGAAGGCGTGTCATCGACGGTGCGGTGCCTGCCCTCGCCAAAGTCGCGCAGGGCCGTGGTCGTCAGCCGCCACAGGCCAAGGTCCAGCGCCTTGCCGGTCAGCGACAGGCCCAGCGTGCCGGGAAAGGCTTCGGGAAACAGCGTTACCACCCGCGCCTCATAGGCGCCGCGCAGCAGGCGCGGTTCCCCCATCAGGTCGCGCGGCTGGAGACTGGCGCGCATCGACAGGCGGCCATGGCTGAGCCGCGGCGCGGGGATCGGATCGTCTTGAGGCGGGTCATCGGGCGGCGTCGTCATGGCCTGCCCATAGCCGCAAATCGCGCGGCGGGAAAGCCGGTCAGGCGCGTTGCAGCCCCGCTGCGGTTCCGGCACGACGCGATGCGCGGTCCACAGGGGCGGCGCTGCTGTGCCGCAGGTGCCCGGCAAGCCGGTTCAGGGCAACGGCAAGATCCGGCAGTCGGACGCGCCGGGCGATATCCTCGATCACCGCCGCGTCGGGGAACTGGTCGGCACGTTCCGGCACGGCGCTGGCCAGGGCCTGCGCCCGCGGCAGGAGAAGGCTCAGAAGCCCGGCATCCTGTCCCGCGGCAGCAAAGGCCGCGCGCAGCGCACCGGACGCGGTGCCGGCGGCAAAGGGCTCGGGCTCGGTCGCCCAAAGGATCAGCGCGCGACGCAGGGACAGATGGCGCGCGGGCGGCAGCACGGCCAGCGTCTCGACCAGGGCCGAAAGACGGGTGAATGTATCCGCATCTTCAAGCGCATCGGCGAGAAGCCCCTGCACTTCGAGCACGGGAGCATCGTCGGGAAGATCAAAAAGTTCGCCCAGCGCGGCCTCGGTGTTCAGGGCCGGAAGACGGGTCGGCGGATGGGCGGCGGGATAAAGCATCTCGTCGATCGAGAGGCCTTCGGCCAGCGCACGGTCCGGGTCCCAGCAGGCGCGGGCAAAGGCGAGCGCGGTGAAGGACAGAGCCACCGGCAGGATCGGATGCAGCATGGGCAAGGCGCCGGTCGCGCCGCCGATGCCGCGACCGATGCCAAAGCACAGCGCGACCAGCAGGGTCTGGGACAGGATCTGGCTCAGCGCCGCCAGCCAGGCGTCGCGGGTCATCCATTCGGCGGCACTTTGCGGCCATTGCTGCGGGCGGGTGATGACGAGCCAGAGGGTGAAGATCGACACGAAGGGCGGCAGCATCGCCCAGCCAAAGCCCGACAGCCCGGCCAGGAGCGGACCGAGATACAGGGCCGCCGTCGCCACCTGAAGAAGTCTCGCCCCGAAGCGCGCCATGACCATCCCTCACTCCGCTGCCGGAACAGGATCGGCGCTCGATCTGGGGGAGGGGTTATTCCAGGCCCTCGGGCAGATCGACGACGACGCAACCACCGGCAATATCCACGGTGGGCACGCTCGCAAGGGTAAAGGGCAGAAGTAGGGCCGATTTGCGGCCCGGCGCGGCGATTTCAAGGATGTCGCCGGCGCCATGATTGTGCACGGCGGCGATGCGACCGATCTCGGCGCCGCCGGTGTCGCGCACGGAAAGGCCGATCAGGTCGGTGTGGTAGAATTCGTCATCGGGCAGGCGCGGCAGCCGGGCGCGGTCGGCGTAAAGCTCGGTCCCGCGCAGGGCATCGGCCTGTTCCTTGGTGGTGACGCCCGAAAGCCGGGCGCCCAGGCCGCCCGCGACGGGGCGGGTGAGCCGCAGGGTGAAGCTGCGGCTGCCATCCTTGGTGGTCAGAGGGCCATAGGCGGCGATATCCGTGGCCTCGGCGCAGAAGCTTTTCAGCCGCACCTCGCCCGCGACGCCAAAGGCGCCGGCGATGGCGCCGACGCAAACCTTTGACTCGTCAACCTTTTCGCTCATGCCGCCTCTCCACTGCAAAAGCCGCGCGCATCCCAGGACCCGCCGGCATCAAGGCAGGCATCCGGCTGCCCCGCGCGCCCAAGCGCGAGACCTGCCCAGAAGGCGGCCCCGCACAAGGCAAGCGTGATGGTGCGGCGGATCAGGCCAAGGCCGGGGATCATGCGCGGGCCGTCCGATTACTCGGCGGCCGGCTCTTCGGTCTTGGCGGCCTTCTTGGCGGCGCGCTCGGCCATGGCCTTGCCGGGGACGGCCGACTTGGGATTGTTGCGCTCAGTCTTCGGGCGGGCGCCGGCAGCTTCCAGGAAACGTGCAACGCGATCAGTGGGTTGTGCGCCTTGCGACAGCCAGTGCTGGACGCGTTCCATGTTCATCACGACGCGCTTTTCGTCGTCTTTCGCCAGCAACGGGTTGTAGGTCCCGAGCTTCTCGATGAAGCGGCCGTCGCGCGGCATGCGGCTGTCGGACGCGACGATCGCATAGAACGGGCGCTTCTTGGAACCGCCGCGGGCGAGACGGATTTTCATAGCCATGGTGTTTCTCCTTTGGATGGCTTTGGGAGGACGGGAATACCCCCGCCCTATTTCTGGTAACTCTCGTGATGCCTGATGACTTCCGAGATGATGAAGTTCAGGAATTTCTTGGCAAATTCGGGGTCGAGATCGGCCTCGACCGCAAGCCTTTGCAGCCGGTCGATCTGGCGCGCCTCGCGCCCCGGATCCGAAGGCGGCAGGGCGTGTTCGGCCTTCAGCACGCCCACCGCCTGGGTGTGCTTGAAGCGTTCGGCCAGCGTGTAGACGAGGATCGCATCCAGCCGGTCGATCGACTGGCGGTGTTCTTTCAGCAGCGCCGCGGCTTTGGTTTCGGCGTCCATCAGCCCCCCCTTTTCGACGTCTTGCCAACGTCTTCCGATTGTCTTCCGAACGTCTTCCGCTGCGCGCGCCGGTCGGGCAGTTCGTGCAACCAGACCTGAGAGCCGTCGAACATGCCCGACAGCCGCGCCCCAAGGCGCTGCGCCAACCGGGCGGAGGCCGCATTCTCGGGCGCGACATAGCTGACAAGCCGGGTCATCCCCAAGGCGCCGAAGGCATGGTCCCGCAGGGCGGCGGCGGCCTCGGTCGCGTAACCCTGGCCGCGCGCAATGGCGCGGAACAGATAGCCAAGCTCCGGTTCCTGATCGCCCGGCTCGAAGCCGATCAGCACGAAGCCGAGCACTTCGCCGCCCTGCCGGGTCGTGACGGTGAAAGGGCCATGGCCGCGCAGCAGCCAGATCCCTGTCGCGGCGGCATAATCGGTGAAGGCCTCATCGCGGGTGAAGGGGCCGCCGAGATAGGCGCTTTCGGGGCCGCAGAAGATTTCAGCCCAAGCGTCGAAATCCGCCAGGTCCGGCGCGCGCAGCCGCAGACGCAGGGTCTCGATCACCGGCAGCTGCGCCGAAAGCGCGGTGGCGAAGGCGGCGGCGGCGCCGGGGATCGGGCGTTCATGCGGGGCGCCGGTCATTGCGCCCCCCTGGCAAGGCTGTTCGGGCCGGGATGGCGCCAAATCCGCGCCGTCTCGCCGCCGTCGAAGCGGTGGAAGCCCGCTTCCGGGGTGCAGCCCATGCGGCGGGCCAGCGCCTGCGAGCGGGGGTTGTCCTCGGAGATCAGGCTGATCGCCGTGGTCCAGCCCAGAGTCTCATAAGCCCAGGCCCGCGCCGCCTGGGCGCCTTCGAAGGCAAGTCCGGTGCCTTCCGCCGCCGGGTCCCACAGCGTCCAGCCGATTTCCGGCTCGGGCCAGGTTTCGGGGAACCAGGGGCCGGACATGCCCAGCGGACGGTCACTGGCGCGATCGGCCAGTATGAACATGGAATAGCCGCGCAGCACCCAATGGCCGGTCAGATGGCCAAAGGCCCGCCAAGCAACATGGGTGGAATAGGGACCGCCGACGCCCGCCGCCCGCTCGGACGCAAGAAAATCGCGCACAGCGGGAAAATCAGCGGCGCGCGGGCCGCGCAGGCGCAGGCGCGCGGTCTCGATCACCGGGATGCCTTCGATCCGCACGGTCATGCGCTGGCCCGTCGCAGATCATGGCGGATGACCACATCCGTCGGGTCGATGCCCGGCAGGGTCGGGTCGATCACGCCGCCCAGGCGCAGGCCCAGGGCAATGGAACGGGCATTTTCAGGCTCGATGATCGAAGTGATATGCGGCCAGTCGAAGCTTGCCCGCACCCAGGCCAACACCGCCTGGGCGGCGGCAAAGGCCACGCCCTTGCCCTCGGCCTCGGGCGTGACGAACCAGCCCAGTTCCGGGCCGGGATAGGTTTCGCCGTGATAGATGCCAACCTCGCCGAGATGCCGTCCGGTCGCGGCATCCTCGACGCCGAAGGGGCCATAGCCCTTGAGCGTCCAGAGTGCGACATCGGCGGCCCAATGCGACCAGGCCTCGGCGCGGCTTTTCCGGCCGCCTTCAAAAGCGGAGCGGGGACTGGCATAGAACCCGACCCAGGCGTCGAAATCCGACAGGCGCGGCGCACGCAGGATCAGCCCGCCGCTGCGCAGCACCGGGATGGCATCGCTGATCTGGCGGGCGACGGGCAGCATCATTTCTTCTTCATCAGCCCCGACAGGCCGCTGGGCAGGCCGGGCAGACCACCGCCCATGCCCGGCAGGCCCATGCCGCGCGGCAGGCCAGAGGCGCCGCCCATGCCCTCGCCGATGCCCTTGGCCAGTTCGGCCATCTGGTCGGGCGACATCTTGGAGGGATCGGGCATGCCGCCCTTGCCCATGAACTGCCGGGCGAGCTGCTTCATCATGCCGCCCTTGCCCATCTTCTTCATCATGTCCGCCATCTGCTTGTGCTGTTTCAGCAGGCGGTTGAGATCGGCCACATCAAGGCCCGCCCCGGCGGCGATGCGCTTTTTCCGGCTGGCGGCGAGAAGATCGGGATTGGCGCGTTCCTTCTTGGTCATCGACTGGATCAGCGCGATCTGGCGCTTGAGCATCTTGTCGTTCAGGCCCGCTTCCTCGGCCTTCTTGGCCATGCCCGACATGCCGGGCATCATGCCCATGAGGCCCTGCATCCCGCCCATCTTGAGCATCTGCTCAAGCTGCATGCGCAGGTCGTTCATGTTGAAGAGGCCTTTCTGGAAGCGCTTGGCCATGCGCTCGGCCTGTTCGGCCTCGAAGGTTTCCTGCGCCTTCTCGACCAGGGCGACGATATCGCCCATGCCCAGGATGCGGCCCGCGACGCGTTCGGCGTCGAAGGTTTCGATCGCGTCCATCTTTTCGCCCAGGCCGACGAAGCGGATCGGCTTGCCGGTGACGGCGCGCATCGACAGCGCGGCGCCGCCGCGGCCATCGCCATCCATCCGGGTCAGGACGACGCCGGAAATGCCGACCTTGCCGTCGAATTCGGTGGCGACGTTGACCGCGTCCTGACCGGTCAGCCCGTCGACGACCAGCAGGGTTTCGCGCGGCTGGGCGATGTCGCGGACGGATTGCACCTCGTCCATCAGCACCTGGTCGATATGCAGGCGGCCGGCCGTGTCGAGGAAGAGGACGTCATAGCCGCCCAGGCTGGCCTGGGTCTTGGCGCGTTTCGCGATCTGGACCGCGCTCTCGCCCTTGACGATGGGCAGGCTGTCAACACCGATCTGGGTGCCCAGGATGGCCAATTGCTCCATCGCCGCCGGGCGGTTGGTGTCGAGCGAGGCGAGGAGGACCTTCTTGTTCTGGCGGTCCTTGAGGCGCTTGGCGAGTTTCGCGGTGGTGGTGGTCTTGCCCGAGCCCTGAAGGCCGACCATCAGGATGGTGGCGGGCGGGTTGTCGATCTTCAAGGCATCGGCGGGGCCTTCGCCCGCCAGCACGCGGATCAGCTCGTCATGGACGATCTTGACGACCATCTGGCCGGGGGTGATCGATTTGGTGACAGCCGAGCCGGTGGCCTTTTCGGTGACGCGGCGGATGAAATCGCGGGCGACAGGAAGGCTGACATCCGCTTCGAGCAGGGCGGTGCGGACCTCGCGCAGCGCGGTGACGACATCGGCCTCGCTCAGCGCGCCCTGCTTGGTCAGGCGGTCGAAGACGCCGCCCAGGCGTTCTGACAGGCTTTCGAACATCTTCTCACCTCATCCAAGCGTTTTGCCCCATATGGGGCAGCGAAGCCTTGTCGCAATGCCGGGCGGCACCCGTGGGCGCAGACGCGCTGACGGATGGCGATCCCGGGCCAATGCCCAAGGGACCGGAAGCATGGGGCCTCCGGGGAATTGCCGGGCGGATACGCCGGGCGGGGGCCGGAGTCAAGCCTGCAGGGGTTTGGGGGCCTGCAAGGGGTCAGCGCGCCGCGTCGAGCCAGGCGTTGACGCGACGGGCCAGTGCGCCCGCTGCCGCTGCGCTGCCGGGACGGGCGAAGACAAGCGTGCTGTCATCGGTCAGGCGCAGGGCGGCGCAGTGCGAGAAGATGACCGTGCGGCGGCTGGGAAAGGGGCGGTCGTCATCCAGCGTTGACGAGCGATCCTGGCTTTTGCGGACAAGCACATCGGCACGGGAGACAAGGCCCAGCGCGCGGTATTCGCGCCGGCCTTTCAGGAGGCTGCGGGTCTCGAGCGTGACCTGCAATTCGGGCCGGTCGAGAGTGAGGCGCGTCCAGCCGATCTCGAAAAGGCCGATATAGGTCAGGAACGCCCCGGCCATGACGGCCAAACCTGCCGCCGCGCCGCCCAGGAAAGTGGCGGCGAGAAGGAAGCAAGCCAGCGCCCCGAAGCCCACGAACCAGCCTGTGGGCCAGGGGCTTTGTTCAAGAACCAAACGGTCGGGCGTTTCCTCGATCACCTTCATGCCTTACCTCTTTTGCGGCCCTGCGGCGCAAGCCAGGCGCGGATCACCTTGACCGCCGCATCGTCGGCCGGATCAACCGTATAGGCCCGGCGCAGGGGCAGGACGCGGCCCTCGGCAGTGACCAGAACGGGCCGGGCAAGGGGTTTGCCGGATTTGCTGCGGTCGCCATCGGGGTCGTTCTCCATCCGCGCGCTGCGGATCGAATCAAGCGGATGGCGGGTGCCGCGACGGCCCAGAAGGCCACGGCTGGTGATCAGGACATCGCCAGTGGCGCGGTCGAAAATCGCCTCTTCCCAGCGGACGAAAACGGCGAATGCCAAGGCCATGAGCGCGGCAACAAGGGTAGCCCGGCCCGCCTCTTCGGTCGCGCCCTGCGCCAGCTTGGCAAAGGCGATCAGCGCAAGGACAAGGCAGGGGCCGCCGATCAGCAGAAGCAGCAGGCCCGGACGGGCGCGCAGGACCAGGCGGGTGGAGGTCTTCTCGATCACCTGCATCGCCGCCCCCTGCCCTAACCCGCCTGGACCATCAGATCAGACCCGATCCAGCGGTTGATCGCGGCGGCGGCGGTTCCGGCGGCTTTCTCGCTGCCGTAAATCTGGGTCAGGGGCAGGTGATGACCGTTCTGATGCACCAGAACGGCGCGATAGGCGCGCGGCTCGGGCGGCGCTTTGCGGTGGCGGCGGTCCTTCATCTCGCCCGGTTTGCGCCTGATCACCTTGGCCTCGACCGAGGCGCCGCGAAACTGGCGCAGGACATGGGCCTGGCGCTTGCGGCCGAAAAGGCTGCGCTCGACCACCTCGATCACATTGCCGGGCCGGTCGAAGGTGATCAGGATCGGGCGCACGAAGCTGCCGAAGCAGCCGATCAGCAGGATCAGCGAGAGGACGGACAGGACGATCCCGCCCGACATTATGCCATTCCTGAAATAGCCCCAGGCCATCAGCGCGGGCAGCGCGACCACGGCGGCAAGCGCAAGTCCAAGGCCGAGATGCAGATCGCGCAGCACCAGGCGGTCCGGCCTGTCCAGAAGCACTTTCATTGCCGCCCCCACAGCTTCTTGCGGCCAAAGACTGCGCCTTGCGGTGATTCCCGGCAATCCCGCCCTTGCATCCGCCGCGCGAGCGGGCATGTTCTGTGCGACCCCGCACAGGAGACCTGCGATATGGAGAACTGGGACGAGATCCGCACCGCCTATCAAGTGGCGCGGCTGGGCACCGTGTCTGGCGCGGCGGACGTGCTGGGGGTGCACCATGCGACCGTGATCCGTCATATCGATGCGCTGGAGAAGCGGCTGGGAACGCGGCTCTTTCAGCGCCATGCGCGGGGCTATACGCCGACGGAATCGGGGCGCGACCTGCTGACGGTGGCACAGACCACGGATGAGCAATTCGTGCAGCTGGGCAACCGGATCAAGGGCCAGGGCGAGACGGTGGGGGGCGAGCTGGTCATCACCTCGATTTCCGGCCTCTCGTCGCTTCTGGTGCCGGTGCTGGCGAGTTTCCAGGCGCGCTACCCGGACGTCGTCGTGCGGTTCCTGACCGACATGCGGGTCTTCCGGCTGGATTACGGCGAGGCGCATGTGGCGATCCGGGCGGGCAGCGCCCCGGAAGAGCCGGACAATGTGGTGCAGCCGCTGGTGCGGATTAGGACCGGGCTTTACGCCTCGCAGGGCTATGCCGATGCGCATGGCCTGCCGCAGACCGAGGCGGAGCTGCCGCAGCACCGCTATATCCTGCCCGACAATGAGGCGAGCCGGGCCCCCTTTTACCGCTGGCTGCGCGAGCGGGTGGGCAATGACCGCTGCACCTTCCGCACCACCGAGCCGCAGGCCCTGGAGCAGGCCCTGCGCGAAGGGGTGGGGCTGGGCTTCCTGTCGGCGCATCGTGCCGCCGAGGCGGGCGGGCTGATCGAGGTGATGGCGCCGCGGACGGAATGGGAGTCTCCGCTGTGGATCGTCACCCATGTCGATCTGCACCGCACGCGCAAGGTTCAGGCCTTTGTCAGCCATCTGAAGGAGGTGGCAAAGGGCTGGAACCTGTGCGGCGGGGTGGAGTGAGGGCGGCGGTGGGCCGCCTCCGCTCTAGCTGAAGGCGCAACCGGTCTTGAAGCCCAGCTTCTTGAAGACGGTCGCCGCCGGGCAGAAGCCGGTGAAGGCGGATTGGATCAGGTTCACGCCGATGAAGACGGTGAACCAGATGAAAAGCGGCGAGACGAAGGCCGTCAGCAGGACGCTGAGCAGCACCATCGCCCCGGCAAAGGCCATCACGGCACGGTCGAGAGACATCTGAACGCCTATCCTTTCGAGGTTTGCTTGAGTTTGTCGATGCCCAGCACCTTGAGCGCGAGGCCTTCGTAGAACGGCTCTGAGCTGCCTTTGCGCAACTTGCGGAGAAAATACTTCTCGAACCCCGCCTTGGCGAGATGCACCCATTTGCCGCTGGACGACCAATTAACATTGCGTGGCGGGATCTGCGGCTGCGCGACAAAGGCGATGCCCCCATCGCCGAAATCGGCTAGGCAGACGGCATTCCAGGTGCCAACCTGGTCCGGCGCCTTGCCGCGGACGAGATTGCCGATGTTATGCGCCGTGGCGGTGACCATGGATTCGATCATGAAGCCGGTCTTTGGCACCCCGCAGGGCACGGGCGTCGGCCCCATGGGCGGGATGGCGACGCAGACGCCGACGGCAAAGATGTTGCGGTAGGCCGGGTTCTGCTGGTGCTTGTCGACGATGGTGAAACCGCGCGGGTTGCTGAGCCCCTCGATCCCCGAGACCGGCGCGATGCCACGGAAGGCGGGCAGCATCATCGAGAAGGCGAAGGGAAGGTCACGTGCGGCCTTGACCTGGCCATCCTCGGCCAATTCCTCGACCGACATCATGCCGTCCTCGACCCGCTTGATCCGGGTGTTCGTCATCCATTTGATGTGCTTCTCGCGCATCTGGGATTCCAGAAGACCCTTGGTATCGCCCACCCCGTCCAGCCCGAGATGGCCGATATAGGGTTCGGGGGTGACGAAGGTCATCGGCACCCGGTCGCGCACCTTGGCGCGGCGCAGGGCGGTTTCCAGGATGAAGAGAAATTCATAGGCCGGGCCAAAGCAGCTTGCGCCCTGCGCGGCGCCGATCACCACCGGGCCGGGATTGGCGACCAGTTTCTCGAAGACCGCGCGCGCCGCCTCGGCATGGTCGATATGGCAGATCGACTGGGTGTGCCCCTGAGGGCCAAGGCCGGGAATTTCGTCGAAGGCTAGGTCGGGGCCGGTGGCGATGACAAGATAATCGTAGCTGACAGAGCGGCCATCGACCAGCGAGATGCGGTTTTCGGCGGGATGCAGACGCTCGGCCGCGACGGGCAGGAAGTCGATGCCCTTCTTCGCCATGGTCGGCGCCAGATCGACGGTGATGTCCTCGCGCCCGCGCCAGCCGACGGCGATCCAGGGGTTGGAGGGGACAAAGTGATATTTCGGGTCTTTGGTGACGACCGTCACCCGGTCTTCGGGCCTGAGCTGGTCTTTCAGCTCATAGGCCATGATGGCGCCGCCAAGTCCGGCGCCCAATACGACGACATGTGCCATTTCAGTCTCCTCTTCCGATCAGGCATAGGCGTCCGCCCCGGTGCGGAACACGCGGTAGATGGCCGGGATAACGAGCACGGTCAGCAAGGTGGACGTGAGCAGACCGAACAGCAGCGAAATCGCCAGGCCCTGGAAGATCGGGTCGGCGAGGATGACCACCGCGCCGATCATGGCGGCAAGCGCGGTCAGCAGGATGGGCTTGAAGCGGATCGCCCCGGCCTCGATCAACACCTCGACGCCCGGGCGCTGACCGGGGGGCGTGGCGTGGCGGATGAAATCGACCAGCAGGATCGAGTTGCGCACGATGATGCCCGCAAGCGCGATGAAGCCGATCATCGAGGTCGCGCTGAAGGGGGCGTGGAACAGCCAGTGCCCGGCCATGATGCCCAGGAAGGTCAAGGGGATCGGCGTCAGGATCACCAGCGGCAGGCGGAAGCTGCCGAATTGCGCGACGACAAGGATATAGATGCCCAGAAGCGCCACGCCGAAGGCCGCGCCCATGTCGCGGAAGGTGACCCAGGTCACTTCCCATTCACCATCCCACAGAAGCGTGACCGCGCTTTCATCCTGCGGCTGGCCATGCAGGCTGACGACCGGCTTTTCGCCGGGGGCCCAGTCCATGCCGTCAAGCGCCTCGGACACGGCGAGCATGCCGTAAAGCGGCGCTTCGAAATCGCCTGCAAGCTCGCCCGTCACCATCTCGACCGCGCGGCCGTTGTGGCGGAAGACCGGGTAGCTGGCGCGTTCCTCGGTGACGGTGATCACGTCTCCCAGTTCGACCACGCCGCGCGCGCCGGGCAGGGTATTGGCGGGGATGGGCGTGGTGAGGAAGCTTTCATCCAGCAGCTTGCGGGATTTCGGCAGTTCCAGTTGCAGGGGGATGGGCAGGCGGCCCGCGCCGCGATGGCTGTAGCCGACGGTGGTGCCGGTGTTGAGCAAGGCCAGCGTATCGAAGACATCCTGCTCCTGCACGCCGAAGAATTCCAGCTCGTCCGGCAGGATCGTCGCCCGCAGCCGTCGGGCCTGGGTGCCGAAACCGTCATCGACATCTACGATGAAGGGCACGCTTTCAAAGGCCTGCCGGATCTTGGTCGCCGCCGCGCGGCGGGCCTCGGGCGTGGGGCCATAGACCTCGGCCAGCAGGGTTGCGATCACGGGCGGGCCGGGCGGCGGCTCGACCGTTTTCAGGACGGTGCCCTTCGGGGTGGCGATGGCGGCAAGCCGCTGGCGCAGATCGAGCGCGATGTCATGGCTGGTGCGGGCGCGGTCGCCCTTGGGCGATAGCAGGATTTCCACCTCGCCCAGTTGCGGCTGATTGCGCAGGAAATAGTGGCGGACGAGGCCGTTGAAGTTGAAGGGCGCGGCGGTGCCCGCATGGGTGCGGACCGAGAGTACCTCGGGCAAGGCCAGTGCCACGGCGCCCACATCCTGCGCGACGCGGTCGGTCGCCTCGACCGTGGCGCCTTCGGGGAGGTCGATCATCACCGAGAGTTCGGATTTGTTGTCGAAGGGCAGAAGCTTGACTGTCACGTCCTTGGTATAAAGCGCCGCGAGCGAGCCGAAGGACAGGACGACGGTGGCCAGAAGGAAGGTCAGGGCGCGCGTCCGGGAAGCAAGGATCGGACGGGCGACCGCGGCATAGGCGCGGCCCAGCACGCCCCCAGGCATGGGGCCGTGATCGGCGTGATCCGCCAGTTTCGCGCGGCCGGCGATCTTGATCATCAGCCAGGGGGTGACAATCACGGCGACGAAGAAGGAAAAGATCATCGCGGCGCTGGCATTGGCCGGGATGGGCGACATGTAGGGACCCATCAGGCCCGACACGAACAGCATGGGCAGAAGCGCGGCCACCACGGTCAGCGTGGCGACGATGGTGGGATTGCCGACCTCGGCCACCGCGTCCACCGCCGCCGCCGACCGGCTGCGGCCATCGGCCATGGCCCAGTGGCGGGCGATGTTCTCGATCACCACGATGGCGTCATCGACCAGGATGCCGATGGAGAAGATCAGGGCGAACAGGCTGACACGGTTCAGCGTATAGCCCATGGCCCAGGCCGCGAAGAGGGTGAGAAGGATGGTGACCGGGATGACGATGGCGACGACCAGCGCCTCGCGCCAGCCGATGGCCAGCCAGACCAGAAGAATGATCGAGACGGTGGCAAGGCCAAGGTGGAACAGGAGTTCATTCGCCTTTTCGTTCGCCGTCTCGCCATAGTCGCGGGTGACGGTGACGGTCACGCTGTCGGGGATGATGCTGCCCTTCAGCGCCTCGACGCGGTGCAACAGATCTTCGGCCACGGTGACGGCATTGGCCCCTGCCCGCTTGGCGATGGCGAGGGTGACGGCCGGGCTGCGCTGGACGGCGCCATCGGCGCCGCGCGTGAGCTGCGCGACGATATGGTCGGATGTGTCGGGGACATAAGAGACCTGCGCCACGTCCGAGACATAGACCGGGCGGTTGTCGCGGGTGGTGATCAGCAGCCCCGCCACTTCGGCCGGGGCCTGAAGGGTCTGGCCGGCCACAAGGTCGACCACCTGCCTGCCATCGCGCAGCTTGCCGGTCGAGAGCGTGCGGTTGGCCTGCGCCACCTTGGCGGCCAGCTGTTGTAGCGTGACGCCATAGAGGGCCAGCCGGTCGGGGTCGGGCGCGATGCGGATCGCATCTGGCGCCTCGCCCACCAGATAGGTCAGGCCGACCTCGTCGGTCTTGGCCAGATCGGTCTGCACCGCGCGCGCGATGCGGGTCAGGTCGCCAGCGGAGACCTCTTGCCCGGGCGCGGCGGAAAGGGTCAGCGCCAGGATCGCCACGTCGTCGATGCCGCGCCCGATGACCAGGGGTTCGGGGATGCCGACCGGCAGGTGGTCGATATTGGCGCGCAGCTTTTCATGCACGCGCAGGATGGCGTCTTCGGCGCGGGTGCCGACCTTGAAACGGGCGGTGACCATGACCGCGTCGTCCTGGGTCTGGCTGTAGACGTGATCGACGCCGTTCAGACCCTTGACGATGCCCTCGAGCGGCTCGGTGACCAGCTTGACCGCATCTTCGGCGCGCAGGCCCTGGGCCTGGACCTGGATGTCGACCAAGGGAACCGAGATCTGGGGTTCCTCCTCGCGCGGGAGGCTGACCAGCGCGACGAGACCCGCCGCCAGGGCCGCGAGGATGAAGAGCGGCGTCAGGGCCGAGGAGATGAAGCCCCGGGTCAGGCGACCGGCGATGCCAAGCGGGGCCTTGCGGGGTGCGTCAGTCATGGCCGACCACGGCCACGGGAAGGCTGGCGGGATCGGTGACAATCAGGTCGCCGGGCTGCAGGCCGGACAGGATTTCGACCTGGATCGCGCCCTTGTCTTCATGGCGTTCGCCGGGGACAACGGCGCGGAATGTGGTGGTCTCGCCGTCTTGCACGGCGACGAAATCAAGGCCCGCGCGGGCGACAAGGGCGGTTTCGGGGACCAGCAGCGTCTCGCGCCGGGCCAGGGGAAGACGCACCAGCACGCGGGCGTCGAAGAAGCGGTCGGGCAGGCCGTGAACCGCGACATCGGCGAGGACGCGGCCATTCTCGATCAGCGGATAGACTTTTTCCAGCCGCCCCTCGGCCGTGCCTGCGGTGGTCTCGATGCGGATGGCATCGCCTTCGTGCAGGGCATCGGCATGGCGTTCGGGAATCGAAAGGCGCAGGAAGATGCCGCCACCGCCCAGAAGCGCCACTTCCTCGCCAGGCTGGATCACGGCGCCCTGCGCCACGGGCACATCAAGGACGCGGCCGGCCGCCGGGGCAAGGACGGCGCCTTCGGCCTCTTGCTGGGTGATGACCTGGGCCTGGGCGTCCAGCGCGGCGATCTGGCCCTTCAGGACATCGACCTGGGTGCGTAGGGCATCGAGATGCTGGGCGGTGGTCACGCCGCGCGCGAGCAGTTCCTCGCCGCGTTTCAATTCGGTTTCGGCATTGGCAAGCTGGGCCTGAAGCGCCTCGGTCTGGGCGCGCAGGGCGGAAAGCTGGAAGGTCAGTTTCTGGTCCTCGATCTGGCCCAGCACCTGCCCCGCCGTGACGATATCGCCCTCGCTGACGGTCAGCTCGACCAGGGTGCCGCCCAGACGGGCCCGTGCGGGAAGACGGTCGCGCGCCTCGACCCGGCCGAAGACGGCCTTCCAGTCGGTGACGGGCTGGAGGGACAGGCGAAGGGTCTCCGCCTGCGACGCAAGGGGGGCGGCGGCAGCGAGAAGAAGGCAAAGGAAGGCGGTAGTGGCGCGCATGACGGCCCCGTTCGGTAATGGAAAGCGCGGGTGAGCCCGGTTGTGGCGGTTATATATTCAAACAATAGAATTTGTAAAGAGATGCTTGGAGGCGGAGAGGTTTGCCGCACGCAAGGCAGGCTTAGAAGAGATTTCCCTTATTCAATGTGCGGAAATTCATGGGCGGATCCGGGTATATCTGCGGCTTTGCCAGTTGACTGGCGCGTCACTCTCACGCAGGCAAGGAGCCAGCCGCCTTCGCGCCTGCGCGGGCCGCCGCTTTCTTGCCCCCTGCTGCCGGAGTAACCCCGATGTTCAAACGTCTTCTGATTGCCATTGTCCTTCTGGGGCTGATCGTCGGCGGCATCGTCTGGTTCAAGTTCTTCCGCGACGACATGATCGCGCAGTACCTGGGCAGCATGGAACCGCCTGCGGTGCCGGTGACCGCCCAGACGCTGGAGCCGGTGACCTGGGAGCCGGGGATCGACGCCATCGGCACCGCGCTGGCGACAAGCGGGGTGGACCTGTCCATCGCCTCGAGCGGGACCGTGCGCGAGATCCTGTTCAAGGCGAATGACATGGTCGAGCTGGGCCAGCCGCTGGTGCAGATCGACGATGACAGCGAAGTGGCCGCACTGGCCGCCGCCGAGGCGGGGATGAGCGTTGCGCAGGCCGAGACCAACCGGGCGCGCACCCTGACCGATCGCGGCGTCGGCGCGGCCAATACGCTGGAAGCGGCCGAGGCGCAGCTTGAAGCGGCACGGGCCCAGGTCGCTTCGGCCAAGACCATGGTCGACAACAAGAAACTGACCGCGCCCTTCGCGGGAACAGTGGGCATTCCGCAGATCGAGGTCGGGCAATATGTCACCCCCGGCACGGTCTTTGCCACGTTGCAGGACCTGTCGCATATGCGGGTGGATTTCAGCGTTCCCGAACAGCAGATCGCGGCGCTGACCATGGGCGGCACGGTCACCGTGACCTCGGAAGTGGGCGGCTTCAGCGCGACGGGCAAGATCATCGGCATCGAGCCGCGCGTCGATGCCAATTCGCGCCTGATCTCGGTCCGTGCTGAAGTGGAGAACCCTTCGGGCGAATTGTTCCCGGGACAGTTCCTGCGCGTGCGTATCGCCCTGCCCAAGGAGGAAGGCGTGATCGCCGTGCCGCAGACCGCCGTCACCTCCTCTCTTTACGGCGACAGCGTCTATGTGATCCGGCCGGGCGAGAAGGCGGATGAGCTGAAGGTCGAACAGGTCTTCGTCACGCTTGGCCGCCGCTCGGGCGGGATGATCGAGGTGACCAAGGGCCTGGCCGGGGGCGACCAGATCGTCACTTCGGGGCAGAACCGGCTGGCCTCGGGCGGCAAGGTGAAGATCGACAATTCCGTCGCGCTTGACGCGCCGGCGGAAGAATAAGGGACGCGCCTCATGGGATTTTCTGAAATCTTCATCCGCCGCCCGGTCCTGTCGACCGTGCTGGCCGCGCTGATCCTGTTCCTGGGCCTCGCCTCGGTGGTGAACCTGCCGGTGCGGCAATACCCGGAAGTCGAGGAGACGGTGATCACCGTCACCACCGTCTATCCCGGCGCGGCGCCGGATCTGATCCAGGGCTTCATCACCTCGCCCCTCGCCTCGGCCGTGTCGACGACCGAGCATATCGACTATGTCACAACCGCCTCGCGCCCCTCGGCAAGTGTCGTGACGGTACAGATGAAGCTGGGCGCCGACCCCGATATCGCGCTGACCGAGGTGATGTCGAAAGTGCAGCAGGTGCGCGGGCAATTGCCCCCGGACGCGGAAGACCCGGTGATCCAGAAGGGCACCGGCCAGACCTTCGCGCTGATGTATCTGGCGGTGCAGAACCCCAACATGACCTCGGAGCAGCTGACCGAATATCTGGAACGCGTGGTGAAACCGCGGGTGACGAATATCGACGGCGTGGCGCAGATGGAGATTCTGGGCGGGGCCGAATATGCGATGCGGATCTGGCTGGACCCGCTGCAACTGGCGGCGCGCGGGGTCACCGCCTCGGAAGTGCTGGGCGCGATCCGGGCGTCGAACTTCCTGTCGGCGCCCGGCAAGACCGAGAACGAGTATTTCGCCTATTCGCTGACGCTGGAATCCACGGTGCAATCGGCCGAAGCCTTTGGCGCGCTGCCGCTGGTGCAGGGCGCGAATGGCACGGTGCGGCTGCGCGATGTGGCGAAGATCGAACTGGCCTCGGGATCGACCGATGCGATCGTGACCTTCGGCGGCCAGCCGGGCACGTTCATCGGCATCGTGCCCGCGCCGGGCGAGAACCAGCTTGATGTTGCCGCGAACGTGCTGGCTGCGCTGCCCTCGCTGCGCGAGACGCTGCCCGCGGGCATGTCCGTGACCATGGTCTACGATTCCACCGAGACGATCTCGGCCTCGATCGACGAAGTGTTCAAGACCATTGCCGAGGCCGTGGCTATCGTCGTCGTGGTGATCCTGCTGTTCCTTGGCTCGTTCCGGTCGGTTCTGATGCCCATCGTCACCATTCCGCTGTCGCTGATCGGCGTCTGCGCGGTGATGCTGATGCTGGGCTATTCGATCAATCTTCTGACGCTTCTGGCCATGGTTCTGGCCATCGGGCTGGTGGTCGATGACGCCATCGTCGTGGTCGAGAACATCCACCGCCATATCGATGAGGGCCAGTCGCCGGCCCGCGCCGCGATCACGGGGATGAAGGAGATCACCGGCCCGGTCATCGCGATGACCATCACGCTGGCCGCCGTTCTGGCACCCTTGGCCTTTACCGGCGGCCTGACCGGGTCGCTCTTCACCGAATTCGCGCTGACGCTGGCCGGATCGGTGGTGATCTCGGGCCTTGTGGCGCTGACCATCACCCCGGCCATGTCGTCGCGGCTGCTGAGCCATGACGCGCCGGGCCGTTTCCAGCGCATCGTCGACCGCACGCTGAACGGGCTGTCGAACTGGTATGAGCGGCGGGTGTCTTCGTCGCTGGATTACCGCCCCGTGACGCTGTTGATGGTGGTCGCGCTTCTGGGCGGCACGGGGTTCATGTTCCTGAACACCTCGTCCGAACTGGCGCCGGAAGAGGATCAGGGCGCCCTGTTCGCGATCCTGAATGGGCCGCGCTATGCCACGCTTGACTATACCGATGCCTTCACCCGCGAAATCGGCAAGCGCACCGCCGATATTCCCGAGATGCAGACCTCGTTCTCGGTCGCGGGCATGGGCGGCGCCGCGAATACCGGCTTCTACATCTGGCCCTTGAAGGACTGGTCCGAGCGCACCCGCAGCCAGGCCGAGATCCAGACCGAGATCCAGGGCATTCTGGATGCTTCGCCGGGCCTTCAGGGCTATGTCTTCGCCCCGCCCAGCCTGCCGGGGGCCGGGGGTGGCCTGCCGATTTCGATGGTCCTCCAGTCGATCCATGGGCCCGAGCGCGTGGCCGAGGTGGCCGACGAGCTTACCGCCAAGGCCATGCAGTCGGGCAAGTTCATCGTGGTGCAGAACAGCCTGGCCTTCGACGCGCCGCAGATGCGCATCACCATCGACCGCGACCGCGCGGCGCAGCTTGGCGTCTCGGTCTCGGAGATTGGCAATACGCTGGGCCTTCTGGTCGGCGGCGGGGCCGTGGCGCAGTTCGACCGCGATTCCAACAGCTATGACGTCATCACCCAGGTGCCGAAAGAGTGGCGCGACAATCCCGAGAAGCTAGGGCAGTTCTTCGTCCGCTCTTCCTCGGGGCAGATGGTGCCCCTCTCCTCGGTGGTGACGCTGAATCCGGGCGTGAGCGCGGCGGCGATCGAGCAGTTCAACCAGCTCAATTCGGCCACGCTTTCGGCCATGCCGATGATCGGTCTGTCGACCGGCGTGGCGCTGGCCGAGCTGGAGCGGATCGCGGCCGAGACGCTGCCCGACGGGTTCTTCATCGACTATACCGGCCAGTCGCGGCTGGAGAAGACCGAGGGCAACACGATCCTTCTGGCCTTCGGCGCGGCGCTGATCGTGATCTACCTGGTGTTGGCGGCACAGTTCGAAAGCTTCCGCGACCCGTTCATCATCATGATGTCGGTGCCGCTGTCGATCTTCGGCGCGCTGCTGCCGTTGTATTTCGGTGTCTCGACCCTGAACATCTACACCCAGGTCGGATTGATCACGCTGATCGGCCTGATCACCAAGCACGGCATCCTGATGGTGGAATTCGCCAACCAGCAGCGCGAGGAGCACGGGCTGAACCGGCGCGCGGCCATCGTGGCGGCGGCAAAGACCCGCCTGCGGCCGATCCTGATGACCACAGCCGCCATGGCGCTGGCCGTGGTGCCCCTGATCATCGCCGAAGGCGCGGGGGCGGCGGCGCGGCAGGCCATGGGTCTGGTGATCTTCACCGGCCTGGTGATCGGCACCTTCTTCACGCTGTTCGTGGTGCCGATGTTCTACACGCTGATCTCGCGGTCTGACGCGTCCTACACGCTGCATCGCCGCGCGGTGGAAAAGCAGTTCGGCCCGGGCTGAGCCGGGGTCTCGGGGCCGGGGCGCGGCGATCTTGCCGCGCCCCAGCCCCGGTCCCGAAACCCGCCAAGCGTAGCATTGCCGTCGGGCGGCCCCGCTTGCGGCAGAACCGCTGATCCCCGCCCTGCCCCGCACTCTCCTCTCGCGAGAAAATGTGACCTCCGGCGCAGCCGCTGGCCACAATATGGCAAAATTGAGGCGGATATCGCGAATATTCTTTCGCTAAATACGTCATTTCAAAGGCGAAACGCCTTTCTTATACGCTTGAAACATCGTAAGGGAAAATCTTGTCAGTGGTTGACTTAGTTCACCCGATCGCCCGCGTCAGTGCGGCCGGGGGTGCCAACGTAGAAGGGTAACAGATGAAGCACTTGGGTATTTTCACGGCGGCCTTCAGCGCGGCTGCCACGTTCGCCGGGGCCTCGGCTTTCGCAGCCACGCTGTCGCTGACCAATGTCACCGGGACCTGGAGCGATGTGACCGGCACTCCTGTCGACCTGACGGGGCAGGGGACGAATTCGATCAGCTGGGGCACGCCCTTCTACAGCGCGAACGACCCCAAGAGCGGTTACGACTTCGAGGGCCAGTCGAACAACGCCATCGCCATCGACACGAATTTCATTCTGGGTGTCTTCACCCATAACAACAACCCGATCGCGTCGGGCGGCTCGATCACCGGTGCCAAGCTGACCTTGTCCTTCGCAATGGCGTTCGACAGCAACCCCAGCCAGATCATCAAGACCGTCTTCGACTTCTCGCATTGGGAGACGAACAACAACGAGTCGACCTGTGCCAATGGCGGTGCGAACCATCAGGGCGTGAATATCGATGGCTGCGCCGACCGCGTGACCGCGTCGGCGAATCCGGGCCTGTCGGAAGAATTCACCTACGGCGACATGATCTACACGCTGAACCTGTCGGGCTTCCTGTATAACGGCCAGATCTTCACCGAGTTCTGGACCCAGGAAGAAGCCGCGAACTCGGCCCTGCTCGTGGCGAATTTCTCGGTGCGTCAGGCGCCGCCGCCCTCGGCCGTTCCGCTGCCTGCCGCCGGCGGCCTGCTTGGCGCCGCGCTTGTCGGCATGGGTCTGGCCGCGCGCAAGCGCCGCAAGGCCTGATTGCCAGAAAGTCGGCCCGTCCGGGCCCTGGAACAAGAAGGTCCCGCGCAGTGCGCGGGCCTTTTCTATTTGGGGCCCGTCAACAAGGCCCGATCTGCCAGGGGCAATCCTGCCGGGTGAAGCGGGCGCGAATCGGCCCCGGGCCGGTCAGAGGAATCGCCCATACCGCCGGGGCCGCCACCAGAAAAAAGCCACAGTTGCGCCACCTCCCAGGGCCCCTCTGTCGCGCCAGCAGCAACATTCATCATGTTAACCCGGAACCTTTGACGTCGATCTCGATTTTGTGGCATTTAAGTGGCTACCTCTCGAGTTTGTGGAAAACTGGTGGCATAATTGCAGGTAGTTTGTGTCGCACCTCATTCCTCTGCCGCGTGTTTCGGGCGGCCCTGGGTGCAAGTGGAGCTTGGTACAGTGAAAATTTTTCAGGTTCTCGCAGTTTTCCTTGGCATAAGTGCCGCTGGTGCAGCCAGCGCGGCAAGCATCTCGCTTCAGGATGTGACAGGCACCTGGAGCGATGCTACAGGCACGCCCACGAACCTAACCGGCCTCGGCACGAGCTCGGTCAGCTGGGGCGTGCCCTTTTACAGCCCGAATGGCGACAAAAGCGGATATGACTTTGTCGGTCAGTCGAGCGACGCGATCGCAGCGGACACGGATTTCGTGCTCGGCACCTTCACGCATAACAACAACCCCATCGTCTCGGGCGGCTCGATCTCCGGGGTCAAACTGGCCGTCTCGTTCACCGTCTCCTTCGACGGCAGCCCGAAGCAAGCCTTCAACTCGTTGTTCGATTTCTCGCATTGGGAAACGAACAACTATGCCTCGCAATGCGCCAATGGCGGTGCGAATGGGCAAGGCGTCAATGCGAATGGCTGTGCCGACCGCGTGACGGCGACGATGAACCCCAGCATGACGCAGGAATTCACCTTCGGAAATCAGATCTACACGCTGACTCTGTCGGGCTTCCTGCGCGATGGCCTGCCCTTCACCGAATTCTGGACGATGGAAGACGCCTCGAATTCGGCACTGCTTATGGCCAGCTTCTCGGTGCGCGACCTGCCGCCCGTCCCCCTGCCCGCGACTGGTCTGCTGCTGGGCGGCGCGCTTGCGGCGATCGCGCTGGCTGCGCGCAGGCGCCAGCACGGCTGAGCGCCGCCCCTTGGGGCGACGACCCTGATCTGCCCATGACCGATCGGGGCACGGATCGGCGGCGCGGGCGCGACTGCGAAGGTCCTGCTAGCGCCGCCTCCTTTTTCGGCCCAGGGCGGTGCAAGCTCGCCTGCCATGATGCGGCCATAAGGGTCGATGCAATCGACCATATCGGCCAGCGCGGAATCGCGCATCTGGCCCATCACCGCCGTGGCGGATTTGCCGCTGGACGGCAATTCCGAGGCGTCGACCCGCCCGGCATGGAAGCGAATGTCGAGACCCTGCGTCTCGGCCGCCTGCATCTGTTCGGGGCTGGCCCCGCCCCTGCGACGGCGGTGCCCCGTGCGCGAGAAATTGCGGCCTGCGCCATGGGGCGCGAAGCCCAGAGCCTGGGGCGCATCAGACCCCCGCACCACCAGAACCGGCTCCGCCATGTTCAGCGGGATCAGGGTCAGCTCGCCGGCATCCTCGGCATATCCGTCCCAGGCGGGGGTCGCCCCCTTGCCGTGATAGAACTGATCGCCGCGACGGAAGACGAAGTTGTGCTCGTTCCAGAACCGCGCGGCCGGGTCAGCGCGCAGGGCTTCGACGACCGCCTGATGCAGTGCATTGTGATTGGCATTGGTCCAGCGGCGGATCGCTTGCAGGGCATCCCAATAGTCGCCCCCCTCATCGCTGTCGGCAGGGATCCAGGCATTCTGCTTCAGGGCCTACGGCATCCGGGAGCTGTGCAGGAAGGGATTGGCGCGGGCGAGAAGCCCAGGGAAGGCGGGGCCGGGGCGATGGCCCCAGGCGATCAGGTCAGCCCCGGTTACGGGGGGCTTGTCGGGCAGTAGAGCGTCTTCGGTCATCCTATCATTCACTCACAATCTGGGCCCCGGCGACAAGGGATTGGCGACACGTCGTGCTCTATCCAGCTGAGCTACGCACCCATAGAAGATGGAGGGTGCGGCGGGACTCGAACCCGCGACCACGAGGGTGACAGCCTGTAGTGCCGCACGGCATTCGCCGGGGTGTTTCGGGTCCGGGGGACAAGGACATGGGCAGACAGTTTCACAGACTGTAGTCCACCCGGCATTCCCCAGGGAAATCTGGCTGGAGGGGAAGGGCTCGAACCCTCGACCCGCGGGACCAAAACCCGCTGCTCTACCGACTGAGCTACCCTCCAATGGATCCCGGCGTCGAGGTTGGGCGACACATCTATCTGCTCTACCGGCTGAGCTACGCGCCAGGGGCGCGGCGGGGCTCGAACCCGCGACCAGATCATTGCTGTAGCGCCGCGGGCATTCGCCGGGAATCAGGCGGGGCGACAAGGGGGAAGAGACAACGGGAACCCCGGCCGCACCGATGGCCGCCTGCAAGGTGGGGGCTTGAACCCCACAGGTTATCCCAGGTTTGATGCTGTAGTCCCTTCGGCATTCGCCCTGGTTTTCAGGATCCGGCGACAAAAATTGCGGGCCATGTTCATTGAGCTACCTGCCAGCGCAGGGCGGGGTTTGAACCCGCAGCACGCGGGGCTTACCCCCGCCGCTCTACCAGTATGCCAGACAGCATTCGCCGGAAAATTCTCCTTTCCGTTGCGTCCCGAAGGACAAGAGGGCGACGAGACGCGCCCGGTCCTGAACCGGGGGCCGGAGTCGAACCGGCTAACCCATGTAGTCTCGTCTTGCATTCCTTGCGGGTTCCCCCCGGCGCGGACGCCGGGGGAAGTCTTACAGGGTCACCGGCTCGATCTGGCCGACCCAATGGGCAGGCCCCATGCGACCGGCGGCGCAATCCGACGAGGGCGCGGCGCTGGTCGGGGCTCTGCTGCCCGAAGCGGCCCTGAACGAGTTCGACCTTGCGCAGCTTGCCTGCGTGCTGCGTGCCTGCCGCGAAAGTGCCTCGCTCGCCGCGGCGGGACGGCGGCTGTTCGCGGTGTCGCGGCAGGAAAAGAACAGTCAGAACGACTCGGATCGCCTGAGGAAATACCTTGCACGGTTTGGGCTTGACTGGGCGAAGGTTACGGGCCGCTAGGTGCGCGGGGCGGGCCGTGTCGGCGTTGCGCTGCCGTGCTGGGCGCCGACCCGCCAGGCCTGCCTGCGCGCCCCGCGCACCCGCTCTGCCGCGGCCAGGACCTGCGCCTCGGTCAGGAGGCCGTGGGCGATGGCACGGCGCACCCAGCGCAGGGCGCGGCGGGGCAGCAACGGATCGTAGCCAAAGAGGTTCCTGATCATGATCAGGTCATTGCCGGCGGCGATTGCCCGCACGAATGCCGCCTGTCGCCCCATCGAGAGGCGCAGCGCGTCCATGTCGAGATCGTCGGTGATCACGACGCCTCGATAGCCCAGGCCCTGCCGCAAAAGGCCTGTCACCATCGCTGCCGAGACCGAGGCGGGCTGCCCGTCAGGCGACAGCCCGTCATGGCGCAAATGTCCGGTCATGATCATGGCCGGGCAATGGGGCGAAGCGATCAGGCGGGCAAAGGGTTTCAGCTCTTCGTCGGTCCAGTTTGCAGTGATATCGGCGACGCCGTGATGGCTGTCGCTCTGCGAGCGACCATGGCCCGGGAAGTGCTTTGCGGCGCAGAGAAGGCCCGCATCGGCGAAACCGCGGGCAAAGGCTTCGGCATATGCGGCGATACGGTCGGGGTCCGTGCCAAAGGATCGCATCGGCCGCCCGATCGCTGCATTCGCCGCGTCATCCAGATCGAGAACGGGACCAAGATTCACGTTGAATCCCAGTGCCGCAAGCTCTTGGCCGGCCCGGAAATAGGCCTGCCGCGCCTCCTCGGGCGTCAGGGTCCGGGCCATGTCGCGCGCGGTCGGCAACCGGGTGAAGCCATGTGCCGGGGTCAGGCGTTGGACCACGCCACCCTCATGGTCGATGGCGATCAGCGGCTGCGCTTTGCCCGCACGAAAGAGACGCAGCAGCGCGGCTGCATCGTCGCGCGTGCCGATGTTCTGGGACACAAGGAAGATCCCGCCCACCTCGCCCCGCTGCAGTTGGCGGGCCAGAAGCCGCGCCGAGAAAGAGCGCGTATTCGCGCCGTGGAAACCCAGCATCAACAGCTCTGCCACCGCCGCAGCAAGATCATCGCGCGGGCGCCAAGGGCCAAACCAAGCGGCAGGATAGGCCAGAAGACCGCGCGCCAAGCCAAGGGCGGCGGTTCCGCCGCGTCTGATCCTCAGCCAGTGGCGACGGGCCGCGCTTGGCCCGTGCTTGTCCCGCGCCAACAGGCGCCGCAGGGTTTGAACCTCAGGCAAGGGCATGTCAGATTCTCTGGAGGACGCCCGGCGCGGGATCAGGGGTCGGAGGCAGGCCCGGCAGATCCGGTCGGGCCTGCGGCAGATCGAGATGGCGCAGGATCGCCGCGGCCAGCGCCTCGACATTGCCCGGCGCGAAATACTGGCCATGGGCGCCGGGAATGATCTTGATCGCGTGGCCCGCGGGATAGGCTGTGCGGAACAGCTTCTCCGGGTCCGCGATCTGGCCGTAGGGGTTGAGATAGCTGCCCGCGCCGAAGATCAGCAATGTTTCAGCCGGATAGTGGAAAAACCGCCCCTGTTCCATGAGAATGGTCAGCGCCACCTCGCGCCCCTGCCGCAGCAGTTCAAGCCCCGCCTCGCGGATCACCAGCCCGCCCTGGCAGTTTCCGCCCAGGAAAAGCGGGCCGGACGGGGCGATGGAGGCGATCTCATCGGCGTAAAGCCGGCCCAGCGCCGCCAGCGTCTCGGGCGTGTAGTCCAGCGCGAGATGGCCCGAGCGAAGACCGTAAAGGCAAAGAGCATCTCCCAGAGCCTCGCTCAGTCGCGCCAGTTCCTGCCCGGACTGGAAGACCCAGAACAGGCTGCGCCGCGATGGGGCGGCGTCGCGGGCAAGGCCGCGCATCAGACCCGCCCTGCCAAAGCGATGGCCGGGCCATGAGGCGAGATGGGGCGCCAGCTGCGCCGCCAGGGTCTTGGCCTGATCGCCCCCTGCCGATGCGGGCCGCGCCGCCCTCT
Source organism: Neotabrizicola paludis (assembly GCF_044142105.1). Classification (NCBI taxonomy): domain Bacteria; kingdom Pseudomonadati; phylum Pseudomonadota; class Alphaproteobacteria; order Rhodobacterales; family Paracoccaceae; genus Neotabrizicola; species Neotabrizicola paludis. The sequence goes on from NZ_JBGTYM010000004.1 coordinate 222,946, forward strand.
GAGCATCGACCATCAGGGCGAGAACCTCTACCGTATCGAAGCCCGCCTCGAACCCTGCATCCAGCGTGATGGCGAAGGCATCCTCGATCGCGAACAGCAGATTTGCCATGGACAGCGAGTCTATTCCCGCATCGCGCAGGCTGTCGCGCGTGCCGGTGACGGTGCCGACGCCTGCATAGTGGTCGACCAGCGCCATGAGCCGGGCTTCTGTTGCCGTGCCGGTGCGCCGGGCGGCGGCAGGTTGCGCCAGTTGCGGCGGCAGGGGCAAGGCGCTTCGGTCGCGCTTGCCATTTGCGTTGCGCGGAATGTCGGGCACGGGCAGGAAATGCTGCGGCACCATGTAGGAGGGCAGGCGCTGGCGCAGCCGGTCGCGCAGCGCGACCGGATCGGGTGCGCCCGCGCCCGGATGGAGGACCAGATGCGCGATCAGCCGGTCGCGCCCGTCCCCGGCGGCGATCAGCGATACGGCGGCCTCGCTGACATCGGGCAGATCGCAGAGCGCGGCCTCGACCTCGCCCGGTTCGACGCGATGGCCATTGACCTTGAGCTGCGCGTCCATGCGGCCCAGATAGACGAAGCCGCCATCCGCCCCGGCCCTGGCCCGGTCGCCACTGCGGTAGATGCGGGTCGGACCGAGACCGGGAAGGAAAACCGTCGGAAAGCGCTGGGCGGTCAGGGCCGGCTGGTCGCGATAGCCGATGGCCAGCCCCGCGCCGAACAGGCACAGCTCGCCCTCCTCGCCCGGTGCCGCAAGACGCAGATCCTCGGTCATCAGGCAGGCGCCCATATTGTCCATCGGCCAGCCGATGCCTACCGGCTGGCCCGGCAGGCAGGGCGACACGAGCACCTCGACCGTGGCTTCGGTAGGACCATAGGCGTTCAGGAAGCGCCGCCCCCTGACCCAGCGGTCGACCAGCGCGGGCGGGCAGGCCTCGCCCGCGACGATGACATGGGTCAGATGCGGCAGGGGCGCGGCGGGAATGATGGCCAGTGCCGATGGCGTCAGCGACAGATGGGTCAGCCGCGCCTCGGCGACGAACCGTCCGACCGGCGGTCCCGGGACCGCCTGCAGATCGGTCGGGCAGACCAGACAGGCCCCGGCCGCCAGCGTCATGGCCATATCGCCGATCGAGACGTCAAAGCCGAAACCGCTGATCAGCGAGACGCGGGCGCCGGGGCCGATCTCGAACCGGCGCGCCGCCGCGACGGCATAATTGGCCAGGGCGCCGCGCGACACCTCGACCGCCTTGGGCTGTCCGGTCGTGCCCGAAGTGAAGATCATATAGGCGGCGGCCTGCCCGTCGGGCTGCTGCTGCGGCTGGCTTGGTGGCAGATCATCCGTCGGGTCCGGCAGCCGTCCGCAGGAGATAAAGGTCAGCCCCGACCCGGGCAGCGCCGGGCTGGCCGCGTTCACGATCACCCGGCGCATCCCGGCCACGGCCAGCATGGCCGCCAGTCGTTCTTCGGGCAGGGCCGGGTCAAGGGGCACATAGACCGCGCCAAGCTGAAGGCAGGCAAGAAAGGCGGTCACGCGATCCATGGAGCGGCCCAGGCAGACGCCCACGCTTTCGCCTGCAGCGACCCCCGTCGCCCGCAGCGCCCGGCACAGCGCATCGGCCCTGCCAAGCAGCGCGGCATAGCTGAGAACGCGATGACCCATTTCAACGGCGGGCGCGGCGGGGATCTGGCGCGCATGCCGGGCGACCAATGTCGCCAGATCGGGCGGCGGCGGCGTCCGGGCGCCCAGCAGAAGGCTGGCAGCCCCGCTTGCGCGCGGGACCAGCGACGCCGCAAGACGCTGTGCGAGACCGGCCCCGCTGGCGCCCGCCATGACGACCAGCGTGTCGTCCTCCTTCACGTCCCCGGCCAGATCGCGCAGCAGCGCCTCGCCATCGGCGATCGGCATGAAATCAAGCCCCTTGGCCCGGCAGGCCCTGGCCAGCGATGCATCGGCCGGGCCGTCCGGGTGGGCCTCGCCCAGTTCCGCCACGGGCAGAATGTAGCTGCGATCCGCCAGCGCCAGCGCCTGGGCGAATTGCGGGGCGAGGCGTCGAACCCGGCTGTGCAATTGCGGTTCAAGGATCGCGATCAGCCGCCCCGGAGCAGAGTGGCGCAGGGTGTGCAAGGCGGCAGTGACCTCGGCAGGGTGATGGGCGAAATCGTCGAAGAGGCGCAGCTTCGCTTGGGCCTGAACCCTCTGAAGGCGACGGGCAATGCTCGAAAACCTGCCCAGCGCCTTGGCCGCCAGATCGAACCCGATCCCCATCTGAAGCGCCATGCCCAGCGCGCCCAGGGCGTTGCGCAGGTTGTGTTGCCCCGGCACGGCGAGCGCAAGTTCCCCGAGCCTCTTGCCCCGCAGATGGACCGTGCCGCGCGCTTGGCCGGTCAGCACGGCGCGCAGATCGTTGCCGTCGTCGAAGCCATAGGTCAGCGCCGCGCCTTTGCCCTGGCGCAGAAGATCGGCGATCACCGGATCGTCGCCGCAGGCAACCAGACCGCCCCGGGCGGGAATACGGGCAAGGAAGGCCGCGAAAGCCTGACGCAGCCCGTCAATGCCGCCGTAGTGATCGGCATGCTCGTCGTCGAGACTGGTCAGAACCGCCCGCCACGGTTGCCAGGCAGTCAGGGCACCATGGGCCTCGCAAGCCTCGAGCACGAAGGGTGCCCCGGCGTCGCCCAGCCGGGCTGGCGGCTGACGGGGATCGGCAAAGTCAGCGCCCACCATATAGCCGACATCGTGGCGACCCGCCGCTTCGAGGACATGAACCAGCATGGCGGTGGTGGTGGATTTGCCATGGCTGCCGGCGACACAGATGGCGGGCCGCCCGGCAATCACAGCGGAAAGCTCTTCGGCGCGGCCGCGCACCACGATGCCGGCGCGCCGCGCGGCGCGCAAACCCGCATGGCTGCGGGGGATGGCCGGACTGGCCACGACGCGATCCGCCGCGCTCGCACCCGCCGGATCGGCGGCAGAGGTCACGATGATCCCCTGTGCCTCCAGCACAGCCAGCCGCCCCGGGCCGCAATGGTCGTCGCTGCCGCTGACAGCATGGCCCGCCTGCCTGAGCAAAAGCGCCAAGGGCAACATGCCGCTGCCCCCTATGCCGAGCAGATGCAGGTGCGGGCGCAGGGGGTCAGACATCACCCAGATCGCCTTTCAGCGCATATTCGCTGATCTTGCCCAATTCGGAGAAGACGCGTTGCCGGCCCTGCGCGCTTTGCCACCAGTTTGTCGCGGACAGGTCGCCCGGTTCCTCGGGCGGCTGCGCGATCAGGCGGATGCCAGGCGGCACATGGCGACGCAGGGTCATCAGCGCCCGGCGCATGTGAAAGGGCTTGGCGCTAACGGCCAGGCTGCGCAGACCGGCCCAGCCGATATCCCGCGCGATCAGCGCCGCGCCCAGCGCCGCGTTTTCCGCCGTGTTTCGGGCGGTCTTTTCCACCAGAAGCGCGGCTTCGGGCAATCCTGCCTCCAGGGCGTGGCGACGGTAGAAGGACCATTCCTCCGACCCGTCGATGGCCGTGCCCGCACCCGTGATCAGAAGGCGCGAGGTCAGGCCCGCGCGATACAAAGCCAGCGCAGGCTGAAGGCTGCTGATCGTCGGGCTGCAAAAGACAAAGGCCAGGTCAACCGGCTCGGGCGGCGATGTCACGAACAGGAAGGTGCTGATGGCCAAGCGGCTTTCGTACAAGTCCATTCGGCATCCAGAGCAATTCGGCGCGGGTCTGAAGATGCGCGCAAGATGAGGCCTTCTGCGGCGCGTGGCAATCGGAAACGGTGAAGGCGCGGCACGGGGGTAGGGGGCCGCGTTCCGTAACCCTTTGGCATGGCAGACTATCCATCGGGATAGGGGATATGCCCCTTTGCCCATTGGCGCGACGGGCCGGTTCGCTGGCAGATTGCGGGCACGGCGCCGAACCTCCGGCCCCGCCACATTCATGCCAGCAGGTTGGAAATGATTACCCTCGACCAGACCGCAGAACGCGTCACCCTGATCGCCGCCGATTGCGCCGAACTTACCGCGACCAATGCGACCCAGTTCCGCCGCAGCATCCTTGACCTGATCGAAGACGGCCACAGCCGCATCGTGATCGATCTGCATCAAGTGACCGAGGTCGACAGCTCGGGCATCGGCGCGCTGGTCAGCCTGCTCAAGCGGATCGGGATGCGCGGCGAGATGATCCTGTGCGGCATGACCGAGAAGGTCGCCCAGATCTTCCGGCTGACGCGGATGGACCGGATCTTCCCGATCCAGCCCGACAGCGCCGCAGCGCTGCGGGCGCTGGCCGCCTGAGCCCGGGGGACAAGCGATGGTGAATTGGGCGCAAAAGGCGGCGCTGGCCTTGGCCCTTCTGGGTTGCGGGGCGGCTCTTCCGGTCACGGCGGGCTGGCTGACCTCGGGTCCGCTGGCGCAGGTGCCCGATGCCACCGCCCCCGCCAATCCGGGCTTCGATCCCGCCATCCCTTTCGGCCGCCATGGCGCGCTGTCGGCGCAGGAGCGCGCCATGGCGGAAACCGCCTGGTCCTATTTCGTCGAGGCTTACCAGCCCGATACCGGGCTTGTGAACGCGGTGGGCAGCTTTCCGTCGGCGACCATGTGGGACACGGCCTCGTATCTTTCGGCGCTGGTCTCGGCGCATGAGCTGGGCGTGATCGACCGGAGCGAGTTCGACCGCCGCGCGACCAAGATCCTTGCCACCCTGCGCGGGCTGAAACTGTCGCAGGGCAAGCTGCCGAACAAGGCCTACAACACCAAGACCGGCGAGCGGGTGGACTACGCCAACAAACCCGGCGAGCTGGGCACCTCCGCGCTGGATATCGGTCGGCTGCTGATCTGGCTGAAGATCATCAAGGAGCGCTATCCCTATCTGTCCAACGAGGTCGACAATGTCGTGCTGCGCTGGAACTTCTGCGATGCGATTTCTGCCGATGGCCAGTTGTTCGGCACCACGGTCGGCCAAGACGGCAAGGTGACGGCTTTTCAGGAAGGCCGTCTTGGCTATGAGGAATATTCGGCCAAGGGGTTTGGCCTATGGGGCTTTGACACCAGCGAAGCGTCGAAAGCCGAACCCTATCAGTTCGTCCCGATCGAGGGCGTCGACGTGCCCGCCGATGGCCGCGACCCACGCGTCTTCCACAGCCAGAACTATGTCGTCAGCGAGGGCTATATCCTGGACGGGCTGGAACTGGGCTGGGACCTGCCCGGCGACCGCAGCGGCCAGCCCGGCATCGCCTCGGATGGCTGGCGCGCTGATTTCGCGAGCCGCATCTATCAGGTGCAGGAGAACCGCTACAGCGACACCGGCATCCTGACCGCGCGCTCCGAGCATCAGGTCGAAGGCGCGCCCTTCTTTGTCTATGACGCGATCTTCGCCGATGGCTATGCCTGGAACACGCTGGACCCGGCGCAGGGCTATGCGCCCGACCGGGCCGCCGTTTCGTCGAAAGCCGCGATCGGGATGTGGGCGCTGTGGAACACGCCCTATAGCCAGATGCTGTTCGACCATGTCGCGAACCAGAGCGAAGCCGGCAAGGGCTTTGACGAAGGCGTCTACGAGAATGGCAGCGGGCCGATCCCGCTGCAGACCGCCAATAACAACGGCATCATTCTGGCCGCCCTGCTGTACAAGGTGCAGGGGCCGATCCTGCAATATCACAATGACCAGCCGCAGATGTGGGATCTTGCCGGTGCGGGCACCGGCCAGCGCAAGGCGCGCTGCCAGCCCGAGCCGCAGGTCGCGGCCCAGGCCGCACCCGCCCTGCCCGCCCCCGCGAAATGCCCCGAAGGCGGTCTCGACCCCGCCCTGGCGGCGACCGCCTATTGCCGCCCCGCCGCCGCGCCCCGCCTGCGCCGCCGGGGTCCCGTTCTTTCCAAGGAGTGAATTCCGTGTCGGTTTCCGTCAAATCCCGCATGACCTGGTTCGACGCCAACCGCGTCTGCGCCGCGATGGGTGTGGTGCTGATCCACAGCACCGCCGATTTCTCGGGCGGGGCCTTCCCGGACGCGAGCGTGCAGGACCGGATCGTTCCGGTCATCGGCCGGGCGATTTCCGAATTTTCCGGCTCGGAAATGTTCTTCCTGTTCTCGCTGTTCCTTCTGGCCTTCAAGCTGGATCGCCGCCGCCCGGAATATGGCCAGACGCTGGCCGATCAGGCCCGCCGCCTGCTGGTGCCCTTTGCCTTCTGGACGCTGTTCTACGCCGTCTTCCGCCTCGTGAAGGCGCAGGAGTTCCACTATGCCGATGCGATCTTGGCCCAGCTTGGCCAGCCGCAAAGCTGGATCGGCTACGTCCTGCTGGGCGATGCGCAATATCATCTGCATTTCCTGCCAACGCTGTTCCTTCTGGTGCTGTTCTACCCGGTGATGCGGCTGGCGCAGCGCTATCCGCTGTTCGGGTTCCTGCTGCCCGTCTGCCTGACGGTGATGCAGGCGACCCAGGGCTGGATCTGGTCGCTGCCGGTCTCCGAGCTGACCCGCGACCTGATGCTGCGTGGCGCCAAGGTCATGGGCTATGTCGGCTATGGCTTCGCCGCCTTCGCGATCTATGGCCTCTGGAAAGACGGCATCCCGCGGGGCGAAAGCCGCCTGCTGCGCCGGGGGGCGCTGTTCCTGGCCGCCACGGCCTGCCTGGCAACCCTGCCGCATTTCTGGGCCGCCCTGCAGACCGGGAGCTGGGGCGGGCGCGAGGGGGCGCAGTTCTGGGGCCATTTCCTGATGCCGCTGGCGATCTTCGCGATCTTCCTGGGCACGCAACATGCCACCTGGTCGCCGCGCTGGTCGCAGCTTGCCCGCTACACGTTCGGTGTCTACCTGATGCATCCGATGGTGATCGACCTGTTCGACGTCGCCATTCATACCCTTGCCCTGCCCCTGTCGCCCGCCGAACTGGTTCTGTCGCGCTACGCGGTGGCGCTGCCTGTCACCGCTGGACTTGCCATTCTCGTCTCGCGTCAGCCGCTGCTGGCCTGGACCATCGGCCTTGGCCCCCTGCCCTGGGCGCGCGGCGCCGGGCGTGCTGTCGCGGCCGAGGCCTGAGCCATGGACGACTATTTCCGCCGTTTCGAGGACCGCCGCCCGCCCGATCCAATCCCCTACTCGCCGGCCCGCGAGGCGCTATGGCAGGCGCTGGCCACCGCCACCATCGTCACCGGCCTGTGGTATCTGCACTGGCGCTGGACCCAGTCGCTAAACACGGACGCGCTGTGGTTCGCGCTGCCGCTGGTTCTGGCCGAGACGCTGGCCTTCATCGGGCTGATCCTGTTCATCGCGAACCTGTGGAAGGACCAGCCGGTCGAGATCAAGTCCGCCCCCGCCCGCTATGGCGAGGTCGCCCCCGGCGTGCCCGACGCCGATCGGCCCATCGCGGTGGACATCTATCTTGCCACTTATAACGAAGACCCCGAGCTGGTGCGGCTGGGCATCGTCGATGCCAAGGCCCTGACCTATCCGCATCCGATCGACATCCGCATCCATGTGCTGGATGACGGCCGCCGCCCGGCCATGCGCGCGGTCTGCGCAGAGGAGAGGGTGAATTATATCACCCGCAGCACGAATGAAGGCTTCAAGGCCGGCAACCTGCGCAATGCGCTGGAGCAGACCTCGGGCGATTTCCTGGTGATCTGCGATGCCGACACAAGGCTGTTCCCCACCTTCCTGACCCATACGTTGGGTCATTTCCGCGATCCGAAAATGGCCTGGGTGCAGACGCCGCAATGGTTCTACGACCTGCCCGAAGGCGAACATCTGGCCGATGTTCTGGGCCGCCGTCTGGGCCGCGCCGGGCGGCTTCTGGGCCGGGGCGCCGAGGCCGTCCTTGGCGAGATCGTTCTGGGCCGCGACCCTTTCGTCAACGATCCCCGCATGTTCTATGACGTGATCCAGCGCCGCCGCAACGCCGCCAATGCCGCCTTCTGCTGCGGCGCAGGATCGGTTCATCGCCGCGAGGCGGTGATGGAATCCGCCCTTCGCAGTTTTGGCACCGCCGTCGAACGCCGCCTGATGGCCGCCGAAGAGGCCTATACGCTGGAAACCCGTGAACGCGACATCGCGCCCGAGCTGATGGATGCGATGCGCCAGGATGCGGTGATGGCCGAAGTGCTGACGCCCTATCGCTTCCATGTCTCGGAGGACATCTACACCTCGATCGTGCTGCATTCCGACCGCGAGCGCGGCTGGAAATCGGCGCTTCAGCCTACGGTGGAAAGCCGGATGCTGTCGCCGCAGGACCTGCAGGCCTGGACGGTGCAACGGTTCAAATATGCCGGTGGCAGCCTGGACATCCTGTGGAACGACAACCCGGTCTTCCGCCCCGGCCTGACGCTTTCGCAGAAGCTGATGTATGGCTCGACCTTCTGGTCCTATCTCGGCGCGCTGTGGAACCCGATCTTCCTGCTGGGGCCGGTGATCTATCTTTTCACCGGCATCTCTCCCGTCGCCGCCTATTCGCCCGCCTTCTTCCTTCATGCCGTGCCCTTCATGGTGCTGATGGAACTGGCGATGATGATCGGCACCTGGGGGGCGGGCGGGTTTGCCGCCAAGGCCAGCTATATCGCCTTCTTCCCGCTGGGCCTGCGCGCCATCGCCACCGTGCTGCGCGGCCGCAAGATCAGTTTTCCCGTCACCCCCAAGGACCGCCAGTCCGGCCGCTTCCTGCACCTGATCCGGCCGCAGCTTGCGGTGATCGCCCTCACGCTGACCGCCGCGCTTTGGGCGATCGGGCAAGAGGTTCTGGGCCTTGGCACCCATTCCGCCTCGGGCATCGCCACGAACCTGGCCTGGGGATGTTTCAACTGCCTCGCCATGGGCTCGATGCTGCGTGCGGCGCTTTGGCAACCGATTGAAAGCGAAATTTGACATGATGAGCGATACCCTCTCCCCCCGCCCCTCGCCCCTTCTGCTGGCGCGCAGCCATATCGCCATGGTGCTTGGCCTTCTGGGCGGCCTGGCACTGGTCTTCTGGCTGGACGGGATCGACCTTTCGCCCCGTGCCCCCGCCGACCCGATGGCGCCTTTCGCCGATGCGGCCCCGCTGCCTCTGGCCCCGCATCGCGCGCCGACCAAGGCCGAGAGGCAGGCCGCAGCAACCGCCTGGCGCTATTTCCAGAACAACATCTCGCCCGAGACCGGCCTGGTCGCCTCGGTCGACAAGTTCCCCTCGACGACGATGTGGGAATCCGGGGCGCTGATCGACGCCATCCTGTCGGCCGAGCGGCTGGGGCTGATCATGCCCGCCGAAGCCGAAACCCGTCTGGCAAAGGCGCTGGACAGCCTGGCGCATCTGCCGCTGACCGCTGCCGGCCTGCCGAACAAGGCCTATGACATCCGCAGCCTCAGGATGGTGACCTACAAGAACGAGGAAACCGAAACCGGGATCGGCTGGTCGGCGGTGGATATCGGGCGGCTGATGGCGGCGCTGGAAGCCGCGCGCAATGCCCATCCCGATCTGGCCGGGCCGGTGCAGGGCCTGATCGCGGGCTGGAAGCTGGATGCGCTGCTGGCCGATGGGGAATTGATCGGCGGCACCATCGCCGACGGCAAGACGATGGCGCATCAGGAAGGCCGCATCGGATATGAGCAATATGCGGCGCGGGCGATGATGGGCTTTGCGCTGGATGCAACGGCGGCGCTGGACGTGACCGGGCAACTGGTTCCGCGCGACGTGATGGGTCTTGCCCTTCCAGGCGACAGCCGTCTGAACAAGAACAACACGCCGTCGATGATCACCAGCGAGCCCTGGCTGCTTGAGGGGCTGGAATTCGGCTTCGACCGCAGCGCGGCCGTACTTGCCGCACAGGTCTACCGCGCGCAGGAGGCCCGTTTCACCGAAACCGGCCATCTGACCGCCGTGACCGAGGGTCACCTCAATGTCGCGCCCTATTTCGCCTATGGCACGGTCTGGGGCGGCGGGCAGGACTGGGCGGTGCTGACGCTGGATGGCACAAGGATGGACAGCAAGCGCGTCCTGTCCACCAAGGCCGCCTTCGGCTGGGACGCGCTTTACGGAACCGACTATACTGCCAAGCTGGTCGCGACGGTGCAGGATCTTGCTGTGGCGGATCGCGGCTGGATGGAGGGCCGGTACGAGGCGGATGGCAGCCCCGACACCTCGATCACCGCCAATACGAATGCCATGGTGCTGGATGCCATCGCCTACCGGCTTGACGGGCCACTGATGCAGGCGGAGCGCTGACATGGTCTGCCGCTTGCTTGCCCTGATGCTCTCGGTTGCGGGCCTTCTGCCCGGCGCGGCGCTGGCAGGTCAGGTCTGCCCTCCTGCCAGTCTGCGCGACCCGCTGCCCGGCGCGAGCGAGGTCAGCCTGTCCCTGGCCGATGTCTCGACCGCTGCCTATGCGGGATCCTGGCAAGAGGGTGTGGTGGGGAAGGAAGGTCTGCATTACCGGCTTTTCGCCGATGGCACGGGCTCGGTCGCGTCCGATCTGCGGATGCGGGGCTGGCATGTCGATTTCACCTGCGATCTCGGCGGGAAATCCTGCCGCTACGAGAGCCATCAATCCGCCCCGAAGAAGGCGCTGGAAGTGGCGAAACAGATCGGCGACTGCCTGATTGCAAACCCGCCAAGGCCCAAGGCCAAACCTGCCGACCAGGGCAAGCGCGCCGCCAAGCCTGAAACTGCCGTGCACGCGCCCTTGGGAAAAACCGGGCATCCGCCTGCTCTGGATCCGGCAAAAGCCCCTGGCGCAGTTCCGGCCAAGACCCCAGTCGTCGCGGCGGCCCTGGCGCCGAAGTCCCCCAAGCTCTCGGCCCCAGTCCCGGACCCGGCGGTCGATGCGCCGCCCCCGGCAGCCCGGGCCGCGACCGAGATCGCTGGTCCGGCGGCAGGACCCGCAGACCGTGCCAAACCGGGCAAAGTCGTGAAGGCGGCCGCGACCCTGCCCGCGAAAGGCGCCGCCCCCCTGCCCGCATCCGCCAAAGAGCCAAAGACACCCAGCGCCATCAGGCCAGCTCCAGGCCCAACCCCAGCCGAGGCCGGGGCAACAAAGGCCAAGGCGGCAGCGCGGGCTGCGGCGAAACTGGCGGAAAAGCTGCCGATCCCGCACGCGATGGCACCTGCGCACCCGACCGGCGCGCCCCTGCCGGACAGCGCGGGCGTGCCAGCCGCGCCTGTGATCGGCGGCAAAAGCTGCGGGGCGCTTCGCCTGCCGGATGAGCCCGCCCCGGCCCGCGTCCAAAGGCTGTTGCTGCTTGCGGGATTTGATCCCGGCCCGATCGACGGCAAATGGGGCGCGAAGACGCGGGCGGCACTGGCGGCGGCGCTGGGGGCCGACCCCAAGGCAGAAGCCTCGGCAGGGGCGATCCTGCGGCTGGAAGAGCTTCTCTGCGCCAAGTCCGCCCCTGCCGCAGACGGGCCTGCATCCACAGGCCAAGGTGGCGCTGGCCGCTGCCCCTGACACTCACTGGTTGCGACAGGCGGCAAGGCTCTGCTAGCCTCGTGATTGTTCAGGCGCCTGCCGTTCCGGCAAGGGCAGGATAGGCGACGATGCGCATTCTTCTTGCAGATGACCACGACCTTGTGCGCGAGACGGTCGCCGCCTTCCTGCGCAGCGAGCCGGACATCCAGGTCGATCTTGCCCGTGACCTGCCTCATGCGGTTGAGACCGCGCGGGCGGCGCCGGCCTATGATCTGATCCTGCTTGACTACATGATGCCGGGCATGGACCGGCTGGCAGGGCTTCAGGTGATGAAGCGGGCCATGCCCGGCGTTCCGGTGGCGATTCTCTCGGGGGCGGCGTCGCAGGTTCTGGCCGAACAGGCGCTGGCCGCCGGGGCGGCAGGGTTCCTGTCGAAATCCATGTCGACGAAATCCCTTCTCGCGGCGATCCGCTTCATGGCCGCCGGAGAGATCTATGCGCCCCGCCCCGCCGCACAGGCATCTGCCGGCACGGCCCCGGCGGGAGAGGCCGGCAAGGCCCCGCTCACCGCACGCGAGATGGACGTGCTGCGACGGCTTTGCCAGGGGCTTGCCAACAAGGAAATCGCCCGCGACCTTGGCTTGCAGGAAGTCACCGTCAAGCTGCATGTGAAGACGCTTTACCGCAAGATCGGTGCACGCAACCGCACCCATGCGGTGCTGATCGCCCGCGACATGGGGCTGTCCTGATCCCGCCTGCAGGGCGGCGCAAGACACTATACTTTCGGAGTAGCCCGATATCCCGAGGTTCCCGCGCCAGGCCGCGCTTGCGGTGATAGAAGAAGGCGCAGCTTTCAGGAGACCCGCATGACCCTTTTCCTCCGTGCCCTTGCCCTGACCTTGGCCCTGACCGCCGCCCCCTTCGGCGCCGCCCGCGCCGAGGAGTTCGCAGCCCCTACCGGTGACGTGCTGCTGACCGTAACGGGCAAGATCGCCAGCACCAATGCCGAGGGCCAGCTTTCGCTGGATGCGGCCCAGCTTGCCGCCCTGCCCCAGACCAGTTTCACCACCACGACGACCTGGACCGACGGGCCACAGACCTTTCAGGGTGTGCTGCTGAAGGATCTGATCGCCGCCAGCGGCGCCACGGGCAAGGCGATCACGCTGACGGCGGCGAATGACTATTCCATCACCATGCCCATAGACGATGTCGCACCGGATGGTCCGCTTCTGGCCTATCTGATGAACGGCAAGCCGATGTCGCTGCGCGACAAGGGGCCGGTCTGGATGGTCTATCCCTATGATACGAACGAGAACTACCGGACCGAGGAGATCTACTCCCGGTCGATCTGGCAACTCACGACCATCGATTTCGGCGGCTGATCCGGGGATATGTCGTCCCTCTCTCCCCGTATCGCCACTTTGGCCAGGACCGTCAGGCCGGTTCTGGCCATCGTGCTGTGCATCGCCCTTGTGATGCTGGTGGTTCTGGGGCTGCGCATCCAGTCGGCCCTTGTCGGGCTGCGCAGCGAAGCGACCGACAACCTGCATTGGAACCTGTCGCAGCTCGAGGTCGATATCGTCCGCCTTTCCGAAGAGATCCGGGTCGCCCAGAACGATCCCGCCGCGCCCCTGAAAGAGCTGCGCAAGCGCCACGACCTGTTCTACAGCCGGGCGCAGAACGCCATTCAGGGCAAGGGGTTCTCCACCCCGGGACTTGAGGATCTTTCGACCGCGCTGTCCGCGATGCTGGCGGAATATCTGGCGGTCGAAACCCCGGCAGTCGATGGGTCGGACGCGGCGCTGCGCGCCGATCTGCCACGAATGGCGGCACATCTCGACGCGCTGCGCGACACGCTGCGCAAGACCTCGATCCAGATCATCGAGCGTCTGGCCAAGATCAGCGACGATCGGCGGGCCGCCCTGTCCCTGCTGGTCAGCCAGGTCGCGCTGGCCACGTTTGTCACCATCGGGATGCTGGCCTGCCTGTTGACCATGGTCCTGATGTCAAGCCGCGCCGCCCTGCGCGAAGCGCGGCACACGGCCCAGGTCTCGCGACAGCTGCGCGCCACGGTGGATTCCGCGCTGGATGCCATCGTCGTGACCGACGACAAGGGCGACATCCTGCAGTTCAACGGCTCGGCCGAAAGCACCTTCGGCTACACGCGCGCCGAGGTTCTGGGGCGCAGGGCGGCCGGTCTGATCCTGCCCCCCGAGATCGCGGCCGAACCGGGAGACCTGGCCCCCTTGCGCCAAGTGGATGCCGGCCGCTTCCAGACCCGGGCGCTGGACCGCGCCGGACGGTCCTTTCCGGTCGAGCTGTCGATCTCTTCCGCCGAGGGCGATGAGGGCCGCATCTACACGGCCTTCCTGCACGACATCTCGGACCGGCTGGCCGCCGAGGCCGAGATGACCCGCGCCCGCGACGAGGCGCTGGCGGCGGAACGTGCCAAGACCGATTTCCTGGCCGTGATGAGCCATGAAATGCGCACCCCCCTGAACGGAGTAATCGCTTCGCTGGAAATTGCCGCGCGCAAGGCGGCAAATCCCGAACAGGCGCATTTCATCGCGCTGGCGCAGGATTCGGCACAGCTTTTGCTGCGTCATGCCGATGACGTGCTGGACATCACCCGGCTGGAAAGCGGCGGCATGAAACTGCTGCCGCAGGATTTCGACCTGGAGACCCATCTGGCGAATCTGGTCGAAGGGCTTGGCCCGGTTTGCACCGAACGCGGCATCGGTCTGCGCTTCGACATGCTGACGCCCAGCGCGCGGCTGAATGGCGATCCGTTCCGCCTTGGTCAGATCGTGCAGAATTTCCTGTCGAACGCGATCAAGTTCGTCGAGACCGGCGGCATCACCGTCGAGGCCGAGGTGACCCCGCTTGAGGGCGCGATGCGGGAGGTGGAAATCCGTGTCATCGACACCGGTCCGGGCATTGCCGCGCAGGATCAGGAGCGCATCTTCCAGGATTTCGCAATGCTCGACCCTTCGTTCCGGCGGTCGGGCGGCGGCGCCGGTCTGGGCCTTGCCATCGCGCGCAGGATTGCCACCGCCATGGGCGGCGAGATCGGGGTGGAAAGCGCGCCGGGCGAAGGCAGTTGCTTCTGGCTGCGCCTGCCGCTTGCCATGGCGAAAGACAGCGGTACAGCGGCAGGGCAACCATCAGCCGCCCCTTCCCTGCCCCTGCTGGATATCCTGGTGGTCGAGGACAATGCCACCAACCGCGCCGTCCTGGATGAGATGCTGCGTCAAAGCGGCCAGCGGGTCGAGATGGCGGTGGATGGCGAGAAAGGGGCCCAGGCGGCCCAGGCGCGGCGCTTCGACGTGATCCTCATGGATATCTCGATGCCCGTAATGGACGGCCTGGCCTCGACCGGGTTGATCCGCGCCCGCGGCGCCTCGCAGCGGGCGCGCATCGTCGCGGTGACCGCGCATTCCCTGCCTGCCGATCTGGACCGGTTCCGGGCTGCGGGTATGGATGACGTGCTGGTCAAGCCGATCTCGTCCGAGGCCCTGGCGCGTGTATTGAAGGGCGACAGCGTCACGGCTGCGCTGGCTCGTCCCGCCGTACTGGACATGACGCGCATCCAGGACATGCAGGAAACCCTTGGCGCAGCGACATTCGCGCGATTGGCGCAGCAAGGCCTGGTCGACATGCACCGGCTGGCGCGCCTGGCCCAGCAGGCCGCAAGTGCGGCAGCGCCGTCCGACGGGCTGGAACCGCTGTGCCATGAGGCCGCAGGCGGGGCCGCCATGATCGGCGCCGAACGGCTGCGCGCGCATTACAGCCAGGCCGAAGCCGAGATCCGTCAGGGCCAGGCCGAAGCGGCGCGGGACCGGATCTTGCGGGACACCGAAAGCTTCTTGGCCGAAGCCGAAACCGCCTTGCGCAACCTCTTGTAGTTTCGAGCACGGCTTGCCGTCGCCCAGCCCCGCGTCATCGGGAAGGGTCCGCAGGTTTGCCCCGGACCACCGGCGAAGATTCCGGCACGCACCGGAAAGCGCGCGAAGCCATGTGGCTGGCAGATATTTCAGGGGAAATGGCGGACCCGGAGCGATTCGAACGCCCGACCCTCAGATTCGTAGTCTGATGCTCTATCCAGCTGAGCTACGGGTCCGTCGTGGGGGGCGATTTAGCGGGGGTGCCGGGGGTTTGCAAGGGCAATCGTCGGGTCAGGCGCAGGGAATTTTCTGCACCCCCCGTTTTGCGTCACCCCGCCTCGGCCAAGCCGCCGCGCGGCAGGTGGATGGCGAATTCCGTGCCGTCGCTGTCGCTGCGCACCAGTTCAAGCCGCCCGCCATGGCCGCGCACCAGTTCGGCCGCGATGGCCAGTCCAAGCCCCGTGCCGCCCTTGCGCGCACCGCCCTGGAAGGCCGCGAACAGATGTTCGCGCGCCTTTACCGGCAGGCCCGGTCCCGTATCGCCAACGCGGATGCGCCATTCGGTGGCATCCTCGCCCGCGCCGATCTCGATCGTGCCCGGCGCGCCCGTCGCTTCGATCGCCTGACGGGCGTTGCGGATCAGGTTCGACAAGACGCGGAACAGCTGCTCACGGTCGGCCCAGATCGTCAGGCCCGGTGTGCAATCGATCAGGCAGGTCACCATGCCCTCGCCCGCCAGCCCCTCGGCCTCGGTCACTTCGGCGGCCAGATCGGCAAAGGCGAAGCGGGTCAGGCGCGGCGGCGGCTCTTCGGCCTTGCCGAAGGCCAGCGTCGCCTCGCAGAGGTTCACCGCCCGGGTGATCGAACCCAGAAGCTTGGGCGCGGCCTTGGCCACGGCCGGGTCTGCCGAGCCTTCGATCCGGTCGGCGAAAAGCTGGGCGGAAGTCAGTATGTTGCGCAGGTCATGGCTGATCCGCGCCACGGCGCCACCAAGCTGCGCCAGCCGTTCCTTCTGTTTCAACGCGCCGGTCAGCTGGGTCTGCATCGAAGCCAGCGCCTCCTCGGCCTGGCGCAATTCGACCACATGCGTGCTGGGGGCGATGACGCGGCGCGCATCTTCGGGCGCTTCGGCATAGAGTTGCATATGGCGCACCACGCGGCGGATCGGCCCGACCATCAGCCGCTGCACCGCAAGGAACAGCAGAACCGCCGTCACCGCCGAGATCAACACCGAAATCCCCAGGATGCGGCTGGCATAGGCCAGCATCGCCTTGCGCAGCGGCTTGGTCGACAGGGTGACTTCGATCAGCTGGCCGCCTTCCTGCACCGGATTGCCGATCACGCGGATGATGCGGTCCTCGGGGGTGATCATGACCTTGATCGCATCCTTGATCAGCGCCCAGGGTCCGGCGGTGCGCAGGTCGAAGTCATCCTCGATCGGTTTTGGCACCGGCGAAGACAGGACAAGCTGGCGCACTTCGTCGCGCCGCAGCACGACGTTGAACACCTCGGCATTGCGCAAAAGCTCGGCCTCAAGCTCGGGGCTGATCATTTCGTCCGAGGCAAGTTGCACCAGCGCGGCGATCTGCGCCTGCTTCAGCTTCTCCAGCAGGAAATCGGCACGGAAGCGGGCGATCGAGGGCACGAAGATCAAGACTTCGGCCAGCAGGACGAAGACAAGAGTCAACAGAAGGAAGCGCCCCGAGAGCGTCCTGAAGAAGGACCCCAAGCCCGCTTGCTGCACCTGTTCCTGCACCGACGCCCTGCCCTGCCTGCGGGGCGGCCGTTCAGGGCAGCAGGCGCTGCACCAGGCGGACCACCCGCTTCACCCATGGATTACCAAAGAGCTGTGGAGAAAAATAGGCACCTGCCGCACGTTTCGAAAGCTCGGACAGGGTTGGATAGGGCAGGACGATGCCTGTTATTACAGAAAGTTTCAGCCCTTTCGTGATCGGCATCGCCCAGAGGCCGATCAGCTCGCCCGCCTGTGGCCCGGTGATCGAGACGCCCACCGCGCGGCCCCGGACCACCATCAGCTTCAAAAGGCCCGCCTTGCGGCCCTGCGCCACGGCGCGGTCATTCTGCGACAGGTCCAGGCGGATCACATGGAGCCGGTCGCCATGGGCTGCCCGCGCCTCGGCTTCGGTCAGGCCGATCTGGGCCAGTTCGGGGTCGGTATAGGTGGCGCGCGGGAAATGGTCGCGGCGCGCTCGGGCGGGCAGGCCCAGCACTGCCTGCCGCACCACGATGCCGGCGTGATAGCCCGCGACATGGGTGAATTGCAGCCCCCCCGCCGCATCGCCCACCGCAAAGACCCGGCGATTGGTGGTCGAGCGGAGACGGTCATCCACCGTCACCCCCTTGCGGTCAAAGGCGATCTTCGCCGCCTCAAGTCCCATTCCGTCCAGCGCGACCTTGCGGCCCACCGCCATCAGGACATGGCTGCCGGCGATGCTGCTGCCATCGGAGAGCGTCACCTCGACCGCGCCTTCACCGCCGGACAGCCGGACCACCGCCTGCCCTTCGCGGATCGTGATCCCCTCGTCGCGCAGCGCGGCCAGCACGGGCGCGGCCATCTCGGGGTCTTCCCGGCCCAGCGCCCGGTCGCCCTCAATCACGGTGACGGCGCAGCCAAGGCGGCGATGCGCCTGCGCCATCTCCATCCCGATCGGCCCGCCGCCGATCACCAGCAGGTGGTCTGGGCGGTCGCGCAGGGCGAAGATGGTTTCATTGGTCAGGTAAGGCACCGTCTCCACGCCCATGATCGGCGGCACGAAGGGGCGGCTGCCGGTCGCGATGACAAAGCGGCGGGCGCGGATCGTGCTGTCGCCCGCCTGCACCGTGTCGGGCGCGGTGAAGCGCGCAAAGGCGCGGATCACGGTACATCCCAGGTCTTCGAACCGCTCTTGGCTGTCGAAGGGCGCGATTTCGGCGATGACATCGGCCACATGGTCCTTCACTGCGGCGAAGTCGATCTGCGGCTTCGCCGCAGCGACGCCGCGAAAGCCGCGCCTTTGGGCCTGCGCGGCGGCGGCGGCGGCGATCAGCGCCTTCGACGGCACGCAGCCCGTGTTCAGGCAATCGCCACCCATATCGCCTGCTTCGACCAGCACCACCCGCGCGCCCATCTGCACTGCCCCGGCCGCGACGGAGAGCCCCCCCGACCCCGCGCCGATGACGCAGATATCCGTATCGATCCGGCTCATGCGGGGCCTCTCTTGCGAAGGGTTTTCAATAGGATCGGCAGCGCAGACAGGGCGGCGAGGCCCAGCAGCGGCAGAAGGACGGGGGGCGAGAAGATGACGCCCAGATCGGGGCTTTCGCCGCGCGCGAAGACCTCGGACAGCCCGGCACCGACCGAAGTATAGACCAGCGCGCCGGGAATGATGCCCAGGAAGGTCGAGATCACGAAACGGTCCAGCCTTGCGCCGGTGGCGGCGGCGGCGAGATTCGCCAGAAAGAAGGGCACGGCGGGGACAAGCCGCATCAGCAACAGGAATGACCATTCATTCTCGCGCAGCCCCTGCATCAGCCTTGCGGGCTTGCCGCCCTTTTCCTCGGCCCGGCGCGCCAGATCGGCCCCGAATCCGGCGCGGGCGGCCAGGAAGACGATCACCGCCCCGATGGTTGCGGCGGAGATGTTGTAAAGCGTGCCGGGGAAAAGGCCAAAAAGAAAGCCGCCGGTCAGCGTCGCCACCAGAGCGCCAGGCAGGGACAAGGCGACAAGGGCGGCATAGGTGGCGATGAAAGCAAGGGGGGCTGCCAGCGGATGCGCGTCGCGAAAGGCCAAAAGCACCTCGCGGTGCCGGGCCAGCGCGGCGAAGGACAGATGGTCGCGCAGGAAAAAGGCGCCCAGCGCCGCAGCCAGCAGGATCAGAAGGATGGGCAGGCGGCGCAGCATGGGGCGGGTCCGGTAACAGGGGCTTATCTGGGTTTCGGCCAGAATGAGCGAAACCTTACACCGGACAAGGCGATGGTCACGCCGGATTGACCGCGCGGCGCTATCTCGCGACGCAGGCGCGATTTCTTCGCCGCTTTCCCCGCCAGATGCGTTGACACTTCTCTGCCTTGCCCCTAAAGGGCGGGCTTCAAGTTCCGTAGCCTTCGAATCCTTCACCGGGTTCGGGCCCCGATCCGATGGAGAGCCGCGATGAAGCGCACCTACCAACCTTCGAACCTGGTCCGCAAGCGTCGCCACGGGTTCCGCGCCCGCATGGCCACCAAGGGCGGCCGTCTGGTGCTGGCCGCGCGCCGCGCCAAGGGCCGCAAGGTCCTGTCGGCCTGATCTCTTTTCCCCCTCCGGGGGAGGAGTTGCGCATGACGCCGCCGGTGGCACAGGGTGACAGGCACATCGCCGAAGCGCCCGACGCGCCCCCGGCGGTTTCCGTTTGTCCGGCGCCCGCCGGGCCGCTTGTGCTGGAAACCCTGCAGAATCGCCCCGATTTCCTGAAGGCCGCCTCGGCGCGGCGTCAGGGCACGGCCTCCTGTCTTGTCCAGGCGCGCGACCGCCGGGATGAGACGACGCTGGTGCGGGTGGGCTTCACCGCGTCAAAGAAGATCGGCAATGCCGTGGCCCGCAACCGCGCCAAGCGGCGCTTGCGGGCGGCCGCGCGCGAGGTTCTGGCGCGCGCGGCAAGGCCGGGCTGGGACTATGTTCTGATCGCCCGGCCCAAAGCCACCATCGCCCGGCCCTTCGCCGAGCTTCTGCGCGACATCGAAGAGGCGCTGCGCTCGGTCCATGCCCCTGCAAAGGGGCCGCGCAAATGACCCCCCTTGCCCAGATCGTCGCCCTGCCGGTGCGGGCCTATCGCCTGTTCCTGAGCCCTTGGGTCGGTCATGGCTGCCGCTATCAGCCGACCTGTTCGGCCTATGCGATGGAGGCGCTGCAGCGGCATGGCGGGCTGAAGGGCGGCTGGCTGGCCGCGCATAGGATCTGCCGCTGCCACCCCTGGGGCGGACATGGCTATGATCCGGTGCCGGGGGCCGATCCGGCGCATGACCTGAGCCGGCACCCGCCAGACCATCCTTGCGACGACAAGCCCGCCGGTTGACTCCCCCTTCCCCGCGCGCCAAGAGACATCCATGTCCCTGAGCCTTCCCACTCTCTTGCAGGTCGCCGCCGGCGGCGCCATCGGCGCTTCGTCGCGCTATCTGGTGAATATCGGCCTTGGCCGCTGGCTTGGCACGGGCTTCCCCTGGGCCACGCTGACGGTGAATGTGGTCGGGTCCTTCCTCATGGGCCTTCTGGTCGTCGTTCTGGCCCACAAGGACGCAACCCGCCTTGCCCCCTTCCTGATGACCGGCATCTTGGGCGGCTTCACCACGTTCTCGGCCTTCTCGCTGGACGCGATCACCCTGTGGGAGCGCGGCCAGACCCTTCTTGCCGCCGCCTATGTCGCGGGTTCTTTCGTCCTTTCCCTCGCGGCCATCGTCGCCGCGCTTCACCTGTTTCGCGGGGTCTTCGCATGAGCGGCGTCCAGCTTCTGACCATCACCGAGGATGAGGGCGAACAGCGCCTTGACCGCTGGCTGAAACGCCGCTTCCCGCAGATTACTCAAGGCGCCGTCGAAAAGATGTGCCGCACCGGGCAATTGCGGGTCGAGGGCGGCCGCGCCAAGGCCAGCGACCGCGTGGCGCCGGGCCAGACCGTGCGCGTGCCGCCTCTGCCCGATGCCGAGGCGCCCGAACGACCCCGGGTCGAGGGCGTGAACGCGGCGGATGCCAAGATGATCCAGGCGGCCGTCCTGTGGAAGGACGAGCATATGATCGTCCTGAACAAGCCGCCCGGCCTGCCGTCGCAAGGCGGATCGGGCCTGGGCGAGCGTCATGTCGACGGGCTGACCGAGGCGCTGAAATTCGGCTACAAGGACCGGCCCAAGCTGGTGCACCGGCTGGACAAGGACACTTCGGGCATCCTGCTCTTGGCCCGCACCGACCGGGTGGCCCGCGCCCTGTCGGAAAGCCTGCGCCACCGCGCGGCGCGCAAGATCTACTGGGCGGTCGTCGCGGGCGTGCCGCATCCGCGCAAGGGCTCGATCAAGTTCTTCCTTGAGAAAGCCGCAGGCCGGGGACGCGGCGGCGAGGGCGAGAAGATGGTCTGCATCCATCCCGCCAAGGCCAAGGACCACCCCGACGCCAAGCGGGCGCAGACCGATTACTTCACCCTCTGGTTCCTGGGCAGCCGCCTGTCCTGGATGGCGCTTGAACCGGTGACCGGCCGCACCCACCAGCTTCGCGCCCATATGGCCGAGATCGGCCACCCGATCCTGGGCGATGGCAAGTATGGCGGTGGCGAGGCCGACAATCAGGGCGATGGCTGGGGCGCGGGGATCGGCGGCGATCTGTCGAAGAAGCTGCATCTCCATGCGCGCTCGATTGCGATCGAACATCCGATCCTGAAGAAGGTGATGACCTTCACTGCACCCTTGCCCGAACATATGCAGCGGACCTGGAAGGCGCTGGACTGGAAGGAAGACGATGTTCCCGCCGATCCGTTCGAAGTGTTCAAGTAAGGCAAGGTCATGAGCGGCTGGACAGCGAAGCGGTTCTGGAAAGCGGCCACGGTCGAAGGTGTTGAGGGCGGTTTCACCGTCCGGCTGGACGGGCGGGCGGTGAAAACCCCGGCCAAAGCGCCACTCATCCTGCCGACGCTGGCGATGGCCCAGGCCGTCGCCGCCGAATGGGACGCGCAGGAAGGCGCGATCCGGCCCGAAACCATGCCCGCCGCCCGCGCCGCCCATTCGGCGATCGACAAGATCGGTCCGCAGCGCGCCGAAGTGCAGGCGCTGATCGTGGCCTATGGCGGGTCGGATCTGCTGTGTTATCGCGCCGAGGCGCCCGAGGCGCTGGTCGCCCGCGAAACCGCCGCCTGGGACCCGCTGATCACCTGGGCGGCGACCGATCTTGGCGCCGCGCTGACAGTGACAAAAGGGGTGCAGCCGATCGCCCAACCCGAGACGAGCCTTACGCGGCTGGCCGGGCATGTTGACACGCTGACCGACTTTGAACTGGCGGCTTTTCATGACCTTGTCGCCATTTCAGGCTCGCTGGTCCTGGCGCTTGCCGTGCTGAAGGGCAGGCTGGATCCAGAGGCCGCCTGGGCCGCCTCGCGAATCGATGAAGACTGGCAGGCCGAGCTCTGGGGCCAGGACGAAGAAGCCGCCGAAACCACCGCCCGGCGCAAGGCTGCCTTCCTCGAGGCGCACCGATTCTGGGCATTGTGCCGGTAACAATCTTGCGTCCCCTCACGGCAGGGTGAAACAAGGCTTTCGCCAAACCTGCCCAATTTGCGGACTTTGCTGCGAAATTGGGCGTTTTCCCTTCTTGCCCCGATCCGCTCTTGACCACTCAAAGCGCTTTCGCGGAGACTGCCCGATAGTGGGGGAGGCGAACTTTCCAACCACCCCTGCCTTTTGGCAGGCAAAACCAACACCGCCGGACGGCAAAGTCGCGGCGGAAAACTCAGGAAGAGGTAAGAATGAAAAAATCCGCATTCCTCGGCGCCCTTGCGGCCACGACGCTGCTCGCGGGTGCCGCCTCGGCAGGCACGCTTGATGACGTGAAGGCTCGGGGCGAGCTGATCTGCGGCTCGAACACTGGCCTGACCGGCTTCGGCACCCCCGACGCGAATGGCAACTGGACCGGCTTCGACGTCGACCTCTGCCGCGCCCTTGCTGCCGCGATCTTCGGCGACCCGACCAAGGTGAAATTCGTCCCGACCACCGGCGAGACCCGTTTCACCGCGCTGCAATCGGGCGAAGTGGACGTTCTGATCCGCAACTCGACCTGGACCTTCTCGCGCGATACCGAGCTGGCGCTCGATTTCGTGGCGGTGAACTACTATGACGGCCAGGGCTTCATGGTGAAGAAGGACCTCGGCGTCTCTTCGGCCAAGGAACTCGATGGCGCCACCGTCTGCATCCAGACCGGCACCACGACCGAACTGAACCTTGCCGACTTCTTCAAGCAGAACAACATCAGCTACCAGCCCGTCACCGTGGCCGACGACTCGGAAGCCCAGCGCCAATATCTGGCCGGCGCTTGCGACGCCTACACGACCGACGCTTCGGGCCTGGCCGCCAGCCGCGCGACCATGCCGGATGCCGACAACCACGTCATCCTGCCCGAGATCATCTCGAAAGAGCCGCTCGGGCCGGTGGTCCGTCATGGCGACAACAACTGGGGCGATGTGGTCCGCTGGACCTATTACGCCCTGCTGATCGCCGAAGAGAAGGGTGTGACCAAGGCCAATGTGGCCGAAGTCGCCGCGTCCTCGGCCGATGAAGAAGTGAAGCGCCTTCTGGGTGTGTCGGGCGACATGGGCGCCAAGATCGGCCTGCCGAATGATGCCTTCAAGAACGCCATCGCCGCCGTCGGCAACTATGGCGAAATCTTCTCGGCCAATATCGGCGAAGGCACCACGATCAACCTGGCCCGCGGCCTGAACGCGCTGTGGACCCAGGGCGGCCTGCAATACGCCCCGCCCTTCCGCTGATCGAATGACCGGGGGCGCCTGAACGGGCGCCCCCTTTTCCATCCCGCGGGGTGAAGGCCCGTGGACCGATGACCGGGAAACCCGGCATCCAACAAGACGACCAGCGCGAAACCATAACAAAGACGCGCAGATGACAGGGGAATGCACATGGCCTTGGCCGCAGATGTGCCGAAAGACACCTTTCGGCTCTCAATGCTCATTTACGATACCCGCTACCGGGCGATCACCATTCAGGTCTTCGTCCTGATCCTGTTCGGGTTGTTCATCGCCTGGCTGTTGAACAACACCGCCCAGAACCTTGCGGCGCGGGGGAAAGAGTTCAACTTCGGCTTCCTCTGGCAGCGCGCTGGCTATGACATCGGCCAGCAGCTTATCCCCTATACCAATGACAGCACGCATTTCCGCGCCCTTCTCGTCGGGCTGATCAACACGCTGGTCGTCGCGATCCTGGGCTGCATCCTCGCCACGATCATCGGCGTCTTCGTGGGCATCCTGCGCCTGTCGAACAACTGGCTCGTCAGCCGGATCATGACCGTCTATGTCGAGATGTTCCGCAACATACCCCTCTTGCTGTGGATCCTTCTTTCCTATGTCATCCTGTCCGAGACCACGCCGCAGCCGCGCGATTTCCGGGTAACGGATGAGATGACCGCCGCAGGCGAGGCCCCCGCCGCCTCAATGATCCTGTTCGACACGGTGGCGGTGACCAATCGCGGCACCAACGTGCCCTCGCCCCTTTTCGTGCGCGGGCTCGGCACGGTCGATCTGGGGCCCTTCTCGCTCAACCTCACCCTCCTCGCCTATGTGCTGGTCGTCGGCGGGTCGATCTGGGCCTGGCGCCGCATCAAGGCCGACGCCACCGCCAAACAGCAAGCAACCGGCCTGCGCCCGACCACCTGGTGGAAATCGCTGGCGGTCCTGTTCCTGCCGGTGATCCTTTTGTCCACCGCCCTGGGCCTGCACTGGGAAATCCCCGAGCTGAAGGGCTTCAACTTCGCGGGCGGCATTCTGGTCGCGCACAGTTTCACCGCGCTTCTGATCGCGCTCTCGCTCTACACGGCCGCCTTCATCGCCGAGATCGTCCGCGCCGGCATCCTTGCCATCAGCCGCGGCCAGACCGAGGCCTCCTATGCCCTGGGCCTGCGTCCGGGCCGCACGATGAATCTGGTGATCCTGCCGCAGGCGCTGCGGGTCATCATCCCGCCGCTGATCAGCCAGTATCTGAACCTGACCAAGAACACCTCGCTGGGGATCGCAGTCAGCTATCTTGACCTGCGCGGCACGCTGGGCGGCATCACGCTGAACCAGACCGGACGAGAGCTGGAATGCATGCTCCTGATGATGCTCATCTACCTGACCATCAGCCTGCTGATCTCGTCGGTGATGAACTTCTACAACAAGTCCGTCCAGTTGAAGGCGCGTTGAGATGAGCGATACACACGCCCAGACCGTCACCTTCGTCCGCGACACCATGCTGCCGCCGATCGCGCCGCCCGCGCGCGAATCCGGGGCGGTGAAATGGTTGCGCGAAAACCTGTTCTCTACCTGGCTCAACACCGTCCTGACCGTGCTTGGCCTTCTGGTAATCTACTATCTGGTCTCTTCGGCCCTGCCCTGGTGGCTGAACTCGGTCTGGAACGCCAATTCCCTGTCGGAATGCCGCGCGATCGTCGCCGAGAATGCGGGGCCAGGGGCCACAGGCGCCTGCTGGGCCGTGGTGCATCAGCGCTGGTATCAATGGATTTTCGGCTTCTACCCGCCCGCGCTGTGGTGGCGGCCGATCCTGACGCTGGGCCTGCTGTTCGCGGCCTTGGCGCCGGTGCTGTTCGCCGGGCAGAAGGGCAAGCTGCGCAACATCCTGGCGGCTGTGCTGATCTATGTGGTGATCACGCTGTGGCTGGCGCAGGCGCCTGCGGTGCCATTCGCGCTGGCGGTGCTGCTCGTGGCGGGGCTTCTGGCCCTGTCGCAGGTACAACCGGGCAAGCTGCTGTGGTTCACCGTGCTGTTCCCGGCGCTGTGCTTCTGGCTGCTGTGGGGCGGCCCGATCTGGACACCGATCAGCGCGATCCTGGGGTTCGTGATCGGTGCGCTGGTGTTCCGGGCGCTGTCGGGCCTCGCCGGACCAGCGGTCGCCGTGGGCATCGGCATCGTGGCGGCGATCCTGTGGTGGCTCTTCGTCGCCGGTCCGGTGATGGGCAGTGTGGGCCGCGCCCTGCCCTGGGGCCTGACTGCCGTTGCCTCGGATCAGTTCGGCGGGCTGCTGCTGGCGATCACCATCGGCGTCACCGCGATCACCTTCTCCTTGCCGATCGGCATCCTGCTGGCGCTCGGCCGTCAGTCGGACATGCTGATCGTCAAGACGCTCTGCGTGGGCTTCATCGAGTTCATCCGCGGCGTGCCGCTGATCACGCTGCTCTTCACCGCCTCGCTTCTCTTGCAGTACTTCCTGCCGCCGGGGACGAATTTCGACATCATCCTGCGCGTCATCATCCTGGTCACGCTGTTCGCCGCCGCCTATCTGGCCGAGGTGATCCGGGGCGGCCTCGCGGCCCTGCCGCGCGGACAGTATGAGGCGGCGGATGCGCTGGGGCTGGATTACTGGCGGGCGCAGCGGCTGATCATCCTGCCGCAGGCGCTGAAGATCAGTATCCCCTCGATCGTGTCCACCTTCATCGGCCTGTTCAAGGACACGACGCTCGTCGCCTTCGTGGGCCTTATGGACCCGCTGAAGGGCATCACCCAGATCGTTCGCGCCGATATCGCGTGGAAGGGCATCTATTGGGAGCCCTACATCTTTGTCGGCGCCATCTTCTTCATCATCTGCTTCAGCATGTCGCGCTACTCGATGTATCTCGAGCGCAAGCTGAAGACCGACCACCGCTAGGGGCACATCATGGCAGAAGCAGCAAAAATGCAGGTCTCGGACGAGGTCGCGATCCAGATCACGGGCATGAACAAGTGGTACGGCACGTTCCACGTTCTGCGCGACATCAACATGACCGTCATGCGCGGCGAACGCATCGTCATCTGCGGCCCCTCGGGCTCGGGAAAATCGACGCTGATCCGCTGCATCAACCGGCTCGAGGAACATCAGCAGGGCCAGATCATCGTCGATGGCACGGAACTGACCAATGACATCAAGAACATCGACAAGGTCCGCTCCGAAGTCGGGATGGTGTTCCAGCACTTCAATCTCTTTCCGCATCTGACCATCCTGGAAAACTGCACCCTCGCGCCGATCTGGGTGCGCAAGGTGCCGAAGAAGGAAGCCGAGGAAACGGCCATGCACTTCCTGCGCAAGGTCAAGATCCCGGAACAGGCCAACAAATATCCCGGCCAACTGTCGGGCGGCCAGCAGCAGCGCGTCGCCATCGCGCGGTCCCTGTGCATGAAGCCGCGGATCATGCTCTTCGACGAACCGACCTCGGCCCTTGACCCCGAGATGATCAAGGAAGTGCTCGACACCATGATCGAGCTGGCCGAGGAAGGCATGACCATGCTTTGCGTCACCCATGAAATGGGCTTTGCCCAGGCGGTGGCGAACCGGGTGATCTTCATGGATCAGGGCCAGATCGTCGAACAGAACGCGCCCAAGGAGTTCTTCTCGAACCCGCAGAGCGAACGGACCAAGCTGTTCCTGTCGCAGATCCTCGGGCATTGACCTTGCGGCGGGGGCTGGCTGTCACGCTGGCCCTCGCGGCCCTCGCCCCGGCGGCGCGGGCCGAGATTGACGTGCCGCGCCCGGCCGAGTGCCTGCTAATCGTGGGCGACCAAAAGCTGATCGGCGGGCGCTGCACCTTCACGCCGCTGGATGCCGACGGCTCTTTCACCATCGCCGGGCTGGACGGGCAGTTCTTCGCCTATGTGCTGGTGACCGGCAGGGGAGAGGCCGATGGCTACTGGAACGGCACGCCCGGCGCCCAGCACGCGCATGACCCGCTGGGCAAACTGCGCCGCGACGATGCATGCTGGGTCAATGACAGCGCCTCGGTCTGCGCCTGGTAGGAGCCCAGGTTAACAAAACGTTAACTCGTGCTGGTCAAGTCCTTGAAATTGTTTATTCGCCGCGCCTGTCCCTGCGTGGGACAGGTCAGGCGGCAATCTCGCGCGGGACGACGAAATCCACCGTCACGCCCTGACCAAAGGCCACATCGGCCCAGCTTTCGATGGCGAAATCCACCACCAGCGTCGCCCCGGTGGGATAGCGGGTGAATTCGCCGGTCATCGGGGTCTTTGAGACCAGACGATGGGCAAATTCGGCGATGCCCGGGTTGTGGCCGATCATCATCACCGTATCGGCCTTGGCATGGCGCAGCACGGCCATCATCACATCCGGCCCGGCATGATAAAGCGCGGGCTTCAGCTCCAGGGCCGGCGCGCCGGTCAGCGCGGGGGCGATCCCCGAAAAGGTCTTGCGGGTGCGCAGGCTGTCAGAGCAGAGCACCTCTTCCGGCACATAGCCGCGGCTGGCCAGCCATTGCCCCAGATCGGCGGCGGCGGCCTTGCCGCGATCGTTCAGCGGCCTGTCATGGTCCGGCGTCATCGGATCGTCCCATGAGGATTTCGCGTGCCGGGTGAGGATCAAACGCTTCATCTGTGGAACAGCCCCATGTGATAGGCGGATTGTTCCGGCATCCTTGCATAGGAGGCCGAGACCGGGCAAGCGCGGCGCACAAGACAGCCGCCGGTCAGGCAATCGCCCCCTTCCTCGCGATTCAGGAAAGCGTGGCAGGCCGGCACATCATAGCCCGCCGCCCCCAGCGCGCCCGGCGGGCAGGCGGTCAGGCAGGGCTTCGCGGCGCAGCTTTCACAAGGGTTGGGCGCAGAGGGCAGATCCAGCACCGTGCGCAGCGCGAGCGCCCCGCGAAAGCTGATCCACAATCCCTGCCGGTCATGCACCAAAAGCCGCACCGGGCTTTGCCAGCAGCGCCCCGAGCGCAGCGCCCAAGAGAAGAAGGGCCGGTGCGGCGGCCCGCCAAAGGGGAACAGCGCCTTGCCGCCCAGATCACAGGCCAGCCGCCCGATCACCCGGCGCGACCAGCGGTCAACCGGATCAGGCGCGCCGTCCCATTCCGACTGCGCCTTCAGATGCGGCCAATAGCCGGGGCCGCCCGGACCGATCAGCAGCAGCGTCCGCGTGCCGCTGGGAAAGTCCTCGTCGCCCGGATCGACGGCAAAGCCGCCCAACAACGCCAGATGATGCGCGGCAAGGGCGGCTTCGATCTCGGGCAGGGCGACCAAGGTTGCGGGGCTAGCGGCGGATGCGCGGCTTGACCCGCGGCTCGGTGGTGCGGATCTGGCTGCCCGCGCCGTGATCGGTGAAGAGCTCAATCAGGCAGGCATTGGGGATCCGGCCATCCAGGATTGTCACGGCGCGGGTGCCCGCTTCGATCGCGGCCAGAGCGGTTTCGGTCTTGGGGATCATACCCCCCGAGATCACGCCCGATTCGGTCATGGCGCGGATCTCGTCAGGGGTCAGCTGGGTCATCACCTCTCCCGCGGCATTCTTTACCCCGGGCACATCGGTCAAAAGCAGCAGGCGGTCAGCCTGCAAGGCCCCGGCGATGGCGCCCGCCGCCGTGTCGCCATTGACGTTGAAGGTCTCATTGTCCTTCATGCCCGTCGCGACCGGCGCGACGACCGGGATGATCCCCGCATTGTAAAGGTCGCGCAGCACCTGGACGTTCATCTCGATCGGGCGGCCGACATAACCCAGTTCCGGGTCATCGGCCTCGCAGACCATCAGGTCGTCATCCTTGCCCGAAATGCCCACGGCGCGGCCGCCGGCATCCATGATCGCCTGCACGATGCGCTTGTTGACAAGGCCCGAGAGCACCATCTCGACCACTTCCACGGTGGCCTTGTCGGTCACCCGCTTGCCGCGCACGAATTCCGACTTGATCCCCAGCTTGACCAGCATCTCGTTGATCATCGGCCCGCCGCCATGCACCACCACCGGATGCACGCCGACCTGCTTCATCAGCACGATGTCGCGGGCGAATTCCGCCATGGCGGCATCGTCGCCCATGGCATTGCCACCGAACTTGACCACCACCACCGCACCCGAGAAGCGTTGCAGATAGGGAAGGGCTTCGGAAAGCATCTTGGCGGTGTTCTGGGCGTTCTGCATGGTCAGGGTCTGCTGCTTCATCGGGTCCTCCGAACGTATTTGCCGCATAAGGCTTTTCTCCCCACCTGCCAAGCCTTGCCTTCGGTCTGGCGCGGTTTAGGCTGCGCCCCGCCAAGCCGGAGATGCGCGATGAGCGAGACAAAGACTCTAGTCCTGACCGGCGCCTCGCGCGGGATCGGCCATGCCACCGTCAAACGCTTTTCCGCCGAGGGCTGGCGGGTGCTGACCTGTTCGCGCCAGCCCTTTGACCCGCGCTGTCCCTGGCCGGGAGGAGAGGCGAACCATATCCAGATCGACCTCGCCGATCCGAACCGCACCATCGCGGCCATCGCCACGATCAAGGACAAGGTGCAGGGGCGGCTGCATGCGCTGGTCAACAATGCGGGAATCAGCCCCAAGGGTCCGGGCGGGGCGCGGCTGAACACGCTGGAGACCGACCTGCGGACCTGGGGCCATGTCTTTCATGTCAACTTTTTCTCGAGCGTGATTCTTGCCCGCGGGCTGAAGGATGAGCTGGCGGCGGCGAAGGGCAGCGTGGTGAATGTCACCTCGATCGCCGGATCGCGGGTGCATCCTTTCGCGGGGGCGGCCTATGCCACCTCAAAGGCGGCGCTCGCGGCGCTGACGCGCGAGATGGCGCATGATTTCGGCCCGCTGGGCGTGCGGGTCAATGCCATTGCGCCGGGCGAGGTGGAGACGGCGATCCTGTCGCCCGGCACCGACAAGATCGTCGAGAAGCTGCCATTGCAGCGGCTGGGCCAGCCGCGTGAAGTGGCGGATGTGATCTGGTTCCTGTGTTCGGACCAGTCGAGCTACATCTCGGGCGCCGAGATCGAGGTCAACGGCGCCCAGCATGTCTGATCACTCGGCGGGCGGGTCGAGAGGCGGCAGGTCATCGCGCAGCGGCACGGCATGGCGTTCGATCATGCGGTGAACATGCGGGCGACCGGGGCCGCGATGCAGTTTCATCAATTCATCGGTGTTGGCGGCATCATTCTCGGTGCGGCGGTGATTGTGCCGCAGATATTCGGTCCAGGTCGCGACATGATAGCTTTCGACCCAGATGTCGGGGTTTTCCAGGTCGCGCATCAGCACCCATTGCCGGGCCCCGTCGCGCCGCCGGAAACTGCGGCGTGACGCCATCAGCCGCAGGAAGGCCTGGGTGTTCTCGGGCGGGATATCCCAGTCGATCATCACCATGATCGGGCCAGATCGCGCCCGCAGGTCCAGCCGGAGGGCCGGGGCATTGAATCGGTTGGCGGGGTCGAGGTTCACGTCGTTGAGGTTGGGCATCGGCAAGACCAGCCCGACAATTGCGGTGACCAAAAGCATCACGGCCGCCGCATAGAGCGCCGTCGGAATTGACGCCTGCTCAGAGACGAAGCCCCAGACCCAGGCACCGACCGCCATGCCCCCGAAGGCCATGGTCTGATAGATGGCCAAGGCCCGCCCCACCACCCAACGCGGCGCGGCAAGCTGGGTCGAGACGTTGAAATGCGACAGCACCAGAACCCAGGCCGCACCGGACAGCATCAGCCCCGGCACAGCGGCAAGAAGGCTGGTCGCCAGGCCCAGAAGCGCGGTCCCGGCGGCAAAGCACAGGCAGCCGCCTGCGACGATCTTCTCGATGGTCAAAGCGCGGCGGACGGTGGGGCTGACCAGCGCGCCGCCAAGGGCGCCCAGACCGAACGCCCCCAGGGTCAGGCCGAAGGTCGTGGCGTCGCCGCCCAATTGGTCGCGGGTGATGACCGGCAGAAGCGCCATCACCGCCACGGCGGCAAAGCCGAACATCAGTGCGCGCGCCATGACCCGGACCAGGTTGGGCGAGAGGCTGACATAGCGCAGCCCGGCCCAGATCGCGGGGCCAAGCGCCTCGGCCGGCAAGAGGCGTTCCTCATATGCGGGACGCCAGCGGATCAGGGCATAGATCACCGCAAGATAGCTGATCGCATTCAGGCCAAAGGCCGCCGCCGCGCCCAGCGAGGCGACGATGATCCCGCCCAGCGCCGGTCCGACCGAGCGCATCAGGTTGAAGCTCATCGAGTTCAGCGTGATCGCTGCGGGCAGGTCGTCGCGTGGCACCAGATCGCGCATCGAGGCCTGCCAAGAAGGCAGGTTCAACGCCCCGCCCAGACCCAGGCAGAAGGTGAAGGCCAGAAGGCTGATCGGGTTCAGAAGGTCGAACCAGGCGGCCAGCGACAGCGCGACCGAGACGACCAGCATGAAGCATTGCGCAATCAGCATGACCTTGCGGCGGTCGAAATTGTCGGCGATGGCCCCGGCGGCGATGGCCAGCACCATGATCGGCAGCGTGGTCGAGGCCTGCACCAGCGCGACCATCGCCTCAGACGGCGTCAGTTCCGCCATTTTCCACGAGGCGCCGACACCCTGGATCAGCGATCCAAGGTTCGAGACAGTGGTCGCGGTCCAGATCAGCCGGAAATTCGGATGGCGCAGCGGGGCGAGCGGGGATTGCGCGGGCTGGGTAACATTGTGCTGCGCGGTCTGTGGCATCGGCGGCTCCTTGGCGGCAATCTGCCGCAGGTCGCGCCGGGATGCCAGCCCCGATCCGGGTCGGCGGTCAGACCAGAGCGGCGATCAGCGCCCGCAGCGTCTCGATCCCCTCGCCCTTTTCCGACGAGGTGACGACCAGTTCCGGGAAAGCGGCCGGGTGTTTTTTCAGCGCCTCGATGGTCTGGGCGATATTGGCGTCGCGCGTGGCCTTGTTGACCTTGTCGGCCTTGGTCATCACCACCTGGAAGGTGACGGCAGATCGGTCGAGAAGCGTCAGGATTTCCTCATCGACCGCCTTCACGCCATGGCGCGTGTCGATCAGCACGAAGGCGCGGCGCAGGGTCGCGCGGCCCGAGAGATATTGCTTCAGAAGCGCCTGCCATTTTGCCACGACGGCCACCGGCGCTTCGGCATAGCCATAGCCCGGCAGGTCGACCATGTAGCGGCTGTCGCCCAGCGCGAAATAGTTGATCTCTTGCGTCCGGCCCGGCGTGTTGGAGCTGCGCGCAAGGTTCTTGCGGGTGGTCAGCGCGTTGATCAGGCTGGATTTGCCCACGTTCGAGCGGCCCGCGAAACAGATCTCGATCCGGTCGGCCGGCGGCAGCGCCGCCATCGCGGTGACGCCCTTCACGAAATCGACCGGGCCCGCGAAAAGGAGCCGGCCGGCCTCGCGTTCGGCATCCTCGGGTTCTGGGGCAAGGGTGAAGGCAAGGGTCATGCGGTGACCCCATCGCCCAGCGCCACATCCCCCGAGCGGATCACCCGGGCGAAAACGCCAAAATCGTGATGGCCATACGCCGTCTCAAGCGCGGCGAGCGTATCAGCATCCTGCACGCCAGTCTGGGGGTCGGCGCCGGTGGCGCGGCAGCGACCGATCGGCGCTTCCACGCGCAGCACGGCCGTGCCAATGGTGATCTCGCGCCCGATGAGGCCCAGCTCGGCCAGGGGCGCCCAGCCTTCGACCCAGATATTGCCGCGGAAGCGATGCGGCGAGAGGGCAAGCCCCATGCGTTCCGACAACTCGGCCAGAGACGCGGTGGAGTTGATCGAGATCAGCGGCTCGGACTGATCGGTCAATGCCTGCCCCGGCACGCGGATCACGCGTGCGGGCTCGGGGCGGTTTTCCGGCCAGAGCGGGCACAGCCAATCGATCAGCCGCGCGGCATCGGCGGGATCATCGGGGCGGAAGCTCTCGGTCGGGCGCTGGGGATGCGACAGGGTGATCCGGCCCGCTTCCGTATCCGACTTGCAGGAGATCGCCATCAGCGCGGGAGAGGCCCAGCCGCGCAGGAATTGCAGCTTGGGCGCCCAAGCCAGCGGATCGGGCAGGCGCGCGGCGGCATGCGCCACGGCCCAGAGCCGGTCGAAGGGGAAGGCCGCGCCCGCGGTCAGGCGGGCGGCAGGCAGCATCTCATAGCCGGCCGACTTGACCGGGTGCCGCACCAGATGGGCGACCTGCGCGCTCACTTGCCCTTGCCTTTGGGGGCGGCGTCGCTGTTGGCGGCGACCGCGGCAGGCTTTTTCTTGAACCCCGATTTGATATTGCCGAAGAGGTCGGGCTTGTGGCCGTGGCTGCGCATGATCAGGTACTGCTGAACGAAGGTGATCGTGTTGTTGGTGATCCAGTAGACAACCAGACCCGAGGCGAAGCCGCCCAGCATGAACATGAACACCCAGGGCATCCAGGCGAAGATCGAGGCCTGCACCGGATCGGTGGGCGCCGGGTTCAGCTTTTGCTGCAACCACATGGTGATGCCCAAGAGGATCGGCAGCACGCCGATGAAGATCAGATGCAAGAGCGTGCCGGCTGCGGGCGCATCCCAGGGCAGCAGACCGAAGAGGTTGTACAGCGAGGACGGGTCGGGCTGCGACAGATCCTTGAGCCAGCCGAAGAACGGCGCCTGACGCAGCTCCAGCGTGACGAAGATGACCTTGTAGAGCGAGAAGAAGATCGGGATCTGGATCAGGATCGGCAGACAGCCGGCTGCCGGATTGACCTTCTTGTCCTTGTAAAGCTGCATCATCTCGCGTTGCAGCTTTTGCTTATCCTCGCCCGCGCGTTCCTTGAGCGCTTCCATCTCGGGTTGCAGTTCCTTCATCCGCGCCATCGAGACGTAGGATTTATAGGCCAGCGGCAGAACCAGGACCTTGAGCACGAAAGTCAGCGCGATGATGGCGAGGCCCATATTGCCGATCAATCCGTGCAGCCAGTGCAGGACCGAGAAGATCGGCTTGGTCAGGAAGTAGAACCAGCCCCAGTCGATCGAATCGATGAACCCCGGGATGCCCGCGTCATTCTGGTAGTTGCGGATCGTCTCCCATTCCTTGGCGCCCGCGAAGACGCGGGTCGTGGTCGAGGACGATTGGCCGGGGGCCACGGTCACGGTCGGATGACGGACCTCTGTCTGGAAGATGTCGCCATTCGGGACGTGCTTCAGCACTTCGGTATAGGGCTTGCCCTGTTCCGGCACCAGGATCGACATCCAGTAATGGTCAGTAAAGCCGATCCAGCCATCGTTGGCGGCTTCGACCTTCTCGCCCGGATGGCCCTCGCCCTCGATCGGGTCGAGGCCCATGATGTCCTTGTATTTGATCTCGGTCAGCTTGCCATCGGCGCGGCCAACCACACCCTCATGCACCACGAAGATGTGCTGAAGGTTCGACGGCGTGCCGTGGCGGGCGATCAGGCCGTAGGGGCGCAGGGTCACGTCGCCGGTGCCGGTGTTTTCGACCTTGTCGGTGACAGTGAACATGAACTTGTCATCGACCGAGATCTCACGCGTGAAGCGTTGACCCTTGCCATTGTCCCAGGCCAGCGTCACCGGCTCGCCGGGGCGCAGGGTTGCGCCCTTGGCGATCTGCCATTCGGTGTTCGGGCCCGGCACGTCCTCGGCCGTCAGGCTGCCCGAAGGCGCCCAGCCGAACAGGGCGTAATAGGCCTGGCCCTGGCCGACCGGGGTGAAGACCCGGACGTCCGGCGAATTGGCGGCAAGTGTCTCGTGATAGGATTTCAGCGACAGGTCGTCGAGACGGCCACCGCGCATCGAGATCGAGCCGGTGAGTTCCGGCGTGTCGATGGTCAGCCTTGCGGCCTCGGGGACCGGAGCGACCTCTTGCGTGGTTGCAGCGGCCTCGCCCGCGGGCGGCGCCGTGGTCTGGCCGGAACCGGCTGTCGCCTCGGCCGGGGTCTGGGTCAGATCGGGGGCAGCAGGTTCCGGCGGGGGGAAGAGAATGAACCAGACCGTGATGACAAGAAAGCTGAGCACAGTGGCAAGGATCAGGTTCTTGTTGTTGTTCTCGTCCATCAGGACCACCGCCGCGGCTAGGAAAGGATCAGCGGTCTTCAACAGAACGGGCTGGGAAAGGTCAAGCGGATTCCCCCGCTGCGGCCGCAAAGCGCTGCGGGAAGACCGCGCGGGCGAGACTTGAGAGCGGCCCGGCGCGACGCCGCGGGCGGTGTCACCCGCGGAGGGTCCCTGCCCCAAAGGACGGGGCAAGGAGCCTTGCCGGGCCAGGACGCCGCCCCCCAGAACGCGGCGGAGGCTGACGGTCGGGCCAGAGCGTCACCTTGGCAGGTCAAAAGACGATCCGGCGTGCCAGGGGCCGCGCGGGCGGCGGGCGGCGGTGGCCGATAGGCCGGTCGCGGCGCGGCCCCGCCAAGAGGGCCGCTCAGCGCCGGGCGCCGATGCGCGGGATTCGATCCTGCCGGTTCGCGTGGCGGCGCGCCCAGTCGGTTGCGATGTCGAGCGGCATGGGCCGGGCAAAGCCGTAGCCCTGGACATGGCCGCACCCCAGTTGCGACAGCATCGCGTGCTCGGCCGCCGTCTCGACCCCTTCGGCCAGCGTGTCGAGGCCCAGCCTTTCGGCCAGCGAGACGATGGCGGAGACCATTTTCTGCTGCTCACGATCCTGGTCGACGCGGGTGACGAAGCTGCGATCAATCTTGAGGCGGCGCACGGCGAAGCGGCGGATCGTGGCGATCGAGGCATGGCCGGTGCCGAAATCGTCAAGATCGACACCGCAGCCCATGCCGGCAAGCTGGGCGATGTTCGACACAACCACGTCATTCTCGGCGCTGGCCACCACGGTTTCCAAGATCTCGATGGTCAGACGGTCGGGCTTAAGTTCAAAGCGGTCCAGTTCCCATTTGATGCGCTCTGGCAGGCGCGGATTGCGCAACTCCGCGCTGGAAAAATTGACCGAGACCGACGGCACCTTCAGCCCTTCCCGGTCCCAGCCGACCAATGCGGAGAGCGCGTGGAACAACATCACCTCGCCCAGCCGTTCGGAAAGATCGCTGCCTTCGACGGCGGGAAGGAATTCCGAAGGGGTCAGGCAGCCACGGACCGGGTGGTTCCAGCGTGCCAGCGCCTCGAAGCCCGAAATCTCGCCCGTATCGGTGGAAATCTGCGGCTGGAAATGCGGGCGGATGTCGCCCTTGTCCAGCGCCTCTTCCAGGCTGTCGCGCAGCGCGTCGCGCTCGGCCCGTTTCTGCGCCATATCGAGCGAGAAGGCGCGGATCGCCGCCGGACCGTGGCGCAGAGCCTCATCCGAGGCTGTCTGCGCGGCATCGAGCATCGAGCGTCCGGTCGGTTCGGGCGCGCGGCCGCCGATGCAGAACCCGATCGAGCAGGTGATGTACAGCTGCGCCCCGCCCAGGGCGATCGGGGCGGTGACAGCTTCCTGGAGGCGGGCTCCCATCTGGATCATGGTTTCGAGATCCAGCCGCCGCACCGGCGCCAGCACGACCGCCACGCTTCCCCCCTGTAAGTTCACCACGCAATCGCCCACCCGCAACGCACCGCGAATACGGTCGGTGGCGCGGGTGATCACTTCGGTCAGCGCCGAGCGGCCATGGCGTTCCAGCACCGCCTGCAAATCGTCGAACTGCACGACAAGGCAGGCGGTGGTGCGCCCGGTTTCGGCGGCCAGGGGCAGGATCGCATCCATCAGCGCCAGCGCGCGGGTGACGGCAGACCCTTCCTCGCCCTGGCCTATCTGGCCTGCCAGCAGGGGCTGGCCGATGATCGCGAAGAGAAGCGGCAAGCCAACGGCCAGAAGGATCAGCATCTTTTCCCCGCCGATCCAGAAGCCGGCCAACGTGATGGCCGGCAGGAAGACCAGAAATTCCGGCGCGCGCATCCAGGCCATAGCCCGCTGAACCCTTTGCGCGGTTTCGGCGAGCATGGCCTTGGGCATGGGGCGGACCTTTCACGGCGGGACCGGGGCCGCGTACGGCGCGACCCATCCCCCGAGACCTAGGCCCCAAGCCGTGTTGGCTTCGTTAATCGGGCAAGCGAAGTTGCTTAGACTTTTCCTCAATTGCGCCGGGCTGGCCCAGTGCCAGTGCCGCGAAATCGAACAGGGCCGGATCCGCAAGATGCGATGGCCGCGCGTTCATAAGAGCGCGGAACATGATCTGGCGACGCCCCGGGCTGCGCGACTCCCATTCGTCCAAAAGTTTCTTCACCTGGGCGCGCTGCAAGCCTTCCTGGCTGCCGCAAAGATCGCAGGGGATGATAGGGTAATTCATCGCCCGGGCGAACCGGTCGCAATCGGCCTCGGCCACGAAGGCGAGCGGCCGGGCCAGGAACAGGTCGCCCTCTTCATTCACCAGCCGCGGCGGCATTGTCGCCAGCCGCCCGCCATGGAAGAGGTTCATGAAGAAGGTTTCCAGAATATCGTCGCGGTGATGGCCAAGAACGACAGTGGAGCAGCCCTCTTCGCGCGCAATGCGATACAGGTTGCCGCGCCGCAACCGCGAGCAGAGGCTGCACATCGTGCCGCCCGGCGCGATCTTCGAGGTCACGATGGAATAGGTGTCCTGATACTCGATACGGTGTTCCACGCCCATGCGGGTCAGGAATTCGGGCAGGACTGTCGCCGGAAAGCCGGGCTGGCCCTGGTCCAGGTTGCAGGCCAAGAGGTCAACCGGCAGCAGACCGCGCCATTTCAGTTCGGTCAGCGCCGCAAGAAGCGTATAGCTGTCCTTGCCTCCCGAAAGGCAGACCAGCCAGCGATCGCCGCGCTGCGCCATGCCATAGGTCTCGATCGCCTCGCGCGTCTCGCGCACGATGCGTTTGCGCAGCTTCTTGAACTCGGTCGAGGACGGCGCGCCGTGAAACAGCGGGTGGATGTCGTCGAGATCGTCCAGCATGGGCACCTCCAGATGAGCGGGGATATGACAGAAGCCTGTCTGGCGGGGAACACGAATTTTCGACGAAAATTCGTGGCGCTCAACTGCCCTGCCGCTTGATGCGCAATTTCGAGAAATACTCGACCCGCTTCTTCAACTCGCGCTCGAAGCCGCGTTCGGGCGGGGCATACCAGACCGGGCGGCGCATGCCTTCGGGGAAATAGTCCTGGCCGGAAAACCCGTCTTCGGCATCATGGTCATAGGCGTAGCCCGCACCATAGCCCACGTCCTTCATCAGCCGCGTCGGCGCGTTCAGAATATGCTTCGGCGGCATCAGGCTGCCGGTCTCCTTGGCCGAGGCCCGCGCCGCCTTGTAGGCGACATAGACAGCGTTCGACTTGGGGGCGAGCGCCAGATAGACGACCGCATTCGCCAGCGCCAGCTCTCCCTCGGGGCTGCCCAGCCGCTCATAGGTCTGCCAGGCTGCGAGACAGACCTGCTGCGCCTCGGGATCGGCCAGGCCGATATCCTCGACCGCCATGCGCACGAAGCGCCGGGCCAGGAAGCGCGGGTCCTCGCCCCCTTCCAGCATGCGGGCGAACCAGTAAAGCGCGGCATCCGGGTCGCTGCCGCGCACCGATTTGTGCAGGGCCGAGATCAGGTTGTAATGCTCGTCTCCCGCCTTGTCATAGCGTGCGGCGCGGCGCATCAGGCGGCGCGCCAGCGCGTCGCGGTCCAGAGGGGCATCGATCTTCCAGGCGGCGACCTGTTCGATCAGGTTCAGAAGGGCGCGGCCATCGCCATCGGCCATCTCGAGCATCGCCTCGCGCGCTTCGCCCTTCAAGGGCAGGGCACGGCCCAATTCCTTCTCGGCCCGTTGGGCCATGCGCTCCAGATCGGCCAGCGACAGGCGTTGCAGGATGATGACCTGCGCCCGGCTGAGGACGGCGGCGTTCAGTTCGAAACTCGGGTTCTCGGTCGTGGCGCCGACCAGAAGGATGGTGCCATCCTCCATATGCGGCAGGAAACTGTCTTGCTGGGCCTTGTTGAACCGGTGGATCTCATCGACGAACAAAAGCGTCCCCTGCCCCGTCTGCCGACGCACCTTCGCCGCCTCGAAGACCTTCTTCAGATCGGGCACGCCGGTGAAGATCGCCGAGATCTGGACGAAGGCCAGATCGGTCTCGGCCGCAAGCAGCCGGGCGATCGTGGTCTTGCCCACGCCGGGCGGGCCCCAGAGGATCAAAGAAGACAGAGAACGCGCCTTGAGCATGGCACCAAGCGGACCCTCGGGCGAGAGGACCGCTTCCTGACCGATCACCTCGGACAGGTGGCGCGGGCGCAGCCGGTCGGCCAGCGGACGCGTAGCCTCGCGCGCGGGATCACGCGGGGCGGCAAAGCCCGGGTCGGGCGGCGTGTCGAACAGATCGGCCATGCCGCAACCATATTGCGGCGGCCGGGAAAGCAAAAGCACCCACCGGCAACGGGCGTCACCTCTGTGCGCCCGGCCGGAGGCGGGGTCTTCCCTGGCTGGAAGACCCCTGGCCTGGACCCCACCTGCACCACCCCTAGTGCAGCTTCGTTGCCATGCTGATCGTGACGCAGACGCAGTCGAGCCCGTCGAAATTAAGGATAGGCCCGGCCGGTTCACATTCCAGCCCGACGCGCCGCCCAATGCGCCGCGTGGCATCGGGGATCAGCCCAAGTACCATCGACGCACCGAGCATACGGGCCGAGTTCACCATCTCCTGCCGCAGCTGCAACTGCACCCGCAGGCGCATGGAGGCGGGCACGGCTTCGGAAACGAAGACCCGGCTCGATTCCCAGACGTGAGCGGCGACCGGGGCGGGCGTGTAGAGCAGGTTCGACGGGATCGTGTCGAGAAGGCCAAGCTGCGCATCGCGGATCATGTAGGAATAGATGCCGCAGCGATGGGTCGTGGGTGTCAGCCTGATGCCGGCCAGCACCTGCCCCCCCTCATGCACGGCAACCCAGCGGCTTGCGGGGGTATCGTATTGGTCGAACTCCATCCCGTTCGCCTGGGGCAGGTCCCACTTGTTCTTGTCGATGAACGCCCGGTGCCGCGCGCGGAACATGTTTGCAAACAGCTCACCGTGGTTGTGGATGTTCTCGAACGAAAGGGTAGTGACTTCCATGGTTAGTCTCCTTCTGGGGTTAAAAACCGGGCAGAGGGAAACCGTTGCGCCTAGAGCATGCGATACTCGCGCGCCTTTCTTACCGCTTCGGACGTCGTCCGGGCTTCTAGCCGGATCCGTGCCGAGTTGAGCCGCGCCTTGAAGGCGCTTTCAGAAATCCCAAGCTTCGCTGCGGCAGCAGAGTGACGGTCCCCATTTGCAATGCATTGCAGCGCCTCTATCTGCGCTTTCGTCAGCTCTGACGGTGGTTTCGCCGCGATGTGCAGGCGTTCGGTGATATCGGCCAGGACGTCCATTTCGGCATCCGTGAATTCACGCGTCGAAGAGCAGATCCCCGCCATAGAGCGCGAGGTAATGGGGCCATAGGAAGAGACCGCGCCGAATTTCATACCGTAGGCGGCGGCCTTCTTGAGCAGCCCGAACGGATCGGGCAGCGGGATCTCGCTCCAGCGACGGGTACCGGTCGTGCCAATGCCCCAGAAGACCAGGGGGTCACGCAGATAATAGGAATGGGCGTTGTAATGCTCGACCCAGTCCGCCGGATAGCGGCTGTGATAGACAAGCGGGGTGGCAAAACGGATGTGCAGGCCGACAGCATAGCCATCGGGCGCGAGACTTTGCAATTCGTTGTAAAGCTCGGACAAGCGTTTGACCTGTGTCATCTAGGTGGAAGGCCTCGCGGCGATTCTCCTTGTGATTGATTGTCCTCTGAAGCACTTTAGTTTCAAGGATAAAACCATGTCGTTGTTCAAGGTAACCCGGCGTCAACAGCAGAGACACCAAGGGCCCGCCGTTGCTGGCGAGCCCCCGATATCTGTCCGATCGTGCGGCGCACGACTTATTCCGCAGCGTCCTCAGCTTCGAGGCGGGCGAGGTCGGCGGCACCCTTGGCCGAGGGATCGCGGTCGACGAATTCGATGATCGCCATCGGGGCCATGTCGCCATAGCGGAAGCCGGCCTTCAGGACGCGGACATAGCCACCCTGACGATCCTTGTAGCGCGGGCCGAGGATCTCGAACAGGCGGGCAACGTGCTTGTCCTGCTTGAGCTGGGCAGCCGCCTGGCGGCGGGCATGAAGATCACCGCGCTTGGCCAGCGTGATCAGCTTTTCCACCACGGGGCGCAGTTCCTTGGCCTTGGGCAGGGTCGTCTTGATCTGCTCATGCTCGATCAGCGAGCCGGCCATGTTGGCCCAGAGCGCCTTGCGGTGCTCGGCGGTACGGTTCAGGCGGCGATAGCCGCGGGCGTGACGCATTTCAAACTCCTAACGTCTCGTTTTGCTTTGTGTTGCGGCCCGTGCGTTGCGGGCCGCGTCGTTGGGCTTTCGCCAGTTGGTCCCCGCCTGCGCGGGCATTTCAGGCAGGGAGCGCTTGGCGCGCACCCATTTCTCAGAACTGGTCTTCGAAGCGCTTGGCGAGGTCTTCGATATTCTCCGGCGGCCAGTCCTCGACATCCATGCCAAGGTGCAGACCCATGCCCGAGAGCACTTCCTTGATCTCGTTCAGCGACTTGCGGCCGAAGTTCGGGGTGCGCAGCATCTCGGCTTCGGTCTTCTGGATCAGATCGCCGATATAGACGATGTTGTCGTTCTTCAGGCAGTTTGCCGAACGGACCGACAGTTCCAGCTCGTCCACCTTCTTCAGCAGCAGCGGGTTGAACTCGAGACCCGAGTCGATCTCGCCAGCCTTGGCCGATTCCGGTTCTTCGAAGTTGACGAAGATCGACAGCTGATCCTGAAGGATGCGGGCAGCATAGGCGACGGCATCATCCGGGGTCAGCGAACCGTCGGTTTCCACCTTCATCGTCAGCTTGTCATAGTCCAACACCTGGCCCTCGCGGGTGGGTTGCACTTCGTAGCTGACCTTGCGGACCGGCGAATAGATCGCGTCGATCGGGATCAGGCCGATCGGCGCATCTTCCGGGCGGTTCTTGTCGGCCGAAACATAGCCCTTGCCGGTGTTGACGGTCAGTTCCATGAACACATCCGCCCCGTCGTCGAGGTGGCAGATCACATGGTCCTTGTTCAGCACTTCGATGCCGGCGGTCTCTGCGATGGCGGCCGCGGTGACGACGCCCGGCCCCTTGGCCGAGATCGACAGACGCTTCGGTCCTTCGACATCCATCCGCAGGGCGACACCCTTGAGGTTCAGCACGATGTCGGTGACGTCTTCACGGACGCCAGCGACCGAGGAGAACTCATGCAGGACGTTGTCGATCTGCACCGAGGTGATCGCGGCGCCCTGCAACGAGGACAGAAGCACACGGCGCAGCGCATTGCCCAGCGTCAGGCCAAAGCCCCGCTCCAACGGCTCTGCGATGACGGTGGCGACGCGCGATGCATCGGCCCCCGGCTTCACGACAAGCTGGGTCGGCTTGATAAGTTCCTGCCAGTTCTTGTGGATCATTCACTTGCCTCCATTCTTGCCGCCGCTTCCAATGTCCGAAAGAAGCGTGGCGCCCGAGGGTCTTCCCAAATGCGAGAACCGGGCCATGCGGAAGGCATGACCCGGTCGTATTTCCCGTGCCTCAGACGCGGCGGCGCTTCGGCGGACGGCAGCCGTTATGGGCCAGCGGCGTGACATCGCGGATCGAGGTGATGGTGAAGCCCACGGCGGCCAGCGCGCGGAGCGCCGATTCGCGGCCCGAACCCGGACCCTGGACTTCGACTTCGATCGTCTTCACGCCATGTTCCTGCGCCTTGCGGCCAGCGTCTTCGGCAGCCATCTGGGCGGCATAGGGGGTCGACTTGCGCGAGCCCTTGAAGCCCATGGTCCCGGCCGACGACCAGGAGATGGCGTTGCCCTGAACGTCCGAGATCAGGATCTTGGTGTTGTTGAACGACGAGTTCACATGCGCCACGCCAGCGGCGATGTTCTTGCGTTCCTTGCGCTTGGTGCGCGCGGCGGATTTCGGATCACGTGCCATATCTGTGCGCTCCCCTTACTTCTTCTTGCCGGCGATCGGCTTGGCCGGGCCCTTGCGGGTGCGGGCGTTGGTGTGGGTGCGCTGGCCGCGGACCGGAAGGCCCTTGCGGTGACGCAGGCCGCGATAGCAGCCCAGGTCCATCAGCCGTTTGATGTTCATCGAGACTTCACGACGCAGGTCGCCCTCGACGGTCACATTCGCGTCGATATATTCGCGGATCGCCAGAACTTCGGCATCCGAAAGCTGGTTGACGCGACGGGCGCGGTCAATCTTCAGGGCTTCACAGATATCCTCGGCCACTTTCGCGCCGATGCCATGGATATACTGCAGAGAGATCGGAACCCGCTTTTGGGTCGGGATGTTGACGCCAG
Source organism: Neotabrizicola paludis (assembly GCF_044142105.1). Taxonomy (NCBI): domain Bacteria; kingdom Pseudomonadati; phylum Pseudomonadota; class Alphaproteobacteria; order Rhodobacterales; family Paracoccaceae; genus Neotabrizicola; species Neotabrizicola paludis. Next base: position 266,927 of record NZ_JBGTYM010000004.1, read on the forward strand.
CAATACGTGCCACGCGTATGTCCTTTTCTGTTGCGGCTCCGTAGCGCCAGAGCCTTTTTTCACAACCGCAGCAGGGCCATGGACCCGATGCGACTTCCCGCTGATGGGAACCCCGGCGCAGGCGATTCCCTGCCGGGACGCCGTGCTTTATGGGCTTTTCCGCGCCCCGTCAAGGGCGCGGGATCAGCAATTCAGGTTCTGTCAAGAACTTTCGCAATGGCCGTGGCAACATCGTCCATCGGGGCCATGCCATCCACTTGGGTCAGACCGCCCTTGGCATAATAATAGCCTAGCAGAGGCGCGGTTTGCTTGTAATAGGCGCGCAGACGGTCGGCGAAGACCTCGGGCGTATCATCGGCGCGGACGGGCTGACCCGCGGCCTTAGCCTCTTCCGCCCGCTTGACGATCCGGCCGACAAGGGCGGCGTCGTCGACCACCAGCTCGATCACCGCATCAAGCTTTCGGCCCATGCGGGACAGAAGCTCTCCCAACGCATCCGCCTGTTTCAGCGTGCGCGGGAAGCCGTCGAAGATAAAGCCGCCCGGCGCACCGGCCTTCAGCTTCTCTTCGATCAGGCCGATGACGATCTCATCCGTCACCAGCTGACCCTTGTCCATGATCTCGGCCACCCGCTTGCCCATCTCGGTGCCGCTCGTCTTGGCCGCGCGCAGCATGTCACCGGTCGAGAGCTGCACCATGCCGCGGCTGTCGACCAGCCTCTGCGCCTGCGTTCCCTTTCCCGCACCCGGCGGGCCCAGAAGAATGATATTCGCCGCCATAGGGTTCAGCGCCGCGCCGGTGCACGGGTGCCCGTGCGCTTCTTGCCGCGAAGCTGCGACTTCTCGATCAGCGCCTCATATTGATGTGCCAGAAGATGCGACTGGACCTGGTTGATCGTGTCCATCGTGACCGAGACCACGATCAGCACCGAGGTGCCGCCGAAGTAGAAGGGGATGCCGATCTCCGAGATCAGGATTTCCGGCAGAAGGCAGACCGCCGCCAGATAGGCCGAGCCCAGCACCAGAATGCGGTTCAGCACATATTCCAGGTATTCCTCGGTCTTCTTGCCCGGGCGGATGCCGGGGATGAAGCCGTTCTGGTTCTTCAGGTTGTCGGCCACATCATCGACTTTGAACGAGACGTTCGCAGTGTAGAAGTAGCTGAAGAACACGATCAGTGCGGCCAGGAACACAAGGTGGAGCGGCTGACCATAGCCCAGATAGGCGGTGATCACCGACAGGACCGGGTTGGTCGAGGCGCCCGAAAAGGTCGAGATCGTGGTCGGCAAAAGCAGGATCGACGAGGCGAAGATCGCCGGGATGACGCCCGCCGGGTTGACCTTGACCGGCAGATGCGACGATCCGCCGTCATAGACCTTCATGCCCACCTGACGGCGGGGATACTGGATGTGGATCTTGCGCAGCGCGCGTTCCATGAAGACGACGAAAGTGATCACGGCGATGACCATGACGATCACGCCCAGGATGACCGGAGTCGAGATCGCGCCCGAGCGGCCCTGCGCCAGGAATTGCGCGATGGCGGCGGGAATTTCCGCCACGATGCCGACGAAAATGATCAGCGAGATACCGTTGCCGATGCCGCGGCTCGTGATCTGTTCGCCCAGCCACATGAGAAACATGGTGCCGCCGACCAGGGTGATAACGCAGGAGGCGGTAAAGAAGAAGCCCGGCGTATGCGCAAGATCGCCCGCCTGGATAGACATGGCGATGCCATAGGACTGGAACAGCGCCAGCGCCACGGTGCCGTAGCGCGTGTACTGATTCAGCTTCTTGCGCCCGATCTCACCCTCTTTCTTCAGGTGCTGCCAGGGCTGATACATCGTGGCCAGAAGCTGCACGATGATCGAGGCCGAGATATAGGGCATGATGCCAAGCGCGAAAATGCCCATGCGCTTGATGGCGCCGCCGGTGAACATGTTCAACATGCCCCCGATCCCCTGCCCCGCCTTGTCCATGAACTCGCGAAGCGCGCCCGCGTCGATCCCCGGCACCGGAATATAGGTGCCAAGACGGTAGACGATCAGAAGACCGATGGTGAAGAAGATGCGTTGACGAAGATCGGTCGCCTTGCCGAGCGCGCCCCAGCTAAGGTTCGCGGCCATCTGTTCTGCGGCGGATGCCATGCCTTGCCCTTTTCATGGACAGCGCCGCCGAACCGGTTTCCGGTCGGCGGCGCGGGAAAACCTGTGCTGATGTAAGCGAGCTTGCGCCCGCTCACAACCGCTAAATCGGCGGATCACTCGGCCGCTTCGGTCGCCACGGTGATGCTGCCGCCTGCGGCCTTGATCGCTTCGATCGCCGAAGCCGAGGCGCCGGTCACTTTCAGCGTGACCTTCGAGGCGATGGCGCCCTTGCCGAGGATACGGATGCCGTCGCGCTTGTTCGAGGTCAGACCAGCCGCGACCAGCGCGTCCTCGTCGATCTCGGACTTGATGTCCAGCTTGCCAAGGCCGATGAATTTTTCGATCAGGCCCAGGTTGACGACCGCAAATTCCTTGCGGTTCGGCTTGGAGAAGCCGCGCTTCGGCAGGCGGCGATAGAGCGGCATCTGGCCGCCTTCATACCCGCCGATGGCCACGCCCGAACGGGACTTCTGCCCCTTGATACCACGGCCAGCGGTCTTGCCCTTGCCCGAGCCCGGGCCGCGCGCAACGCGCTTCTGCTTCTTGGCCGCGCCTTCGTTGTCGCGCAGTTCATTCAATTTCATGTCGCATACTCCTTGGCCGGAACGCCCCCGCCTGCGACGGATGGGGGCAACACGGCATTTCTTGTTGATTCTTGCAGCCGCAACGGCCACCGCGGGCGTATAGCCGCGCAACCCCGCCGGATCAAGCCCCCGCTCAGTTCTCGAAGGCGTTCAGCGGCGGCGTGTCGATGGCGGGCGTCTCGCCCTGGAACTGCATCAGATAGCCCAGGCTCTTGTTCAGCCCGATGCGGTTCAACTTCAACTCTCCGTTCACGAAGAACAGATCGGCCACGTCATATTGCCGCCGGATGCCGTCCTGGGGATCCCAGATCTCGGCCACGGCCGCCTTCTTGCGCGCCGCGCCCAGCTGAAGCTGGAACAGCCGCGGATCCGCCGTTTCGGCCACGACCGAGAGAACGGCGAGGACTTCGTAATAGTCGGTGATGCGCTCGTCCTGAAAGCGGCAGACACCCTCCAGCCCCACCATCCCCAGCGCCGCAAGGCCCGAGGCTGTGCCGATGGCCGGACTGTTGATGATGGTGCCGCCCATGCCCAGCCCCTCGGCCAGGTCCTTGACGCCGCCCGCGACTTTGGCCGCCCGGCTGCCCTTCAGCACTGCCCCAAGCGCGGTGAGGCCACCGCCATCGACAAGGGTGAAGAAATCCTTGGCCTCGCCGCTGACCCGGCCCAGTTCGCGCAGTTTTCCCAGCGTGCTGTCATCGGCCGTGTCGCTGGCCAGCGCGGGGGCACGCTTGGCGATCATCTCGCTCAGGCGGAAGTCGCAGAGCTTCGCCTGCGCCGTGCCTGCAAGCACCGCAATCCAGACCGCGACCAGCGGCGCCAGTTTCCAATCGGACATGTCTCGAACCTGCTCAGTCTTTTGCCGCCAGTCTAACGCAGAACGGCGCCAAGGGGCAGGTCGGCAATGCCCCCGCCAGGATCACGAATGCGCAAACCGGCAGGGGAGTGGCAGAAAGACCGCAGGGTCAGGCGGCGCTGGCCGGCCATTTGAAGTCGGGACGCAGGCTGTCATAGACTGGGCGGCCATCGTTCGGCTTGGCATAGCCCTTCGTCTCGTCCCAGAAAGCGTGATAGGTCGCCTTGGGGAAGGCGGCATCGTCATAGCCCATGACATTCGGGACGGCGACGCGGATGCGCTTCTGCTTGTCATCCAGCATCAGGGCCGCGCCGCATTCGGTGCAAAGGCAAATTTCCAGCGGGCCACCAGGATTGTCCTTGTTGAAGGGCACGCGTTTCATCTTTTCGGGATGGTCGACATGCAAGTCGCCATAGTTGAAGAAGGCGACATGGGTGTGCTGCTGGCCGGTCACGCCCTTGCAGACATTGCAGTGGCATTCGTGATTGTCGATAGGCTCGGCGCTTGCGGTCACATGCACATGGGCGCAGCCGCCGGCATATTTCGTGGCCATCTTCTCATCCTCCCTGATGAAGCTCGTGGTCAGGCCCGCTCCGGCCCCGTCCCCCGGGACCGTCTTAGGGTCAGGCGCAGGCTAGCACCGTTTTTGAGTCGCGAGCGATTCAGCCTTTGGGTGGAGGACGCCGGACCAAAGAAAAACGCCCCCGCGTTTCAGCAGGGGCGTTTCAGTTCGGTCGAGGCTGGCCCAACGAAACCTTAGCCGCGCTCTTCGATGATCTCGACGAGGTGGCTGATCGAATTCACCATTCCGCGCACGGAAGGGGTATCTTCCAGCTCGCGGGTGCGGTTCATCTTGTTCAGGCCCAAGCCTTTCAGCGTGGCGGTCTGCACCGCCGGACGGCGGGCGGCCGAACGGATCTGCTTGACGACGATGGTCTTTTTCTTGTCAGCCATGATCAAGCCTCCGTGGTTTCGGCTTCGGGCTTGCGCAGGATCTCGGCCACTTTCTTGTTGCGGCGGGCCGCAACGGAACGGGGCGAGGTTTCCTTCTTGAGACCGTCGATGGTGGCGCGAACCATGTTATAGGGGTTCTGCGTGCCGATCGACTTGGCCACGACGTCCTGGATGCCCAGCATTTCGAACACGGCGCGCATCGGACCGCCGGCGATGATGCCGGTACCGGCCACGGCGGTGCGCATCACGACCTTGCCGGCGCCATGACGGCCCTCGATGTCGTGGTGCAGCGTGCGCGCGTCTTTCAGCGCGACGCGGATCATGCTGCGCTTGGCCTGCTCGGTCGCCTTGCGGACGGCTTCCGGCACTTCCTTGGCCTTGCCCTTGCCAAAGCCGACACGGCCGCGCTGGTCACCCACCACGACCAGAGCCGCAAAGCCGAAACGCTTGCCGCCCTTCACGGTCTTCGACACCCGGTTGATCGCGACCAGACGGTCGGCGAATTCCGGGGTTTCCTCGCGCCGGTCGTCCCGACGATCGCCGCGGTCGCGGCGGTTTTCACGTTCTGCCATGAGGCAAACCTTTCCGTGGTGGCGCGATCTGGCGCGCCGATTGGTGCCGATCCTGGTGGGCCTGCGGCCCCCGGATCATCGGGGGGGCGGTCCGGAACGAATCCCGGACACCCCCCACAGGGATCAGAACTTCAGACCACCTTCACGGGCAGCATCGGCCAAAGCCTTGATCTTGCCGTGGAAGATGAAGCCGCCGCGGTCGAAATAGCATTCGTCCACGCCGGCCTTCTTGGCCCGCTCGGCGATGGCCGCGCCAATCTTGGCGGCAGCCTCGACGTTGTTCTTGCCGACCACGCCCAGGTCCTTTTCCAAGGACGAGGCCGCAGCCACCGTCACGCCCTTCACATCGTCGATCAGCTGGACCGAGATGTTCTTGGACGAACGATGCACGGACAGCCGCATCCGGCCAGCCGACATCGACTTCAGTTTGTTCCGCACGCGCAGGCGGCGCTTGAGGAACAGCTCGCGTTTGTTCAAAGCCATTTTTGCGCCCCTTACTTCTTCTTGCCTTCCTTGCGGAAGATGAACTCACCCTTGTAGCGGATACCCTTGCCCTTGTAGGGCTCGGGCTGACGCCATTCGCGGATGTTCGCTGCAACCTGGCCGACCTGTTGCTGGTCGATGCCCTCGACGACGATTTCGGTCGGCTTCGGCGAGGTGATGGTCACCCCCTTCGGCACGTCGAAATTCACTTCATGCGAGAAGCCGAGCGACAGCTTCAGGACATTGCCGGCCATGGCGGCGCGGAAACCGACGCCCTGGATTTCCAGCTCTTTCTTGAAGCCGGTCGACACGCCTGTAACAAGGTTGTCGACCATCGAGCGGGTCATGCCCCACTGCTGACGCGCACGCTTGGACAGGCCGCGCGGAGTGACCTTGACGGCATCGCCTTCGATCGAAAGCGTGACATCGTCGCCCGCGGTGAAGCTGCGGGTGCCTTTCGGCCCCTTCACTTCGATGGTCTGACCCGAGATCGAGGCGGTGACGCCTTTGGTCAGGGTGACGGGTTTCTTGCCGATACGAGACATGGAACCCTCCTCAGAACACGGTGCAAAGCACTTCGCCGCCAACATTGGCAGCGCGCGCATTCGCATCCGACATGACGCCCTTCGGCGTGGAGACGATCGACACGCCCAGGCCGTTGCGGACCGACGGGATGTCCTTGACGCCCATGTACACGCGGCGGCCCGGCTTGGACACGCGCTTGAGTTCACGGATGACGGGTTCGCCTTCGTAGTACTTCAGCGAGATGGTGAACTCGCCCTGGCCGTTGGTCGTGTCGGCCTTTTCGTAACCGCGAATATAGCCTTCCGACAGCAGCACATCCAGAACCCGGCCACGCAGGGTCGAGGCGGGCGTCGCCACCGTCGACTTGCCACGCAGCTGGGCGTTGCGAATGCGGGTCAGCATATCGCCGATCGGATCGTTCATCGACATGATCCGCTCTCCCTTACCAGCTCGACTTCACCATGCCGGGGATCTGGCCGAAGGAGGCCAGTTCCCGCAGCATGATGCGCGAGAGTTTCAACTTGCGATAGAACGCGTGCGGACGGCCGGTCAGCTGGCAGCGGTTGTGCATGCGGACAGCGGCGCTGTTGCGCGGCATCTCGGCCAGCTTCAGCGTGGCCTTGAAACGCTCTTCCATCGGTTTGGACTGGTCGTAGATCACCGCCTTCAGCGCGGCGCGCTTGGAAGCATGCTGCTTCACCAGCGCGGCGCGTTTCACTTCGCGGTTCACCATGGATTTCTTTGCCATATCTGTGGTTCCTCGCGATCAGGCGTTGAAGGGCATGTTGAAGTGCTTCAACAGCGCCTTGGCTTCGGCATCGGTCTGCGCAGTGGTGCAGATGATGATGTCCATGCCCAGGATCTCGTCGACCTTGTCGAAGTCGATTTCCGGGAAGACGATGTGCTCTTTCAGGCCCATGGCAAAGTTGCCACGGCCATCGAACGAGGGCTTTACGCCGCGGAAGTCGCGGACGCGCGGCAGAGCGACGTTCACCAGACGGTCGAGGAATTCGTACATGCGGTCGCCGCGCAGCGTGACCTTGCAGCCCAGCGGCATCTCTTCGCGGACCCGGAAAGTCGCGATCGACTTGCGGGCCTTGGTGATCACAGCCTTCTGACCGGCGATCTGGCCAAGTTCCTCGGCGGCCTGCTTCACCTTCTTGGTGTCCTTGACCGCTTCGCCGACGCCCATGTTCAGGACGATCTTGTCCAGACGCGGGATCTGCATGTCGTTCTTGTAGGAGAACTCTTCCTTCAGCGCGGCGCGGGTCTTGGCCTTGTACTGGGCCTTGAGGCGCGGCGTGTATTGCTGAGCGTCAAGCATCAGAGCGCCTCCCCGGTGGTCTTGGCGTAGCGGACCTTCTTGTCGCCTTCCATGCGGAAGCCGACGCGGGTCGCCTTGCCGTTCTTGTCCAGAAGCGACAGGTTCGACAGGTCGATCGGCATCGCCTGCGGCACGCGGCCGCCCTGCGACTGGGCCGATTGCTTGGTGTGGCGGATCGCGACGTTCACGCCATCGACAACAGCCTTGTTGTCCTTGGGCGAGACGGCGGTGATTTCGCCCTTCTTGCCCTTGTCCTTGCCGGTCAGCACGACGACGGTGTCACCCTTGCGGAGCTTGGCAGCCATCACAGCACCTCCGGCGCAAGCGAGATGATCTTCATGAAGTTCTTGGCACGCAGCTCGCGCACGACCGGCCCGAAGATACGGGTGCCGACCGGCTCGCCCTGGTTGTTCAGGATGACGGCGGCGTTGCGGTCGAAACGGATCGTGGTGCCGTCTTCACGGCGAACTTCCTTGGCGGTGCGAACGACAACGGCCTTGCGGACGTCGCCCTTCTTCACGCGACCTTTCGGAATCGCTTCCTTCACCGACACCACGATGATGTCGCCGACCGAAGCATAACGGCGGTGCGAACCGCCAAGAACCTTGATGCACTGCACCCGGCGCGCGCCGGAGTTGTCAGCCACATCCAGATTCGTCTGCATCTGGATCATTGGTCTTCTCCCGACCTTCGGGGACCGTTCAGATTTCCGGCCCCGGGGTTTCGTTTAGATCGCTCTGACTTACGCCGAGGCGTCGGTCACAACGGTCCAGCGTTTGGTTTTCGAGATGGGGGCGCATTCCTCGATACGGACGACGTCGCCCACCTTGAAGGTGTTGTGCTCGTCATGAGCACGGTACTTCTTCGACTTACGCACGGTCTTCTGCAGCAGCGGGTGCTTGAAGCGGCGCTCGACCAGGACGGTGATCGTCTGCTCGTTCTTGTCCGAGGTGACGGTGCCCTGAAGGATACGTTTCGGCATTTTGGATCCCTTTACTTCGCGGCTTCAGCGGCTTTTTGGTTGAGCACCGTCTTGATGCGGGCGACGTCACGGCGGACGGCACGCATGCGGGCGGTGTTCTCAAGCTGGTTGGTCGCCTGTTGGAAGCGCAGGTTGAACGCCTCTTTCTTCAGGGCGACCAAGCTGTCGCGCAGCTGGTCTGGGGTCTTGCTCTTCAATTCCTTGGCGTCCATCGCCAATCTTCCTTTCACAATCGCCAGACGGCCCCTTGTTGCGAAGGGTCACCGGAGACCTGGCGGATCAATGACAAACCACCGAATCCGAGTCGCCCCGGAGCCGTGGATGGGGTCCTATAGGGGGGTGCGCCCGGGAACGCAAGCCTGAACTGCGCTGGATGCTTTCGCCGCGCGCAACCGGATCAGAAGCGCATAGAGATGCGCAGGCCGAACTGATGCGGGCGGGCCGTCAACTCGCCCCCTGCCCCGCCCGAGGACAGGTCATATTCAGTATAGCTTATCCCCAGCGCCATCCGCTTGCTGATCTGATAGTCGAAGCCAAGACCATAGGCCAGCCCATCGAAGTCGCGCGAGGTGCCGCCCAGGTCTAAGCTGGTGCGGGCATAGCCAAGCCGGGCATAGATCAGGGCGTCACGCCAGGCATAGCCCAGCCGCCCCGCCAGCTCGACCATGGCGTCGCCCTGGCTTTTGACCCCGGAAATCCTGGTATCCATGGTCTTGGCATAGGACAGCTCGACCCCATAGACGATATGCCCGTTCTGCGCGTTTACCCCGGCGAAACCCGCAGCGGTCGAACCGTCGATATCCAGATCGACAAGCGTATCTGACAGGGAGACGCCAAGCTTGCCGTAGCCAAGCCCCACATAGGGGCCGGACCAGTCTGCAATCGGCGCGGCAATCACGGGGGGTGGCAGGGGTTCGGGGGCTTCGGCCACAACGCTCGGTCCACCGGCCTGAACGGGCATGGAGATAAAAATCTGGGCTGCCAGGATCAGGCCGGAACAGGATGACGATGCGCGGTTCTGGGGCATGGCAATTGTCCTCTTGCATCAGGACAAGTCGCCAAGCGGTATCCCGGTTCCCGTCCACGGTCAGGGCTTGCGTTTCCCCCTCCAGGACAGACGGGCGCGCAGGGGTTCGTCAAAGCGATAGGTCAGCAGCGCGGATGCGAGCAGCACGGCAGATCACGGCCAGAAGAAACGCATGGCCCCGCAGCAGGTGCGGCGCCCAGACCTTTGTCTGCCCGAGGATCAGGACCGAAATGGACGCATGAAGGATGTAGATCGCGTAGGAGAGCCGACCCAGATGGTCCGAGAGCGCAGCGAAGAACCCGCCCATCGGCAAGCGTGTGCTCAGGATGACAAAGCCGGGAAAGACGACCGCGATCCAAAAAAGGTGCCACCATATCGCATGCGCGGGCAGCAGCACGAAGGCAAAAGCGACCGGGAAAAGAACCCAGCCCGGAACCGGCCCTTCAAGGGCAAGCACGCCGCTGCGATGGATCAGAACGCCCAGGGAGAAAGAGAACCAAAACCGGGCCGAGCCGCCCAAAAAGGTGTCGAGCGACCAGCCCAGATCGGCGCTCTGGTGCAGATGAACCTGCCAGATCAGCACACCGAATGCGGCCAGAGCCAGGCCGACCAGAACCCGGCTGGAAAGCCAGGGCAGGAGCAGAACATAGGCAAGGTTGAACCAGAATTCGAGCGTCAGCGTCCAGGCGGATGTCGAGAAGGGGATCGCGCCGAAGGCCCATTCCTTGCTGCCCGGCGTGGGCAAAAGCAAGAGGGTCAGGGGCAAGGCCCAGAGGACCTGGCCAAGCTGCGGCGCATCAGGCGTGCCCATCGCGATCTTACCCAGGAAATGCGCCATGCCGAAGGCGCAGGCGACCAGATAAAGTGGCCAGAGGCGTAAAACCCTGACGGCCGTGAATCGGGCAAAGCCCATCTCACCGCTCATCAGCCGTCGCTCATAGGCGCGGGCGATGACCAGGCCGCTCATCAGGAAGAACAGGTCGACCGCAAGGAAGCTGCCGCTGATGAGGCCAAAGACCGGGATCTGGCCCTTGTAGTGATAGAGGAACACCGCGATCGCGGCCAAACCCCTTGCGGCATCCAGCGCAAGATAATGCGAGTTTTCGCTGGCTTTGGCCAAATGCTTCCCTGCCCAAGATGCCGCCCGGGTTCTGACGCCCGGCTCATGCGCGGTTCGCAAGATTAGGCCAGCGCAGCGCCACGTTGCAACCTCGGATCGTCCCGCCGCTCAGGCCCAGCCGTAGTTGAAGCTGACCGAGATGCGCTCTTCTTCCGACATGTTCATCGGCACTTCGTGCCGCAGCCAGCTTTCCCACAGCAGCACCTCGCCCACCACGGGCTGCACATAGACGAAACGGCGCAGCGCCTCGGGCGCGTCCTTGCGGGTGACAGGCGCCATCATCATCATCGGCAGGCGCGGGTCTTCCAGTTTCAGCGCCGAGGTGCCTTCGGGCATGGCGACATAGGTGGTGCCCGAGATCACCGAATGCGGGTGGATGTGGCTCGCATGGGTGCCGCCCTCGGGCAGGATGTTGATCCAGAGCGAGTTGCATTTGAGCTTCTTGCCCTGAAGATCGAAGCCCAGATCATCGCAGAAGGCGGCGACATGCTTGTCCAGCGCCTTTTCCAGATCCCCGAAGATCGGAAAGCGCCAGGGCAGATCGTCCAGCGAGGCATATGATGTGTAGCCCGGATAGCCGTTCGCCTCACACCATTCCTGCCCGGCCTCGTCATCCTCGGCGATGGCGTCGCAAGAAGCGTGCAACTCGGCATAATCCACCTTCTTCTTCGCGAGCTCGTTCAGCTTGGCGCGGTAGAGGCGGGTGACAAAAAGAGAGGTGATTTCGGCCATGGCGGGTGCTCCTGCGCTGTGCAGCCGCGCAGTAGCAGGATCGCCCTAGCCGTGAAAGGGGCGCCCGGCCGTGGCCGGGGTTAGCGGCAGGCGCGCACGCCCAGATCGTCGCAGGCCAGACCTGCCAGACCGCCAACCACGGCCCCGCCAACGGCATTGTCGAACAGAACTTCGCCAGCAACTGCGCCCCCCGCGGCGCCAACCAGCGCCCGATTGCCATCACCGGTCACGCAGGCGGAAAGCAGCAGCGGCAGGGCGGTCAGAATCAAGATGGGACGCACAGTCATGGTGGCCTCGCAATCTGAATGGCTCTGACAAGGGAACGACCCAAGGCGGGATCGGTTCCCTGCGCCGTGCTGCGGCGGATGAGGGCATCACAGAGGTTCAAAAACGATAAGCCCCCGCCGTGATCGGCAGGGGCTTCGTCTTGAACCGGGTGACGGCCCGCGGATTTCCGGGGAAATCCGCTATGCCGCACTGGCTTTGCCTTTCGGCAAAACCTTACCAGTCTTCCTTCGCCACGATGCGCGAGGTGACCGGCAGCTTCATCGCGCCCAGGCGCAGCGCTTCACGGGCGATGTCTTCGGCGACGCCGTCGATCTCGAACATGATGCGGCCCGGCTTGACCTTGCAGGCCCAGTAGTCGACCGAACCCTTGCCCTTACCCATACGAACTTCGACGGGCTTGGCCGAGACCGGAACATCCGGGAAAATCCGGATCCAGACGCGGCCCTGACGCTTCATGTGACGGGTGATCGCGCGGCGGGCCGCTTCGATCTGACGGGCCGTCACACGCTCGGGCTCGGTGGCCTTCAGCGCGAAGGAGCCGAAGTTCAGAAGGAAGCCGCCTTTGGCTTCACCGCTGATGCGGCCCTTGTGCATCTTGCGGAATTTTGTGCGCTTTGGTTGCAGCATCTCTCTTCACTCCTTACGCGCGTTCGCGGTCGCCGCGCTCGCGGCGCGGGCCACGCGACGACGGGGCATCGGCGGCTTCGGCGAGGCGACGGTCATGCGCTTGCGGATCATGCTCAAGGATCTCGCCCTTGAAGATCCACACCTTCACGCCGATGATCCCATAGGGGGTTTCGGCTTCGGACAGCGCATAGTCGATATCGGCCCGCAGGGTGTGCAGCGGCACGCGGCCTTCGCGATACCACTCGGTCCGGGCGATTTCGGCACCGCCAAGACGGCCACCGACATTCACACGGATCCCCAGCGCGCCCATGCGCATGGCGTTCTGCACGCCGCGCTTCATGGCGCGACGGAAGGACACCCGGCGTTCCATCTGCTGGGCGATCGATTCCGCCACCAGCTGCGCATCGACTTCGGGCTTGCGCACTTCGACGATGTTCAGATGCAGATCCGACTTGGTGAAGGCGGCCAGCTTCTTGCGCAGGGTTTCGATATCGGCGCCCTTCTTGCCGATGATCACGCCCGGGCGCGCGGTGTGGATCGTCACGCGGCACTTCTTGTGCGGCCGCTCGATGATCACTTTCGACACGCCGGCCTGCTTGCATTCCTTGTGGATGAACTCGCGCATCCGCAGGTCTTCAAGCAGCAGATTGCCGTAGTCTTTCGAATCGGCGAACCAACGGCTGTCCCAGGTCCGGTTGACCTGAAGACGCATCCCGATCGGGTTGACCTTCTGTCCCATTACGCAGACTCCCCGACCTGACGCACCTTGATGGTGATCTCGCTGAACGGTTTCATGATCTTGCCAAACCGGCCGCGCGCCCGCGGACGGCCGCGCTTCATCACCAGGTTCTTGCCAACCCAGGCCTCGGCGACGACCAGGCTGTCGACGTCAAGGTTGTGGTTGTTCTCGGCATTGGCGATGGCCGATTGCAGGCACTTCTTCACGTCGCCCGCGATGCGGCGCTTGGAGAAGGTCAGGTCCGAGAGGGCCTTTTCCACCTTCTTGCCGCGGATCATGCCGGCGACGAGGTTCAGCTTCTGAGGGCTGGTGCGCAGCATCCGCAGCACCGCCATCGCTTCGTTATCCGCCACGCGGCGGGGGTTCTTTTCCGCACCCATGGCTTACTTCCTCTTGGCTTTCTTGTCGGCAGCGTGACCGTAATAGGTCCGGGTCGGCGAATATTCACCGAACTTCTGGCCGATCATTTCTTCGGTGACCGCAACAGGAACGTGCTTCTTGCCGTTGTAGACCGCGAAGGTCAGACCAACGAATTGCGGCAGGATGGTGGAACGGCGCGACCAGATCTTGATCACTTCGTTCTTGCCCGAGGCCTTGGCGGTTTCTGCCTTCTTCAGCAGATAGCCATCGACGAACGGGCCTTTCCAGACGGAACGGGACATGGATCAGCGCCCTTTCTTCTTGGCGTGACGCGACCGGACAATCATCTTGTCGGTGGTCTTGTTGGTGCGGGTCTTGTTGCCCTTGGTGCCCTTGCCCCACGGGGTGACCGGGTGCCGGCCGCCCGAGGTACGGCCTTCGCCGCCGCCATGCGGGTGGTCGATCGGGTTCATGGCAACGCCGCGCACGGTCGGGCGGATGCCCTTGTAGCGCATGCGGCCCGCTTTACCGAAATTCTGGTTCGAGTTGTCGGGGTTCGACACGGCACCGATGGTGGCCATGCATTCCTGACGGACCAGACGCAGTTCGCCCGAGGACAGGCGGATCTGCGCATACGACCCGTCACGACCGACGAATTGCGCATAGGTGCCCGCGGCGCGCGCCAGCTGGCCGCCCTTGCCGGGCTTGAGTTCGACATTGTGGACGATCGTGCCGATCGGCATGCCCGAGAAGGGCATCGCATTGCCGGGCTTCACGTCGACCTTGGCGCCGGCGATGATGCTGTCGCCCACGGCCAAACGCTGCGGGGCCAGCACATAGGCCAGCTCGCCATCGGCGTATTTGACCAGCGCGATGAAGGCGGTGCGGTTGGGGTCATATTCGATCCGCTCGACGATCGCGGCCATGTCCCACTTGCGACGCTTGAAGTCCACCACGCGGTAGAGGCGCTTCGCCCCGCCGCCCTGGTGGCGCATGGTGATCCGTCCGGTATTGTTCCGGCCGCCTTGCGAAATCAGACCCTCGGTGAGGGCTTTCACAGGCCGGCCTTTCCACAGCTCCGAACGGTCGATCAGAACCAGCCCGCGCTGGCCAGGCGTCGTCGGCTTATACGACTTGAGTGCCATGTTTCCTGTCTTCCGTTTGCTTCAGGACCGTCACCTGGCCGTTGCGGGCCGGGGCGATGATCCGGGGTTAAGGGCTCCGAAGATCCCCGGTTCGTCTGTCCGAGGCGGTGAGCAGGTCACCGGAACGAACAAACCAAGAGCCCCGGACGAATCCGGGGCTTCTGGCGTGGCGGTGCAGTAGCAGAAGGGGGTGGGGGTGGCAATGGGGGAAGGGCGAATTCTTAGTGGCCACGCCCCCTACAGCTTCCGTTTCACAATGATCGAAGGCACGTCACTGCTCGTGACAATTTTCGGGCGATTCGCGTGATTGAGCCACTTGTCGCAGAGCCTTGCAATGCCGCCATCGTTAACAGAGGCATAGATGTAACGCTCTGCTTGCGCCGCTCGAAGTCCGTTCATTTCCCGAGCCAATCGCTTCGGTATCTCTACGACCCGCTCCCTTTCCTCCCCCTGCCACGTCAGCTCAACAATTCGTGTTGGGGTGAGCGGGAAACTAACTCTCACTGTCTTGTTTGCGAAAGCACCGTCCCCGTAGACCGGGCTATGCGTTGCCGGATCAGATACCCTCGTAACTGGGCTATCCGATGTAATTAGGTGCTGGTCCCTGCTGCGCCCAACAACCCATTTCATATTCAAGAAAATGTTCGCGAGCCTCCCTATGCCTCCCAGCATGGGCAGCCCCGCCGAGCGCAGGACACTTATCGAGAAGTTGTTCGGGTCACTCAGAAATACGCGCATTTTTTCGCGCTCTTCTGGTGAAATCGCATTGCCGGTCGCCTGTTCGTACTGGTCTACAGACTGCTCGTGAACTTCCTTGTCAGAGGCGATGAACTGGGCGGTATGATGTGCCACGTGGGCCATCAATTCTGCGCCTGCACCAACGACAGAAGGGGAGCGCAAATACTGTGCGGCTAGGAAGAGCGCTATGTGTTCACGCTCTTCTCCCTTGAATACCTTTCCCTCCGATAGCTTATCCCAGAGAGGAGCAGCATTACTTTCGATCTTCCCTAAGAATTCTTCAACCTCGTCGAGCCTTTCACCAGCCCCGCCAATTGGGCTGTAGAAGTTCGCCTCGACGGCAGTCGCCTCTGGCTTGTCACCACGGGGCTCGTTCCCGCTCGAGTAGGTCCAAACGTTTCCGTCGGGGTCGCAGAACTTGTTCAGATAGAAGCGTGGGACGACATGCTGCTTCTTGGTCCTTGTAGCCATTTTGAGCACCGTGTTGGACGATGAAGATCAATCAATGAAAAAAGCCCCCGCCTTCCGGCAGGGGCTCATTCTTTTCACCTGAACGTCCGCTCAGAGGCCGGTCGACACGTCGATCGTGTGGCCTTCTTCAAGCGACACATAGGCCTTCTTCTTGTCGCTGCGCTCGCCGGCGCGGCCGCGGAACTTCTTGGCCTTGCCCTTGGTGATGGTGGTGTTCACCGCCTTCACCTTGACGCCGAAGACGGCCTCGACCGCCTCCTTGATCTGGGGCTTGGTCGCATCCATGGCGACCTGGAAGACCACCGCGCCCGCCTCGGAGGCCATGGTGGCCTTCTCGGTGATGATCGGCTTCTTGATCAGGTCGTAATGTTCGGGTTTCACGCTCATTTCAGACGCGCCTCCAGGGCTTCGACACCCGCCTTCGTGATCACCAGGATGTCACGCTTCAGGATGTCATACACGTTCGCGCCGATGGTCGGCAGCACGTCGACGCCATCGAGGTTGCGGGCCGCCAGCGCGAAATTCGCGTCGACCACCGCCCCGTCGATGACGAGCGCGCGCTTCCAGCCCAGCTCCTTCACGGTCTTGGCCAGCGCGGCGGTCTTGGCTTCGGCCAGGGTGGCCGCATCCAGGATCACCAGCTCGCCCGCCTTGGCCTTGGCCGACAGCGCATGGCGCAGGCCGAGGGCGCGGAACTTCTTCGGCAGGTCATGGGCGTGGCTACGCGGGGTCGGGCCCTTGTACACACCACCGTGACGGAAGATCGGGGCCTTCTTGGAGCCGTGGCGTGCGCCGCCGGTGCCCTTCTGGCGATAGATCTTCTTGGTCGAATAGCTGACATCCGACTTGCCCAGAACCGAATGTGTGCCAGCCTGGGCCTTGGCCCGCTGCCAGCGCACCACGCGGTGCAGGATGTCGGCGCGCGGCTCAAGGCCGAACAGCGCTTCGTCCAGATCGATCGAGCCGGCCTTCTTGCCGTCAAGCTTGATCACATCGAGTTTCATGCTTCACCCCCTTCGGCGGCCACTTCGGCAGCCGGAGCAGCAGCAGCGCGGATCGCGGCCGGACGCGGGGCGTCCTTGGCTTCCGGCTTCTTGACCGCATCCTTCACGGTGACCCAGCCGCCGGCGGCACCGGGGACAGCCCCCTTGATCATGATCAGGCCGCGTTCCGCATCGGTGCGGACGACCTGCAGATTCTGGGTGGTGACCCGGACCGAACCCAGGTGGCCGGCCATCTTCTTGCCCTTGAACACCTTGCCGGGGTCCTGGCACTGGCCGGTCGAACCGTGCGAGCGGTGCGAGACCGACACGCCGTGCGAGGCACGCAGACCGCCGAAATTGTGCCGCTTCATGGCACCGGCAAAGCCCTTACCGATCGAGGTGCCCGCCACGTCGACGTGCTGACCCGCGATGTAATGGTCGGCGGTGATTTCCGCGCCCACGTCGATCAGGCAATCCGGGGTGACCCGGAATTCAGCCAGCTTGCGCTTGGGGGCCACCGAGGCCTTGGCGAAGTGGCCGCGCTGCGCGGCGGTGGTGCGGCTGACCTTGGCCGTGCCCGCGCCAAGCTGGACGGCGGTATAGCCATCCTTGTCGGCGGTGCGTTGGGCCACGACCTGCAGATTGTCGAGCTGAAGAACGGTCACAGGGATCTGCTTGCCGTCTTCCATGAACAGCCGGGTCATGCCCAGCTTCTTTGCGATAACGCCAGAACGCATGATCAGCCCCCTCAGACCTTGATCTCGACGTCGACGCCCGCGGCGAGGTCGAGCTTCATCAGCGCGTCCACGGTCTGCGGCGTCGGGTCGACGATGTCGAGAAGACGCTTATGCGTCCGGATTTCCCACTGGTCGCGCGACTTCTTGTCGATATGCGGACCGCGCAGAACGGTGAATTTCTCGATCCGGTTGGGAAGCGGGATCGGGCCGCGCACTTGCGCGCCGGTCCGCTTTGCCGTGTTGACGATTTCCTGCGTGCTGGCATCCAGAACGCGGTAATCGAAGGCTTTCAGCCGGATGCGGATGGTCTGACCTTGCATCTTGTTGGTTTCCTTCGGGGGGTCACAAAATAGGAACGGGCGCGCTTAACGCGCGCCCGCGGGGAAGTCAATCAGGCGATGATTTTGGAGACGACGCCTGCGCCGACGGTGCGGCCGCCTTCACGGATGGCGAAGCGCAGCTTCTCTTCCATCGCGATCGGGGCGATCAGCTCGACCTCGAACTTCAGGTTGTCGCCCGGCATCACCATCTCGGTGCCTTCCGGCAGCTTCACGGTGCCGGTCACGTCGGTGGTGCGGAAGTAGAATTGCGGGCGGTAGTTCGCGAAGAACGGCGTGTGACGGCCGCCTTCTTCCTTGGTCAGGATATAGGCCTCGGCTTCGAACTTGGTGTGCGGGTTCACCGATTTCGGCTTGCACAGAACCTGGCCGCGCTCGACGCCGTCGCGGTCGATGCCGCGCAGCAGCACGCCCACGTTGTCGCCGGCCTCACCGCGATCCAGGAGCTTGCGGAACATCTCGACGCCGGTGCAGGTCGACTTCTTGGTGTCGCGGATGCCCACGATCTCCACTTCGTCGCCGACATTGATCACGCCGCGCTCGATACGACCCGTGACCACGGTGCCGCGGCCCGAGATCGAGAACACGTCTTCGATCGGCATCAGGAAGGGCTGGTCGACGGCGCGGGCCGGGGTCGGGATATATTCGTCCACGGCCTTCAAGAGCGCGCGGATCGAATCCTCGCCGATGTCCTTGCGCTCGCCGATCATCGCCTGATGCGCCGAACCCTTGATGATCGGGATATCGTCGCCAGGATAGTCGTAGGACGACAGCAGCTCGCGGATTTCCATCTCGACCAGCTCGAGCAGTTCCGCGTCATCCACCAGGTCGACCTTGTTCATGTAGACGACCATATAGGGGATGCCGACCTGACGGCCGAGCAGGATATGCTCGCGGGTCTGCGGCATCGGGCCGTCCGACGAGGCCACGACCAGGATCGCGCCGTCCATCTGCGCCGCACCCGTGATCATGTTCTTCACATAGTCCGCGTGGCCGGGGCAGTCGACATGGGCGTAGTGGCGGGCTTCGGTCTCGTATTCGACATGGGCCGTCGAGATGGTGATGCCGCGCGCACGCTCTTCCGGCGCACCGTCAATCTGGTCATAGGCGCGGAATTCGCCGAAATACTTCGTGATCGCCGCGGTCAGCGTGGTCTTGCCGTGGTCGACGTGACCGATCGTGCCGATGTTCACATGCGGCTTGGTGCGTTCAAACTTGGCCTTGGCCATGGGATCTCTCCTCTGCGTTTCGATGTGCCGGGGCGGTCCCCGGCCTACGGGGCGGTAGGGCGGGGCTTACCCCGCCACACCGATCAAGCGTATTTCTTCTGGATCTCTTGCGAGATGTTCTCGGGCACCGCGTCGTAATGGTCGAACTGCATCGTGAACACCGCGCGGCCCGAGGACATCGAGCGCAGGTTGTTGATGTAGCCGAACATATTCGCCAGCGGCACCATGCAGTTGATGACATTCGCGTTGCCGCGGGTGTCCTGCCCCTGCACCATGCCCCGACGCGAGGTCAGGTCGCCGATGATCGAACCGGTATATTCCTCGGGCGTCACCACCTCGACCTTCATGATCGGTTCCAGCAGCTTCGCGCCGGCCTTCTTCAGACCTTCGCGCATCGCAGCGCGCGAGGCGATTTCGAAAGCCAGAACCGACGAGTCGACGTCGTGGAACGCACCGTCAACCAGCGCGACCTTGAAGTCGATGACCGGGAAGCCAGCCAGCGGACCCGAGTCCATGACGGACTTGATGCCCTTTTCGACGCCGGGGATGTATTCCTTCGGCACCGCACCACCGACGATCTTCGATTCGAACGAGTAGCCCTCGCCCGGCTCGGTCGGGGTGATCTGCAGCTTGACGCGGGCGAACTGGCCCGTACCACCGGTCTGCTTCTTGTGGGTATAGTCGATCTCGTGAGCGCTCGAGATGGTCTCGCGATAGGCCACCTGCGGCGCACCGATATTCGCCTCGACCTTGAACTCGCGACGCATACGGTCGACGAGGATGTCGAGGTGAAGTTCGCCCATGCCCTTCATGATGGTCTGGCCCGATTCCAGATCGGTCTCGACGCGGAAAGACGGGTCTTCGGCAGCCAGGCGCGCGAGGGCGAGGCCCATCTTCTCCTGGTCAGCCTTCGACTTCGGTTCCACGGCGATCTCGATCACCGGCTCCGGGAAGGTCATGGTTTCCAGAACGACCTGGTTCGCCGGGTCGCACAGGGTGTCACCCGTGGTGGTTTCCTTCAGGCCCGCCAGCGCGATGATGTCGCCCGCGAAGGCTTCGTCGATTTCCTCGCGGTTGATGGCGTGCATCATCATCATCCGGCCAACGCGTTCCTTGCGGCCCTTGGTCGAGTTGACCATCTGGTCGCCCTTCTTGAGCACACCGGAATAGATGCGCGTGAAGGTGAGCGAGCCCACGAAGGGGTCGTTCATGATCTTGAAGGCCAGGGCGGCGAAGGGCTGGGCGTCGTCGGCCGAACGGGCGATGTTGCGCTCTTCGGTCTCGTCGCCGGGCTTGAAGCCCATATAGGCGGGCACGTCCACCGGTGAGGGCAGGTAGTCGATGACCGAGTTCAGCACCATCTGCACGCCCTTGTTCTTGAAGGACGAACCGGCGGTGACCGGAACGAAGGCCATGGACAGGGTGCCCTTGCGGATCAGCGCGCGCAGGGTCGCCTCGTCGGGCTCATTGCCCTCGAGATAGGCTTCCATCGCGGCATCGTCCTGCTCGACGGCGAGTTCGATCAGCTTGCTGCGCCATTCTTCGGACACGGCCTTCATCTCGTCGCGGATCGGCCGGATTTCCCAGGCGGCGCCCAGGTCTTCCGAAGTGTAGACCCATTCCTGCATCAGCACGAGGTCGACAACGCCTTCCAGCTTGTCCTCAGCGCCGATCGGCAGAGCGATCGGGCACGGGGTCGCGCCGGTGCGGTCCTTGATCATCTGCACGCATTTGAAGAAGTCGGCACCGATCTTGTCCATCTTGTTGACATAGACGATGCGCGGCACCTTGTAGCGGTCAGCCTGGCGCCAGACGGTTTCGGTCTGCGGCTCGACGCCGGCATTGGCGTCCAGCAGGCAGACGGCGCCGTCCAGAACGGCCAGCGAACGCTCGACTTCGATGGTGAAGTCGACGTGGCCGGGGGTGTCGATGATGTTGAAGCGGTGCTTCGGCGAGGTCGGCGTCTTACCGTCGATGGTCTTTTCCCAGAACGTCGTCGTCGCTGCCGAGGTGATGGTGATCCCCCGCTCCTGCTCTTGCTCCATCCAGTCCATCGTGGCGGCGCCGTCATGGACTTCGCCGATCTTGTGGGACTTGCCGGTGTAGTAGAGGATCCGCTCGGTCGTCGTGGTCTTGCCCGCGTCGATATGGGCCATGATCCCGAAGTTGCGGTAGAGGTTCAGCGGGTATTCGCGTGCCATGATGTCCTCTTACCAGCGATAATGGCTGAACGCCTTGTTCGCGTCCGCCATCTTGTGGGTGTCTTCGCGCTTCTTCACGGCAGTGCCGCGATTGTTCGCCGCATCGGCCAGTTCGGCGGCCAGACGCTCTTCCATCGTGTTTTCGTTGCGTTTGCGGGCAGCGGTGATCAGCCAACGGATCGCCAGGGCTTCGCGGCGCTCGGAGCGCACTTCGACCGGCACCTGATAGGTGGCGCCACCGACGCGGCGCGACCGCACTTCGACCGAGGGCTTCACATTGTCGAGGGCTTCGTGGAACAGCGCGACGGGTTCGCGCTTCAGACGGCCCTGAACGCGCTCAAGCGCGCCGTAGACGATCGACTCGGCGACTGACTTCTTGCCGTCGAGCATAAGGTTGTTCATGAATTTCGAGATGACGCGGTCGCCATACTTGGCGTCCGGGAGAACTTCGCGCTTCTCTGCGGCGTGACGACGGGACATGTTCCGTTACCTCTCCTGGATCACTTCGGACGCTTGGCGCCGTATTTCGAACGACGCTGACGACGGTCTTTGACGCCCTGGGTATCCAGCACACCGCGGAGGATGTGGTAACGGACACCCGGCAAGTCCTTGACGCGGCCGCCGCGGATCAGAACAACGCTGTGCTCTTGCAGGTTGTGCTTTTCGCCCGGGATGTAGGAGATGACCTCGAAGCCGTTGGTCAGGCGGACCTTCGCAACCTTCCGCATAGCGGAGTTCGGCTTCTTCGGGGTGGTGGTGTAGACGCGGGTGCAGACGCCGCGCTTCTGCGGGCATTCCTGCAGGTGCTGCGACTTCGACTTCCGCACATTCGCTTCCCGGGGTTTCCGGATCAGCTGTTGAATCGTCGGCATTCACGTTCCTCGTTTCGATACTCGCCCCGTTGCCTTCGGGGCGCCGCTTCTCGACCGTGCCCTGCGCTCATCGCAAAACACGAAAATCCGCTTCCGCCCACGAATGGGCGAGGCGGTGGAATTCCAGAGGATCGGGGCCTGCTGACCCGGATCATGACCACATCAAGATGTGAGCCCCGGCAGACCGGGGGCCTGTCAGGGTGAGCGGGCTAATAGGAGGAGTCGGTGGCCTTGTCAACAGCCGCCGGGGCGGGCGGAGGCAAGGGGCGCAGGAATCGCGCAAGGATCGTTGCGGTGATGGCGACGAAGAGAAAAGCGAAGAGGACATCGGACAGAAAGTGCCGTCCGGCCATCACGCGCTGCGCCGAAACCGCCAGCGGCAGAAGTCCCGCAACCAGGGCGAGACCGCGCCAGAGACCCCGTGGCAGGCGGCCCCGCCACCACAGCAGAATCAGACCCAGCGACAGGGCCAGCGCCATGCCGCCCGCGGCCTCGCCCGAGACGAAGGAGCAGTTCCGCAAGCATTGATCGGTGGGCAGCCATGGCGGTGAGAAAAGGGCTGTGCCGCCGAACTCGGCCACCCGATCGGGCCGGGCGCGGCCCCAATGCGACTTGAGGCCCTCTTCGACCAGCAGGCCCGGCCCCAACGCGTAAAGGGCAACCATAAAGCCCCAGGCGCGGGCAGGCAGCCCGGCGATGGGGCGGCGCAAGGCCAGCCCGGCCAGAAAGGCGACCAGCGCGCCGGTCAGCACCACAGCCGACAAGTTCCACACCGCCATGCGGACCGTCTCGGGCAGGCGCTGGCCGTTCAGCGGGAAACTCTGGCTGGCCGCGTCGTAGAAGTGCGCCGAGACGGCCAGATCCAGCCGCGGCCAGATCGCGTAGATCGCCATCAGCGCGACGGCAGCGGCCATGAGCCCTGCCAGGACCCGCAGATGCGGACGGTCATTC
The DNA here is from genome assembly GCF_044142105.1 of Neotabrizicola paludis. Classification (NCBI taxonomy): domain Bacteria; kingdom Pseudomonadati; phylum Pseudomonadota; class Alphaproteobacteria; order Rhodobacterales; family Paracoccaceae; genus Neotabrizicola; species Neotabrizicola paludis. Next base: position 289,908 of record NZ_JBGTYM010000004.1, read on the forward strand.
GGCGGCAAGGCAGGCTCCATCCACAAGGGTTGCGGTCAGGTTGCGGTCGGCATAGGCGCCGGGCTCGCGGCCGACCTGAACCGCGGGTGCAAGCGGCGCGCAGGCGGTGGGACGGGACAACACCGCCAGAACCGGGCCGGTCACGTCGTTCGGCAGGGGATAGCGCTGCTCGTAATGGCTTTTCGGCACGCCTTGCGGATTGCGGGCATAGAAGGCCAGATCCGCATCGCGGCCCGTGTAGAACAGGTCGGCCAATACGTCGCGTTCCTCGGCATAAACAGGGGCGTTGCCATGCGCCTTGGCCAGAGCGATGACCTCAAGACTAAGCGCCTCGCGGCCCAGATAGCGTTTCAGAAGCGGGGCATCGCCCAGTGCAAGATGCGGCATCAGGGTCAGAACCGGCAGCGCCAAGGCAATCGCTGCGTTGACGGCCAGGCCCGCCGCCCGCCAGCGCGGCGCGTCCGCCAGCACCGCCATGGCCAGCGGCAGGCCGGCGAAATAGGCGGCAACGGCCCAATTGGCATTGGTGCGGTCAAGCAGGCTTTGTACCGAAACGGCAAGAAGCGGCACCAGGACGAAACAGGCCAGGCCGCCCATCCGCCGCGCCCGCGCCAGTGCAACCAGAAGCGCCGCGAAGATCACAGGCCCGACCACAGCAAACTGGCTGGCCCAGAATTCTGCCAGACCGAGAGGCCCAGGCGCGGGCCGCCCCGCGCCCGCGACCCAGCCGACATTGTCGGCCGTATGGGTGAAGGTGGCGAGGCCGTTGAAAGCGTTCCACAGCAGGTTGGGCAGGATCACCGCAGCAAAGGCCGCCAGCATCGCCGCCGCGTTGCGCCAACCGACCCGCGCCGCCGGAAAGACCAGGGCCGCCAGCGCCGCGCCCAGAAGGAAGTAGATGGCGGCGTATTTGGCCAGGAAGGCCACGCCGATCATCAGCCCCGCCAGCGCCGCCCATTGCGAGCGGCGATCCTCGACCAACCGCCGCCAGAACAGCAACGCGGCCGCGAAAAAGGGCGCCATCACCGTGTCGGTCGAGATCAGGATCGAACCAAGGCTGACCATGGGCAGGCTCAGATAGCCCGCAGCCGTCCAGATCGCGGCCCGCCTGCCCCAAACCCGCACCGCCAGCGCCGCCAGAACCACCGCCGTCGCGCCATGCAGGGCGGCGCCCGGCATCCGCACCCAGAAGGGCGCATCCGACCGTGCCAGCCCGGTTACAGCGCCGATCACCCAGGCGATCAGCGGCGGTTTGGAATAATAGCCAAAGGCGAAATGCTGGCCCCAGAGCCAATATTGCGCCTCGTCCACGAATAGATCCGTGCCGTCATAGGCCAACAGCAACCAGCGCAGCGCCGTGACCGCCGCCACCAGCGCCAGAACCGGCGCCAGCCAGCCGCGTGTATCGATGTCAGGCCGCACGGCGCCGCTCGGCATAGATGAGCCAGAGGTTGCGGGCATAAATCACCACGCCCAGGGCCTGGCCCAGAATGAAGACCGGGTCGGCGCGATACATCGCATAGGCGAGAAGCATCACCCCGCCCAGCATCGAGAAATACCAGAAGGCGATCGGCACGACCGATTTCTTCTGCCGTTCCGATGCGATCCACTGCACCAGAAAGCGCGCCGTGAACATCAGCTGGGCGGCGAGGCCGAACAGCACCCAAAGCAATTCGCCGCGGCTGCCGACATGCAGCACCCGCTCGAGCCAGGCTTCCATCAGAGGTCCTCCTGCCCGGGCAGCACCCGCGCGGTCTTGCGCCGCCGGATCAGCCACATGACACCGAACAGATCCACCGCCCCCACCAGCGCGCGCTGAAAGTTCGTGTAATTCGAGCGCCCTGCCCCGCGCGCCCGGTGGGTGACATCGACATGCACCACCTGCCAGCCATCGCGGGCGAAAAGCGCCGGCAGGTAGCGATGCATGTGGTTGAAGAAGGGCAGCGCCAGAAACCCTTCGCGGCGAAAGCCTTTCAGCCCGCAGCCGGTATCACGCGTGTGGTCCTTGAGCATCCAGCCGCGCAAGCCATTGGCAAAGCGCGAAGCCCATTTCTTCGCCGCGGTATCCTGCCGTCCGACGCGCTGGCCCGCCACCAGGCCCACCCCTTCCGAACCCGGCGCCAGCAAGGGCGCCGCCAGTTTAGGCAATTCCTCGGGCGGGTTCTGGCCGTCGCCATCCAGCGTCAGGCAGATGGCGGCGCGGGCCGCGCGCACCCCGGAATGGACGCCCGCCGATTGTCCGCCCGCGCGGTCATGGCGGATCAGGCGCAGATGCGGGCGGGTCGCCCGCAAGCCCTGCACCACGGCCACGCTGTCATCGGTCGAGGCATCGTCGACCACCAGAATCTCGAACGGTCCCAGCGGCGCCAGCGCCGTCTCGATGCCCGCGATCAGCGCAGGCAGGTTCCCGGCCTCGTTCCGGGCCGGGATCACGACTGAGACAAGGGGGGACGGCTGCATGGCGTTACCCGGCTGAAGAAGCGACCGATGCCGCCCAAGCGCCGCCTAGCACGCCCCAAGGGATTCATCCAGTCACCTGCACGCGGCGGCGGCGCAGGCCCGCCTCGCGCAGAAGCGTGTAGATGCCCGAGGCGACGACGATGCCGGCACCGACCAGCGTGAACCCGTCGGGCAGGGTGCCGAAGATCATCCAGCCCAGGAAGATCGCCCAGACCAGCGCCATGTAGCGATAGGGCGCCACGACGCCGATATCGCCCACCCGCATGGCAGCGACGATGGTCAGATAGCCGACGATCAGCATCCCCGCCGAGAACAGGATCAACAGCGCCTCGCGCCAGGCGACAGGCTGCCAGCCCTCGATCACGGCGCCGGCAAGCCCCGTGACCAGAACGGCCAGCGAAGCCGAGGCAGCCACCAGCACCGAGGGGATGGACCGGCTCATCTGGCGGGTCACAAGGTCGCGCACCGCCACGAACAGCATCGCCACAAGGCCCACTCCGGCCCAGATCGAAAAACCTTCGGGCCCGGGCCTTATGATGATGAGCACACCTATGAAGCCCGCGATGATGGCCAGGGTCCGCCGCCAGCCGACGCTTTCGCGCAGAAACAGCGCGGCGACCAGGGTGACGACCAGGGGCAGCGCCTGCATGATCGCGGACAGATTGGCGAGCGGCATGTTGCGCAGGGCGGCGAAGAAGGCCAGCGTCGAAGCCACTTCGAACACGCCGCGCAGGCCGATGAACCGGCGGTCGCGCGCGGCGATGACGATGGCGAAGGCCCCCAAGCGCCAGGCAAGGAACGCAAGCGCCGCGGTGGACAGGACGCCGCGCAGGGTCATGGCCTGGAACATCGGCACCTGCTGCATCACCGCCTTCATCGCCGTGTCGTTCAGCGTGAAGGCGATCATGGCGACGTTCATCAAAAGCGCGCCGCGCGCATTGTCGGATAGTGCCATGACCGCCAGTCTCCTGCCCTCGCCACCTTGGCTATCAGGCTGGACTGCAAGGGGAAAGGCCTGTCAGGCCAAGACGGCGCGGGTGGGCTGGGCGCTGGCGGCGCTGCGGGCGGCGATCACATCGGCCAGATGCGCGGCATCGCGCCAGGCACCCCAGATGAAGGCCGAGGCGCGGCAAGACAGCCAGGGCAGGCCGACGAAGTAAAGGCCGCGCACGCGGGCGACGCCCCTGTCATGGTCGGGACGGCCTTTTTCGTCAAGCGCGCCAGGCACTTGCAGCCAACCATAGTCGAGACCGTAGCCCGTGGCCCAGACCACGGCGGTGATGTCCTCGGCCGCAAGATCAAGCGACAGCCTGGGGTTGGTGGCACTGACGGGCAGCGGACCGATCTGCCGCGCGCGAGGGTCTTCGGGCAGGTCGATGCCATGGGCGGCAAGATAGGCGTCCGCCTCATCCAGCACCGACAGGTAGTTTCGGTCGCCGTTCTCGATATTGCGGGCAAGGTCGGGCGCAAAGGAAAGTTCGCCGTTTTCATAGGCTTGCGTGCGGCCAAGCAAAGTGATGCCGCGTGCGGCCAGTTCTCGGAAATCCACTGTCCGGCCTCCCTGCGCGCCGGAGACGGCGATGGTGACATGTTCCGTGCCTGGGGCGCGGACGGGGGCGTCCCATTTGCCCAGCACCCCCAGCCACCACACGAAATCGCGGCCGCGATAGCGGATCGGCGGGCGGTCATGCGGACCGACCGAGAGGAAAACCCGCTTGCCGGCGCGAGCCAGTTCGTCGGCGATCTGCACGCCCGAAGCCCCAGCGCCCACCACCAACACCGCCCCCGCGGGCAGTTGATCAGGGTTGCGATACCCCGCGGAATGAGTCTGGAATATGCCCGTCTCGGTCGGAATAACAGCCGGAATCAAGGGCTTCTGAAACGGCCCCGTGGCCGAGACGACATTCTGCGCCTCGATGATTCCGGCGCTGGTTTCGGCGCGAAAGCGGGTGTCAGGGAGGCGGGTCAGGGAGGTGACGGTAACGCCGGTGCGGATCGGCATGGCGATGCGGCGGGCGTATTCCTCGAAATAGTCGACGATGCGGTCCTTGGGCGCGAAAGCATAGGGGTCGATGCCTTCGAAGGACATGTTCGGGAAGCGGTCGTGCCAGGCGGGGCCGTTGGCGACAAGGCTGTCCCAGCGCCCCGTGCGCCACTTCTCGGCGATGCGATCCTTTTCGACCACAAGATGTGGGATGCCGTGGCGCGACAGATGCTCGCTCATGGCGATCCCGGCCTGGCCGCCGCCGATGATCAGGGTGTCGATGGTCTCGGCTGCCATGGGTCTGCCCTTCCGGTTCAGGGGTTCACGAGAAAGGGATGTAGGCGAGATACAGGATAGGTAAAATCATCATCTGCTTCGCCCGTGATTAGGCTTAGGCTAAGAAAAACCCGTCTTTCCGCTGTCTTCCGAACGTCTTCCAATCGTCTTCCGATGGTCTTCCGATATATGACGCCCCTCAGCTACTGATCGGCGATCATGACGCGGAATGGAAAGGCGCCGAACCCACGGAGCTGACAGTCTCCATCGGAGACGTGAACAGTTAGCAAGTCATTCGCCAAAATTGGAGTCACCGTCGCTCCGGGATCACATTCGATTCTGCGCCAACGGAGGCTGGGATAATTGGCATGCCGCTTAGAAGCATAGATCGCTTGCACGTCTACATCACTAACACCCAGGCCAGTCTCTATCCGCGAGAATACACAGGTCTCGCCAGATGACTCGCACGTCGGCTCCACATGCACGATGCTGCCCCCGAAAAGGAAGCCTGTCGCATTGTTCAATTTCTCAGGGAAAAGGACAGCGAAGGCTGCAAAGAGACCGAAGCCACATAAGAATGAGAAAATCTTCGGCATCAAGATACATTGTTTGGTGCACGGCTCTCGATAGACCATGCACCTAGCGTCCCAACACCACAATACTTCGCCAACCACACTCTACTTCTACGGCTGCTCGATCCAAAACACTCCAACTCCACTGGCGCCGGTTTGGTTCAAATAAGTATGGTGGGTCGTGCCAATTGGACGCTCTACCCCGGCGCAGGCGCGGCGAGGGTCTGGCGGGCGAGCGCGGCAATCAGGTCGGTCCGGGTCACCACGCCCCGGATGCGGCCACGCAGCAGCACGGGAACCGCCTCGCAGCCGCGTTCGGCAAGCAAGGGGATCAGCGCGCCTGCTGGGGTGTCGGCAAGGACACGGGGGGTGACGGAGATCATGATGTCGCTGGCGCGGACCGGCACGGCGCGACGCGGGTCCAAGAGCCGCGCCATCGCGGCGCCGAAGCCGCGGTTCTGGCGCACCGCATCTTCGCGGCCCCGGCGGATCAGGTGGATCTGGAAGATCATGCCCAGGAACTTGTCGCCTTCCTGCACGACCGGCAGCGAGGTGAAGCCATGGCGGCGGAACAGCTCGGCCACGTCGGTCAGCGGCGTGTCGGGATGGACGGTGACAAGATCGCGCGACATGATCTCGGCCGCCGTCAGCGGGCCGGTGCGGTGGCTGGCCGCCTGCAGTTCCGCCGCGCCGATCAGCCGGGCCAGATCCTCGACGCCCAGATTGAGGCTTTGCCGATAGCGTTGCAGCAGGTCGGACAGTTCGTCTTCGCTGAGGCCGATCCTTTCGGCGGGAGGCGCATCGGTCGTGCCCAGATCATGCGGTTCCGTGAACTGCCGGAACGGGTAGTGCCGCCCGGTCGTGCGGGCGTAGAGGATCGCCAACAGGACGAGGAGCACGGTTCCCAGCGCGACCGGCGCAAGGGCGAACCAGAAGCCCAGTTCGCGCACCGCGTCGGGGCCAAGCGCCGCCGTCATCGCCACCGCGCCCGCGGGCGGGTGAACGGCACGGGCAAGGTTCATCGCCGTGATGGCAAGACCCACCGCCAAAGCAACGCGCAAGGTGGGGTCGGGGACGGCCCGGCAGACCGCCACGCCGACAAGGGCAGCGAGAACATTGCCGACAATCGCGGGCCAGGGCTGCGCAAGCGGGCTGTTCGGCACGGCGAAGAGCAGGACGGAAGAGGCACCGAAAGGCGCGATGAGATAGAGGCCGGTGCGAAGGTCGACCATCGGCGCAAGGATGAGCAACCCGACAAGCCCCAGGGCCAGCGCCGCGCCCAGCCCGGCGCGCAAAGCCTCGATCGCCGGCACGCCGGCGCTGGCAGGACCGAAAGCGCGGAGAAGCCAGAGCGCGCGCGGGGGATTGGACATAGGCGGGCCTTTTCTGTCGGCAGGTCGGGCGCGCCGGACCTGCACAGCGAGTCACAAATTGCCCGATCTTTGAGCACATGTTGCCGGACCGGGCCAAGCCCTACATCTCAGTTATAGCTTTTTGGACAGCACACCTGGCCGGCGTTGGGGCAGAACTGCCGCAGACCGGTTGCGGAGGCGCCGTTCCGCGCTTGGCCAGAGGCCCGATCCTTTTACGCCGCGCCTGGATATGGCGGACCAGCCTGGCCCGGCCACCGATCCGGTGAAACGAAAAGCCCGCCGGCCCTTTCGGACCGGCGGGTTTCTTCAGGCCGAAGCCTGACTGATCAATCGCGGCTTTCCATCGTGTCGACCAGCCCGGCGTCGAAATCGGGCTCGGCCACATCGACCGGGGCTGCCAGCGCCGCGGCCTCTTCGGCCTCGGAGCGGCGGGCGTCGATCACCGTCTGGTCGCGCTCGGTCGCGATCCGCTTGACGCGGCTCGTGGCCCCACCCGTCCCGGCCGGGATCAGCCGGCCGACGATGACGTTCTCTTTCAGGCCCACCAGCTTGTCGCGCTTGCCCTGGACCGAAGCCTCGGTGAGCACACGGGTGGTTTCCTGGAAGGACGCCGCCGAAATGAAGGAGCGGGTTTGCAGCGAAGCCTTGGTGATGCCGAGAAGAACCGGCTCGGCCTTGGCTTCGCGCAGGCCGCGGTTGCGGGCCTTGAGGTTTTCATCCTCAAGTTCCTGCTTGTCGACCTGCTCGCCCTTCAGAAGCGTGGTATCGCCCGAATCCAGCACTTCGAGTTTCTGCAGCATCTGCCGCACGATCACTTCGATGTGCTTGTCGTTGATCTTCACGCCCTGCAGGCGATAGACGTCCTGCACTTCGTCGATCATGTAGTTCGCCAGCGCCTCGACACCCATGATGCGCAGGATGTCATGCGGCGCGGGGTTACCGTCCATGATGTAATCGCCCTTCTGCACGAAGTCGCCTTCCTGCACCGGAATATGTTTCCCTTTCGGGATCATGTATTCCATGGGCTGCAGCGTCTCATCCACGGGTTCGACCGTGATGCGGCGCTTGTTCTTGTAGTCTTTGCCGAAGCGGACATAGCCATCCGCTTCCGCGATGATCGCGTGATCCTTGGGACGACGGGCCTCGAACAGTTCCGCCACGCGGGGAAGACCCCCGGTGATGTCCTTGGTCTTGGCGCCTTCGCGCGGGATGCGCGCCACCACGTCGCCCGGACGCAGATCCTGGCCGTCTTCGACCGAGAGAACCGCATCCACCGACATCGGGTAGGTGATCGGGTTGCCGTTGTCGCCGCGCACCGGATCGCCAGTGGTCGGATCGACCACGAGGATTTCCGGCTTGAGGTCATTGCCGCGCGGGGCCGCGCGCCAGTCGGAGACGATCTTCTGCGTCATGCCGGTGGCGTCGTCGGTATCCTCGCGGACCGAGATGCCCGAGATCAGGTCCTTGAACCGCGCCACGCCGGCCTTTTCGGCGACGATCAGCAGGTTGAAGGGGTCCCATTCGAACAGCTTGGCGCCGCGCTTGACCGCCTGGCCATCGGTGACATGCAGCTTGGCGCCGTAGGTCAGCTTGTGGACCGCCCGCTCGCCGCCATTCTCGTCGATGATCGCGATCGACATGTTGCGGCCGATGACGATCTGCTCTCCGGCCGTGTTGGACAGCAGGTTGGCGTTGCGGAACTCGATCTTGCCTTCCTGCGAGGCTTCGAGGAACGACTGCTGGCCACCCTGGGCCACGCCGCCGATGTGGAAGGTCCGCATCGTGAGCTGCGTGCCCGGTTCACCGATCGACTGGGCGGCGATGATGCCGACCGCTTCGCCGATATTGACCTGGGCGCCACGGGCAAGGTCACGCCCGTAGCAGGCGGCGCAGACGCCTTCGTCGGCCTCGCAGGTCAGCGGGCTGCGGATGCGGAGCGACTGCACATTGGCGACCTGGATCATGTCGGCCTTGCGTTCGTCGATCAGCTCGCCGCGTTCCACGATCACGTTGTCGGTGCCGGGTTCCAGCACGTCCTCGGCCGCGACACGGCCCAAGACGCGCTCCGACAGCGGCGCGGTCTCCTGGCCTTCCTTGACGGCGGCCGAGGCGGTGATCGCGTTTTCGGTGCCGCAATCGGGCACGCGAATGATGCAATCCTGCGCCACGTCCACCAGACGGCGGGTCAGATAGCCCGAGTTCGCGGTCTTCAACGCGGTGTCCGACAGGCCCTTCCGGGCGCCGTGGGTCGAGTTGAAGTATTCAAGAACGGTCAGACCTTCCTTGAAGTTCGAGATGATCGGCGTCTCGATGATCTCGCCCGAGGGCTTGGCCATAAGGCCGCGCATCCCGCCGAGCTGCTTCATCTGCGTCACCGAACCCCGGGCACCGGAGTGGGCCATCATATAGACCGAATTCGGCTCTTTCTCGGCGCCGCTCTCTTCGAACTTGGCGGCCGAGATGGTCGACATCATCGACTCGGTCACCTTGTCGTTGCACTTGGACCAGGCGTCGACGACCTTGTTGTACTTTTCGCCCTGGGTGATCAGGCCGTCGAGATACTGCTGTTCAAAGTCGGCGACCTGCGCCTTGGTGGCGTTGACGATCTCCCACTTGTTGTCGGCGATCACCATGTCGTCCTTGCCGAAGGAAATCCCGGCACGGAAGGCTTCGCGGAAGCCGAGGCCCATGATCTGGTCGCAGAAGATCACCGACTCTTTCTGGCCGCAGTAGCGGTAGACAGTGTCGATGACGGTCTGCACGTCCTTCTTGCGGAGCAGGCGGTTCACCAGCTCGAAGGGCGCCTTGGCGTTCAGCGGCAGGAGATTGCCCAGGCGCAGACGGCCGGGGGTGGTCTCGAAACGCTTCCAGACGATGTTGCCCTCGTCGTCGACCTGGCGCAGACGCGCCTTGATCTTGGCGTGCAGGTGCACGACGCCAGCGGCCAGCGCCTGCTCGACCTCGTCGATATCGGCGAAAGCCATGCCCTCGCCGGCCATGCCCTTGCGCTCCATCGTGACGTAGTACAGGCCCAGAACCATGTCCTGCGACGGCACGATGATCGGCGCGCCGTTGGCGGGCGACAGCACGTTGTTCGTGGACATCATCAGGACGCGGGCTTCAAGCTGGGCTTCCAGCGAAAGCGGGACGTGCACGGCCATCTGGTCGCCGTCGAAGTCGGCGTTGAAGGCCGAGCAGACCAGCGGGTGCAGCTGAATCGCCTTGCCCTCGATCAGGATCGGCTCGAACGCCTGGATGCCCAGACGGTGCAGCGTCGGCGCGCGGTTCAGCAGCACGGGATGTTCGCGGATGACTTCATCCAGAATATCCCAGACCTCGGGACGTTCCTTCTCGACCAGCTTCTTGGCTTGCTTGACGGTCGAGGACAGACCCTTGGCCTCGAGCCGCGAGTAGATGAACGGCTTGAACAGCTCCAGCGCCATCTTCTTGGGCAGGCCGCACTGATGCAGCTTCAGCTCCGGACCGGTCACGATGACCGAACGGCCCGAGAAGTCGACGCGCTTGCCGAGCAGGTTCTGGCGGAACCGGCCCTGCTTGCCCTTCAGCATGTCGGACAGCGATTTCAGCGGGCGCTTGTTGGTGCCCGTGATGACGCGGCCGCGACGGCCGTTGTCAAACAGCGCATCCACCGCTTCCTGCAGCATCCGCTTTTCGTTGCGCACGATGATATCGGGCGCGCGAAGCTCGATCAGGCGCTTCAGGCGGTTGTTGCGGTTGATGACCCGGCGATACAGGTCGTTCAGGTCGGAGGTGGCGAAACGACCGCCATCCAGCGGGACCAGCGGACGCAGTTCCGGCGGGATGACCGGCAGGACGGTCAGCACCATCCATTCCGGGCGGTTGCCGGATTCGAGGAAGGATTCGACAATCTTCAGCCGCTTGATGATCTTCTTCGGCTTCAGTTCGCCGGTCGCTTCCTTGAGCTCTTCGCGCAGCGTGTCGGCCAGCGTGCCAAGGTCGATCGCGGCCAGCATTTCGCGGATCGCTTCGGCGCCGATATTGGCGGTGAAGGCGTCGGCGCCATACTGGTCCTGCGCGTCGAGATATTCCTCTTCGGTCATCAACTGACCATAGGACAGGTCGGTCAGACCCGGCTCGATGACGACGTAGTTTTCGAAGTAGAGGATGCGCTCGAGGTCACGCAGCGTCATGTCCAGCATCAGGCCGATCCGCGAGGGGAGCGACTTGAGGAACCAGATATGCGCGACCGGGGCGGCCAGCTCGATATGGCCCATGCGTTCGCGGCGCACCTTTTGCAGCGTGACTTCCACGCCGCATTTCTCGCAGACGACGCCGCGATACTTCATGCGCTTGTACTTGCCGCAGAGGCATTCGTAATCCTTGATCGGCCCGAAGATGCGGGCGCAGAACAGGCCGTCACGCTCGGGCTTGAAGGTCCGGTAGTTGATGGTTTCCGGCTTCTTGATCTCGCCATAGGACCACGACAGGATCCGCTCGGGCGAAGCCAGCGAGATCTTGATTTCGTCGAAGGTCTTGACGGGCGCAACCGGGTTGAACGGGTTGTTGGTCAGTTCCTGGTTCATTTTGCTTCCTTGGATCAGGAGGTTGCGGTCAGAGGGGGGCGGCTTTCACCGCCCCTGAGGGGTTGCCCCCTCACTCCTCCTCCGCATCCAGGAGTTCCATGTTCAGGCCGAGGCCGCGGACTTCCTTGACGAGCACGTTGAAGCTCTCAGGCACGCCCGCCTCGAAATTGTCCTCGCCCTTGACGATCGACTCGTAGACCTTGGTCCGGCCGGCCACGTCGTCCGACTTCACGGTCAGCATCTCTTGCAGGGTATAGGCGGCACCATAGGCTTCCAGAGCCCAGACCTCCATTTCCCCCAGACGCTGGCCACCGAACTGCGCCTTGCCGCCCAGCGGTTGCTGGGTGACGAGCGAGTACGGGCCCGTCGAACGGGCGTGCAGCTTGTCGTCGACCAGGTGGTGCAGTTTGAGCATGTATTTCACGCCCACTGTCACCTTGCGCTGGAACTTCTCGCCCGAGCGGCCGTCGAACACTTCGGACTGGCCCGAAGTATCGAAACCGGCGCGCTTGAGCGCGTCGTTCACGTCCTGCTCCTTGGCGCCGTCGAAGACCGGGGTCGCGATCGGCACGCCCTTGGTCACCAGGCTGGCCTTTTCGACCAGATCCTCGGGGCCCATCTCGCCGAAGGCTTCCTCATAGGTCTCGTCGCCATAGGCAAAGCGCATGGCTTCCTTGACCGGGGTCAGGTCGCCGTTGCGGCGGAAGTCCTGCAGGGCGTCGTCGATCTTGATCCCAAGGCCGCGCGCGGCCCAGCCCATATGGGTTTCCAGAATCTGACCGACGTTCATCCGCGACGGCACGCCGAGCGGATTGAGCACCAGATCGACGGGCGTGCCATCGGCAAGGAAGGGCATGTCCTCGACCGGCACCACCTTGGAGATGACGCCCTTGTTGCCGTGACGGCCGGCCATCTTGTCGCCCGGCTGCAGCTTGCGCTTCACCGCGACGAAGACCTTGACCATCTTCATCACGCCCGGAGGCAGGTCGTCGCCGCGACGGACCTTTTCGACCTTGTCGTCGAAACGGTGATCCAGCGCGCGCTTCTGCGCCTCATACTGCTCGTGGAGCGACTCGATCTCCTTGGCCTGATCTTCCTCGGCCACGGCAAGCTGCCACCACTGGCCGCGCGACAGCGTGCCCAGCAGGTCGTCGTCGATCTTCGAGCCGGACTTGATGCCCTTCGGACCCTTGACCGCCTCGCGCCCCATCAGCAGCGCCTTGAGACGCGCATAGATGTTGCGTTCCAGGATCGCCAGCTCGTCGTCGCGGTCGCGCGCCAGGCGTTCGACTTCCTCGCGCTCGATCTGCAGCGCACGTTCGTCCTTGTCGACGCCGTGACGGTTGAAGACCCGCACTTCCACGATCGTTCCGAAGGCGCCCGGGGGCAGCCGCAGCGAGGTGTCGCGGACGTCCGAAGCCTTTTCGCCGAAGATGGCGCGGAGGAGCTTTTCTTCCGGCGTCATCGGGCTTTCGCCCTTGGGGGTGATCTTGCCGACCAGGATGTCGCCCGGATTCACCTCGGCGCCGATATAGACGATGCCAGCCTCGTCGAGGTTGCGCAGCGCTTCTTCACCGACGTTCGGGATGTCGCGGGTGATTTCCTCCGGGCCAAGCTTGGTGTCACGGGCGGCGACTTCATATTCCTCGATATGGATCGAGGTGAAGACGTCATCCTTGAGGATGCGCTCGGAGATCAGGATCGAGTCTTCGTAGTTGTAGCCGTTCCAGGGCATGAAGGCGACGACCACGTTGCGGCCAAGCGCCAGTTCGCCCTGATCGGTGCAGGGGCCGTCGGCCACAACCTCGCCGCGCGCGACGCGGTCGCCCACCTTCACCAGCGGACGCTGGTTGATGCAGGACGACTGGTTCGAGCGCTTGAACTTGCGCAGACGGTAGATGTCGACGCCCGGCTCGCCCGGCTCCAGAAGCTCGGTCGCGCGCACGACGATACGGGTCGCGTCGACCTGGTCGATGACGCCCGAGCGGCGGGCCATGATCGCAGCGCCCGAGTCGCGGGCCACGACGGCCTCGATCCCGGTGCCGACGAAGGGCGCGTCGGATTGCAACAGAGGCACGGCCTGACGCTGCATGTTCGAACCCATGAGGGCGCGGTTGGCGTCGTCATTTTCCAGGAAGGGGATGAGCGAGGCCGCGACCGAGACAAGCTGCTTGGGCGAGACGTCGATCAGGTCGATCGCATCCGGCGGGTTCAGCATGAATTCCCCGGCCTTGCGGCTGGAGATCAGGTCGTCGGTGAACTTGCCCGCCGCATCCTGCGCCGCGTTGGCCTGGGCCACGGTGTGACGCATTTCCTCGGTGGCCGACATGTAGACGACCTCGTCGGTCACCTTGTTGTCGACGACCTTGCGATACGGGGTCTCGATGAAGCCATACTTGTTCACGCGGGCAAAGGTCGCCAGCGAGTTGATCAGGCCGATGTTCTGGCCTTCCGGCGTTTCAATCGGGCACATCCGGCCATAATGCGTCGGGTGGACGTCGCGCACTTCGAAGCCCGCGCGTTCCCGGGTCAGACCGCCCGGCCCAAGGGCCGAGAGACGGCGCTTGTGGGTGACTTCCGACAGCGGGTTGGTCTGGTCCATGAATTGCGAAAGCTGCGAGGAGCCGAAGAATTCACGCACCGCAGCCGCGGCCGGTTTGGCGTTGATCAGGTCTTGCGGCATGATCGTGTCGATTTCGACCGAGGACATGCGTTCCTTGATCGCGCGTTCCATGCGCAGCAGGCCGACGCGATACTGGTTCTCCATCAGCTCGCCGACCGAACGCACCCGGCGGTTGCCGAGGTGGTCGATATCGTCGATCTCGCCCTTGCCGTCGCGCAGTTCGACCAGCGCCTTGATGCAGGAGACGATGTCGTCACGATCCAACGTGCGCTGGGTGTCGGGCTTGTCGAGGTCGAGACGCATGTTCATCTTGACGCGACCCACGGCCGAGAGGTCGTAGCGGTCACGATCGAAGAACAGGGTGTCGAACAGGGTCGAGGCGGCTTCGACGGTCGGCGGTTCGCCGGGACGCATCACGCGATAGATGTCCATCAGCGCCGTGTCGCGGTTCCAGTTCTTGTCCACCGCCATGGTGTTGCGCATGTAGGGGCCGACATTGACATTGTCGATGTCGAGAACCGGGATCTCGGTGATGCCCTGATCGAGCAGGACCTTGAGCGAGCCACCCTTGACGTCGCCGTCGCGGTCCAGTTCCCAGGTCAGTTCTTCGCCGGCTTCGGCCCAGATCTCGCCATTCTCTTCGTTCACCAGGTCGCGGGCGACATAGCGGCCGAGGATGTGGTCGAAGGGAACCAGAAGCTCGGTGACCGAGCCTTCGTCCATCCACTTCTTGACCATGCGGGGCGTGGCCTTCTCGCCCGCCTTGAGGATGACTTCGCCGGTGGCGGCATCGACAAGGTCATAAGTCGGGCGGGTGCCGCGAACGCGGTCGGGGAAGAAGCGGGTGATCCAGCCCTTGTTCTTCACATGCTTGAAGGTGACGGTGTCGTAATAGGCCGCCATGATGGCGTCCTGGTCCATGCCCAGGGCATAGAGCAGCGTCGTCACCGGCAACTTGCGGCGACGGTCGATGCGGGCGAAGACCACGTCCTTGGCGTCAAATTCAAAGTCCAGCCACGAGCCGCGATACGGGATGATGCGGCAGGCGAACAGGAGTTTGCCCGAGGAATGGGTCTTGCCCTTGTCGTGGTCGAAGAACACGCCCGGCGAGCGGTGCATCTGGGACACGATCACCCGTTCGGTGCCGTTCACGATGAACGTGCCGTTCGGCGTCATCAGGGGCATGTCGCCCATGTAGACGTCCTGTTCCTTGATGTCCTTGACGCTGCGGGCGCCGGTGGTTTCATCGACATCGAACACGATCAGACGCAGCGTCACCTTCAGCGGTGCCGCATAGGTCAGATCGCGCTGCATGCATTCGTCGACGTCGTATTTGGGCTTTTCCAGCTCGTACCGGACGAATTCCAGCACGCTGGTTTCATTGAAATCCTTGATCGGGAAGACCGATTGGAACGTGCCCTGGATGCCTTCGCCATCCAGCGGCTTGTCGCTGTCGCCCGAGCGCAGGAAGAGGTCATAGGACGACTTCTGAACCTCGATGAGGTTCGGCATCTCGAGAACTTCGCGGATTTTGCCGTAATAGCGGCGGATACGTTTCTGGCCAACGTAGGTTTGCTGCGCCATGCTCGTCATCACCTTTCATTTTCGCCGGCTCCAGGGTCCTGTCGGGGCACAGGGCCTTGCGCCGATTGCGATTGGGGGCTTTCCGGTCCCATACCTGCCGCCTGTCCCGTCAGACGGCTCCCGAACCGGTCATCGCACCCGGAAAGACGCTTTCGCCAAAGCCCCTTTCAAGACGCGATGAACTGGAGGCAGATCGCTCTGCCCCCAGCCCTTAATCAAAGCTGCGGAATGCTCCGCACCCGCGATTACTTCAGCTCGACCTTGGCGCCAGCCTCTTCGAGCTTCTTCTTCATCGCCTCGGCATCTGCCTTGCCAACGGCTTCCTTCACCTTGCCGCCAGCTTCGACGAGGTTCTTCGCCTCGACGAGGCCCAGGCCGGTGATGGCGCGGACTTCCTTGATGACGTTGATCTTGTTCGGGCCGGCTTCGGTCAGCACGACGTCGAACTCGGTCTTTTCTTCCTCGGCAGCGGCAGCAGCGCCAGCAGCCGGACCAGCAACCATCACAGCGCCGCCGGCGGCGGGCTCGATGCCATACTTGTCCTTGAGGATGGTCTTCAGTTCCTGGGCCTGGAGAAGGGTCAGACCGACGATCTCTTCGGCGAGTTTGTTCAGATCAGCCATTTTGCTCATTCCGTTTGTTCAGATGGGGTTCCAACGACGCGGGATCAACCCGCGAAGGACAGGATCAGGCGGCTGCCTTTTCCTCGATGGTCTTCAGAATGCCCGCGATGTTTGCAGCAGGCGCGCCAATCGCACCGGCGATGTTCGAGGCCGGAGCACCCAGGCACGACACGATCTGAGCGATGAGCTCTTCGCGCGACGGCATGGAGGCCACGGCTTTGACACCAGCCTGGTCCAGAACGGTCTCGCCCATGGCGCCGCCCAGGATCACGAACTTGTCGTTCCCCTTGGCATAGGCCTCGGTGACCTTGGCCGCAGCCACGGGGTCTTCCGAGAAGGCAAAAACCGTCATGCCCGTGAGGAGGTTACCCATCTTTGCAGCGGGTTTCCCTTCAAGGGCGATCTTGGCGAGCTTGTTCTTGGCAACGCGGACGGACCCGCCAACTTCGCGCATTTTCGCGCGCAGGTCCTGCATCTGAGAAACCGTCATGCCTTCGTAATGGGCAACCACTACGACGCCAGAGCTTTCGAAGATCTGGCCGAGTTCCTCGACCACTTTCTCTTTCTGGGCTCTATCCACAGTTTCACTCCAAGGTTGGGGGTTTCCCCCCGGCTCATGTCAGCGCCCCCTTGCGCGGGCGCGTTCGGGTCCGAAGGTTCCCGAGGCCAAGATCACCCGAGGGTGAATTCGTCTCGATCCCCATCTCAGGCAGGAGATTAAGGCGCTCGCGCGCCACCCGCCGTCTCGGACAGGACGGGGCCGATGGTCTGGCCCCGCCATCCCTTCCCCGAAGGGTCGGGAATTCTAGTACGGCTTACGCCGTCGCCGTGGTCGCGAGGTCCAGCGACACGCCCGGACCCATGGTCGAGGAGAGCGAGACCTTCTTGACATAGGTGCCCTTGGCCCCGGCCGGCTTGGCGCGGGTCACGGCCTCGACAAAGGCGCGGACGTTCTGGGCCAGCGCTTCCTGCGAGAACGACACCTTGCCGATGCCGCCATGGATGACGCCGGCCTTCTCGACCTTGAACTGGACTTCGCCGCCCTTGGCCGCCTTGACGGCATTGCCGACATCCATCGTCACCGTGCCGACCTTGGGGTTCGGCATCAGGTTGCGCGGACCCAGGATCTTGCCCAGACGGCCGACCAGCGGCATCATGTCCGGGGTGGCGATGCAGCGATCGAAATCGATCTTGCCGCCCTGGATGGCTTCCATCAGGTCTTCGGCGCCCACGATATCGGCACCCGCCGCCTTGGCCTCATCAGCCTTGGGGCCACGGGCGAACACCGCCACGCGGACGGTCTTGCCGGTGCCGTTCGGCAGCTGGACCACGCCGCGGACCATCTGGTCGGCATGGCGGGGATCGACGCCGAGGTTCATGGCGATTTCCAGCGTCTCGTCGAACTTGGCCGAGGCCGCGTCCTTGATCAGCTTCACGGCATCCTCGACCGAGAGGTTCGACTTGCCTTCGAAGGCGGCCTGCGCCTTCTTCACGCGCTTTGCAATCTTGGCCATCTGGATCAGCCCTTCACATCGATGCCGCAGGACTTGGCCGAGCCAAGGATGATGTTCATCGCCGATTCGATCGAATTGGCGTTGAGATCCTTCATCTTCGTCTCTGCGATCTTGCGGACCTGGGCCGCGGTGATCGTGCCGGCGACTTCGCGGCCGGGCTTGGTCGAGCCCTTGGCGCGGTTGCGCTTGCCCACGGGCGGCAGGCCAGCGGCCTGCTTGACCAGATAGGAGGCCGGCGGGGTCTTCAGCTCAAGGCTGAACGACTTGTCCTGGTAATAGGTGATGATCACCGGGGTCGGCGTGCCGGGCGGCAGGTCGGCGGACTTCGCGTTGAATTCCTTCACGAAGGCCATGATGTTCAGGCCGCGCTGACCCAGCGCCGGACCGACCGGCGGCGAGGGGTTCGCCTGACCCGCCTTCACTTGCAGCTTGAGGCTGCCCATAATCTTCTTGGCCATCTGGCCCACTCCTCATGTCACAGTGCCAAAAGGCACGGTTTAGCGGTGCGGTCCGTCACGCCCCCTGTCGGGAAACGCGCTCGCCTTCCGCGCTTCGCCTCAGATGCCTTTCGACACCTGGGTGAATTCCAGTTCGACGGGCGTCGCGCGCCCGAAGATCGAGACCGAGACCTTCAGGCGGCTGGCGCCCTCGTCCACTTCCTCGACCATGCCGTCGAAGCCCTCGAAGGGTCCGTCGGTGACCTTGACCTTCTCGCCGATGTCGAAGCGGATCAGGTTGCGCGGCTGGGCCTCGCCCTCTTCCACGCGATTGAGGATCGCGTTCACTTCGGCATCGCGCATCGGCATCGG
The DNA here is from genome assembly GCF_044142105.1 of Neotabrizicola paludis. NCBI lineage: Bacteria > Pseudomonadati > Pseudomonadota > Alphaproteobacteria > Rhodobacterales > Paracoccaceae > Neotabrizicola > Neotabrizicola paludis. The sequence goes on from NZ_JBGTYM010000004.1 coordinate 308,291, forward strand.
CTTGCCCTGGGGGCCAAGGAAGCCGGTGACGCGGTTGATCGACGAGATCAGGTGATAGCCGCGGTTCGTCATCTCCATGTTGACCAGCACATAGCCGGGCATGAAGCGGCGCTCCGAGGTCACCTTCTTGCCGCGCCGCACCTCGATCACTTCCTCGGTGGGCACCAGCACTTCGCCGATCTCTTCCTGAAGGCCCGCGTCTTCCACGGCCTGCTTGATCTGTTCGGCGATCTTCTTCTCGAAATTCGAGAGAACGCTCACCGAATACCAGCGCTTTGCCATTTTGCGTGCCTTACCTTCTTCTTCACCGGGCCTTGCTGGCCCGCTTACGTCGCCCCGGGAACAAAAAACAGCGCGCACCCCGAATCGATGCGCGCCGGTTTCCCATTGGTTCGGAGCGCGGATTACCCGCTTGCCCTGCCGCGATCAAGAGGAAACCCGCCGCGAGAGGGGTTTTGCGCGTCTCAGGCGCCGATCACGGCGGCAAGGCCGGTGCGGATGGCCAGATCGACAAGCGAGAAGAAGGTCGCGGTCAGCGCGGCCAGGATGAAGACCATGATGGTGGTCAGCACGACCTCGCGGCGCGTGGGCCAGTGGATCTTGGCCACTTCGGCGCGGACCTGCTGAAGGAACTGGAGCGGATTGGTGCGGGCCATCGGGTCGGTCTTTCCGGGCAATAGGGTCGGGGCCGAGATACGGCGGAACGGCGCGGAATTCAAGCGGCTGGGGAACAGGCGCCCGCCCCGGGGCCGGACAGTGCATGTCCGCGAGGGATTACAAGATGTTAGGGCGAGCATGTGCCATTTGGCAAGGATTGCGGGAGCGGGAAGGTCCCGCCCTTTGGCCCGATTGTTCGCGGAGGGACCATGGCAGGGGCAGCAGGGCTCGAACCCGCGACCTACGGTTTTGGAGACCGTCGCTCTACCAGCTGAGCTATACCCCTGTGGTCGGGCGTGGGGTAAGGCAGGCGCGCGGGAAGGTCAAGGGATTCTCGCGCGTTTGATGCGGGCCTTTTTCCCTGCCGGCGGGGCCGCCCGCGCGATCCGGTTCAGCGCGGCAGCAGGATGGCAGTGATGTCGCGGCCGATCGACAGGCCGTCACCGTCATGCAGGGCCGCGGAGAGGGCCTGGACCTGGGCCGGGGTCAGGTTGTCGAGATCGGCATTCGGCACATAGCGCTGCACATCGGCGCGGTCGGCGGGCGACAGGCCCGGCGCGGGTGCGACGCAGGCGGCAAGCAGAAGCGGGATGGCGAGCGCGAGGATCCGGGTCATGATGTCATTCTGCGGCGGGCGCGGCAGGGGCGCAAGCGGGCGGTCCGGAAATGTTTTGCGCCCGCCCTCCGGGAGCGGATAGGGCGGGCGCGGGAAAAGCCTGGTCAAGACGACGGGCTTACTGGGCGTTCAGGGTCGAATAGATTGCGGCGCCCTTGCCCGAGTCATCGCTCGACAGGATCGCGGCGATCTGAAGCGCTTGCTTGGCCGAGAGGTTCGACAGGTCGGCATTCGGCACATATTGCTTGGCTTCGAAGAGCTGCGCCGGGGACAGTTCATTCGGCGCATAGGCGAAAGCGGCGGGGGCCACAGCGGTCAGCGCGGCGGCGAGGAGAGCGATCTTTTTCATGGTCTTGGTCCTTTTGATCTTGGCCGTATCGGCCGTCTGGCGGAGCGTTTCTGCGTCCGGTGAAGCCAAGATGGGGCGGCGGCAGAGCCATGTGAAATCACGGGTTTCTCGCGCAAGATCACGCGGAGTTGTCGGGGTCGTGATCGGATGTACCCCCCCGGCGGGTAAGTTTTGGCGGGTTTCGGGGGATTGCGCGGGGGCGATTGTCACAGGCTTGTGACAATTGGCGATCAGGGCGCAGAAATCGGCGCGCGCCCAGCATATGTGCATTTATGCACCTTGACGAATTTCAACGCGAAAAGAGCGGTTTGCGACAGGTCTGGCCTGAAATCGACAGGCCGCGGCGCCGGTTCGGGGCGCCGCGGCCGGGCTTCTGTGCGACGGCTTGACGTCAGCGGGCGGCCATCGCCTCGAGCGCGGCCAAGTCGGCACCGCAGATTTCGGCCTCGGCCTGGCGGATCAGGTCAATGGGCCAGTCCCACCAGCGGATTCTGAGAAGCTCTGCGATGACCGCGTCCGGGAAGCGGCGGCGCAGGAGGCGGCCGGGATTGCCCACGGCGATGGAATAGGGCGGCAGCGCGCCGCCGATCACCGCGCCCGCGCCGATGATGCAGCCATCGCCGATCCGCGCGCCGGGCAGGACGCGCACCCCCTGCCCCAGCCAGACATCATTGCCGATCACCGTGTCGGGTCCCGGCGGAGGCAGGGAGGGCGCCGTCGCCGGATCGCCGCCGAAGGCGAGGAATGGGAAGGTGGAAAAGCCGTCATGGCGATGATTGGCCGAGGCGGTGATGAACTGCACCCCGTCGGCGATCTGGCAGAAACGACCGATCACCAGACGTTCGGGCGAGAAGTCGTAGAGATAGGGGGCCAGATGCGCGGCCCAGTCGGCGGGCGGGCGATGGGCGCTGGCATAGGTATAGTCGCCGACCTCGATCCGAGGGTGGGACAGAGCGGGCTTAAGGAAGACCGTGCCGAGATGCGGCTGGCCGTCGCGGGTGAGGATCGGGTTCAGCGTGTCGGGGCCAGGGAAGGCCGGAGATTGGTATTCGGACATGGGATGACCTTTGCGAAGGGTTTCGGGACGTCACTTCGCGGTCTGATCCATGTCACCCTCCTCTGGCTGCCGGGGCAGGATAGGGTAAATGGCCGAAAAGAAAAGGCCATGTCGCAAAGCCATGTTCCACCGGCTGAAGCCGATGGCGGAAGGTCGCCCTCATCCCTCCTGCTCTCTCAAATACAGGTAGAGCGGAAGCGCCAGCGACAGGCCCACGAAGAAACTCGCGGGAAGGACCAGCCACCACCGCTCAACGTTCTGTCGCTCCGCGTCGCGCCAGGACCATAGCCAGAATATCGGGATGGAAATAAGCACATCTGCCGAGAAGCCGGCGGCAGGTCCATTTGCGAACAGCGACTGAAGAAAGAGCGGAAGAGCGAAGCCGTGCTGCGCGAAAAACGATCCGAAGAACAGCCAGGGGACCACTGTTCCGACAGCCGCCATAAGGAGATAGAAGTTCCTGATTGTCATGTGCTTCTCCCTTTTCCGCGAAGCCTCTGGCACCATGGACGATACCGTGAGTGGCATTAGCGAAGCTTGGCGCCGGGCGCTACAGGGCTGAACCTGTTTGACCGGGCTTAAAGATACGCGCCTGACGCGGTTGTCCGCACCGCGGGCCAGCACCGCTCCGCGGCAGGCCAAAGAAAAAGACCGCCCCTTGCGGGACGGCCTTGCGATGCGCTGGGTCGGGGAATGCCCGACCCGTCAATCAGGCGATGATTTTGGAGACGACGCCTGCGCCGACGGTGCGGCCGCCTTCACGGATGGCGAAGCGCAGCTTCTCTTCCATCGCGATCGGGGCGATCAGCTCGACCTCGAACTTCAGGTTGTCGCCCGGCATCACCATCTCGGTGCCTTCCGGCAGCTTCACGGTGCCGGTCACGTCGGTGGTGCGGAAGTAGAATTGCGGGCGGTAGTTCGCGAAGAACGGCGTGTGACGGCCGCCTTCTTCCTTGGTCAGGATATAGGCCTCGGCTTCGAACTTGGTGTGCGGGTTCACCGATTTCGGCTTGCACAGAACCTGGCCGCGCTCGACGCCGTCGCGGTCGATGCCGCGCAGCAGCACGCCCACGTTGTCGCCGGCCTCACCGCGATCCAGGAGCTTGCGGAACATCTCGACGCCGGTGCAGGTCGACTTCTTGGTGTCGCGGATGCCCACGATCTCCACTTCGTCGCCGACATTGATCACGCCGCGCTCGATACGACCCGTGACCACGGTGCCGCGGCCCGAGATCGAGAACACGTCTTCGATCGGCATCAGGAAGGGCTGGTCGACGGCGCGGGCCGGGGTCGGGATATATTCGTCCACGGCCTTCAAGAGCGCGCGGATCGAATCCTCGCCGATGTCCTTGCGCTCGCCGATCATCGCCTGATGCGCCGAACCCTTGATGATCGGGATATCGTCGCCAGGATAGTCGTAGGACGACAGCAGCTCGCGGATTTCCATCTCGACCAGCTCGAGCAGTTCCGCGTCATCCACCAGGTCGACCTTGTTCATGTAGACGACCATATAGGGGATGCCGACCTGACGGCCGAGCAGGATATGCTCGCGGGTCTGCGGCATCGGGCCGTCCGACGAGGCCACGACCAGGATCGCGCCGTCCATCTGCGCCGCACCCGTGATCATGTTCTTCACATAGTCCGCGTGGCCGGGGCAGTCGACATGGGCGTAGTGGCGGGCTTCGGTCTCGTATTCGACATGGGCCGTCGAGATGGTGATGCCGCGCGCACGCTCTTCCGGCGCACCGTCAATCTGGTCATAGGCGCGGAATTCGCCGAAATACTTCGTGATCGCCGCGGTCAGCGTGGTCTTGCCGTGGTCGACGTGACCGATCGTGCCGATGTTCACATGCGGCTTGGTGCGTTCAAACTTGGCCTTGGCCATGGGGCAGCCCTTCCTTGCGCGGGGCCCGGAATGGAGACCCCTTCCTTCACTCGCGCGGCGAGATAAAGCCCCGGAGCCGGAAAATCAAGCGGGAACGGGCCCGGGGGGGTGCAGGGGCCCGGGCCCCGGACAGGTCAGTTGGTCGCGGGGGGCGTGGCCGGTGCCGCCGGGGCCACGGGGCCGGCAGGCGGGGCCGCCCTGGTCTTCTTGGCCGCCGCCACCTTCGCGGCCCGCGCCTCGAGCGCGGCCTTGAGCTGTTCGGGCGTCATGCCGAACCATTCGGGATGCTCCAGAAGCCAGTCCTCGACCCGCTTGACCGCGTTGAAGGCCAGCGTGTCCATCTGCTGCTGCTTGGACTTGGTCAGGCCCGAACCGACCAGCGTGTCGCCCGACAGTCCCTCGAAGACGGTGAATTGCTTGCCTTCCTCGTTCAGCTTCTTCCGCGCCGCGTCATCCCAGATGTTGGCGGTGATGACGACGACCGATTTGGGCGAGGCCACCAGCGGGATGCCGGGCGGCGCGAGGGCATAGGCGTCGATATTGATGCCGATATTATAGAGCTTCGATCCCTGATAGCGCGTGGCACCGAAACGGTCGTCCACGGCCTTCTTGATCGCGGCTTCCCAATCCTTCGGCTCGGCCGGGCGCGAGATCGGCACCATCTGGATATTGTCAGCGACCGCGATGTTCAGGCCCAGGGCGAAATCGCCAAGCGGGGCGGGCGGTTCGGCCAGATCATTGGTGGCACAGGCCGCCAGCGACAGAAGGCCAAGGCAGAGGGCGAAGGAACGAAGGAACATCGGCGGCTCCGGCTTGGGCGCTTTTGGCGCGGATCAGGCATTCAGGGATAGCCGGTCAGGCGGCAAGCCGCAACGCCACCCGCTCGGGCTGTCGCGCAAGGCGCAGGACGCGTAGCATGACGGCAGCAGCCCGGTCGGAGATGCGCCATGTCCGTTCTGAAACCGCTTGCCCTTGGCCCCCTGCCCGTCCGCGTTCCGCTGGCGACCGAACCTCTGGGCATCAGGGGGTCGCTTGCGGCCGGGCGGCGCAATGTGCTGGAGCTGATTCCCGAGATCGCCACCCATGCGCCGATCCTGTCGGGCCGCACCGGCAAGCGCTGGCATATGGTGATGGAGCCCGACGCGCTGAAGCGGGTCTTGCGCGACAATCTGGCGAATTACCCGAAATCGCTGGTGACCAAGCTGATCCTTGGCCCGGCCATCGGCGACAGCCTGTTCGTGGCCGAGGGCGCCGAGTGGCACTGGCAGCGGCGGACGGCGGCGCCGGTCTTTTCGCATCGCAATGTGGCGGCGCTGGGTCCGGTGATGACGGCGGCGGCAGAACGGGCCTGCGCCCGGCTGGTGACGGGGCGGGCGGCGAACCTGTTCGACGAGATGGTGACGGCGACCTTCGAGGTCATCGCCGATGTGACATTCACCAGCGGCGAGGGCTTTGACCGCGCGGCGGTGCATCGGGCGATCGAGCAGTATATCGGGCAAACGGCGAAGGTCTCGGTTCTGGACATTCTGGGCGCGCCGGGCTGGGTGCCGCGGCCGCATCGGATGGTGACGGGCGCGGCGATGCGGCAGACCAAGCGCCTGGCGGATCAAGCGATCGAGGCCCGGCGGGCCGCTGGCGCGCGCCTGCCGCCGGACCTGCTGGACCTTCTGATGGCGGGGGCAGACCCCGACAGCGGGCGGAAGATGTCGACGGACGAGCTGCGCGACAACCTGTTGACCTTCATCGTGGCCGGGCATGAGACGACGGCGCTGACCCTGTCCTGGGCGTTGTATCTTTGCGCCTTTGACCCAGGCGTGCAGGCGGCGGCGCGGGCCGAAGCCCAGGCGGTGCTGGGCGAAAGGGCGGCAACCGTGACGGATCTGCCCGCCCTGCCCCTGACCCGCTGCATCGTGGACGAGGCGCTGCGGCTCTATCCGCCCGCGGCCTTCCTGTCGCGCACGGCGCAGGCGCCAGATGAGCTGTGCGGGCGCGAGGTGCGGCGCCGCGACACGGTGATCCTGCCGATCTATGCGCTGCACCGCCATCACCGGCTGTGGGACAGGCCCGACGCCTTTGACCCGTCGCGTTTCGCCGATCCGCGCGCGGTGCCGCGCTTTCATTACCTGCCCTTTGGCGATGGCCCGCGCATCTGCATCGGGGCGAGCTTTGCCTTGCAGGAGGCGGTGATCATCCTCGCCACCCTTCTGGCACGGTTTCGGTTCACGCCGGTGCCGGGGCGCGATCCAAAGCCGGCGATGATCCTGACGCTGCGGCCCGAAGGCGGGGTCTGGCTGGGGGTGGAGCAGACCTGATCAGCGTCGCGTCCCTGCGTCAGACCCCGGGAAATTTGGCGACAGAGGATGCCGCGCGTGAGGCGCCGCGTCGGTTCAGGTGAAGCGATTGTCGCGGGGAAAACCACGGGGGGCCATCTTGCCGGCGCCGGCGCGCGGACCCAGCCATTCGGTCAGAAGCGTCTCGGTGCGGGTGCGGCCAGCCGGGTCTTTCCATGACAGGCCATCGGCCAGAGTGAAGGTGATCGCGTCCGAGAGGCCGCCATCCTTGTATTTTTGCAGCCGCACACCCTTGCCCTTGGCCATTTCCGGCAATTCGGCCAGCGGGAAGACCAGAAGCTTGCGGTTGTCGCCCACCACGGCGACGTGATCGCCCGAAACGGGGCGGCAGACCGCGGATTTCACGCCCTCGCGCGTGGTCAGAACCTGCTTGCCGGCCTTGGTCTGGGCCAGCAATTCGTCGGCAGGGACGATGAAACCGTCGCCCGCAGTCGAGGCGACAAGGTATTTCGCGCCGGGGCGGTGCAGAAGGATCTCGGTGATGCCCGTGTCGTTCGGCAGATCGACCATCAGGCGGACGGGTTCGCCCATGCCGCGCCCGCCGGGCAGGTTCGCGCCCAGAAGGGTGAAGAAGCGGCCGTTTTCGGCCACGAGCAGGATGCGGTCGGTCGTCTCAGCATGGAAGGCGAAGCGCGCGCCGTCGCCATCCTTGTATTTCTGCTCGGCCGCCAGGTCGACATGGCCCTTCATCGCGCGGATCCAGCCCATGCGGGAACAGATCACCGTGATCGGCTCGCGCTCGATCATCGCCTCATAGGGCACATCCTCGACCACGCCCGCCTCGGCGAACTGGGTGCGGCGGTCGCCGCCCTTGGTGCCCTTGCCGAATTTCTGGCGGATCTCTTCCAGCTCTTCGCCGATCTTCTTCCACTGGCGACGGTCGCTTTCCAGAAGATCGGCCAGATCGGCGCGTTCCTTTTGCAGCGCGTCGCGTTCGGCGATCAGCTCCATCTCCTCGAGCCGCCGCAAGCTGCGCAGGCGCATGTTGAGGATGGCTTCGGCCTGGATCTCGGTCAGTTCGCCCTCGCCCGGCGGGGGGGTGACGTAATCCTTTTCCGACGCCGCGCGCTTGTGCGGCTTGCCCCAATGTTCGCGCATCAAGGCGGCTTTGGGATCATCGTCATAGCGGATGATGTCGATGACGCGATCGAGATTCAGGAAGGTGATGATGAAGCCTTCAAGAATTTCCAACCGATGGTCGATCTTCTCGATCCGGTGTTCCGAGCGGCGGCGCAGCACGTCGCGCCGATGGTCGAGGAAGGCGCGCAGCACTTCCTTGAGGCCGCAGACCCGGGGGACGCGGCCGTCGATCAGCACGTTCATGTTCAGCGAAAAGCGGGTCTCTAGGTCACTGTTCCTGAACAGCGTGCCCATCAGCACCTCGGGATCGACGGTGCGGGCGCGGGGTTCGAGGACGATGCGGATGTCCTCGGCCGATTCGTCGCGGACATCCGCCAGAAGCGGCACCTTCTTGATCTGGATAAGCTCGGCCAGCTTCTCGATCAGCTTGGACTTGGCGACCTGATAGGGGATCTCGGTGACAACGATCTGCCAGGTGCCGCGGCCCAGATCCTCGACATGCCATTTCGCACGGGTGCGGAAGGAGCCGCGACCGGTTTCATAAGCGTCAAGGATGGTCTCGCGCGGTTCGACCATGATCCCACCGGTCGGGAAATCGGGGCCGGGAATCAGGGCGACAAGATCGGCGGTGGTGGCCTCGGGTTGCTTCAGCAGCAAGTGGCAGCCCTGAATCAGCTCATCGAGATTATGGGGCGGAATATTGGTGGCCATGCCGACGGCAATGCCGGAGGAGCCATTGGCCAGCAGGTTGGGGAAGGCGGCGGGCATCACCACCGGCTCTTCCAGCGTACCGTCGTAATTCGGGCGGAAGTCGACGGCGTTCTCGGCCAGACCTTCCATCAGCGTCTCGGCGATGGCGGTCAGCCGTGCCTCGGTGTAGCGGCTGGCGGCCGGATTGTCGCCGTCGATATTGCCGAAATTGCCCTGCCCGTCGACCAGCGGGTAGCGGACGTTGAAATCCTGCGCCAGACGCGCCATGGCGTCATAGATCGCGGCATCGCCGTGGGGGTGGTAATTCCCCATCACATCGCCCGAGATCTTGGCCGATTTGCGGAAGCCCCCGGTCGCCGACAGGCGCAATTCACGCATCGCGTAAAGGATGCGGCGATGGACCGGCTTCAGCCCGTCGCGCGCATCGGGCAGCGCGCGATGCATGATCGTCGACAGCGCATAGGTCAGGTAGCGCTCGCCGATGGCACGGGAAAGCGGCTCGGCCATGGTCTGACCGTAGGTCTTGGGGTCTTCTTCGTCCTGCGACATGGATGTCGTGTAATTCCGCAAGCGCGAAGGGTCCAGACGTTTCCTGCCACTGTCCGGGAACCCGGGGAAGCTTCGGACGTTTTTCCCTCACGGAAGGCAAGGGAATCGTGATATGTCCAGTTTCTCTGCTGACTGTTTCGGCACCGGGGGGTGCCGTATTACCGACTGCCATTGGTGAATTTGATGCTGCGACTGACCGTCCTGCTTTGCGCTTCGATCTATGTGACTTTGCTGATTGCCGGACAGGATCGGGGCCAGATGCGCCCGGGTCTGGCGCTTGCCGCAGCGGAAGGTCGCGACGTGGTGGTGCTGAAACGCGCCTATTCCCCGATCGAGACGGCATCGCTTGCGCCCGCGTCCGAGACGGAAATCGTCTCGCCCGGCGCGGTCGCCGCCGCGGCGACGGCTCCCTTCACGCCCGAGCCGCCCGCGCAGGTGATGACCGCGGCCTATACGCCGACCGCACCCGCCCCGGCCGCACCGGAGACCCGCAAGATGGCGCCGCAGCCGGTCTTCACCCTCTCCGCGCTGCCCGGCATGTCCGGCGATGTGGCCGATCCCTCGCCCGAGATGGCCGCCGATGAGGGCCCGGCCCCGGCGGCGAGCGCGGACGAGCGGCAGGTCTGGTATGTTGCCGCGCGCTCGGTCAACGTGCGGCAGGGTCCGTCGACCGACAGTTCGGTGGTGGGGCGGCTGGACAATGGCGAGGCGGTGACCGTCGTCGCCATGGAAGGCGCCGACTGGGCCCATGTGCTGATCGAGGGCGACGGGATCGACGGCTATGTCGCCGCCCGCTTCCTGACCGCGACGCCCTGATCCGCTGTAGCCGGGGCCTTGCCTCGCGTTAGCGACAAGAACTTCATTTGACGGCCCAGCCCCTTTGCCCCAGCTTGCGCCGCAAAAAGCGCGCAGACGAAGGGGCAGAGACGTGGCGAGCAGCGACTTGGACCGATCCATCCTGATCACCGGCTGCTCTTCGGGCATCGGGCTTGATGCAGCGCGGGGCCTGAAGGCACGGGGTTGGCGGGTCTTTGCCACCTGCCGCCAGGAAGCGGATTGCCTGCGTCTGCGTGACGAGGGGCTGGAAAGCTTTCGGCTGGATTACAGCGACGAGGACAGCATCGCCGCGGCCGTCGCCCATGTGGCCGAAGTGAATGACGGCAGGCTGGGCGCGCTGTTCAACAATGGCGCCTTCGCTTGCCCCGGCGCGGTCGAAGACCTGCCGCGCGGCGCGCTGCGGGCGATCTTCGAGGTCAATCTTTTCGGCTATCACGACCTATCGCGCCGGGTGATTCCAATGATGCGCGCAGCGGGCGCCGGGCGAATCATCAATTGTTCTTCGGTGCTTGGCCTGGTCGGGGTGAAATGGCGCGGCGCCTATGTGGCGACGAAATTCGCCATGGAGGGGCTGACGGATGTGCTGCGGATCGAGATGAAGGGCACCGGGATCGAGGTGGTGCTGATTGAGCCGGGGCCGATCACCAGCCGCATCCGCGAAAATGCCGTGCCGCATTTCGAGAAATGGATCGATTGGGAAAACTCGGCACGGTCGGCGGAATACAAGACTCTGCTGCACCGGCTGTATGAAGCGAAGAACGCGCCCGACCGGTTCGAGCTGCCCGCCTCGGCGGTGACGGCCAAGCTGATCCATGCGGTCGAGGCGGCACGCCCGAAACCGCGCTATTACGTCACCACGCCGACCTGGATTTCCGGCATCGCGCGGCGGGTGCTGCCGACCCGGGCGCTGGATTGGCTGATGGCCAAGGGCTGACGCGGAAAGTTTACCGGCAGCCCCGGCGATTTTTCGACGCAGCACCGGCTCGGCTCTTCGCTTCGCCGCGGCTTTGGCTTACACCCGACACAGACGGAGGAGAGGCCCATGCTCTTGCAAGACCCGCTGTTTCTGGTTGCGACCGCCCTGGTGCTGGTGGTGGCCGGCATCCTGATCTTTGGCATCGGCACCTTCGCCAAGGGCGGCGAGTTCAACCGCCGCAACGCCAACCGCATCATGCGCTGGCGGCTTTACGCACAATTTGTGGCGGTGGTGGTGATCGTCCTCTTCGCCTGGCTGAAGACGAAGGGCTGAATATGGTTGTCCTGTCGAAAATCTATACGAAAACCGGCGACAAGGGCGAAACAGCGCTGGGCAACGGCGCGCGGGTCCCCAAGCAATCGCTGCGGGTCTCGGCCTATGGCACGGTCGACGAGGCCAATGCCACGGTCGGCCTTGCCCGGCTTCACGCGGCGGACGAGATGGATGCGGCGCTGGCGCGCGTCTCGAATGACCTGTTCGATCTGGGGGCCGATCTCTGCACCCCCGACCGCCATCTTGATTCGACGCTGTCCTACACGCCCCTGCGGATGATTGCGGCGCAGGTGGAGCGGCTGGAGCGCGAGATTGACGTGCTGAACGCCCGGCTGACGCCGCTGCGCAGCTTCATCCTGCCGGGCGGATCGGCGCTGGCGGCGCAACTGCACCTGTGCCGCACCGTCTGCCGCCGCGCCGAGCGGCTGGTGGTGGAGCTGGCGGCGCAGGAAGACGTGAACCCCGAGGCAGTGCGCTACCTGAACCGCCTCTCCGACTGGTTCTTCGTGGCAGGCCGGATCGCCAATGACGATGGCGCGAAAGATGTGCTCTGGGTGCCGGGACTGACCCGCCCCCAGGCCTGACCAGCGGTGAAAACGCGACGTCCGGGCGCAGGTTTCTGTCGCATTTCCTCTGTCACTGCGCTTCCCGACGCGGTAACACCCCGGGCGAGAGCTTGGCCGGGGCCCTTGGCCCCCTACCGTGGAGAGACGCACTGATGAAGGTCCTTGTGCCGGTCAAACGTGTGATTGACTACAACGTGAAGGTTCGCGTTAGGGCGGACGGGAGCGGGGTCGATCTTGCGAATGTGAAGATGTCGATGAACCCGTTTGACGAGATTGCGGTGGAAGAGGCGATCCGTCTGAAGGAGAAGGGTGTCGCGACCGAGGTTGTGGTGGTGTCGATCGGCGTCAAGCAGGCGCAGGAGACGCTGCGCAATGCGCTGGCCATGGGCGCCGACCGGGCGATCCTGATCGAGGCCACGGCGGATGTGCACACCGATATCGAGCCTCTGGCGGTGGCAAAGCTGCTGGCGGGCGTGGTCAAGGACGAGGCGCCGGGCCTGGTGCTCTGCGGCAAGCAGGCGATCGACAATGACATGAACGCCACCGGCCAGATGCTGGCCGCCCTTCTGGGCTGGAGCCAGGCGACCTTCGCCAGCGAGCTGGCCGTCGAGGGCGACAGCGCCACCGTGACGCGCGAGGTCGATGGCGGGCTGCAGAGGATCAAGGTGAAGATGCCGGCCATC